>OMYS01000108.1 GCA_900315305.1 uncultured Eubacteriales bacterium
GCGAGCCCTTCCATGAGCATCTTACGGTTCTCGGCATAATATCCGACATCCGTCTTCTCATCCAGGCATCTTGCGACCGCGCGCTGCATCAGGGACGGCGCGTTGACGAAG
This sequence comes from uncultured Eubacteriales bacterium, assembly GCA_900315305.1. Classification (GTDB taxonomy): domain Bacteria; phylum Bacillota; class Clostridia; order Lachnospirales; family Lachnospiraceae; genus Chordicoccus. Next base: position 112 of record OMYS01000108.1, read on the forward strand.
CCGAGGATACGGTTCGCGACATTTGCGCCTGCCGTCATATCGGAAAAATCGTCGATCTCCGACGGGAAGAGCAGCCAGCCGATCCGCTCGCCCGGGAGCGAGAGAGACTTGCTGTAGGAATAGCCGACGACCGTGTTCCTGTAGAAAGACGGGAGCCACGGAACTTCGTAATCACCGTAAACGATCTCGCGATAAGGTTCATCGCTGAAAATGAAGATCGTCGTCCCGAACTCCTTCTGTTTCTCCTCAAGGAGCTCTGCGATCCTCGCGATGACTTCCTTCGAGTAGACGACGCCCGTGGGGTTATTCGGGGAGTTGATGATGACCGCCTTCGTCTTCGCGGTCACAGCAGCTGCGAGCTTCTCCGGATCCGGCTCGAATGTGACCGGGTCCGTCGGGACCTCGACAAGCTTTCCGTCATAATTTCCGACATAAGATCTGTACTCCGTGAAGAACGGGGAAAATGTGACCACCTCGTCACCCGGATTCAGCAGCGTCTTGAAAAAGACATTCATGCCGCCGGCTGCACCGACGATCATGAGCAGATTCTCCGCGGCATATTTTGTTCCGTAAAGGCCGTTCAGATGCTCTGCGACCGCGCCGCGGACATCCTCATATCCGGAATTGCTCATATAGCCGTGGACCAGAAGCGGATCCTCATTGTCAAGAATATCCTTGATCGCCTCTTTGACAGCTTCCGGAGCCGGAACGTTCGGATTGCCGAGGCTGAAGTCATAGACGTGGTCGGCGCCGTAAATGGCAGCCATCTTCTTGCCCTCCTCGAACATCGCACGGATGACGGAACTGTTGGCGACGTAGCCTTTCATTTTCTCGGAAATCATATATACCTCCTTAAAGACCGCTCTCTTAAATTATTTCATTATTTCACAATGCCCCGGATGATCCGTTCTCTTTACTTTGATACAGCGCTAAATCAGCAGGGCATTCTGAAAAGTACTTTACTCTTTTTTGGAAGAAGATGCAACCGGATAGTGTACGAAGAACTCCTGCGGCACGTCAAAAATGGGACAGCCATATTTCCATGACTGTCCCACAGACTTATAGCACGCTCAGTGCTCCAGACCCTCCAGCTGCTGATAATAAGCCAGAAGATCTGTCACCTTTTCAAGTTCCTTCTCCGAAAGATCCGTCTTCTCAGCGATCTTCTCTCTGTCCGCCGCGCGCAGGCCCTCATCATAGAGGTCGGACGCCAGCTTTGTGATCTCGCGTTCGGTCATTTACCGCGATCTGTTTCAAGTCTCGCTCGCTTCAGGAGATAATTATTCGACGATGATCTTTCTGAAATTCTTCTTTCCTCTGCGAACGATCGTGCTGCCTCCGGCCAGTTCCGCCTTAGAAAGCTTCATAAAGGGATCCGTGACCTTCGTGTCGTTGACCGCAACGCCGTTCTGCTGGATCGCGCGTCTCGCCTCGCCGTTGGACGATACAAGACCGGCTGCGACAAGGACCTGGATGATACCGATCTCATCGTTCTCGAAATCGTCATCATGAAGAGCCGTCGTCGGAATCTCTGCATCCGGACCGCCGCCGAACAGTGCTCTCGCGGCATCCTGCGCCTTCTTCGCCTCTTCCTCACCGTGGACAAGGTTCGTCAGCTCATATGCAAGGATCTCCTTCGCCTTATTGAGCTCAGCGCCTTCCCACTTGTCCATCTCATCGATCTGTTCAAGCGGAAGGAATGTCAGCATACGGATGCACTTAAGGACATCGGCGTCCCCGATGTTTCTCCAGTACTGGTAGAACTCGTACGGGGTCGTCTTTTTCGGATCGAGCCAGACTGCTCCGCTCGCCGTCTTGCCCATTTTCTTGCCCTCTGAGTTGAGGAGCAGCGTGATGGTCATCGCATGGGCGTCCTTGCCGCTGGTCATCGCCGCCGAACTCGAAGTTGCAGCCGTAATCCTGGAACAGTTTGTAGAAATCATATGCCTGCATCAGCATGTAATTGAACTCAAGGAATGTGAGTCCCTTTTCCATCCTCTGCTTGTAGCATTCCGCCCGCAGCATGTTATTTACCGAAAAATGAGAACCCACCTCGCGCAGGAACTCAACATAGTTGAGGTCGAGCAGCCAGTCAGCGTTGTTGACCATGAGGGCTTTGCCGTCCGAGAAATCGATAAAGCGGCTCATCTGCTCCTTAAAACAGTCGATATTGTGCTGGATCGTCTCCTTTGTGAGCACCTTGCGAAGATCCGTTCTGCCGGACGGATCACCGATCATGCCTGTGCCGCCGCCGAGAAGGGCGATCGGCTTGTTGCCGGCCATCTGAAGCCTCTTCATGAGGCAGAGCGCCATAAAGTGTCCTACATGAAGGCTGTCCGCAGTGGGATCGAAACCGATATAGAAAGTAGCCTTTCCGGAATTAATGAGTTCCCGGACCTGCTCTTCATCTGTCACCTGCGCGATCAGGCCGCGCGCCTTCAATTCTTCATAAATCTGCATTATCTGCTCCTCCTCTTAAAGATTCCTCTTAAAGATCCTGCCTGCAGTCAGACAGGAGAAATCTCTGTTTATCTGACGGTACCATTCGCATTCCGCTTCCGCTCCATGCTCATGCCGCGCTGTCGCGCTATGCCGACGTCTGCGTGTAAGTATAAGCTAAAGTTTCCGCATAAGTCAAGGCAGGCCTGGCGTATATCCCGCAGGGAAATGCCTCCTCTCCAGGCGAAGCGCAGGCATTTTCAAAGAGGTGGAAAGACCGGGATGGACGAAATGCCCTCTCCGGGCGAAGCGCAGGCGGTCCGGCAGCTGAATCTCACGCGAGATCCGATTTTTATCTGAGGTACAGTCTCCGAACGGATCGCCGGAACCTCATTTTCTCCTGAAATCCGCGAACGGATCCTCCGAGACCGCAAATCGTTCGAGATGATAAGCACAGGAAGCCGCGACATACTCCTCCCTGAGAATCCTCATGGATTCCGCACGGTCCACGAGGACTGCCTCGATCTCCTCAGACTCCTCCTGATACTTCCTGCTGATCTTGCCGGAAACATAGCCGAAGACGCGTGCGCAGCTCTCGTCCGTCATCCCT
>OMYS01000105.1 GCA_900315305.1 uncultured Eubacteriales bacterium
TCCTTCTGCTCCTTGTCGATCACCTTCTCCACGTTCAGGAAGAGGAGAAGAATAATCATGATAACCGATGTAAAGACCTCAAGTCCGACAAATGATCCCGTGATCACGGTCTGCACGCCCGCGCTCTGCGTGTAGGCCACCGTTTTGCCTGCAATCAGCTCCGGCGCGCGGTAGCCGCTCTTGCTGAGCAGCAGGTTGAAAAGCCCTGAGGAGAGCCCCAGACAGACCGTATTCATGATCGTCTGGATCGACGCGGAGAAACCGTCCACGCGGAAATTACATTTCCATTCCATGTGGTCGAGAACGTCCGCGAGCAGCGCCTGGAAGACGTACGCGCACGGCAGACCGCCGATATTCTTGATAAACTGTCCCGCAAGGACGACCGTGTAGCTCTTCGGATTCAGAAGGCAGATGAAAGACCCGATGCCGTAGAGCACAAAGCCGGCGGCCGTCACATTTCTCTTGCCGAACTTCTTTGCGAGCGGCCACACCGCGAAGATGCCGATTCCCATCGGAATTCCGCCAATGACCGACACGAGCATCTGCGTGCGTCCGTCGTTGTAGCTGCCGAGCACATAGTTGCAGAAATAGACGAGCGAAATATTCTTCATGCCTGCGCCGAAGTTGTAGACCAGGAAATACAGCATGATCACGACCCAGAACCGGTCGTGAATGACGGCGCCGATCTGCTTCCGCATGGAGATCCGCTCCTTCGGCTCATCCCTGTGCTCCTCCGTGATCCGCTCCTTCGTGAAATAGTACTCCATCAGCGTGAGCGGCAGGGCGAGCGCGGAAATAAAGCTCATCACCATAATCCATTTGCTCTGATCGACGCCGATTGCCGGCAGCACGAGCATCGGGAAGAGCAGCGCAACGACAATGCCCGAGACCATCGTGGTCGCGATATTCGTAAAGACGGAGAGCTCGCCGCACTGCTGCGTGATTCTCGTCGAGAGAGGCACCATGAGGTTGTGACTCATGTTGTAGATCGTATAGGCAAAGGACCAGAACAGGTTGTAGGAAATGAGAACCCAGATCGCCTGCGCGTGTATATCCATTTTCGGCACCGCAAAGGCCAGGATTCCCGTCACAGTAAGGAGCGGCGCGCTGACAAGCAGCCACGGTCTCGCCTTGCCCTGCCTCGTGTGTGTCCGCTCGATAATCTGTCCCATGATGATATTCGTGCACGCATCCAGAATCTTGCTGCAGATCGGGAAGATCGCGAGAAACATGCCGCCCCAGATCGTCGTCAGATGAAGAACATCCGTATAAAAGACATTGAGATATGTGGCGAGCACCGCGTTCAGAAGAAGCGCGCCCGAAGGACCGATGAGATAGCCCAGCCATTTTTCTTTCCCTGTTACATTTCTGTGCCGGATCCGGCTGTCCAGCGCCGGATTGTCCCAAAAGCTCCGTTTCATATTTACCTCCGTCTCTGCCGTTAAATCCGCCGTCCGGGATTCGGCCTGCATGCAGCACATCCCGATCCGCATGTCATTTTGCACAGAACCTGCGGCCTTCAGATCCTGCTGTAGTGCTCGTCCGATACAAGCTTCGGATATTCTCTCATTTCATCCGGCTCGTGGAGCGGCGTCCAGACCTGCGCGAAGAACGGGTCGACCTTGGCCCGCGCCCCGTAATTCCAGCTCTTCCGCTCACACTCACAGCACCAGTGGCCGCCCTCGAGCACAAGCCGCGGGCTCGCCTCAAATGTATGGCCGAACGCGCAGCGGAAGCGGAGCTTCGTGCTCCAGTCGCCCTTCTGCATCGATTCCGAGAGACACTCGCCGCCGCGGAACCTCGCCGCTGCCTTCATGTCCGCAAGCGTGAGCTCGCTCTCCGGCTTCGACTCGTCAATCGCCTCCCACGCCTTCCGGCTGCCCCAGTAGGCATCGATCTGCGCCTCCATGTTCTCCTTCAGCCAGCGCTTTGTGCCGTGCTCACCCATCAGCAACTTCTCGAAGCTCCTCTGGATGATCCAGCCCATGAAGCTCTGTCCGCCCGGAAGACGCGTGATCATGCGCGCCAGTCCCTTCACGGACTTCACCTCATTGAGATACGCGTCGTAAAAGTACTGCATGGAGTCGTGACGGAAATGAAGATAATTCTCAAGCTTATCGG
>OMYS01000104.1 GCA_900315305.1 uncultured Eubacteriales bacterium
CAGGCCATCGCCTCTTCCGTTTGAACCTCCATCTGCTGCGCCTTGAGATAAGTCACGCCGAGGATTCCGCCGGTCCCCGCATGTTTCCAGTCATCCTTTCCGACCTTCCGCAGGCCGACCGCCTCGAGCACGCGCCCCATGAAACGCCCGAGGATCACCAGAAACCGCACCATCGTATCGAGCGTCATAATCAGGATCTGCGGGAAATGCATTTCCCCCATCGCCTCCGACATGTCCTTCCAGCTCACACTGTGATTCAGGAGCGCGAGAAGAAGCACCGACTCGAATACCTTCATCGTCACAGTGAGAAGCGTCCCCGGCTGACCAAGCAGAGCGGCAGGAAGCAGAATGAGAGCCGAGAAAAGAACCGGCAGCACCGTCTTTCCAAGCACATTCGCGATCTCGCGGGGCGCAAGAAATGCGACGCGAAGGAGCAGAACCACGATGACCGAGCCCGTGAAAACCGCATTTTTCGAGAGCGCGCACAGAAGTATCGTGAGAATTGCCACGCACAGGCGGAAAGCCGGACTCACGCGATTTTCCGCCTGTCTCCGCTTCTCCGGTTCGGTCAGACGGCTGATCATCTTCATAATCTGCATGATCATTCAGCGGCACTGCTTTTCCGGGCGGGCACCGCAAGACTCAGAAGCTTAAACGCAATGATGAGAACAGCTGCACCGATTGCCGCCGAGAAGATATAGCCGATCCACGATGGAATACCCGCCATCGAGTAGTCCGGAATCAGTGCTGAAAATGAGAATCCGTGCAGCATGCCGGACGGCGTGTAGCCTGCTCCTGTCTGAGCGATCTCATCCGCTCCCCACTCGCCCCACGCGGTTCCCTCCGCGAGGAGTCCGAGCGGAACCGCCGCGATAAGACACACGAAAAAAGCAATCAGTTTCTTCGATGTGCGGGCAGGTTTTACAGTCACGTTCACACCATCTCCCGGACAAGGCTGCTTTCTGACCACCACTTTCTGTGTGTATCCTTTCGTCCGCAAGAGCCGCGCATCTGCGCCCGCCGCAAAGAGCTCCGGCTGTGCCTTCTCGAGGAACGAGAGCACCAGCACCGTGAAGACGACCTCGGCCGCACCGAACACGGTCAGATGGCCGATCAGCATCGCGGGGACCGACACAGAGAGCGGGTACGGACAATACATCGCATTTCCCGCAGAGTCACGGAACAGCATCGGCTGGATACCGAACTCGATGGCCGCGCAGAGTGCCGCCGCATTGATGCCGACATACGAGCCGATTCCGGCCGCGATCGTGCTGATCGTGTGTTTTCTTCCGGAATGCGCCTGGCCGCCTGCCGCAGGTCCAGATATTTTTCCATCCTGTGTCAACCTTTCGGAATGTGCCTGCCGTGCAATGTATGCGCCTGCCATCTTTCCACCCCTCGCGAAGGCTGCTCTTAAGCTTCTGCTGCGGAATTCTCCGCGTCCTGACAGTGCCCTCTCCACAAGGCGGTACACCGCGTATCCGACGAACGGCAGCACAAAAGCCATGTTGAAGCAGTTCGCACCGAAACTCAGGATGCCGCCGTCTCCAAAGAGAAATGCCTGCACGAGCAGCGCGATGCTGATCGATATACACGCCGCGTACGGCCCGAGCGCGACAGCGATCATCGTACCTCCGACCGCGTGACCAGTTGTACCTCCTTCTTGATTTTCTTTACGGAGATGACCCAGACCGGGACCATCGCCGCGCCCATGACCGCACAGGTCTGCGGGCTCAGGTAATTATCCGGAATATGCATATGCCCGTTCCTCCTGTAATTCCAACATTTTGCCGAACAGTTTATTCAAAATGTTCGGTAACTGACACATTCATTATACTGTACGGATTGCATTTATGGAACCCCCTGCGCTTATATCCGCGCGCACATTGTTGCTACGGATGTCAGAGCAATCCCGGACAAGCTGTGTGCTCACCAGGTCACAAAATGAACATGGGCTTGCATTTTCTATTTAATTTGATACAATAAGATTTAGCAAAATTATTAAAGAATATTCCAGAAGCGGCAAAATGCGCCGTCTCTCAGAACATGTCAGGAGGAATACAATATGAGCATTTACGATTATTCCGTAACAACACCGAAAAATGAAGAGATTTCCCTCTCGCAGTACAAGGGCAGGGTCATGCTGATCGTCAATACGGCGACTGGCTGCGGCTTCACTCCGCAGTACAAGGATCTCGAATCGATCTACGAGAAGTACCACGATCAGGGCCTCGAACTCATCGACATCCCCTGCAACCAGTTTGCCGGTCAGACACCGGGCACCGATGAGGAAATCCACGAGTTCTGCACTCTGAAGTACAACACGCAGTTTCCGCAGATGAAGAAATCTGACGTCAACGGAGAGAATGAGCTTCCGCTCTACACCTACCTGAAGAGCCAGAAGGGCTTCGAGGGCTTCGGCAAAGGCCCGAAAGCCTTGATGATGAGCGCACTTCTCAAGAAGGTCGACAAGGATTACAAGAACAATCCGAACATCAAATGGAATTTCACGAAGTTCCTCGTTGACAGAGACGGCAATGTCGTTCGCCGCTTTGAGCCGACTGAGGATATGAAGCACGTTGATGAAGCAGTGAAGGAACTGCTGTAAAGCAAGAAAGGAGAGGCCTGCATCCTTGCAAGCAACAGACGAAACATGAACGCTGTCAGATATTATTCAAGATCAGGAAATACCAGACTCGTTGCAGACGCGATCGCGGACGCAATTCACGTGAAAGCTGTCTCTGTCGACCAGTCGGACGCACCGCTTTCAGAGAAGGCCGATGTGCTGTTCATCGGCGGCGCGCTCTACGCATATGGACTCGACAAACATCTGAAGACTTACCTTGCATCACTTGATCCGGCAAAAGTCGGCAAGGCTGTGATTTTCTCGACCTCATGGATCTCCCGCCACAGCATTGATCTGATCCGCAATGCGCTGGCAAGTAAAGGGATCGCGGTCGCGCCGGAGACATTTTATGTCAAGAACAAGGCAAATAAAGAGCAACTGCAGAAAGCGCGCGAGTTCGCGCTGAAGGAAGTCTGAATCGGCCGCCACGGCGCCGTGTCCGTGCACAGACTGATGCGGAAGTGCCGCACAATCCGCCGGTCCGAATAGGCCACGGCGCCGTGTCCGTATACGGACTGGTGCTGCTGTTGCGCCGGGCATATATGAAAAAGCCGCGGGAGATTAAAATCTCCCGCGGCTTTTATAGCGTAATGACACAACTTGTGTGCTACACGAATATTACTCGATGATCGTAGCGACACGGCCGGATCCGACTGTACGGCCACCCTCACGGATAGCGAATGTAAGACCCTGCTCCATAGCGATCGGATGAATCAGCTCAACTGTCATCTCGACGTTATCGCCCGGCATGCACATCTCT
>OMYS01000103.1 GCA_900315305.1 uncultured Eubacteriales bacterium
CAGGAGTGGAAGCAGCTTATGGAGCAGGAATCCGCGAGATGTGGAACAGAACAGCTCATAGTCTCGGTGACAGGCTGGTCCGGTTCGGGAAAGACGACATGGCTTGAAAAACTTTTGCCGGAGCTCACAGCGAGAGGAATTCGAACGGCGGTGGTCAAACATGATGCTCATGATTTCCAAGTTGACCGGGAGGGCAAAGATACCTGGCGAATGGCACAGGCAGGCGCTGTCGTCACAGGCATTGTTTCCGGATACAAAGCGGCGCTCATGGAATACAGGCCTGTGTCACTGGAAAGATTCATCGGCAAAATAGAGAACGTGGACCTGGTCATTCTGGAAGGAGGCAGTGAATTGGACCTGCCCCATATCCTTGTCTATCGGGAAGCACTCGGAAAGGGCATGCGGGTCTCGCCCGATTCGTGTCTGGCGGTGATCAGTGACGATCCGGTCGGAGACGGCTGTGAAGCCGTATACTCTTTTGAACAGATTGGAGAGGCGGCGGATCATATTGCGAGGTATCTTGCTTCACAGCGCGGCAGCTCGCCTTGCGAACCTTGAATTGCTGCAGAATCAAAAGGAGGAAGTAGGAAGAATGAGCAGAAAAACAGACGCGCTCTCTGTTGAGCAGGCACTGGAAACTGCACTGCGGTTCTGCCGTGTGACGGAACCGGAGCTTTGCGCTATAGGTGATTGCGCAGATAGGATTCTGGCAGAGGATATGCGTGCAGCCATCAGCAGCCCTCCGTTTCGCAGATCGGCGATGGACGGATTTGCGGTGCGAAGTGAGGATCTTTGCGGAGCTTCCGGTCAGAAGCCGGTCATTCTGACTATGCTGGGATGCAATGACGCCGGTTCACCGGTTATTCGCCATATTGGAAAAGGGGAGACGGCACAGATCATGACCGGGGGCGTACTGCCGGAGGAAGCAGACGCTGTTGTGAAACAAGAGATCGTTGAGCTTCGTGGGCAGGATACAGCAGTGTTTTCTGCGCCGGCAAAGCCCGGCGATTGTTTCAGTCCGATCGGGGAGGACCTGCAGGAAGGGGAAATCCTGGCATATGCGGGGGAAACAGTGGATGCTTCCGCATTGGCAGCGGGCGCGGCAGCCGGACTATCGATGTTGTCTGTGAGGAAACAGGTCCGTTCGGCTGTGATCTGTACCGGCGATGAGATCACTCTCCCCGGGCAGCCGCTGGGAGAAGGAAAGATCTACGGGTCCAGTCATCTGTACCTTATGACCAGGCTTCGGCAATTCGGATGTGCTGACGCAAAAGCATATTTTGCCGGAGACGACCCGTCCGAAATCGCACAGATGATTCGAGAGCAGATTGAGGCAGGGACACAGCTGATCGTCACGACAGGCGGCGTCTCGGTCGGAAGAAAGGATTATCTCCCGGCAGTGATCGATATGATCGGCGGTGAGATCCTCTTTCATGGGATCGAAGTCAAACCGGGAATGCCGTCCATGCTGTCAAAAGCCAGAGATACGCTCATCTTGTCTCTGTCCGGCAATCCCTATTCCTGTGCCTGTGTCTTTGAATTGATTGCCGGACCTATGATAACCGCCATGCTGGGAAAACGATGTATCCGGGACAGAGTGCTGCAGATTCCTGCTGCGGATTCATACAATAAGAGAAGTCCGGTCCGCAGGATCCTCAGAGGCTGCTTTGACGGCATGAGTGTACACTTTTCGAGCCGGCAGCGCAACGGACAGATGGCAGCCGGAATCGGCTGCAACTGCCTCATTGACATTCCGGCCGGCAGTGAAGGAATACGGGAAGGAGATAAAGTCCGGGTCATTTTGATAAACAGTACGTTGTGAAGATCTTATCGTAATGATATTATACTGTTAGTGCGCGACACCTTGTATTACAACACTGGTGTCCGGCTCACTGCATAGTTCAAAAACAATCTCCGAGCAAATCAGCCTAACAGCATGTGCTCATGGCTGCGCGCCGCCGGAATGCCTTTCTGGGCAGTTCCACAGGGCCGCACGGGAAACTGTGCGACCTTCCGTTTTTTGAAAAGGAGGATTCATGAAAGTTCTTAAGACGACCGAGGCCGTCGGTGAGTACCGGGGGTCTGTAAAGGTCCGGCATTTCGCAAAGGCCATATCATCAGGGAAGAGGATATCCCTGTACTTTTATCCATTGGCAAAGAAAATGTCTATATCTGGGAGACAGATGAGACCATGATGCACGAAAACGACGCGGCGCAGGTATTATACAAGCTGTGCTGCGGTATTAGTGTGCCCTCCTGCGCGCCGGAATATGATGACGCGGGCGATGTCATCCCCGGCAGGATGGATGATGCGACATTTCTTATACCATCGAAGATCTCCGAGGG
>OMYS01000102.1 GCA_900315305.1 uncultured Eubacteriales bacterium
ACGGTTTTTGCTCATTCCACATCTTTCGTTCATGAAGAAGTTCCAAGGCTTGTGCAGATTGTTTGAATTGTTCACACAATTTCATTTCGCACAGAGTTTTGCAGGAGCCTGATCTATATGAAAAGTTGTTAGGAGGAAAAGTCATGGGTGAAAAACAGTTAATGCTCGGCAACGCGGCAATCGCCCGCGGCCTTTGGGAGGCCGGCGTCAAGGTCGCATCTGCCTATCCGGGTACGCCGAGCACGGAAATCAGTGAGAATCTGGTCCAGTATAAAGACGATCTGTACTGTGAATGGGCACCGAACGAGAAGGTCGCGGCGGAGGTCGCGTTCGGAGCGTCGGTCGCCGGTGTCCGTTCATTTGCATGTATGAAGATGGTCGGCTTCAATGTCGCGGCAGACCCGGTCTATTCCGCAGCTTACGCGGGTGTCGGACGGGGCATGGTCCTGTGCGTCGCCGATGATCCGGGAGTCTACAGCTCCCAGAACGAGCAGGACACGCGCGCCGTATCGAGAGCTGCCCAGGTCCCGGTCCTTGAGCCGTCGGACTCTCAGGAAGCGAAGGATTTCGCGAAGCTCGCATATGAGATCAGCGAGACCTACGACAAACCGGTCGTGATCCGCACAACGACAAGACTCGCGCATTCGCAGGGCATGGTCGAACTCTGCCCGCGCGAGGAGGTGCCGGATAAGCCGTATGAGAAGAATATCGCGAAAAATGTCATGCTTCCGGCCAACGCGATCCGCCGCCATGTGATCGTCGAGGATCAGATGGAGAAGCTCGCCGAGGACGCATGTTCCATGGAGAAGCTGAACCGCATGGAGATCCGCGACACGAAGATCGGCTTCATCACGAGCGGCATACCGTACCTGTATGTCAGGGAAGCAATGCCGGAGGCTTCCACGCTGAAGCTCGGACTTGTCCATCCGCTTCCCAGGAAGCTGATCGAGGAGTTCGCATCGAAGGTCGACAGACTGATCATTTTCGAGGAGCTCATGCCGGTCATCGAGGAGCAGGTGAAGTCCTGGGGAATTGCCTGTGACGGAAAGAATATCTTTACAAAGCTCGGCGAGTACTCCGCGAACATGATCCGCGAAAAGCTCCTCGGCATGGAAATCAATGCGGTACAGGCGGAGAATACTCCGAACCGTCCGCCGATCCTCTGTCCGGGATGCCCGCACAGAAGCACGTTCTGGGCGCTGAAGAGGCTGAAGCTCCATGTCGCTGGTGATATCGGCTGCTATACGCTGGGCGCGGTCCCGCCGCTGGCAACGCTTGAGACCTGTCTCTGCATGGGAGCTTCCATTTCCTCCCTGCACGGCATGGGCAAGGCAAAGGGTGAAGACTACCTGAGAGACTGGGTCAGCGTGATCGGAGATTCGACCTTCATGCATACGGGTGTGAACTCCCTCATGAATATGGTCTACAATCAGAGCACCGGCACGGTCATCATTCTTGATAACCGGATTACAGCCATGACAGGCCATCAGGACAATCCGGCCACGGGCAGAACGCTCATGGGCGAGGTCGTCCCGGCAATCGATTTTGAGAAGTTCTGCCAGGGCCTTGGAATAGAGCATGTCTACACAGTCAACGCCCTTGACCAGCAGGAGCTGATGGAGACTGTGAAGAGGGAGGTCAAAGCGGATCACCTGTCGGTCATCGTCGCGAAGGCTCCCTGCGCGCTCATACCGGAGGCGCGTACGAAGAAGAAGTGTGTCGAAATTCCTGAGAAATGCAAACACTGCGGCGCCTGCTCGCTTCCGGGCTGCCCCGCGCTCTCAAAGAATGAAGACGGGTCGATCACGATCGATCCGACGCAGTGCAACGGCTGCGGTCTCTGCCGCCAGCTCTGCAAGTTCGGCGCAATCAAGGAGGTGGAGTAAATGCAGACACGGAATATAATGATCGTAGGAGTCGGAGGCCAGGGAACGCTGATCGCAAGCCGTATCCTCGGCGGAATTGCAACGACGGCAGGTCTTGATGTAAAGGTCTCGGAAGTTCACGGCATGGCTCAGCGCGGCGGTTCGGTCGTCACATTCGTCCGCTACGGAGACGAGGTCTTTGAGCCGATCGTGGAGGAAGGATGCGCGGATGTGCTGATCGCGTTCGAGCG
>OMYS01000099.1 GCA_900315305.1 uncultured Eubacteriales bacterium
TGTCAACAACAGCTTCCCGGAGACCGAAGGTTATCCACAAAATATTTTTTTGAATTTCGTCACTTTTTTTTAGACTCTGAGGGCGGTGTGAACAGTAACTCAGTTTTCCGTGGGGTGCTGATTTTTTACAAAAAACACTTGCAATTTCCGAAGGACTCCTCTATAATAATACTTGCTGTTGTTGAGGCAGCAACTGAATATTGTTCGAGCGATTCGAGCATCTTGGAGAAGTACCCAAGCTGGCCGAAGGGACACCCCTGGAAAGGGTGCAGGCGGTTAATAGCCGCGCAAGGGTTCAAATCCCTTCTTCTCCGCTCAAAGAAAAAGAATCTGTGCATCGCGCAGGTTCTTTTTTTGTCCCCGGCTCTGCTCTGTCCGGCTCCAATCTGTCGGACCGTTCATTTCCCGATGCCGTACTCGGTCCAAGTTCTGTCGTCAAATTCAGAACAATTCATAAAATATGTATAGAATAAGGTCCAATTTGTTGACGGATGCTGTGTTCATTTTATATACTGGGATAAATCGAAAATAGTGGCACACAGATTTCTATATAAGCTGAAAGGAGGCAACCCATGGATTTTGAAGAGAAAATGCAGGCCTACGCGGATGCGCAGAAAGATACGCTCGTCAGGAATGACACGATCGATGACGCCCTGTTCCGCGAGAAGCACGTCTACCGCGGCCTGCGCGACTTAAACGGCAAGGGTGTCGTCACCGGTCTCACGAATATCTCAAAGATCGTCGCGGTCAAAGAGGTAAATGGAGAGCGGATTCCCTGTGACGGCGAGCTGTGGTACCGAGGCTATAACGTAAAGGACCTCGTGAAGAAATACGGCCGGAACCGCTTTGCATATGAGATTCTCGCCTATCTTCTGCTCTTCGGCGATCTTCCGGACGAGCAGCAGACGAAGGAGTTCATCCAGGTTCTCTCGGAGAGCCGCAATCTCCCGACAAACTTCACGCGCGATGTCATCATGAAGGCGCCGACGAAGGATATCATGAACTCCATGACGCGCTCGATTCTCACGCTCGCGGCTTACGACAAGGACGCTCTGAACACCGATGTCAGCAACGTCATCCGGCAGAGCCTCATGCTGATCGCAGTCTTCCCGATGCTCGCGATCTACGGCTATCACGCCTATAATCACTACGAAAATCTTGAATCCATGTATATTCACCGCCCCGACCCGGAGAAGTCGACGGCCGAGAACATTCTGATGATGCTCCGCCCGGACAAGCAGTATACGCAGACCGAGGCTGAGGTTCTCGATGCGGCGCTGCTTCTTCATATGGAGCACGGCGGCGGCAATAACTCCTCCTTCACAACAAGAGTCGTCGCGTCCTCAGGCTCCGACACCTACGCGGTCACGGCCGCTGCCATGAGCTCGCTCAAGGGTCCGCGTCACGGCGGCGCAAACATCAAGGTCATGCAGATGATGGCCAATATCCGTGAAAATGTAAAAGACTGGAACGACGATGACGAGATCAGAGACTATCTCACGAAAATGCTCGCCGGCGAGGTCTTCGACCACAAGGGCCTGATCTACGGCATGGGTCACGCGGTGTACTCCATCTCCGACCCGAGAGAGCGCATTTTCAAGAGCTTTGTCACAGAGCTCGCGCAGGAGAAGGACCGCGGAAAGGATCTTATGCTCTACAACAAGGTCGAGCAGCTCGCGCCGGAGGTCATTTCGGCAAAGCGCCACATCTACAAGGGCGTTTCGCCGAATGTCGATTTCTACAGCGGCTTTGTGTACAACATGCTCGGCATTCCGGAGGAGCTCTACACGCCGCTCTTTGCAATCGCACGCATCACCGGCTGGAGCGCGCATCACCTCGAGGAGCTCGTCGGAAACGGCAAGATCATCCGCCCGTCGTATCTGTCTGTAATGGAAGAAAGGACGCTGGATTAACGTCAGCGTCCCTTCCTCTTCTGAATCTGATAGGTGATCCGGACCATAAGACTGTCCGGCAGAATATGTGAAAAAGCAAGCCCGAGGCGCATGCCTGCGCCCGGGACAATCAGCATCCTTCCCTTTAATGCGCGGTCAACGCCGTACCTTGCCACAGGGCGCGGCTTAAGACCGCGCATGCTGTTTCTTACGTCCGCTCTGCGGTCAAAATCAGTCTCCACCGGACCGGGGCAGAGCACCGAGATCTTTACATTTGTGTGCCTGTGCCGCAGCTCCTCGTGGATGGCCTCCGTGAGCCGCACGACGTAATTCTTTGACGCATAGTATCCGGCAAATGAAGGGCCCGCCATAAAGCCGGCGGACGACCCAACATTCAGGATCACGCCTTCATTCCGCTTCAGCATGCCGCGGAGATAAAGCTTCGTCAGTATATGAACGGCGGTCACGTTGACAGCGATCTCATCGAGCTCTCTGCCCAAGTCCGTATCCGCAAATTCGCCGTACACGCCGAGGCCCGCGCTGTTCACGAGAAAATCCACCTCATCGTCTCTCGTCTCCCTCCAGAGTCGGAGGCATTCCTCCCGTTTTGAGAGATCGGCGGGAATGACGCGGACCCTGCATGCTTTCGTGCTGCTTTCAATGCGCTCCGCAAGCTCGCG
>OMYS01000097.1 GCA_900315305.1 uncultured Eubacteriales bacterium
CTTCTGCTTAAGAAGGAAGCGGATCGTGTCGACATCGTCCGCGTCACAGGCGAGAATAAAGAAACGACTGACGGCGTCGTCTGTCGCAAGGTCCA
Source organism: uncultured Eubacteriales bacterium (assembly GCA_900315305.1). Lineage (GTDB taxonomy): Bacteria > Bacillota > Clostridia > Lachnospirales > Lachnospiraceae > Chordicoccus. The sequence goes on from OMYS01000097.1 coordinate 96, forward strand.
GAGATTTCCTGCATTTCTTAAGGACCTGCTGGACAAACTCGCGGTTGCTGTAGTTGCTGAAGTCGATCTGCAGGTACTCGGGCTCAAGCTTTGCCTCATCCGCGACGATCTGTTCCACAAGCTCAATCGAGCGGAGACCCGTGATCTTTCTGTACAGCTCAGTCTTCTCAGCCGGCTCCGCATTCCGGAGCGCCCCGTTCTTCATCAGCTCGAGAACAGTCTCCCGGTGATAGGTCCGGATTTCCTCCTTCAGATTTTCAACGGTTGCTTCAGGAAGTTTCTTCGTTTCTTTTTTACTCATGAATATCTGACATCCTCCTCAAAAATATTGCATATATTTTACGATACTTTTGTGAATTTCATGTGTCTCTTGATTCAATTGCGGCGGCTATATCAAGACACGGGCACTTTCCCTCGCCGCCATGATTTGTTATAATACAGACAGTATTTTTGGTATCCCGTATTCCGGCCCCGCAGACCGTCCGTGTCTTTCCAGCTCTGCACACCCGGAAAATGAGATTAGTCATGACATAGCTGCGTCCGGTCCGCGCATACGCGCCTGACCAGATATCCGCTATGGGAATTACAAGAATGGATACTGTCCGAAAATGAAACCCCATCCGGGGTGGATTCTGCGTGGATCGGATTTTGTATATATTTTATGAGGGAAGGTTTCTGTCCGAATCGGGGCAGTTCTGGTAGATATATGTTAGAGAAAATCAATAAGACGGGCGACATCAGAGAGATATCGCCTGATGATTATGATGCACTCGCAAAGGAGATCCGCGAATTTCTGGTACAGAAGGTCAGTGTAACAGGCGGACACCTCGCTTCCAATCTCGGCATTGTCGAGCTGACAATGGCCCTACATCTCGTATTTGATTTCAACAGGGACAAGGTGATCTGGGACGTCGGGCACCAGTCCTATGTCCACAAGATCCTGACCGGACGGAAGAACAATTTCGACACGCTCCGTAAGCTCGACGGCATGTCTGGTTTCCCGAAGCGGGGGGAGAGCCGCACCGACTGCTTTGACACCGGCCACAGCTCAAACAGCGTATCTGCCGGTCTCGGCATGGTCAGTGCCCGCGATATCTGCGGGGATGATTACTCGGTCATCTCCGTCATCGGCGACGGTGCCGCGACCGGAGGCATGTTTTTCGAGGCACTCAACAATGCCGGCAGGCTCAAGACGAATTTCATCATCATCCTCAACGACAACGAGATGTCTATCTCACAGAACTTAAGCGGCATGGCCTGCTACTTAAGCTCGCTCCGTACGGCCACATCCTACAACGACCTGAAGGAACAGGTCAAGAAGAGGCTGAGCCGTCTCCCGAGAGTCGGCGGCAATATCGTGAACAGCATCAGCGATATGAAAGACCGTGTCAAGCAGCTCTTTATCCCGGAAATGATGTTTGAAAATCTGGGTGTGACTTACCTCGGCCCGATCGACGGCCACAACACGAACCAGATCGTGCAGACGCTGCGCGAGGCGAAGAACCTGAAGCGATGCGTCCTCATCCATGTCGTCACGACCAAGGGCAAGGGATACTGCTGGGCCGAGCAGGAGCCCGACCGCTTTCACGGAATCGGGCCGTTTGACGTCGAGACCGGCCGCAGCAAGTCCGCCTGCAATGCGCGCACCTGGACCGACGTCTTCTCCGACGCACTGCTCCGCGAGGGAGCAGCATGTCCGAGGCTCACGGTCATCACGGCGGCGATGCCGGACGGAACAGGGACGAAGCCCTTCGGCATCCGCTTTCCGCAGCGCTTCTTCGACGTCGGAATCGCGGAGGAGCACGCGGTAACCTTTGCCGCGGGTCAGGCTGCCTGCGGCCTCATCCCCGTCGTCGCGGTCTACTCTTCATTTCTCCAGAGAGCCTACGACCAGATTCTCGAGGACGTGTGTATGCAGGATCTCCATGTCGTCTTTGCCGTGGACCGCGCCGGCATCGTTGGAGCGGATGGACAGACGCATCAGGGTCTCTTCGACGCGTCCTTCTTAAGCGAGATGCCGCTCGAGGACGCGCTCCACTACGCAATTTATGAGTGCAGCGGTCCCGTCGCCGTCCGTTACGGGCGCGGCGCCTGCCCGGACATTAACTCCGGCAGGGATGCCCTGCCGCTTTCTTCAAAGCGCTCTGAGATTCTTGAGGAGGGGACCGATGCGACACTCTTTGCCGTTGGCACAATGGTAAAGATCGGAAAGGACGCCGCCCATATTCTGCGAAATGAATTTCACTTGAGTGTCCGCCTCGTCAATGTCCGCTTTATCAAGCCGCTCGACACGGAGACGCTCCGCGTCTGCGCAGAGGACGGGCCGGTCATCACTCTCGAGGAGGGCGAGCGCATCGGCGGCTTCGGCGAGCGCGCCGCCGCGTACCTCGCGGAGGCGCTGCCGGGATCAAGAATCCGGATTCTTGCCGTGGACGACCGCTATGTGCCGCAAGGCACGCCCGACGAGCTCCGAAAACGCCTCGGCCTCGATGCGGACAGCATCGCCGAGAGCATTGCCTCGTTCGTGCAGGAGTGCGAGCAGGAGTAAGGCAAAAAGCTCCCAGAGTGATCCAGGGACTTTCTTTAATCGTAGTTCTGTTTTTCGGAGGTATCTGTTATGAAATTTCTGCTGTTGCTCCTGCTGGCCCTCATCGCCAGTGCCTGTGGTTTCAAAAAGTATGTCTATTTTATTTCCATCGGATATGGTGCAGCCATCGCCCTGATCGGCGCCGGACTTCTGGTCATATTCAGGGGCGGGCTCACGATCGGAACAATGCTGCAGTCGATCCTTTTTATCGCCTATGGCGTGCGCCTTGCGGGATATATCACGTTCAGGGAAGTGAAGACAAGCTACAATCGGCGTATGAAGGGTGAAATCAAATCCGGAAAGGAAATTTCTCTTGCAGGAAAGCTCGGCATCTGGGTTTCAGCCTCTATCCTGTATGTTCTGGAAACGTCACCGGTTCTTTTCCGGCTTATGAATGAAAGCGGAACGGACACGCTCTGCATCATCGGCTTTTGCATCTCTCTTGCAGGCCTTGTTCTGGAGAGCACCGCTGATCTTCAGAAAAATGCAGCCAAAAAGGTCAATCCCGGCCGTTTTGTCGACACAGGCCTTTTCCGACTTGTCCGCTGCCCGAACTATTTTGGCGAGATGACCTTCTGGACCGGCGTATTCGTCTCCGGCGTCAGCATTTATCAAAGCCCTTTACAGTGGGTCGCCGCTATCCTGGGTTATGCCGGCATCATCTATGTCATGTTCGGCGGTGCGCGCCGTCTTGAAATCCGTCAGGACAAAAATTACGGTGCAGACCCGGAATATCAGAAATACAAGGCAAAGACCCCTATCATGATTCCCTTTATTCCGCTTTATTCAGTGAAGGAGCATAAATGGCTGGTCGCATAAAAAAAGGCAGAGCCAGGGTGCCGGAAGGCTTTACCCTTTCCATGGCTGTCCTGGACTGCCTTCCCGTCTTATTTTTCAGCATCAGTGCCGTCTGCCTTGCCGAAAGATTTCCGAGTGTTCTCTTCCGTGTCGGCATCTTCTTAATCATCCTTGCCGGGAGTCTGAAGGTCTCCTGGAAGATGGTGATCGCCCTGGCAGAAAAGAACATTCCCATCCTTAGCGGACAGATGCGTGTTCTTATGCCTCTTGGATTTGTCCTCTGTATACTGGCGCTCTTTCTTAACCATGCAGGCTGGTCATTTGATTCTGTCTTGCACCATTTCATCCGCCTGCCCTCCCTTATTTTCTTCATCATGGGGATCGCTGGAATTTTTGTAATGATCTGGTTCGCCGCGACAAAAGACCGTCTCGACGCGCGGTCAAACTGGAAAGAACAGGCGGTCAACGGCGTCACCCAGTTCTGCATCATGATTGGAATCTTTCTAGCGTGAATGCTATGGGAATTAAGGAAGGCGGAATCCTGTTCCGCTTTCCGGAGCGAAGACCTTTACGGGAATCAACTATTGCTTCGACGAGACATTCAAGCTTATGGGCGCGGATATTGTGGGCAAGGTGGAGTTTCTGAAGCCGCTTCTACGGGGCTGTGCATTACAGTTCTCTCTTATTATCTGGTCCCGGTGTTGTGACAATAACCTTTTCCGGAGTAACGATCAATGCACCCTTTGCGCTTGCGGCACCGTTGAACATCTTCTCTACCATGGCCTTAAAGGTGTCGACAAGTTTTCCTTCTGTAACGTACTCTGCGGTTCCCTTAATCTGGTAACCTTCCAGATTCTTGGCATCATAAGCGGAAATCATAGGATGCCCCTTGCGGAGCGTAAGTAGGAGAAGTCTCTCATCATCTGTCGCATTTTCCGGAACCGGAGCATCCCCATAGAAAAAACTGAGTGGTTCGTCTGTCACCTCACTAATCTTACGAATCAGCATGTCTGACCCACGTTTATGCCCTGTTTCAATCCGGCTGATATGCTTAGGATTAACGTAAACGTCAAACCGTCCGCCTAGCACTCCTTTAGGTTTTTTGCGATACTTGAGAAAACTAATAGTTAATTCGAGTATCGAGGAGGACTCTCATGGAT
>OMYS01000044.1 GCA_900315305.1 uncultured Eubacteriales bacterium
CTCGGCCGCATGTTCGGCGTCGCGGGCATTCTGCTTGCGATCCCGGTGGCAGCGATCATTACCTACTGGCTGAGGGATGTGATGCGCAAGGCGGATGATGATGGGGAGCCGGTTGCGGCAGAAACGGAAGCGCAGGGCAGGAAAGCTGAAACGGATACTACAGAAAAGATAGGCACATAAATATGATAAGACAGCTGACGGTGAACGGCTTTACTTACGAAGCGGAGTATGCCGATGATTTTGTTGAACACACGCTTCTTCAGCTCCTTTCCCGGCTTGATGCGATGCAGAAGAGGAAGGGGCGGAGAATTCTTGTCTTTCTGGCGGCGCCGCCGGCCGTTGGGAAATCAACGCTCGTCACGTTCCTTGCCGCGCTTGGAGGAGAAAGAGGGATTGCGGTCCAGGCGGCAGGTCTCGACGGGTTTCATTTTCCGAATGCGTATCTCCAGTCACATGCGCTCATGCCGGATGGGACGGTGGCTGCCATTTCTCCTGCAGGGAAAGGGCGCGACCCGGGAAGCGATGACTCTCCGCGTGCCGCAGCCAATAAGCAAGGCAGGAATCAGAGAATTGATCAGCTTTCCGGGAGCGAGGGCTCGCCGGTCTGCCTCGCCGCGATCAAAGGAAGTCCGGAGACCTTCGATACGGGCGCGTTCCGGGAAAAGCTTCAGGAGCTCGCGGATGGAGGGCCTGTCCGCTGGCCTGTCTATGATCGCAGAACGCATGAGCCCTTGCAGGACGCGGCTCTTCTTGAGGAGAATATCATTCTGATCGAGGGAAACTGGCTTCTGCTTGCTGAGGAGCCCTGGGCAGAGATCAGGCACACATACGCGGATCTCACGATCCTTGCGACGGCGGACCCTGAAATCCTGCGGGAGCGTCTCATTTCCCGGAAAATGAGAGGCGGCAGCTCGCGCGCTGCGGCGGAGGCCTGGTACGAGACGACCGACGGGCCGAATATCCGGCGCGTCATGGAGCACTCCGCGGAGGCGGATATCACGCTTCGGCTGTGAGCTTCGGAGAACGTCTTGCTGACGAATGACCGGGCAGTACTCCGCGGAGGCGGGCATCACGCTTCGGCTTATGAGACGAGGGGGCTTTCAACGTTCTCAGCTGTCATCCGTTAAGCTTGCGAAACTGTGTTTACATAAGCGTTACATAGAAATATAGAGTTTACATAGATGAAATATTAACGAGCCAAAGTTAAAGAAGGCCTAACGCCGGATCGATTGATTCATCAGGAATCGTCATATAGAATTAATATTATGATGCCGAAGAAGGGATTTCAAATACGCGGAGCGATCCGCCGGTATCATGTACCTTCTGTGATCGCGCAAGGGCTGCGCGAGTTGTCAAGGATGGCAGATTCCTGGGAGAATAAGACATGAATGAAATCGTAACGACGATATTCGGACTGGCTGGCGGTCTCGCTATGTTTTTGTTCGGCATGAACTCGATGAGTGACGCGCTGCAGCGCGCGGCGGGCGAGAAAATGAAGAAGGTTCTCGCATTTCTCACGAGAAACCCGGTCATGGGCGCAATCGCAGGCATGCTCGTCACATCGGTCCTGCAGAGCAGCTCGGCAACAACGGTCATGGTCATCGGCTTCGTGTCCGCGGACCTCATGACGCTCCCACAGGCGATCTCCGTCATCTTCGGCGCGAATATCGGAACGACGATGACGGCGCAGCTGCTCGCATTCAAAATCAGCGACTATATCTATCCGATCATTTTCATTGGCTTTATGATGAGCTTCCTGTCCAAGAAGGACACCTGGAAGAACATCGGCATGGTCATATTCTCCTTCGGTATTCTGTTTGAAGGAATCGATATCATGGGTTCTGTGATGAAGCCGCTCGCCTCGAGCGCGTTCTTCGTCGATCTCATGGGCAAGGTGCGTCATATTCCGATTCTCGGCGTGCTTCTCGGCATGTGCATGACGCTCGTCGTGCAGAGCAGCTCGGCGACGATTGCCGTTCTGCAGAACTTCGCGTCGCAGGCGGGTCCTGACGGCGTCTCTTCGGTCATCGGCCTCACCGGCGCGATCCCGATCCTGCTCGGCGATAATATCGGAACGACGATCACGGCGCTTCTCGCCTCGATCGGTCAGACGAAAAATGCAAAGCGGACCGCAATCGCCCATACCTTCTTTAATGTCAGCGGCACGATCGTCTTTATGTTCATTATTCCGTGGTTCGCAAACTTCGTCCGGTGGATCTCCCCGAAGGGCAAAGAGATTGATATCATTTCCCGGCAGATCGCGAACGCGCACACGACGTTCAATGTTGTCTGCACACTGGTATGGCTCCCGCTCATTCCGCTCATGGTGAAGCTTGTCACGACTGTCATCCCGGGTGACGACAAGAAGCCGGAGAGCGGTACGGGCGTGCTTTTCCTCGACGATGTCATGCTGACGCAGCCGGTCACGGCGATGTATCTTGTGTCCCGCGAGCTTCATGCGTATGCGGAAAATGTCCTGATGCTGATGAGCTCCGTGAAGCGCTCTGTCGGCAGCTCTGTAGCGGATGCGGAGAAGGAATACGCCGCCTATGCGCAGAAGACCGATGGAATGGAGAAGCGGATTGTATCCTATATTACGCGGCTCTTTGCGGAGGGCGGCATGACGTCCAGGCAGTCCGAGCGGGCAGCGGGACTTATGTTCATTGCGGGCAGCGTCGGCCATGTCCACGACCGCTGTCTTGAAATTCATGAATCGGTGAGTGAGCTTCGCAACGGAGGCAAGACACTGACGGATACAGCCGTCGATGAGCTCGCGCAGTGCTTCGATATTGCCGAGGTTCTCTTCTCACAGGCGATGGATTCTGTCGAGACGGGCGATTCGGCGGAGGCCGCGCTCATCTCGAAGGGCAGAAAGAAGATGCGCAAGGCGCAGAAGCAGTTCAACAAGGCGCATCTCGCACGTGTCCGCGACCAGAAATGCGATGCCTCTCTGACAGAGAAGTTCTCCGGTATTCTCTACGGCCTCGAGCGAATCGTCGACAACAGTGTCGAGATCGCCGAGGAGACGATGGACAATGTCCGCTATGTCACGGTGGATGACACCGGTGTCGATGAGAAGAACCTGCATCTGCCGGAGGAGCAGAGATTCCCGAAGCGGGAATTCCAGAAGGCCCCGGCGCTCGCGGTGGCTGGACCGGCGAAGAATACAGCTGAGGCTTCTGAGGGAGAAAAGGGCGGTACCGTTACCCGGTAATCTGAGAAGCGTGCATTTGCCGGGAAGCTGATGGGATTTACGAAAGATTGATCCCAGAATCACAATTTGGACCTCATGTCAAGTGCCGATTTTGTCGAAATTTGTTATGAAACGGCACTGACATTCACTCTGGAAAAGATGTAATATATAAAAGGACTCAGGACAGGGAGCGCACAACCTGCCCCGACTGCATCAAATCTCGCGGATACGGGCTGCCACTCGTATCCGTATTTTTTTTCCTATCTGCAGGCAGGCCTTCAGATGGCTGCATTTGCGATGTTCCGGATGCCTGGGCCGGAGTAAGTACCTGCAAATAATACTTGTCAGTTTCGCTTTCCTGAGAGATAATTGTATCAGAATAAATGCGGTATCAGACGATAAAAACTGTATTTTTCACCGAAAAAACCGAAAGAAGGTGGTCGGCATGATTTCTGTCGGCATTATTGGCGCGGGCCGGATCGGCCGCGTCCATGTTCAGTCCATCACGACGAGAATTCCGGAGGCGAAGGTCCGGATGCTCGCTGACCCGTATATGAACGAGGCGACGAGGGACTGGGCGCTCTCGCTGGGTGTCCAGAGGGTGACGAAGGATTATCACGAGGTTCTTGACGACCCGGAGATCGAGGCGGTTCTTATTTGCTCATCGACGGACACACACGCGCAGATTTCCATTGAGGCGATTCTGGCCGGCAAGCATGTGTTCTGTGAGAAGCCGGTCGATCAGGACGCGGAGAAGATTCTTGAAGTGATGGATGTGCTTAAGCGGCACCCCGTCGCGTATCAGGTCGGCTTCAACCGCCGCTTTGACCATAATTTCCGTGCTGTCCGGCGGGCCGTTGAGGAGGGACGGATCGGCGAACCACAGATCATCAGGATCTGCTCGCGGGACCCGGAACCGCCGAAGCCGGAGTATGTTAAGGTGTCGGGAGGCATGTTCCTCGACATGACGATCCATGATTTTGACATGGCGCGGTTCCTTGCCGGATGTGACGCGACAGAGGTCTACGCGAGCGGCGCATGCCTCATAGATCCTGCCATCGGGGAGGCCGGCGACATCGATACGGCAGTCGTCACGCTGACGATGGAGAACGGGGCGCGCTGCGTCATCGATAATTCCAGGCAGGCGGTCTACGGCTACGATCAGAGAGCGGAGGTTTTCGGTTCAAAGGGCATGGTCTCCTCGGAAAATGACAGACCTTCGACGGTGTCAGTGAGTACGGCATCCGGTGTGACAGGCGATGTGCCGCTTCATTTTTTCCTTGAGCGGTATATGGACGCGTACGCGGAGGAGGTCCGGAGCTTTCTGACCTCTGTCGAGGAAGGAAAAGAGCCCGCGCCTGGGATCGAGGATGGACTCAAGGCGGTGCAGATGGCGCTCGCGGCGAAGGTATCCCTCAGGGAGCACCGGCCCGTGCGCATGACAGAGCTTTTTCAGTGAACGAAGCAGCAGCTCTCGGCTATTCAATGCCGGGTAGTTTGTTCTGCCTGTGGCAGGGAAAGGAGCGCATATGGATAACACGATGATCCTTATTGTCAGTCTTCTTGTATTTCTAGCTATTTTCATTGTGGCAGTCATTGTGGTTTCGGCGATCCGCAGGAAGGATTTCAGAGACCAGGTCACCGGAAAGAAGCCGGAGAGAAAGGCGGATCCGAATCAGAAGGTTTCGTATGACAAGCCGTCACACGAGAACTCGCAGATTTCCATTGACCGCGAGGTCCTGCGGACAAAGAGCGGACAGAACCTGCTGGGCCCGAAGTGAAGGGCCCGGTATTCAGGTCCAATCGATCACACAAAATAATTTATTAGAAGCGCAGGCTCCGCATGAGGGATATCGTTCCTTTATGCGGCGGCCTGCTTTTTATTTTCCGGCACATGGATAAGGGCATTGGTCATTCGGGATCAAGACATATGTCTGCCTGCAGGGATGGATTCCGATATGGCTGTTGGCTAAAAGTTCAAAAAATGATTGCAAGTTCATTCCTGATATGATAAAACAGAACCATAAATTGAACATTCGTAAATTCTGCCGGATTCTCGGAGGGATACGAACGTCAAAAATGAACCGACAAGCCATAAAATGAACTCCCTGTCCAGAGCTGGCAGGTTCCCTGCCGGTCAGATGCGGGGAAGAAGTTCATTTGTTATCCGGTTCATGCGTATACGGAGAATGTGATATGAGAGAAGAATTCAGTAACCGGCTGAACGCAGCAATGCGGGCCGCGAATATGAAACAAGTCGACGTGATCCGCGCGGCGGCGCGGGCGGGCACAAGACTCGGGAAGAGCCAGGTCAGCCAGTATGTGAGCGGAAAGACTATTCCGCGGCGCGGCGTCATGCGTGTGCTGGCAGAGGTCCTCGGCGTCGACACGTCCTGGCTGGCAGGGGAGGCTGCGCAGCCTGATCCCGCTATCACCGGGGAGATTCAGTCCGGCACCGGAACAACAATCCTTAAATCAGAAGAAAATGAAAGAAATGGAGAAGCAAAGCCCATGCGTACATTTAAAAAATCATCCAAACTCGACAACGTGCTGTATGATGTAAGAGGACCGGTGTTCGACGAGGCGAACCGGATGGAGGCGGAGGGCGTCCACATCCTGAAGCTCAGTATCGGCAATCCGGCCCCGTTCGGCTTCCGTACACCGGACGAGGTCGTGCAGGACATGAGCTCACAGCTCACAGAGACGGAAGGGTATTCGAATTCGCACGGTCTGTTTGCTGCCCGGAAGGCCATCATGCAATACGGCCAGCTGAAGAACCTCCCGAACCTCGATATCAATGATATTTACACGGGCAACGGCGTCAGCGAGCTGATTCAGCTGAGCCTGAATGCGTTGCTCGACAACGGGGATGAGGTGCTCGTCCCGTCGCCGGATTATCCGCTCTGGACGGCCTGCGTCAATCTGGCCGGCGGAACGGCGGTTCATTACATTTGCGATGAGCAGTCGGAGTGGTATCCGGACATCGCGGACATGGAGAAGAAAGTCACAGATAAGACGAAGGCGATCGTCATCATCAATCCGAATAATCCGACCGGCGCGCTCTATCCTGAAGAGGTGCTGCAGCAGATCGTCGACATCGCGCGGCGCCACCAGCTGATGATTTTCTCAGACGAGATCTATGACCGGCTCGTCATGGACGGCTTAAAGCACGTGTCGATCGCGTCGCTCGCGCCGGACCTCTTCTGCGTGACATTCAGCGGTCTTTCAAAGTCTCACATGATCGCGGGCTACCGGATCGGCTGGATGATCTTAAGCGGCAACAAAAAAATTGCAAAGGACTATATCCAGGGCCTCGATATGCTCTCAAACATGCGGCTCTGCTCGAATGTCCCGGCGCAGTCCGTCGTACAGACCGCGCTCGGCGGCGTGCAGTCCGTGAGCAGCTATCTCGTCCCGGGAGGCCGCGTCTACGAGCAGCGGGAGTTCATTTACAACGCACTGAAGGACATTCCGGGCATCAGCGCGGTGAAGCCGAAGGCGGCGTTTTACATTTTCCCGAAAATGGACGTCAAGAAGTTCAATATCACGGATGATGAGCAGTTCGCGCTTGACCTTTTGCACGACAAGCACATCCTGATCACGCGCGGAGGCGGATTTAACTGGGAGAAGCCGGACCATTTCCGGATCGTGTACCTGCCGCGGATCGAGGTGCTCTCGGAGGCCGCGAAGAAAATGAAGGACTTCTTCTCATACTACAGACAATAAGCGATGGAGGCTTACATGGACAGACTGACAATTGACGAGGCAAAGAAACTGAACGACACGATGGTGACGGAGGAGCATTTGAAGCTCCACGCGGCCAATGTCGCGGCGTGCATGGGTGCGATGGCCGCTCATTTCGGGGAGGACCCGGAGCACTGGGAGGCTGTCGGCTACCTGCACGACTATGATTATGAAAAATTCCCGGACGAGCACCTTAAGCACACGGAGAAGCCACTCCTTGAGGCGGGCGTTCCGGCAGAGGATGTCCGCGCGATCATGTCCCACGGCTACTCAATTGTGAATGACGTGAAGCCGGAGACGAATATGGAGAAGTCGCTGTTTACGGTCGATGAGCTGAGCGGCATCATTCAGGCGGCGGCCCGGATGCGCCCGAACGGAATCACGGACATGGACATCAAATCGTTCATGAAAAAATGGAAAAACAAGAAATTTGCCGCCAAATGTAACCGCCCGCTGATTCTTGAAGGCTGCGAGATGCTCGGCATGGATATTAAGGAGGTCTCCGAGATCTGCATCGAGGGCATGAAGGCGCATGCGGCGGAGCTGCACCTCACACCGGAGACAATGCAGTAAGAGGACTGATCTCAGACGTGCGCAATCACTGCTGCCTTGTGCATGCGCTGCTGCGGGAGCATTGCGGCGTGTGACTTGTTCTTCTGGAGTTCATGATGGTAACGATTGATACAAGAGGCGAGCTCTCGCTTGATAAAATTGCGGGCAGCGGGCAGACGTTCCGTTGGCAAAAAATGAAGGACGGCGCCTGGCGGATTCCTGCCTTTCACCGCGTGCTCTATGCCCGCGAGGATCATGGAATCCTTTCTCTTTCCTGTTCGCAGGAGGAGTATGAGCGCATCTGGCGTGCGTACTTTGACATGGATACGGATTACGCGAAGATTCGCGAGAGCATTCCGGAGGAGGATACTTACATGCGCCGCGCCGCGGAGCTGGGACGCGGTATCCGCATATTACGGCAGGACCCCTGGGAGATGACTGTCACGTTTATCATTTCCCAGAGGAAGAATATCCCCGCAATCAGGCTCTGTGTCGAGAAGCTCTGCCGCGTGGCGGGAAAGCCGCTGTGTCCGGAGGCCGGTGGAGACGGATCAGCCACAGCTTCGATGGAGACTAAGCTGAGAGAGCCTGCTCCGGGCGACCAGAACGAGGAGATGGTTTATGACTTCCCGTCCCCGGAGGCAATCCTCGGCCTTACATGCAATAAGGCGCTTGGTATCCCGGAGGACGGCGATACGCTCTGTTCCTTCAAGAAGGCGGGCTTTTCGAGCTGCTCCCTTGGTTATCGGATGCCGTATGTTCGCGCGGCCGCAGAGTGGATGCATGCGCTTGCTGTGTCGGAGCAACAAAACGATGGAATAAAGCCGCCATCCGAATTGAGCCGGGTCCAGGCAGAAGACATGCCGGTGAGCAGCATGAATAAAGCGGAGTCATCTTCCGTGACGGATTCAGATGCGGCCGAAGAGAACGCTCTTCGAAGGGCAGTCAATGATCTGCAGCAGCTCCCGGACGATGCGCTTCGTGAAAAGCTCCTTGGCATCCGCGGCGTCGGCGAGAAGGTGGCTGCCTGCATCATGCTGTTTGGCTTCCATCGGACAAATGCATTTCCTGTTGACGTATGGATGAAGCGCGCGCTCGCCGAGCACTACCCGGAGGGCTTTGACCTGGCGTCGTACGCGCCATATGCCGGCATCATGCAGCAGTATATGTTTGTCGAGGCCAGGGAGAGTGCAAAACACTGAATTTCACGAGAGCAGGTACCGGATATACCGGACAGCCTGCTCTTTATTTTTTGTATTGGCGATGATCCCCGCGTACATTGTGCCGTCCGCCTTCGCCTGCTGACTGAAGGAGGTTCCTTCAAGAGAGACAGCGTACAGATCAGAAGAACTGCGAATAGAAGCCGGCAATTTCATAAGATATTCATTGTCCTCGAGCACGGCAAGCGAATTTTTATCGAGCAGGACAACGTCAAGCGACCGGTCCGTGATTTCCGCCTGAAGCTTTAAGGAGGATGCGTACGCATACTCATAGGCATCACTTCCGGGATCCCCGGAAATGAAGAGCGGTCCGGTCAGCTTCACCTGATCCCGTGCGCCCCGCTCCGTGAGCGTGTCCAGGTATCCATCCGTAAGCAATGACTTTGAGGAGCTCCCGAGCGTCGTGTTTAAAAGCCCGACAGATACGAGAACATTCGGCCTTGTGATAAGCCGGAAAGACCCATATCCGACAAGGAAGACCGCAGTCAGAATGAGCGCGATCTGCAATTTGTAGTAGTCAAAGATATACTGCAGCTTCTGACGGCGCGTCATCTGCGCGAATCTATCCCTCATGCTCAGGCCTGCCTTTCTTCCTGCACATCCTCTGCATTTGCGAGCGCGTCCATGACCGGGCGGAGAAGATAGGAGGACAGGAATGCGCAGAACCCTTCTCCGAGGAAAATGAGCGGCGTAAAGTAATGAATCGCGATATAGAAAACTGCAAAATGGATGCCGATGACAAGCAGCGTGCAGAAGAGATAGCGGATGCTGACGAGGAACGCATTCCGGATCATGTGAAGCGGCGTATTCCGGAACCATGCCTGGAGCGGGAAGACAAAGGCGAGCGTCGCGAGATAGGCGATGAGCAGCGGAATGAGGCAGGCGAAGCCGAGCGTACCGGCGACGCCGGTGATGCGCAGATGCGAGAGAATATACCAGTCCGCACCGAGAGCGGCGCCGGCTCCCGTCATAATAAGGCCAATCGGCGTGCCGCCACGGAAGTTTTCCTTGAAAGCACGGAAGAAGGCCGCCGTGACACCGGAATTCTCGTCCCTTGCCATCCGGAGTGTGACTGTGTAGAGCGCGCTTGTGGACGCGCCGATCGTAAAGATCGGAAGAGACGTGACAAACCAGAGAATATTCAGCCAGAGCGCGTCGCCGAGCTTGCCGATGAAATTCATGACGGGGTTATCGGGATTAAATAAATTTCTCATCTTATGCCTCCTTGATTGTGCGGGCAAATGTACTGCCTGCAGCCGGGCTGTCTCCAGTTGATGCCCGGAGTATCAGATCTGTCTCCACATATACCTTCCGGAAGTCAAGACCGGGATCCCGGATTCGGGAAATGAGCAGCTGCACGGCCGAGAAGCCGATGACCTGGCTGTGAATATGCACGGTCGAAAGACGCGGCGTGCAGATCCTAGACTCCGAAGAGTCGTCAAATCCGAGAATCATCATATCCTCGGGGCACTTAAGGCCCATCTCATCCATCACCTGTAGCAGATCGATCGCGATGAAGTCATTTGCGCAGATACATACGTCGGGTAGACTGTCAAGCCTTGAGAGGTGATCGCGCAGATATTCCCGGTTGTGACTGTACCCGGCCTCGTCCGAATTCTCTGTCAGGCAGTACGCCTCATTGATGGGCAGTCCGTTGTAGAACATGCCGTTTCGGAAGGCCATGTAGCGCTCGAAAAATGAGGTGCAGTGCCGGATGTCGCCGGCAAAGCCGATCCGCGTCTGCTTTCGTTCCTTCATTTTATGGATGAAGGAGAGAATGCCGGATGTATTATCCATAAGAAGCATGTCGGCATTCAACGCTTCTCCGTCTGTGATGACGGGCGCGTCGATGAGGAGAAGCGGAAGTCCCAGGCCGGAGAGCATCCGGCAGTAATCAAGATCGAATACCTCGACGCAGACGATGCCGACAGTCGTATCTCTTCGGAAGGATGCCGGCAGCCGTCCGGCCTCAAGATCAGCTGTACTGATATTATGGATGCTCATGCTGTAGCCGAGCTGGGAGATCTCGGACTGGAAGCGGTCCAGCATCGACGATGCAAAATGAGAGTGGTCGAGGAAGGACGCTGTCAGCAGAGCAATTTCCCCGCTTTCCTTCTTATCAGTTTCCTCTTTTAATGAGGTCATATCCAGATAAGTAAATTGCTTGTAGCCCATCTCGATGGCCTTGGCCAGGACGCGCTGCCTGGTTGCCTCCGCCAGCACGCCGGTGTTGTTGATTGCCTTTGATACCGTATTTCTGGACAGCCCGAGCTCGTCGGCGATGTCCTGGATTGTCACACGATTTCCCATATTGTGTCATTCCTCTTCCGTCATATGTAATGGTTCAGCACCCCTTGGAAAACTGATGAAATCGAGTTTTTTTGGGGGGTGCTGAACAATTATCTATTGGTTTTCTTACTGAAATGAGTATAACGCACACATTTAAATGTGTCAAATGTAAAATAACACTTGTGACATAAAGGACATAATGCACAACTAGCCCCGTTTTATATTGTGCAAATGCGCTGAAATCACGCCGAAATGATGCAAATGTAAAAATTGCAATTGACACAAATGCACCATCTGCGATATAGTAAGCACAGCAAAGGAACCGGTTCCGAAGGCAAAACAAAGATGTTTGGATTTATGTTTGAGAGGTAAGGATATGAAAATGACGAGTACCGCACAGGCCGTCGCGGCCGTCCCGAAGAAGAAGGAGAGCTTCGGGCACTACTTTTTAAAGCACTGGCAGCTTTACATCGTGTTTCTGCTCCCCGCGCTGCTCCTGACGCTGATCTTCAAATACATTCCGATGGGCGGTATCCTGATCGCATTTCAGGATTTCAACCCGATCAAGGGAATCGTCGGAAGCAACTGGGTCGGCTGGAAAAACTTCACGAGGTTCCTCACGTCGCCTGATTTTATGACGTACCTGGCCAACACGTTGAAGCTGAGCGTCTACGGATTGCTCTGGGGCTTCCCGGTTCCGATCATCCTGGCTCTGCTCCTCAACAGGATGCATAACAAGCGCTTAAAGAGTGGCGTGCAGATGATCCTCTATATGCCGAACTTCGTATCGGTCATCGTCCTCTGCGGTATGGTCCGGATTCTTCTTTCTGTCACGGGCCCGGTCAACCTGGCGCTCCATACGAGCATCAACTTCATGACAATGCCGGAGGCGTTCCGGACGATCTACATCGCGAGCGGCATCTGGCAGGGAGCCGGCTGGGCCTCCATCATGTACACGGCATCACTTTCGAATGCGAGCCAGGAGCTCCGCGAGGCGGCTGTCATCGACGGCGCGAACATCTGGCAGCAGATGAAGGTCGTTGACTGGCCGGCCATCAAGGACATGGTCGTCATTCAGTTCATCCTGCAGGCCGGCAACATCATGAGCATCGGCTTTGAGAAGGCCTACGCTCTGCAGACAGACCTGAACCTTCCGTCATCCGAAATCATTGCGACATACGTGTACAAGAAAGGTCTTCTCGACGGCGACTACAGCTTCTCAACGGCGGTCGGTCTCTTCAATACCGTGATCAATGTCATCCTGCTGATTGCAGTGAACAAGATCGTGGCGAAGATGAATGAAGGCAAGGGAATTTAAGGGGGCAAATGGCATGAATAGAAAACAAAAATTTTCTGCTATGTGCGCGTCGGACAAGGCGATCACCGTTATCGGCAACATCTTTCTGGCAATTTTCGTCGTCGCGATCGTGGTACCGCTTCTCTATATCGTGATCGCTTCCTTTATAAATCCGGTTACGCTCCAGAACAGCGGCATTACCTTTGATTTCAGCAAGTGGACGCTGACCGCATACCGGAGAGTCATCAGCAACCGGCAGATCTGGGTCGGCTTCGGAAATGCAGTGCTCTACTCGGTTGTGTTTACTGTCATTTCCGTACTGGTCACGCTCCTCTGCGCGTACCCGATGGCGCGTCCTGATTTTAAGGGCCGCAAGTTCTTCAACGTCATCTTCATTATCACGATGTTCTTCAATGGCGGCATGATCCCGACATACCTCCTGATCAGCGACCTCGGCATGCTCGATACGATGTGGGCCCTCGTGCTCCCCGGTGCGTTCAGCGTCTGGAACATGATCATCGCCCGCACCTATTACCAGGGAGTCCCGAAGGAGCTGCGGGAGGCTGCCTCCGTCGACGGTGCAAATGAAGTGACCTATTTCTTCAAGGTCCTCATGCCGGTCTGCAAGCCGGTCATCGCCGTTCTCGTTCTGTGGCAGTTCGTCGCGATGTGGAACAGCTACTTCGATGCCCTGATCTACATCAGCTCCGATGCGAAGCAGCCGCTGCAGCTCGTTCTCCGCGCGATCCTGATTCAGAACCAGCCGCAGGCGGGCATGATTGCCGATATGCAGAGCACGGCGGCCCGTGCACAGCTCGGCGAGCTTCTCAAGTATGCGACAATTATCATCTCATCGGTTCCGCTGCTCGTCATGTTCCCGTTCTTCCAGAAGCATTTTGACGCAGGTATCATGGTCGGATCGGTCAAGGGTTAAGGAGGTTTTGGTAAAATGAGAATGAAAAAGCGTATTATAGCGGCAGTCACTGCCATGGCTCTGGGCGTCACGTCCCTGTCCGGCTGCGGCTCGACCCTGTTCGGATATAAAATCAATACAGCTGCTTCCGCAGATCCGGACAGCGTGAAGCTCCCGCTGAAGGAGAAGGAGACTATCACAGGTCTGACCAGCTATCCGAGCGGTACGGAATCGGATCCGAACAAGCGGGCCATCTTCGAGCGGCTCGAGAAGAAGACCAACGTGCATGTCGACTGGACAGCCATTTCCTCTGATCAGTGGAGCGACAAGATCTCGCTGCAGATGGTCAACTTCTCGACTCTGTCGGACTTCATTTTCTCGGCGGGCTTCAGTGACAGCGACCTTCTGAAGTACGGGGAGCAGGAGCTGATCCTTCCTCTGGAGGATTATATCGACAAATATATGCCGAACCTGAAGAAGGTCTTCGACAAGTACCCGGAGTACCGCAAGATGTGCACGGACACGAACGGACACATCTGGGCGCTTCCGTGGATCGAGCAGCTCGGCGAGGGCAAGACGGCGATCCAGACGGTCGGCAATATGGGCTTCATCAATAAGAAATGGCTCGACTACCTGGGCCTCCCGGTTCCGACAACCGTCGATGAGTTCGAGCAGACGCTGCTTGCATTCAAGGAGCATGAGGCGGACCTCAAGGCAAAGTTCAATATCGACGGCTCGATCATCCCGATGTCCTGCATCGTCAATGATCAGGACCCGGCAATTATTATCAACGGCTTCGGCGAGGGTTACGGGGACAATGATTCGGCGCGCCATATCGCCGTGACGGACGACAAGAAGGTCATCTGCACGGCGGAGCAGGAAGGCTACAAGAAGGGCATTCAGTGGCTGCACAAGCTGTACAGCGAAGGACTGATCGACAAGGAGAGCTTCACACAGGAATGGTCCACCTATGTCGCGAAGGGAAAGTCAGGCCGCTACGGCGTCTGCTTCACCTGGGACGTCGCGAACATTGACAACCTGGAAGACTGGGTCCCGCTCCCGGCGCTGACGGCCGACACGACGAACATCACGCCGCAGAACGGGTCCTTCACGAGCGGCTTCGACAGAGGACGCTGCGTTGTTACTGCGATGGCAAAGAATCCGGCGCTTGTCTGCTCCTGGCTTGATCAGATGTATGATCCGCTTCAGTCGCCACAGAACAACTGGGGCACATACGGTGAAAAAGACAAGTTTAACATCTTTGAGCTCTCGACAAATGCAGACGGAGAGCCTATGCTGAAGCATGAGGATCTCGGCAGTGAGTCACCGGTTGAGGTCCGTGAGGCACAGTGCGTCGGAGGACCGCTGGCTGTCCTCAATGAGTACTACAATAAATACGTGACCTGCCCGGACGACGCACAGTACCGTCTGGACTGGATCAAGGATACCTACACGAATGAAATGCACAGAAACTATGTGTACCCGAACGTATTCATGAGCCGTGAGGATACGGAGACACTCTCGAACCTGCAGGCGGATATCCAGAAGGAGATCAACGCGAAGAAGTCTGACTGGATCATGAACGGCTTTACGGATGCCGACTGGGATGCCTACATCAAGAAGCTGGATGCGTACGGTATGGACCAGTATCTCAGCCTATTCCAGAAATATCTGGACGCTTATTATGCGGATGACACATCATCTGGACGCTTATTATGCGGATGACACATCTTCATCATCTTCATCGGCATCGACGAACTGAAAATGAAATGATTCAGCACTACAACGAGGAATGCGAAGCGTTCCGAGTCTGGGCGCTGAATATAGCTATAATGAACGAAGCATAAGTGTCGGACAAGGTTCTTAGAAGGAGAAAAGCGGCTGCGCCGCGACCGGAGGAAAAGACATGAGTAAAAGCGATAAGCTGGAGAAAGCAAGAGCATATGAGAAGAAGAAGGCCGCGAAGATCGGGGCAGCGGACAGACCGGCCTTCCACCTCACACCGTATGTCGGATGGATG
>OMYS01000040.1 GCA_900315305.1 uncultured Eubacteriales bacterium
GACAAGAAGCTGACGGAACTTGTCAATATGTTAAAGACCCGCTCGGCCCGCATGACATGGGCGAGATACCCGGATGAGCTGCGGAAATTTTACTGGCGCAAAGACCGGCACCTTTTCTGGACGGACAGCTATTTTGTCACGACTGTCGGGTACAACAGCCTTGAGGCTGTTGACCATTACATCAAAAACCAGTAGGCATTCATCCACGCCCAGGCGTCTCTGCGACGTTTGGACGTGGTACTCTGCTGTTACTGATAGAAGAAGCAGGCGGACCGGCGATGCCGGTCCGCCTTGCTGAGTGATAGAGAGAACAGGATCGGGACTTATACTGTTCTCTCTATTTTTATGATTTGTCGTGACTGCTTCGATTATTTTGAAAATCAGTCTTGACAATTCGGTTTCACAAGCCTAATATTACTTCCATAAGTTGAATAGAGATCTTCAGGGCAGGGTGCAATTCCCTACCGGTGGTATAGCCCACGAGCCGCAAGGCATGATTCGGTGTAACTCCGAGGCCGACAGTACAGTCTGGATGAAAGAAGATATGTAATTGTTTAGTCCACAAAGAGGAACGCGAAGCGTTCCGAGTCTGAGGGGCTGAATAGTTACGATATAGTAGAAATGTTTTTGCAGAAACTGCTCTGGAATATAGTTTATTCCGGAGCTTTTTTATTGGCAGATCAGTTCTCAATATTTTCCAATCCTTGTCCTGGACGATTTCCGTTCAGGATATTTTTTTATGATTATTTAGCAAAAAAGAACGCGAAACGTTCCGGGGGCTGAATAGTCATTTTGCACCATTATACGGAGGCGGAACATGAAGAGCGACGAGGAGTATATGCGGCGGGCTCTTGAGCTCGCGAAAAATGGCATCGGTTATACCGCGCCGAATCCCTGTGTGGGAGCGGTCATCGTGAAGGACGGCCGGATCATCGGAGAAGGATGGCACCGGAAATACGGCGACCTTCACGCGGAGCGCGACGCGCTTGCGTCATGCCGGGAGTCACCGGCCGGAGCAACGATGTATGTGACGCTTGAGCCGTGCTGCCACTACGGAAAGCAGCCGCCGTGCGTCGATGCGATTATCGAGGCCGGGATCAGGCGCGTGGTTGTCGGCTCTGACGATCCGAATCCGCTGGTGAACGGCAGGGGAATCGCGATCCTTAAAGGACACGGCATCGATGTGACGGAGCACGTGCTGAAGGACGAGTGCGACCGGCTGAATGAGAGCTTTTTTCATTTTATTCGGACGGGCAGGCCGTATGTCGTGATGAAATATGCGATGACAATGGACGGGAAGCTCGCAACATACACGGGAGCCTCCAAATGGATCACAGGTGCGGCGGCCAGGGCCTCTGTGGCAGAGCTGCGCCACCGATTAACCGCCATCATGCTTGGCGTGGGAACGGTCATTGCCGATGACCCGCTTCTTACGTGCCGGATGGAGGGTGGGAAGAACCCCGTTCGGATCATCTGCGATACGCATCTCAGGACGCCGCTTGAGGCGAGAGTCGTGCAGACGGCAGCGGCTGTACCGACGATTCTTGCCACCTGCTGCCGGGATGAAGCAAGAATCAGGCAGTACGAGGACCAGGGCTGTCAGGTCCTTAAAGTAAAGGAGCGCGGCGGGCACGTCGATTTAAGTGACCTCATGACGCTTCTCGGACGGCAGAAGATTGACAGCATCCTGCTTGAGGGCGGTGGAACGCTGAATGCCGCCGCGCTCTCCTGCGGAATTGTGCAGAAGCTCGAGACCTATATTGCGCCGAAGCTGTTCGGTGGAAGTATGGCGAAGACGCCCGTTGAAGGAAAGGGCGTCCCGGACCCATCGCAGGCAATCCTGCTGAAAAACAGCCAGGTGACAAGGCTAGGCGATGATTTTCTGATTGAGAGCGAGGTGGTATATTCGGATGTTCACGGGGATCATTGAAGAAATCGGGACTGTGCGGCGCGTGCAGCGCGGACCGCACTCCGCAAGGCTTGAGATCGAGGCAGCGCTTGTTCTTGCGGACGCAAAGCCCGGCGACAGCATCGCGGTCAATGGCGTCTGCCTGACGGCGGCCGCTCTGAGCGGGGATTCATTTTTCGCGGATGTCATGCATGAGACGCTGGACCGTTCAGATCTTGCCTCTCTTTCTTCCGGAAGCCATGTGAACCTTGAGCGCGCCATGCGGGCTGACGGCAGGTTCGGCGGCCACATCGTCGCGGGTCACATCGATGGTGTCGGGAGAATCACGGATATCCGGCGCGACGACAATGCGGTCTGGTTTACGATCGCGGCAGGCCCCGGAATCATGCGCTATATCGTTGAGAAGGGATCCATCGCGGTCGACGGCATCAGCCTCACGGTTGCGAGTGTGACGGGCGGCAGCTTTTCCGTCTCCACGATTCCGGAGACGATGAGCCGCACGGCCCTGCGGGAGAGGAGAAAGGGAGACAAGGTGAACCTGGAGACGGACATCATCGGCAAATACGTGGAGCGGTTTGTGACACCTGCCGGAGAGCAGAAGCAATCGGGTCTCACAAGAGAATTTCTGGAAACCTGCGGATTTACAATATGAATTCCATTTTCAGGCAGAGGAGGAAAATGGCGAAGCAATCCGCCGGGACTTTAATATGAGCTTAACAAGGAGGACAGAAGATGGCTGCATTTAACACAGTAGAAGAAGCACTTGAAGATCTGAAGAATGGGAAGATCATTCTGGTGACGGATGATCCGGACCGGGAAAATGAAGGCGATTTTATCTGTGCCGCGGAATTTGCGACGACGGAAAATGTGAACTTCATGGCAAAGCATGGGAAGGGGCTCATTTGCATGCCGATGTCGGAGGAATATGTGAAGAAGCTGAATCTCCCGCCGATGACCGCGCAGAACACGGACAATCATGAGACGGCATTTACCGTGTCGATTGATTATATAGGGACAAAGACGGGGATTTCCGCCGAGGAGCGGGGCATGACGGCGCGCGCCTGCGTAAGCGAGGACGCAAGGCCGGAGGATTTCCGGAGACCCGGCCATATGTTCCCGCTTCTTGCAAGGAAGAACGGCGTGCTTGAGCGCAGCGGGCATACGGAGGCCACTGTGGATCTGTGCCGGCTCGCGGGGCTCAAGGAGTGCGGCCTCTGCTGCGAGATCATGCGGGATGACGGAACGATGATGCGGACGGAGGAGCTTTCCGGACTGGCCAGGCAGTACGGCATCAAATTCATCACGATCAAGGATCTGCAGACCTACCGGAAATGCCACGACCGCCTCATTGAGCGGGTCGCGAAGGTGAAAATGCCGACAAAATATGGCGATTTCATCGGGTACGGCTATCGGAACCTGCTGAACGGCGAGCACCATGTCGCGCTTGTGAAGGGAGATCTCGGCGACGGCGAGGACGTTCTGTGCCGCGTGCACTCGGAATGCCTGACCGGCGATGTCTTCGGATCACTCCGGTGCGACTGTGGGCAGCAGCTTGCGGCGGCGATGACGCAGATCAACCGGGAGGGGCGCGGCGTTCTTCTCTACATGCGGCAGGAGGGTCGAGGAATCGGCCTCCTCAATAAGCTCCGCGCCTATGAGCTGCAGGAGCAGGGCATGGATACGCTCGATGCCAACCTCGCGCTCGGCTTTGCCGGTGATGAGCGCGAGTACTATATCGGCGCGCAGATTCTGCGTGACCTAGGCATCCACAGCATGCGGCTTCTGACGAACAACCCCGACAAGGTGTACCAGCTGGAGGAGTTCGGGCTCGAGATCAGGGAGCGCGTGCCGATCCAGATGCACGCCACGTCGCACGACCTGTTCTATCTGCGGACGAAGCAGAAGCGGATGGGGCACATTTTAAATTATTAACAGGAGGATACGAAAAATGCACACACTTGAAGGAAAACTGGTCAGTGATCACAGCAGAATCGGCATCGTCGTTGCGAGATTCAACGAATTTGTCACGTCGAAATTGCTCAGCGGCGCAATGGACGGCCTCATTCGTCACGGCGTATCGGACGACGATGTGACCGTCGCGTGGGTGCCCGGGGCCTTTGAGATCCCGCTCATCGCCTCGAAAATGGCAAAGAGCGGGAACTATGACGCGGTGATCTGCCTCGGCGCGGTTATCCGCGGCGCGACCGGCCACTATGAGTACGTCTGCAATGAGGTCTCCAAGGGCATTGCGACTGTGTCCCTTGAGAGCGGAATCCCGGTATTATTCGGCGTGCTGACGACGGAAAATATCGAGCAGGCAATTGAGCGCGCCGGGACAAAGGCCGGAAATAAGGGATACGACTGCGCGGTCAGCGCGATCGAGATGATCAACCTGATCCGGCAGATCGGGCAGGAGTGATATGCCTTACACCTTCCCGCGCTGCAGCTGGCCGCGGTAATCCTCGATATATCCGATTACTGTGATGTCCGTATAGCCGAGATCGCGGAATTCCTTCGCGTCCTTCTTTAGTTTCGTGCCTGCATTTCCGTAGAGGAAGAGCGGTGCGTCCATCTCGCGGATCCTTGACTTGATGAGGTCCTTCCGGTCGGGGGAGAGGTTGATGCTGCCCTTGATGTGGCCGTCCTTGAAATCGTAGGACGGGCGCAGGTCGATCAGTCTCGCCCCGGGCGTCTCGCGGCTCAGGTTCACGCCGATGACAATGGTCTTTGTTTTCTTGATCTTTGCTTTACCAAATCCGAACATAATTTATCTCCAACTTTGTATTGCGGGCGGAAACGAAACGGGCAGGAGCCGGGTCTTTACGGATCCGGCTCCTGCCTGTTATTTCGGAACGTCCGTATACTTACATTATACGGCATTTCCATACATTCGACTATGAAAATTCTATTATGTTATGTCTCAGCCCGCGACGCCTGCCCATGTGACGCCGTACATGACCTCCATGATCCGGCGGATCTGGTTTTTCATTTCCGTGCATGCATCTGCCTCGCTTGCAAAATGCATGTTGCCGACCTTCTGCTTCTTTTCGCTGAAGTAGACGTCCCAGCCTGTCTTCTCGGATCCTGACAGGCAGATGCGTTTATTGTGGCTGCCGTTCAGTGCGTACAGCTTCTTCGGGACGAGATGCTCCTTGAAATATTTTCTGAGTTCTTTTGCTGTCATAGCGGCCTCCTTACCTGCTGCGTGGGATGGAAGAGCTTACTGAAATGAAACACCATCCGGCAGTAAGAATGTACGATGTGGTTTTTAAAACTACATATACCATACACCAGAACATCAACTATGTCAACATGTAGTTTTGAAAACCAGATGAAGAACCTATTAACGAATTATGTCCGGATGAGCAAGCAGGTGGGAGCTGTGTTAATTTGACTGAAATTGTTCGGACTGCTAGGATAAGAACAGGAAGGAATGGATGGAAAGGAAGGTTTCTTATGACACATGAACGGCGCACGACGATTCTCTGGCTCGTCGCGGGAACATTTGTGATGGCAGCGGCGACAAATCTCTTCTTCGTGCCGGCTGACGTCGTGGCGGGAGGCTTCACGGGCCTCGCGATGTTTATCCGGCATCTGACGAAGCCGCTTGTCCGGGGCGGTATCCCGGTCTGGGTCAGTAATGTTGTCCTCAATATTCCGCTGATGATTGCCTCCGTGAAAATGAGAGGCTGGCGCTATATCCGGCGGACGCTCTTTGCGTCTGCATTTTTCTCACTCTGGCTCGCGGTTATCCCGGACTTTGCGATTTCGGGGAGCGATCTCTTTCTCGCCGCGATTCTGGGCGGACTGCTTATGGGCGTCGGCTGCGGCATGGTCTTCCTCGGCCGCGCGACGACGGGCGGAACGGATACGCTCGCCGCGCTGATTCAGAGGAAGGTTCCGCATCTGCCGGTCGCGAAAATCCTGCCGGCAGTCGACGGCGTCATCATTCTGATGTCGGTGTTCATTTTCGGCGTGGAAAAATCCGGCTATGCAATTGTATCGGTTATTCTCTCGGGAATTGTGGCGGACCGCTTCGTCAGCGGTCACAGAAATGCTTGTCTTGCGTATATCATTTCCGACAAGTACCTGACGATCGGAAATGAAATCATGAAGGAGCTCGACCGCGGTGCGACTGTTGTGCCGGTGAAGGGCATGTACACGTCCGAGGACCGGAACATGCTGATCTGCGCGGTTTCGATCAAGGAGAGCGTGATCCTGAAGGACATTGTGGCGGATATCGACCCGACCGCCTTCTGCATTATCACGGATGCGGAGGAAATCCGAGGCGAGGGGTTCCTCCGCTATACGCATGATGAGCTGTGAAAATCAGATACCCTTTGTCAGCTTTTCATATTCCTCCGGCGTGATCTCCGGACCTCCCTCGGTCGGCTTCGTCTCATTCAGAATCATGCCGACATGCGAGAACCATTTGCCGGGAGCAGCGCCGTGCCAGTGCTCAACACCGGGCTTGACCACGACGACATCGCCCTTCTTAAGCTTCCGGACAGGGCCGCCCTTCTCCTGATAGCAGCCCTCCCCGTCTGTGACCAGAAGCACCTGGTATCCGAAATGCGTGTGCCAGTTGTTGTGCGCGCCCGGGCCCAGCGTCACGGCGCCGACAGAGCAGTGGCTCGGATGATTGAAGCCGAGAATCATATTGAGATAGGCCTTGCCGTGGAATTTGTCCTCCGGAGCAGGTTCACCCGGACCGAACAGAGCTGCCTCCGGCGATGTGAAGGTATCGCCGGAGGCTCCGTTCGTGGCTGGTGTATCCTCAGCCTCCGGTGTCTTATCGGTGTCGCTCGCCCAGGTGTTGTGAGCAGGCTGACTCCGCACCGTTTTAAGGAGTGTGCCCGGGAGCTCCTTTGCAAGCTCCTCGATGGTCCAGTGACCCTCGTCCTTTTCGATCCGGTCGATGACGCGGGAGTCCGAGTAAAATTCGATGCGGCCGCCTGCGGTCACGCCGAAGACCTGCCCGGTGATATCGCTGCAGTCCTTCGTGCAGAGGTAGCCGAGGAACGGCGCGAGATAAATCGGATCTCCGTGCTGGCGGTTAATCGACGCGAGCTTCTTCGGGTCGAGCGTCTCGCCGGTTGCCTTCGTCAGCGTGTTGACAGTCTTTGTGAATTCCACCTCGTGGCCCGGCGATGCGGCCTGCGGACAGTAGGCGTTCACCGTGATGTTGTACTGCAGTAGCTCCTCGGCGGCAGACTTCGTCAGTCCGACGATCCCTGCATTTCCCGCGCTGTACGCACAGAGATTGGAAATGCCGACCCACGCGTCTGAGGCGCTGTTTAAAATGGTGCCGCCGCCCTGCTTAATCATATAGGGGACCGCATTGTGCATCGTGAGGAAGGCGCCCTTCATTTTTGCCTGCGTCATCATGTCCCACTGCGCCTCAGTCGTGGAGAGGACAGTGCCCTGGCCGAGACCGGCCGCGTTATTGACAAGAATATCGATCCGGCCGAAGGCGGAGATCGCGGTATCGATCAGGCGCTTTGCGTCGTCTGCCTTGCTAACATCCGCGTAGCAGGGAACGGCCTGTCCGCCCTCCTTCCGGATCTGGTCCGCCGTCGTCTGCGCGTCGCCGCGCATCGCGATGAGCTTCTCCTGCTCCGCCTCCGGGAGATCGGTGTAGGATGCGCGCACCTTCTTCATATCGAGCGGCTTCCGGTTATTTGTGACGATAGCGGCGCCATTTCTTGCAAAATACAGGGCGATGCCGCGGCCGATGCCCTGGCCTGAGCCGGTCACGACGACAACCTTACCTTCAAATCGTTTCATGCTATTCCTTCTTTCTGTCTTTGTTCATTTCTGGTGGCCTTCTTGTCCCTGCGACTTTTGCAGGCGTTCGGGCAATCAATGAACTTCCTACAAACGTAAGTATACTTACAATATGAAAACGCAAATTTCATAGAATATTTGTACTGCATCGTTATGAAATCTGCCTGGTTACGGCTCGTTAGGCCGATCCGTGAGGCCCTCTGTGTGCTCCCATGATGTTACCTGCGGATATTCTTCTCCATCCGCTCCAGAATGTTCGAGAAAACCTGCAGCTCCTCGCTGCTGATCCCCTTCAGCATGAGCTCGTCGTATTCCTTCAGGCGGTCCGTCATCCGCACGCTGGCGTCTCTTCCCTTCTCGGTGATGATGAGCTGTTTTGCCCTCGCGTCCTCGGGGTCGTCCTCCCGGCGGATATAGCCGTTTTTCTCCATGGTTTTCAGCATGGTATTTGCTGTCGAGCGGCGGATCGAGAAGATCTGCTCGATCTCCTTCTGGCGGACGGGGTGGTCCATGTGCTCCGTCAGATACTGCAGGATCCAGCACTGATGAATCGTGAGCGCGCCCTCCGTCCGGCTGATGTCCTGATTAATCTGGCGCTGGTACTGGTTCACGACGACGCCCATGTTGAGACTGATATACGGTGTGCGCAAGCGGTGCTCCTTTCATTTGTAAGCATACTTACATATTAGCCAGGAAATGAGATGCTGTCAAGTCCCGGACGAAATCCGCTCTGATATTCAAGGCTGTCTGCATTTCAGGGTGGCATGTGTGCGGCAACCGGGTCACCTTCGTCCGCCCCTCAGGTAGAAGACCGCAAGCTGCGTGCGGTCGCGGAGCTCGAGCTTGTCCAGGATCACGCTGAGGTAGTTCCGCACCGTGCCCTCGGATAAGTGCAGGCTTTCCGCGATTTCGTGGTTTGAGAGTCCGTCCGCGACGCACGCGATGACTGCCTTCTCCCGGTCGCTGAGAGGAAATTGCTCAAGGCCGGCCTCCGGCTTCCTGCTCATAAGCTCCGGGATCTTGTCGCTGATGTCCTTCCCGAATACGGTCTGGCCGGAGGCGACGGCCTTCAGTGCGGGCACGATGCTTGCGTAGTCCTGCTTGAGCAGGTACCCGCGGGCCCCGGCGCGGATCGCCCGGACAATATACTCGTCGTCGAGAAATGTCGTGAGCAGAAGAATCTTCGCGGACGGATCCTCGCGGAGGATTTCTTCAGCTGCAGTGAGGCCGTCCATGTCCTTCATCCGGATGTCCATGAGAAGAATATCGGGCTTTTGTTCGCGGAAAATGCGGACCGCGTCTTCGCCGTTTCCGCCGGATGCGCAGACGGACACCTCCGAATCGGCCTCCAGAATGGTTTTAAGAGCGACTGTGATGAGCGGGTCATCGTCGATCACTGCGATATTCATGTCTTCATTCTCCCTTGCGTATGTATCCTTTATACCTGATGATTAGCTTCAATGGAAGCACCTGTCATTTCTTTCTGTGTTCTAGGGACCATCGCAAAGATGCGGAACCCATTTTCATGAGAAATAAAGATTGTGCCGCCGAGCTGCCGGAACCGCTCCTCAAGCTCCGATTCGTTCCTTCTTTGAAGCTTGTCTCTCTCGGAACGGTAAGCGTCACCATCGCTCTGCACGACGATCTGGTACATGCCAGGATGCTCCTGCATCCGGACCATGACAAGGCTGGCATTTGTGTGCTTTTCGATCTGGTCAAGCGCCTCCTTAAGAACGGCGAGGAAGGCGTACTTGACTGCGGGCTCCGCGTGGACATTCATGTCATAGCGAAACTCCGCCTGACAGAACGTAAAGCCCCGGAGCAGTGCAGTAGAGGCTGCCTTGAGATCGATGGAGTCGTCATGAAGCTCCCGCACGCTGTCCCGGATGCTGTTCATGGCCGTCTGAAGTGAGTGCTCGATCTGATCGAGCGGCTCCGTAAGTTTCGGGTCCTCATTCACGGTCTTCAGCGCACCGACCATCAGGATTGTCCGTGACAAAATGTGGCCGACGTTGTCGTGAATCTGCCAGGCGATGCGGTTCCGCTCTTTCAGGGTGGCGGCGTAGATTTCCGCGTCCTGCTGCCTCTGAAGCTCCCGGTTCCGCTCCGCGAGGGCCTTGCTCCTGGCCGTGATGTCGTCGCGGCTTTCGTGCATTTTCCTCGTCCGCTCGTCAAGAAGTGCATTTTTCCGCGCCAGCGCAAATGCAAGGACCATGCCTGTCATGAGAAATGCAGCGACTGCCGGTGCCTGT
The DNA here is from genome assembly GCA_900315305.1 of uncultured Eubacteriales bacterium. Lineage (GTDB taxonomy): Bacteria > Bacillota > Clostridia > Lachnospirales > Lachnospiraceae > Chordicoccus. The sequence goes on from OMYS01000040.1 coordinate 9,949, forward strand.
TTCCCCCGGTATAAAAGAATGAGTGCATCCGGAATATAGAGAGCCCAGAGCGACGCGCGGGCCGTGGCAAAGCCAAGGAGCGGAAGAAAATACCAGCCCTCGGGGACCAGCAGGCAGAGAATGGGCCAGGTCATCTGAACAAGGGACTTCCCGTATGCTTTTCGGGGAAGCTCAGATGCAAACGAGACCGCGAGGGACAGAAACATGCACAGAATAAAGCCTGTCGTCACACTGTGCAGGAGCAGAGTCAGGAGGCAGAAGACGAACACGAGCATTGCGTCTGCAAGATCTGTATATGTCGGATCGGTCATAAGCTTCATCCTTTCGAGGCAGGCATCGGAGCACGTTTACTGATGCCATTCTTTTTTTATTATAAATCAAGGAACTAAAGAAAAACACTCTGTACCAGTGATTCGGTGAATCCTTGCAACGCTGAGGCTGCAATTTATACGTTGTCAGACAAGCGATACCGCCCTGATATGTACAGCCGCATACGATTTTGGATGCGTGTGAACTGTAATACGCTGAGGTATGCCTGAGAACATGACAAATGTCATATAAAGTGCTGACGGACGGCACTGTGCGGCCGGTCCGGCCTCTGCTACTATGATAGCAGAAAAGATATCATCTCATGTTCGCCATGTGCCTTGCGTATGCTGCCGGCTTCTGACTTATCGGCAAGGCACATGCCGGCAGGAAGGAGTCTCTATGGCAGAGGAAGTTGTGAGGGTAAGAGACCTGGTGAAGCGATACGGCGATCTGCTGGCGCTTGATCACCTGGACCTAAGCGTAGGAGAGGGGGAGATCTTCGGCCTGCTCGGGCCGAACGGCTCCGGCAAATCGACGGCGATCGGCTGTCTCCTCGCGCTTCTTACGTATGACCGCGGAACGATCGAGGTCTTCGGAAGAGAAATGACGCCCTCCGCCTATGATCTGAAGAAGCGAATCGGCGTTGTCTTTCAGGATGTGGCCGTCTTCGAGCAGATGTCCGTCTATGAAAATATTGATTATTTTTGCGGCCTCTATGTAAAGGACAAGGCCAGGCGGAAGCAGCTGGTCGATGAGGCCATTACCTTCACGGGTCTTGAGGAGCAGCTGAAGAAGCGTCCGCGGCAGCTTTCGGGCGGCCTTCTCCGCCGCCTCAATATCGCCTGCGGCATCGCGCATCAGCCGGAGCTTATTATCATGGACGAGCCGACAGTCGCCGTCGATCCGCAGAGCAGAAACCACATCCTCGAGGGAATCCGCGAGCTGAACCGCAAGGGCTCGACGGTGATCTACACGACGCATTACATGGAGGAGGCCGAGCAGCTCTGCACGCGGCTTACGATTATCGACCGCGGCAGGAGCGTCGCGGCCGGTACGTCGGAGGAGCTGAAGGCGATGATCAAGACCGGCGAGACGGTCACCATCGAGGGAATCGCGCTTGACGCGGCGCATCTTGAGACCATCCGGTCCATGCCGGATGTCTTCGAGGTGAGCTACAGAGACGGAACTTTGAAAATCCGGTTCTCCGGCGGGCGAAATCATCTCGTCGAGGTTTTGCACGGACTTGAGCGGGAGAAGATTACCTTCGGCCGTGTCTTTTCCGAGCAGCCGACACTAAATGACGTCTTCCTTGAGATCACCGGGAAAGAGCTTCGGGAATAAGCGGAGGAAAATGCAATGACAGAAATCAGATACCGGTTCCTGCGGGTCCTGCGGGACCGCGGAAATGTGTTCTGGACCCTCATTTTTCCGATTGCACTCGCCCTTCTCTTTAATTTTTCCTTCAAGGATCTCGGCGAGGAGAGCTGGAAGAACATTCCGACGGCTGTTGTGGTCCAGGAGAAAAATGAACCGTTTGAATCGTTCCTTGCGGCCATCGACGGCGAGCTCATCGAGATGAAGACGATGGACGAAGATACGGCCGTGAAGGCGCTCGATGCCGGAAGGGTGAGCGGCATCTATTATGAAAATGAGACGCCCTCGCTCACCGTAGCCTCGAGCGGCCTTTCACAGACGGTCCTTGCGTCAGCGCTCGATTCGTATCTTGGCAACGCAGCTCTCCTTAAAGAAGTGGCAGTTAAAAACCCGGAAGGACTTGCGGCAGCCGCAGAAGCGCTCACGGAGCAGAACTCATATCTTACGGAGGAGACGCTCGGCGGAAAATCCTACAACTACACGATGGACTACTTCTACGCGCTGATCGGCATGACCTGCTTCTTTGGCTGCTTTACGGGCATGAAGCTCGGCGAGGAGTGCACGGCTAATCAGTCGGTGCTTGCGGCGAGGCGCTCTGTCGCGCCGGTCCGCAAGAGCAGAATGGTCCTGACAGACATGCTGGTCGGCTTCAGCGTCCAGTTCTGTCTGGTGCTCGTGCTGCTTGCATTTCTTAATTTCGTGCTGGACATCCGGCTGTCAGGGAATCCCGCCGCGACGCTCCTTGTGTGTGCATGCGGGGCGCTGACCGGCGTGTCATTTGGCATCGTGCTCGGATGCGCGGGGAGAATCAAACAGAGCATACGGATCGGTCTTTCGATCAGTGTACCGCTTCTTTGCAGCTTTCTTTCCGGTCTGATGATAGGCGACATGAAGCAGACGGTTGAGGAAAATGCGCCGCTTATCAACCGGATCAACCCGTCGGCCGTCATCAGCGACGCCTTCTATTACATCAATATCTATCCGGACGGGCGCGGTCTTGCGCGGTGCCTTGTGACACTTGCGGTTATCAGCCTCGGGCTTGCGTTTCTGGCATTTCTCATGATGCGGAGGACAAGATATGACAGTCTGTAAGGGATATTTGAAGATTATCTGGCGGAATATGGGACAGAACCTTATGTACCTCGCGATTGTGCTCTTTGTCACGATCGGCATGGCGAGCCAGACGGAGAAGACGCAGGAAAATATATTCAGCCGCGGAAGCGTCGACATCGCTATTGTCGACGAGGACGGAGGGGCGGCCGCTGAAGGTGTGGTCCGGTTCCTAAGGAAGAACAACAGCGTAACGCTCACGGACGCATCGGCGGAGGCGCTGTCAAGGAAACTCTACTACCGGGAGATCGATTTTGTCATCCGGATCCCGGAGGGCTTCACGGAATCGCTCTTTGACCTGTCCGCAGACAATGAAAATGAAGAGCTCATCGTGAGCAGCGTCCCGGGCTCGACGGAGGGACAGTTCATGAAGGCGGAGCTTTCTCAGTTTTTGAATCAGATGCGCGCGCTCCGTATCTCCGGCATGACGGATGAGGAGGCAGCGGACAAAGCCTCTTCGCTTGCTGATGATGAGGCCACTGTCAGCATACGGAAGGGAAGAAGCACAGAGAGAAGCCAGCCCGGCTACTCGTACGCGTTCCGGCTTCTCCCGTACCTGTACCTCAGCGTCCTGATCTACGCGGTCGGAACGGTCATGCAGGCCTTCAGCGGCCGGACGGTGCGCGCCCGCATCGCCGCGTCCCCGGTCACCGGACTAAGTCAGGTCCTGCAGCGGTGCCTTGCATTTTTCGTGCTCTTTGCGGGCCTCTGGCTTGTCTCCATGCTGCTTCCGGCACTGATCGGTCACACGGAATTCTACGGATCGGCATATATGGGACTTTATATCGGCAACAGCCTGCTGCTTCTTGCGGACTGCGCGTCAGTCGCGATGCTGGCAGGCTCTCTGGTGCACAGTACACAGGCGCTCTCCGCGATGGTCAATATTATCGGACTTGGCGTGAGCTTTATGTGCGGCGTCTTCGTCCCGCTTGGTATTATGGGGAAGGGAATGCGGTCCGTCGGAAGGTTCCTGCCATTTTACTGGTATGAGACGGTCAACGACCTGCTGGGAAGCTATGACTTACTCAGCAGACAGGCGATGACGCAGGTCCGCAGCGCCTTCCTCATTCAGGCCGCCTTTGTGGCCGCACTCATAACGGTCACGGCGGTCCTTGCGAGGGGAAGAAGGAGAGGGCAAGTCTGAAGGGGCAGCCTCACGGGCAGAAGAAGCCGTCGGAATTTTCCATTATCGGCAAAATTCCGACGGTTTTTTATTCTGCATAAACGACGTTTCCGTCAGTTTGTATAGGGCTTCCGACTCCAAAGGCGGATTGTCGTTGGTAAATGAGCACAACTTTATGGCATAATAAGGTCAGAACACGGAGAGTTTCGGAAGATTTTATGTGCAGGACACACAGAATTCACGAACGCTCTTCAGAATGCAGGATAAGGACGCAGATCCTGGAAATGCAGCGGGAGGCGTTCCGGGTCAGGAGCGCTGCACCGTTACGAAAAAATATGAGACGGAGGTTTACGTATGTACTATTCTGCTGGAAATTACGAGGCGTTTGCCACACCGGAGAAGCCGGAGGGCATTGAGAAGAAGCACGCGTATATTGTCGGAACGGGCCTCGGCGGCCTGTCAGCTGCCTGCTATCTGATTCGCGACGCACAGATGCCGGGCGAGAACATCACGCTGTTTGAGTCCCTCAATATCGCGGGCGGGTCCTGCGATGGTATCCACGATCCGCGCAAGGGCTACATTATGCGTGGCGGCCGCGAGATGGACAATCACTTCGAGTGCATGTGGGACCTGTTCCGCTCAATCCCGTCGATCGTGAACCCGGGCGAGACGATTTTCTCCGAGTATTACAAGCTGAACAAGGAGGACCCGAACTATTCGCTCTGCCGCGTCACCGAGAAGCAGGGGCAGGACGCGCACACGGACAAGAAGTACGGCCTCAATAAGAGCGCGGAGAAGCAGCTCCTGAAGCTGATGTTCGCGTCCGACGAGGAGCTTGCGGACAAGACGATCGATGACGTCTTCGATGAGGACTTCTACAAGACGAACTTCTGGATTTACTGGCAGACGATGTTTGCATTTGAAAAATGGCACAGCGCTCTGGAAATGAAGAAATACATGCAGCGCTACGTCCATCACATCGACGGTCTGCCGGACCTGTCGGCGCTCCGCTTCACACGCTACAACCAGTACGAGTCGATGATTCTTCCGATGGTGAAGTACATCAAGGATGCAGGCGCGAAAATTGAATTTGATACAGTCGTTAAGAATGTTGTCTGCGACTGCGCGCCGGACCGGAAGATAGCAAAGCGCATCGAGTACACGCAGGGCGGCGAGGAGAAGACGATCGATCTCACGGAGGACGATCTTGTCTTTGTGACAAATGGCTCTCAGGGCGACGGCTCTGCCTACGGCGATCAGACACACGCGCCGGTCATTACGATTAAGAACGGCGAGGGCCCGTCGATTGAGCTCTGGAAGAAGCTCGCGGCGCAGGACGATGCCTTCGGTCATCCGGACAAGTTCTTCCGCAGCATCAAGGAGACGAGCTGGGAGTCCTGGACCGTTGACACGGCGGACAAGAAGATCCTGGATGCGATTCAGAGGATCTGCCACCGCGATCCGCTCTCCGGAAGGGTTGTTACGGGCGGCATTGTCACCGCAAAGGATTCGAGCTGGCTCATCAGCTGGACGATCAACCGCCAGGGACAGTTCGAGGACCAGCCGGACGACCACTGCCTGATCTGGGTCTACGGCCTCAACTGCTGGGATGATCTCGGTGACTATGTGAAGAAGCCGATGTATGAGTGCACGGGCGAGGAGCTCTGCGCGGAGTGGCTGTACCACATCGGAATTCCGGTTGACGAGATCGATGATCTCGCGAAAAATGCATGCAACACGACGCCGTGCATGATGCCGTACGTCACGTCATTCTTTGAGCCGCGCGCATACGGCGACCGTCCGCTCGTCGTCCCGAAGGGCTCTGTCAACCTCGCGTTCCTCGGCCAGTACGCGGAGACGCCGCGTGATACGGTCTTCACGACGGAGTATTCGATCCGGACGGCGATGGAGGCTGTCTATACGCTCTGCAACGTCGACCGCGGCGTGCCGGAGGTCTGGGGCAGCATCTATGATGTCCGCGATCTGATCGTTGCCGGTGTCAAGATGAACGACGGCAGGATGATCAAGGACTGGCCGATCAGCGGCGCTGAGAAGGCCGGCATTATGACCGCTCTCAAGTTTGTGAAGAATACAGACATTGAGAAGCTCCTCATTGACTGCGGCGCGGCTGAGAAGTCGGACTTTGAGTCGGTATTCGACCGCTCGAAGGATGAGGACGAGACAATCGGCGATAAGGCGAAGAAGGCCGGGACGGCAGCGGCTGTCACGGCGGGCATTGCCGCAG
>OMYS01000098.1 GCA_900315305.1 uncultured Eubacteriales bacterium
GCCCTTCTTTGCATACTCTTCAAGCGCTGTGTCGAGATGATGCTGTCCGCGGCAGTTGAACGCGATCTTGGCACCTGCATTTGCGAGAGCTTCTGCAATCGCAAATCCGATTCCGTAAGCTGCTCCTGTAACGAGCGCGACGCGGCCTTCGAGTGAAAACGCCTTATTTACATCCATGTCTTTTTCCTCCTGTATTATGACATTCAAGTAATCTGCTTTTTTTTTAAATTACAAAGTTCTTAAAGAGTCAGGCTACGACGGATATATTCTTGAGAATGCACCGGTCAAAGTGCTGCAGTTCGGCGAAGGCAACTTCCTCCGCGCATTCGTAGATTACTGGTTCGACATGTCCAATGAGCTTGTCGGATGGAACGGCAAGGTCGCTCTTGTACAGCCGATCGCTCCGGGTCTTGCAGATCTCATCAATGAGCAGGAAGGCCTCTACACACTGTATCTCCGCGGCTCAGAGAACGGCGAGAAGATCAACAGAAAGCGCGTCATCTCCGTATGTGATGCATGCTACAACCCGTATGTCGCTTCCGACTGGGAGAAGATCAAAGAGATCGCAAAGAGCGACGACCTCGAGTACATCGCAAGCAACACGACCGAAGCCGGTATCGTCTACGATCCCGAGTCGACCTTCGATCAGCTGCCTCCGAACTCCTTCCCGGCCAAGCTGACTGTCCTCCTTTACGAGCGCTTCAAAGCCGGCAAGAAGGGTGTCGTCATCCTCTCCTGCGAGCTGATCGACGCGAACGGCAAGGAACTCTAGAAGTGCGTAGAGAAGCATATCGCAGACTGGAAACTCGGCGATGATTTCGCAGCATGGATCGAAAATGAGAACCTCTTCTGCTCCACGCTCGTCGACAGAATCGTTCCCGGACGCATCCGTGACGCACAGGAAGTCGCTGCTCTCGAGCAGGAGCACGGCTACACCGATCCGCTTCTCGATGTCGGCGAAGTCTTCGGCGTATGGTACATCGAAGGTCCGGAATGGCTCGAGGAGAAGCTCCCGTTCAAGAAAGCCGGCCTCAACGTCCATGTCGTACCGGATGTCGTTCCGTACAAGAAGCGCAAAGTCCGCATCCTGAACGGCGCACACACTGGCTTTGTTCTCGGCGCTTATCTCGCAGGTCAGGATATCGTTCGTGACTGCATGCACGACGACACGATCCGCGGATTCATGAACAAGATGCTCTTCGATGAAGTCATCCCGGTCCTGCCGCTCGACAAGGCTGACTGCGAAGCATTTGCAGCTGCAGTTACAGACCGTTTCAACAACCCGTTCGTAGATCATCAGCTGATGTCCATCTCTCTGAACTCCACATCCAAGTGGCGCGCACGCAACATGCCGTCCTTCCTGGAGTACATTGAGAAGTTCGGAAAGCTCCCGGCTGCCCTCACGATGAGCCTTGCTGCTTACATCGCATTCTATTCGGATGATGTCGTCCGCCGCGAGGACAACGCCCTGATCAACCGCCGTCCGGCAGGCAACGAGTACGCTGTATCGGATGACGCATGGGTCCTTGACTTCTACTATGCACACAAGGATGATGACGCAGCTACGATCGTTCCGGCAGTCCTCAGCAACGAGGAGATGTGGGGACAGGATCTGACAAAGGTCGAAGGTCTCACCGAAGCTGTAACAGCTGACCTCGAGCTCATCCGCAAGGAAGGTGCTCTCGCCGCTTATAAGAGCGTCCTTTGAAGAACAGGTAAATGCATATGAAGACGATTAAAATTCATCCTTCCGATAATGTCGCTGTCGCTCTCAGCGCCCTCGCCTGCGGCGAGACCGTGACACATGACGACGTCACAGTGACCGCCACTGAGGACATTATGAGAGGACACAAGATCGCCCTCTACGATATCGCAGAAGGTGAGCCGATCATCAAGTACGGCAATCCGATCGCTGTCGCGACACGCGATATCAAAAAAGGCGAGTGGGTCCACACCCACAACGTCCACACCGGCCTTTCTGAAGGCGGTGAATACGTTTACGACCACAAGGTCTATGACCTGCCGAATCCCGCTCCCAGGACCTTCAACGGCTACCTCAGAGAGGACGGCAGAGCAGCCATCCGCAACGAGCTCTGGATCGTTCCGATCGTCGGCTGCGTGAACGGTATTGCAAAGCAGCTCGTCGACGCAAATCAGGACCTCGTTACAGGTTCGATCGACGGACTTTACAGCTGGTCACATCCTTTCGGATGCAGCCAGCTCGGCGATGACCTTGCACAGACCGGAAAACTTCTGGCAGCTCTGGTCCGCCATCCGAACGCCGGCGGCGTTCTGTGTCTGGCACTCGGCTGCGAGAACCTGACACAGGATATCTTCAAGGGCATCCTCGGGGAATATGACGAGAAGCGCGTTAAATTCCTCGTATGCCAGGATTATGAAGATGAGATCGAGGAAGGAACGAAGCTCCTGAAGGAACTTGCGGAATATGCTTCCCAGTTCAAGAGACAGCCGCTTCCGGCAGAAATGCTTGTCGTCGGCATGAAGTGCGGCGGTTCCGACGGACTTTCCGGCATCACGGCAAATCCGACTGTCGGCCGTTTCTCCGACCGTCTCATCGCCCTCGGCGGAAC
>OMYS01000038.1 GCA_900315305.1 uncultured Eubacteriales bacterium
AAGAACACCGTGGAATAAATGCGACCGAGTTTCATCAACCATTGATCAGCTGTAACACTGATCAGGAAATATGTTTACACAAAATACTTGACACAATCCCGGAAATGCCCTTCAGATTCTCGCATGCCCATTTCACTGTTGTCGTACCATCAGTATTTGGTGTAACTGTCGGTGTGAATGCTGTAGTAACATCTTTTCCATTTGCATTAGATTCTGCATCAGAAGCATTCTTATAAGTCGTAATGACTGCCTTGTGAGCTGTGTCCTCCTTGTCATAGGTCAGGCCCTTGGACATTGTATCTGTGAATTCATATTTGTATGTCGTGTAATCCGCGATATTGGACGGTATTGTACCTGTGATCTGATAAGGTACTCAGTCGTTAACATCATAGTCCGCAGAATCCTGCCAACCAGTTGTCTCACCCGTGCTGTCATTTGTATCCTTAACCTTCTTCTCAACCTTCGGAACATCAGACTTAATAGCTGCTGAAGTATCGCCAACAACCTCGACGATGAACTTCGTGTAGGCATCGGACTTATTTGCCTGTGTACCATCCTGATCCTTTACGAGATAATAACCAGCTACGAGACCATCGATGACTGTGCTGTCCTTACTAGACTGTACAGTCTTTGTTGCCGTAGCAAGCTTAAAATCATCCTCCTTCAGAAGGCTTGTAAGATCAGCCTCCGTTTTGAGACTTTCTGCTACTTCTGCTGCTGTTTTCGTACCTGTGTAAGTAACACCAGTACCCCACTTGACGTTTGAGAGAACCTTGTTTGATCCGTCTGCATCTGCCTTAAGATCACCGGTAAAAATCTGATACACCTCATAGGTGTGTCCAGTTGCTGTGCCTGTAAGCGTCAGCTTATAGATCCCCGTCGTGTCACCATCCGCCGCAAATGCGGTCATACTCATTGCCATTGTCATGACAACGGCCAGCAGAAGAGCTGCCAGCTTCTTCAAGTGTTTCATAGCTTTTCTCCCTTTCCACTAATGGATGAATGTGAGCCCGTGGCCCTGCCACACAGACTCCCTTGTTGTTCCCCCTCACAAACCTTTTCTGCAAGGAGAAGTGCTGCACGTCTTGCCTTGCGGGACTTACCTTCGGCACCTGCCTCAGCGCCCGTCCGAACCGTTTTCAAAATGAACCTCCGGCGCATATTACTTTTTCGCCTTTTTTGCCCTCCTTTAGTTGTCTTTTTTTATCTTCATCGGAAGTATCTGCCTTCTTCGCAGCCTCTCCGATATAAGAATCAGCTTTGTCTCTTCTTCCGCCGCGCGGCCCTGATCATGCTTGCAATAAACCAGATGGCGATCAGCACGCCGGCGACAATCCACGCCACGGTGTCCGTGTCGACCTGCACCGCGTCCGCCGCGACCTTGACATCGCTCTTTGCATTTTCCACACGGTGCCCGCGCACGAGAAGCCGGTGTGTATTGACGCCGTACGGCGTGCACGTGACCAGTGTGCAGTAGTCCTCATTTGGATCAATCGTGAGATTCTGCAGCTCGTCCGGAAGCACCGTCCGGATCTGGTCGACCTCGTAGGTGAGCGTCTCGTCAAGCACCTGTATGTAGAATGAATCTCCCACCGACAATTTGTCGATGTCGGTGAAGAGCCTCGCGGACGGCAGTCCCCTGTGCCCGGAAATGACGGTGTGCGTGCCCTCGCCTCCGACCGGGAGCGACGATCCCGGAATGTGGCCGATTGCAACCTGAAGGACGCTCTCGTCCACGCCGTGATAAATCGGCAGCTTGATATTAATCTTCGGGATGTCGACATAGCCCATGATGCCGGTTCCGGTCACATCGAGGAGACTGTCATATTCCTTCTCCTCCGCGGCCGTCATCTCGAACCGGTCGCTGCCGCGGCCGATCAGCGTCTTGTTATAGGCGCGCGCCTGCTCGAGCATCTGCTCATTTTCCGTGCGGGACAAGTTCGCGACATGCCTGATGTAGCCGGCCACCGCCTGCGACTCGTGCTTTGTATTCCACCAGTCGCTGAGTGTCGGATAGAGGAGCAGCGCAAGACCGACGGCCAGAATGACAAACGGGAGCCAGGTGAGCAGATGCTTCTTCATCATCACGCGAAAGCGGCTCTCACCAGCCTTTATCTGCGTTTTCTTGTCAGCCGCGTCTCCTGCTGTCGTCAAGCCTCTCCTCCTGTCTCCTGCGCAGGACGGACTAGCGGCCCGCCCTGTTGAATCTTCTTTCCTCTCCGCCTGCGAAATTCACGCCGCCTGAGCGGCTATTGCTCCGGTGCGTCATCTTGCCTCTCCGCCTGCGAAATTCACGCCGCCTGAGCGGCTATTGCTCCGGCGCATCATCTTTCCTCTCTGCCTGCGAAATTCACGCCGCCTGAGCGGCTATTGCTCCGGCGCGTCATGCCTGCGGACGGCTCACCTGTGAAACGGTATCTGTCAGATCTCATCATCCATCACCTGTCTTTCATCTTCGCGCGAACGACGAGCGCAATCACCGCGCCGATCGCAAGGATTCCGCCGATCACATAGAACGGAACTGTGCCGATGCCTCCGGTTGACGGCAGGACGTAGCCGCTGGTTTTGTCTTTTTTATTGGTAACTGTGATCACACCCGTCTGAATTCCTGTCGTATTATTTTCAGAGTAGGAAGTCGTAAATCCGCTGACCGGATCTTCCTCTACGTAATAGTAGTAGGTATTACCGTTCTCGTCCGAATCCGGAATCGCAACAGTTTTTCCATCTTCGCCCGTTGTAGTTCCGTCCCAGACATATTGCCATTCGTTGGAACTGCTCAGGGTCTGTGTATCCAGCAGCTTTGTTTCCTTCCTTACAAAGGTTGTAGGCTTTGTGTAATCAAACTGCACCGTTTTCAGATTATTTATCGATCCGCATTGTACATTAACCGTCTGGTTACTGTTGACCTTTTTGAGATCAATCGTGAAATAATTTCCAAGAGAACTATCCCACTGTTTTTGCAACGTATTTCCGCCATATGACACTGAGTCTTCGTTGCAAAGGATTTTCATGGAAACGTCAGTTCCCGGCTCCACATCCACCTGAAATGGTTTCTCAATTTTCTGGCTGTCGGTAACCTTGACTGTTACCTTATAGGATTGATATCTTCCCGACGCGCGGTACAAATGTACCACTGCCGTTCTTCCCGGCTTGTCGATGTCCTGATTGTTCTCATCGACCCATACCTTCTGGACGCGAATCGCCTTATACGGATTCGTGATGTACATGGAGCCTTCATCATAGACCCAGTGCACATCGCTCTGCTTCAGCTCCGGATTCGTTCGTTGCAATTCCCAATTCCCGCCGACATTTCCCCAGATTGTATTGCTGTCATTGTTCGTTCCGGAACGGTTCATCCAGACGAAATAGAATTTTGTCGTTTCTGTCTGCGTTCCGTATCCGGAATTAGGGTTCTTCCCCTCTATTAAGCGATACAGCTTTCCCTTTTCCGGATGTCCTTCATCTCCTTCTACAAACTTAATACCGCCTAAAATGCTACCGCTACTTCCGTCTCCTGTCGTGAACGTGTTCACGTCGCTCCAGCCCGCATCCTTCGTCAGACCCGCAGTATCTGCCTTACTTTTATCATAAACCTGCAGCGTGAACGGTACATTCGGGAGCATCTTGTTAAAGTTGTCCGTATCCACTTTGTACAGGTAAAGCACACTCTGTGCCGCACTGGCTGACGAAGAAGATTTCTCCAGTGTCTTCTTGACCGAGTCTCCTGCGTTACTCACTCCTTCAATCGACGCCGAATTTTCAATGGTCGGCAGATTGACGCCGGGCATCACGTAGTACCGGTAGACAGCAACGCATGCTGTTTCATCCGGAAGGGCAAACTTCAGTTCATGCGCACTGTCGTCATACGTATAGGAATACCGGTTTTGATTGATCTTCTCTCCCCTGTGGTTTTCTGCTGTCTCGCTGTACTCATAGAGCGCAACGGTATCCGGCAGGAATCGCAGCACCGCGTCATCGGAAATTCCCGTAATTTTATCTGTAACCTTGATCGTGTCACTGTCCGGAACCAGATCCAGGGCAAGCGGATTGATCTCAACCTGATACTCCAGATAGTTCGTCAACTTGCCGCTGCTGTCCGTGATCTGCTGTACGCTTTTCTCGACATTTTTCACGCCCCGGTCCACCTCCGTATCCTGTGTATCGGAGATGTTCTTCTCCTGCCAGACGGCCTTGTTGGAGTAAATCTGCTTTGTGACGGTTTTGTCACTCCAGACAGAATTTTTCGAGGTATCGATTGAAGCAGAATACTTCACCACGAGGTATTCAAACTCATTCGCGTATTTTCCGGAAGGCAGCTTCACTGTAAGTGTTTTACCGTCCGCACTCACCTGGGACTGCATGACCGGATTTTCTCCGGACAGCCATCCTGCCGGGTGTTTTGCAGTGTCATTCCATGGGTCATGATCATAGACATTGCTGGAAACATTCTCATCCCCCGCGTACACGGCGCTGATCGAATCCGCATCAATCGTCAGACCGTCCGGAACCGTATCGGTGACCGTGATATCCTGGGAATTACTATTGTTTATTTTCAAAAGCAGCCGGTAATAAATCTTCCCTGTGGACAGATCAACCTTTACGTTGCCGGAAGAGTAGGGTCCGTCCTTGGACGCGCTGGACTGCTTGTCCAGATCCCCTGTCACCTTATAGACATACTTCCCGTCGCTGGTCTGATTCTTGACCGAGGCCGTGTTCATAAACGTCCGGGAATTTCCGACGTGCATGCCCTCTGTAACCGCCCTGGTCTGATAATGCAGAGAGATATTCGTCTGACCGTTCAGACGGTTCCTGACATAATCATCCGTAAATACAATTCGGAAATTTGTGATCGGGTCTTCCGAGTTGCTTCCCGTGATGTCGGTGTCCCCGCTGTAGATCCGATAATCTTTTCCAAGGGTTAATCTCGTTTCATCCTCAGACCACAGATAGGTATTTGCCGTGTCGTTCAGCAGCTTTGCTGTGGTGTAGTGTGCGCTGCTGTCTTCCTTCCCGTCGCTGTTTTTCACCGTATCCGTGAATGTCATATCAGACGCGTTCGTCACAGAAGAAGGCAGATCAATCCTTGCGACCCACGTCAGAAGCTGATACCCGTCCTGCGCCTCTGCGCCGCCCGCTCCGGTCAGATTTCCATTGTCATCTGTGATGCTCCATTTCTGGACCCCGTATTTTTTGACGGGAACCGTGTACTCCGCTTTTGCCTCCGCATCATAGCTTTTCGATCCGTTCGTAACGGTTGCCTTGTTATCGGATGTATAGGTCTGTCCTTCCGATCCGGTCGGGATGTCCGTCTCGTAGGTGATAATATAGGTATCGGTTGCAGAAAACCCTTCAAGCGGGAACGTAAGGGTTCCGTTTGAAAAACTGACCTTTTTAGACAGAGAATAGTTCGTCACCGTCACTTCGGATGGCAGGGAAATCTGCTTCGTCCCTTCGGCCTTAAAAAAATCTTCCAGCGTATACCCGCTAATATCCCGATGATCCGGGTTTACTGTGATTGTCCAAAGATATTTGTCGGATGTCTTATAGCCCCAAGATTTTTGAAGCATGGCATGGGTTACCGTTGTCGTGACATCTTTGGAGGCATGATCGTCTCCGCTTCCTGCCTCCGCCTTGTTCTGAATCGAAGAAGACCCGTCCGCACTGTTTACCGTTCCCGGTTTAACAGTATAAGTAATCACATACTGTGTACCCGCACTCATTTGCGGCAGAGTCAGCGGGAAAGACGAGTCTTTTTGCGTCTTCACCGAATTGCCTTTGCCGTCTTTCACGGTTATGTTCTGATACGACAGGGTGTCGGAAAAGCCGTTTGCCCACATGGTATCGTTCACCGTAACCGCACCAGAGGTTCCCTTCTGCGAGCTGACCGTTACCGTATAGCGAATCGTTCCGTTGCTCTGAAGTTCGCCTTTTTTGTCGATTGAAAGGTCTGTGTTTTTCTCCTGCTGGGACGGATGAACCGTGATTTTTGTCCCGTCGCTGAACTGGTGGGTGACATCGCCGGACGCATTGCTGTTGCGTACGGTTCCCTCAAATTCAATCTTTCCTGTAAATCCGGTCTGGTGGTCAAATACATTCGTATCAAATGTAAGAGTAATTTTCCCGTCCGTTCCGACGGTATAATCACCGATGTCATTTCCGTTACTGTCCCTGATATCCCCGGACTGGTTGTTGCCGGGCACAATCACACCATCCCCCAGCGAGTACGTCAGTGTATTGGATTTAATTTTCCCAGACTGGATTTTATAATTGATGATGAATTTTGCCGAATCTCCATTTGTAAATTCGCCTGTGGAAACCCATTTGCCGCCCGAATATTTGTAACTCTCCACGCTTGTGATAAAACTCGACAGGTCCTCACTTTCAGATCCGGATGCAGCCCTTAGTACCGGCATTCTCGCCGCTTTCGCAGAAGCAGCGCCAGAATTTGTCTCGGCTCCGCCATTTTTCCTTGCACCGCTTTCCAATGTAGCGCCATCCGCTGTATCATCTTCATTTGCGGTTTTGTCTGTTTCTCCGGATTCATCTGCGCTCTTTGCGGACTCCGTCGGCGCCGCTGCCTCCGCTGATGAGGCCGGGGCCGCGTCGGATGGATTCGATGCGGCAGCTGACTCTGCATTCTCTGCGGTAGGCGCAGTCGCCGCTGCCGGGGCCGCTGTAAGAGTCGGCGCAGCCGTCGGGACTGGTGTTGCCGTCGGAACCGGCGTCGCCGTCGGGATCGCCTCGACCTCCGCGATGACATAGTCCGAGAACTGCTCCGCCGTGAAGGAAACGTCCGTCAGGGCGCCATGTTCATTCTGCACAACCTGCGGCCTGTTCTCTGCATTTGCCGAATCCGCGAGATTCTCAGCGACATACTGTCCGCCCGCATTTGTGATGTGGAACACGGCCCACTGCGCATTCGCGCTGACTTTCTCAACCGGCTCCGCAAATGTCAGCTTCACGTGAACAGACGCCGCCGGCTCTGTCTCGCTGCCGCCCGCATCAAGGAATGTCAGGGCATACGGATAGCACGCCGCCGTCTGCTCACCCTTTGCCGCAAGAGCCGCGTCGGTCAGAGCCTGATCGCCCGCAGCCTTTGCCGCAAGCGTCGCGTCGCCTGAATTCTTATCGATGAATTTCATGGAAAATGAGCTGCCACTCTGAAATGCGCCAGCTTCGTAATGAACCTCGGCGTTCGTCGCAACATCCTTCGCCTGCCCGCTTCCTGCCAGAACAGGCGTCGCCGTCTCCGCCGTAAATATGCCCGCAGGCAATGCCTGCTCCGCTCCGGTCTGATCCGCATTTTCCTCAGCCGCCGTCTGAACAACGCCGGCAGCCTGATCTGCCTGTTCACCGGCAGCCGTCTGCTCAGTGTCTCCGGCAGTCTGCTGCACCGCCGCGTCCTCGGACGTGGCGGTTTTCGCCGGACGAACCATGCCTATTGTCGTCACGACCAGAACGATCGCTGCGAGAAATGCAACGAGACGCCTCTGGAAAGATGCAGTCCTTGCGACTGACCATATGTGCTTGATGTACTTCCATCCCCACTGAATCATATGCCCTTTCGTCCTCCTGCAGAAAATATCAATTCTGTCAGAACTTCCACGTGCATGAAGCGCGAAAGTTTTAGCTTCCCTGTCTCCGGCTGCGCCTCACTGATTCTGGCCGTGTCGCCTGCCGGACAAGCTGCCGCGCTGTCTCAGCCCAAAGTCAGACGGGATGTGCGAAATCCCACCGGCCGAAGCTTACCCGGATTGCGGTCTGTCCAGCCTTCCGCCTCTCCTACCCGGCCGCTCCGATTCTGGTGAACGGCCAGATTCTGAAAACGAGCTTCCCCGCGATCTGCTCCTCTGCGACACAGCCGATGTCGGCGTCCCGCGAATCAAGCGAGACAGCCCGGTGAGAAGATCAATCGTGCATGTGCCGAGGCTCTTTTCATTTGCCGCCAGATACGGTTCGCTCAGCTCCTTGTCATTGACATAGACATTTCCGTCACTGTCTATGTCGACCCAGTCACCTGACTTCGCGATCACGCGCTTGATCAGGATCTTGTTGTTGAAGTAGAAGGCGATGAGATCGCCCCGCTTCAAGCTGCCTGTCGGACGAACGGCGACAACGACATCTCCTGCCTGAAGCGCCGGCGTCATCGATGTCCCGTAAATGCGGAACACCGGGAAAAGAAGTGTCGAGACCAGGACTGCCGCCGCTGCCACGGTGATGAGGACAGAAATGACATGCCGGATACTCTGCCAGTACCGGCGGCGCCTGCCGATGCGCTCTTCATTTGTCTGTTCTGCTGCCGGACTGCCAGTCCGCTTCGCCTGTGTCTCCGTCTTTGTTCCCTCCGCCAGTTGCCCTGTGAATTTTACAGGTGCCATTATTATAAAATTCTGAGTGTTCCTTATACCCCCCCTTTTTTGCGTGACAGATGTGTTTTTTCATTCCATCTGTTTACGAATATATGCAAGCTATGCGATTTTTCAGTTTCTTAATCGTTTTCGTATTGCAAATTGTATTTATGCGTGTGCATTTCTGTTGTTTCGCCATTCCTGCCGCAGAAATCTCTCGGTTTCCGACCCCAAAATGGCGGATTGATCCGCCGGATCCGGAGGAATAGCACGCTTCTTAAGGCCAAATTCCTTAAATAAATTGTTGTATATTTTCTCTTATTCCCCGGTTCTATGGTGTTTGCAGTTTAACGAGATATCGATTTCATATTTTGCATCTCTAACTCCAGTGAATTCTGATATTATTGGTACACGGAGCAGGCAGGCGATTGCGGCTCCTTCGAAGCGCCTCAAGAAGTGGAATAAGTTCCATCCGGTCTGAGCGGAATCTGCTGTAATCTACACACAATTTCATCTCCAGTGCTTTTCCGGCGAAAACAGGCTAATACGCGCTGCGCAGGCAGGGGCAAAACTAACATCGCTTAAGTCCAGCATTCCTGGCCGATCATGCTGCGCGGGCCAGGTCTCGTCCGTCTGCTGGCAGAGCATATCGCGTGTTTATGTGAATACGGCAGGCGGTTCCAGCAGGCGGTTCCAGAAAATTTCCCCGCACTCTGCGCATCAGTGGTGAGCTCAGGGTCAGGTGCGGGACCCACGTAACTGTAAGGATTTTCCTCGCTTCGTACGCCGCCTTCCGCAGTCCGGAACGGAATTGGACAGAAGCGTGTCCAATTTCGTTCCACGTATCCGTTCCACCTTCCCGCGAATTGCATCTTCGCTGTGTCCAGTCGAGAAAAGGAAATCTGCGGTGGGCCGGTCATTTTATTTACAAGTCAACGGCAGTATAGCTTCTCGTTTATCAGCAAATTGCTTCTGCTGTATTCAAAATATGTATACACAGCTTCATTTCGCGCAGACCGGTGCCGCCGCATTGATATCATGAACACGATTTCAGGTTGACAATTCGATTTGTAGACGCGCAGGCCGAGGAGCTTTAGTTAGCGAAAAAATTGAGCATCAGGAAATTATAATTTCCTGATGCTCAATTTCATGTTGTTTGCTTGGTACGAATGTGGCAAAATCAAGGACGAATCGATCCGGTCTGGCTCGATTATCCACCTACACCTCCAAAAATCCGCATAAAAGCGGATAAAAAAGAGCATTTCCTTGCTGGTATTCATTAGCGGCAATTATTTCCAATGGCCTGTCTCGGAACTCCAGCTTTCATCAAAATCTCTATCCTGCAAAATGCTTAGATAAATCGGTTCAAGAAAGGCGATCATCCTATCCAAGGTATCCCCGAAGGAAAGCCCCGCTTCTTTTGCTGGCTCAAAATTCCGCCATTGCGTGAGGAGAAACTTATTAGTCCTGAAATCAGCAATATCTGCAAATGCATCCTCCGGAAGGTTCCTTCCACGATGATAAAGCGTGCTCCTTACTGCATCCGCAAGAATCTTTCCATCAAAATTGAAAATTCCAGACAGATAGTAGATATCATAGAAATCCTTCATCCGGCTTGTTCCTGCCATTCTCTGCAGGATAGCGTCAAACTTCTCCGCGATCGTGCTTTCGATGGAATAGGTAAACACTTCCGGTGCTTCGAAATCGGAAAGTCTCACAGCAATTTTGCGCTTTGTCGGTTCCGGCACGATCACATCATCGATGCCGACATCAATGGAGAAAGGAATCCTTACATTTCCGATGTGCCCCATGAAAGATGTCTTCACACCAGGATACTTCTTATCGGCAGAAATCTTTTCTGTGCCAACCACCTCAACCTTGATAAAGTCATTTCCTGTGCTAATTTCACAGATTTCCTTCATCGCCTGCTCTATATTTTCAAGGCTTCCCTGCAAATTCCGGATCAGGAAATCAATATCCCGCGTCGGCCTGGAATCAAATTCCGTAAGCGTATAGATGAACATGCCTCCCTTGAGGATCATGTTGTCAACATAATTGGAGCGTGACAGTTTTCGCAAAAACTCTTCCTGGGCGAAAAGCTGGAGAATGATCTGAAATGATTGTCCTTCCGCCTTTGACTGGTTTTTCAATCTCGCTAAAACCGAAGCCGCCATATTCTTTAAAGCCATATTCCCAGTACCTCCCTGACTTTTTTCTCCACATGAAGAAGCTTTGCGTATTTCATGAGTCTCGCTTTCATCTTCTCAGGATCATTGATATAGCGCTGAATCGCCGTATTGAACACTTCCCCGTCAACCTTGTTGCGGTGGAGAAGCAGGTCACAGATGGTCCGTTCCCGGTCATATACCTTCACAGGTTTTCCATCGATTTCGCCATCCGCAATCCCCACATGATAGCGGTCGGACCGGATAAAATGTGGCTTCACCTTCGGATAGTCAATATAAAATCTTGTCCTGGTACTCTTGCTGTCTACTGCAAGATTCCACGACGAAGGAGTCCGGTCGGTATAACCATAATAGTCCAGTGCACTCTCCATACAAAGAACCCCGTCCGGAAAAAGTGCCGTGAGAGTTGGTATATCGGAAAAGGCATCTTCCCCCAGATATCGGTAATATCCACGACGTACCTGCTCGATTTCTCCTTCTTCCATGAGCCGCTTAATCTTCTTGTAGTAATATCCTGCACCTTTAAGTTCTGCCGTAGTCATCACTCCACAATGCTCTGCAAACAGCGTCTTCAGGCTTTCATCCATAACCATTGTCCTCTTTACTATTCTATACAACTCTGTACCATTTATTGTATAGTTTGATAACATCAAGCATACTATAGAACAGAATAAATGTCAACAAACTGCCATCAGACTCAATCAGAAGATCAATGGTGTACTGACTGCGGACTCTCTTTTTAATGCTCACTCAAAGACACCCTCTGTGCTCATTGCCTCAAAGTGCGGTCTGGTTTCCGCACTTACTGCTCGCTCAGCGACACGCTCCTGTGCTCATTGCCTCAAAGCGCGGTCTGGTTTCCGCACTTACTGCTCGCTCAGCGACACGCCTCTGTGCTCCACCGACGTTGAAAATGCGATCAGTGTCTTTGTGTGCCCGAACCGCTGCAGATCATTAACCAGATGATCCAGCTCCTCCGGCCTCTGGTAGAGCACCTGGATCAGCATCGAGTAGTCGCCCGTCACGCAGCTGCACTCCACGACGTTCGGCAGGCTCCGGATATACGGATAGAATTCCGCCTTGTCCTTCGGATTGACCTCGAGATTGATAAATGCCCGGATATGGTAGCCGAGCAGCGCGTAGTCGATATCCGCGTGGTAGCCGCGAATGATGCCGTTCTCCTCCATGCGGCGGATCCGGTTCGAGACCGCCGGCGAGGACAGGTAATTTGCCTTCGCGATCTCCTTCACCGGGGTTCTTGCATTTTCCGCGAGCATGGCAAGAATTC
Source organism: uncultured Eubacteriales bacterium (assembly GCA_900315305.1). Classification (GTDB taxonomy): domain Bacteria; phylum Bacillota; class Clostridia; order Lachnospirales; family Lachnospiraceae; genus Chordicoccus. The sequence continues at coordinate 11,823 of OMYS01000038.1, forward strand.
TGCGGTCCGTCTTGTCGAGCTGAATGTCCTCTTCGTAATCTTTCTTTCCCATATGATCACTCTCCTCCCAAACTATAGATGTACTCATCTCTTGTCGCCAAAAGCAGAATTTGCTTATATCCTATCACTTTTCTTAATAAAATAAAGTTTCAGCGTGCTAAATCGTTAAAAATGAAGGTATTTCGGTTAATGGTTTACATCCTCCGCAAAAGGGATTATAGTGCAGAGCATAAAAGCAAAGGCGCTTTTTCCGGAGCGGTCATCACAGATGATGACAGGATCTCCGGAAAAGGCGCCTTTTTCGTCTGAATGACGAACCGGAGGTTATTTCATTTTCCGGACTTACAGAAATCAATGGGCTGAAAAAACAAAGACCAGAAAAGAGGGCAATATGAAAGTGAGAATGGAATCTGATTCAATCGGAACAATGGCTGTACCTGAGGACGCTTACTATGGTGTGCAGGCGAACCGGGCACAGCAGAATTTTCATATCACAGGACTTAAAATGTCGCCTGATTTTCTGAAGAATCTGGCGCTGATCAAGAAAGCCTGCGCGATCGTGAACTGCGAGGCGGGACTTCTTCCGGCCGACAAGGCAAAGGCGATTGAGCAGGCGGCCGACGAAGTCATGGGCGGCGACTTTGATAATGCATTTATTGTCGATCCGATTCAGGGCGGCGCCGGGACAAGCGCAAACATGAACATGAACGAGGTGATCGCAAACCGCGCAAATGAGATTCTCGGCGGGAAGCGCGGCGCATACGACAGGGTTCATCCGAACGATCACGTCAACATGGCACAGTCCACAAATGATGTCATCCCGACGGCCGGCAAGATGACTGTCATTTCCCTGATGAAGCCGCTGACCATGGAGCTCCGCCGTCTGGAGCGGGCCCTGTACCAGAAGGGCATTGAGTTCCAGGACGTCATCAAAATGGGCCGCACGCAGCTGCAGGACGCCGTTCCGATGACGCTCGGCGATACATTTCTCGGCTACGCGTCCATGATTCACCGCTGCACAGCCCGTCTCGAGACTGCCGGTAAGGAAATGCACTCCATCAACCTCGGCGGCACGGCGATCGGCTCCGGCATCAACGCTTCCTCCTATTATGAATCGCACATCGCCGGCCGGCTGAGTCGCCTCTTCGGTGAGTACCTGACACAGGCGGACGACCTCTTCGATGCGACCGAGAACCTCGACTCCTTCGTGGAGGTCTCCGGTGCCCTCAAGGCCTGCGCCGTCAGCCTCTCGAAAATGAGCAACGATCTGAGACTTCTTTCTTCCGGTCCGCGCTGCGGCCTGCATGAGATCATGCTTCCGGCCAAGCAGAACGGCTCCTCGATCATGCCGGGCAAGGTCAATCCGGTCATCCCGGAAGTCGTCACACAGGCTGCATTTCTTGTCATGGGCCACGACACAACGATCGCCATGGCCGCTGAAGCGGGCCAGATGGAGCTCAATGCATTTGAGCCGGTCGTCTTCTATCAGCTGTTTGAGTCGATGACAGCCCTGACCGGTGCCATCCAGACGCTGATTGACAACTGCATCCTCGGCATCAAGGCTGACAAGAAGCACTGCGCGGAGCTTGAGGCCGGCAGCGTCGGCATCGCGACTGCGCTCTGCCCGTACCTCGGCTATCAGAAGTCCGCGTCGATCGCGAAGCAGGCGCTCCGCGGGAACCGCACGGTTCGCGACATTGTCCTCTCGGAGGGCCTGATGGATGCGGACATGCTTGACAAGGTTCTCGAGCCGAAGAAGCTCGCGAAGTCCGCTCCGATGAGCGCGTGAAGAGCACGAGCCCACATTAGTTTGACATCATCACATATTTCGACCATAAACCCTCAACACGGGAGAGGCGGTGGCAAGTGCCACCGCCTTTTCTGCGCCCTGATGTAGCGCCTGAGCCCCAGTCTAGCCCACGCACGCTACGCTCTGCTCACGCCGTAGCGTGCCAGCCTCAATCTTGCCTCTCACGCCCTACTGGTGTAGCGCCTAAGGCTTGATTCCTGCCTCCATGCGCTACGCTCAGCTCCTTCCGTAGCGCCTCAGACTCAGTCTCGCCTCGCACGCCCTACTGCTGTAGTGCCTGAGGCTTGATTTCCCTTCTCACGCACTATGTCCTGCTCGCGCTGTAGCGCCTCAGGCTTCATTCCTGCCTCAGATGCTACACCCTCCCCCACACGCGAAGAGGGCCGGCAAGTGCCGGCCCTCTTCAAGGATAGGGTATATATGGAACTCAATAAAAAGTAGGTTGTCTGATTTACAGTGCCGCCTCGTACAGGCTGCTGATCTTCTCCTTCGTGAATGTCCCCGGTGTATTGGCGAGGTTTCCTGCGGAGACCTTGCAGCAGTTCTCTGTCAGCCACGGAATATCCTCTTTCTTGATGCCGAGGTCCGTGAGGCTCACCTTGAGCTCAATTCTCTCAAGCAGGGTCCGAATCTTCTCCGCGCAGTCCTCTGCGGTGAAGCCGCCGAGGATACGGGCCACACGGCCGAACTTCACGCGGTTGTAGCGATACTCGGCATCGATCACGACAGGCGTGAGAGCCGCAAGACCGGCCCCGTGGACCGCATTGCATTTGCCGCTGACCGGATGCTCCATGCCATGTGCGAGCGTCACGCCGGCGGTGTTGATGACCATGCCGCCGATCGTCGAACCGAGCGTCAGAGCCGCCCAGGACTCGTCGTCGCCCTCGCCCTTGTAGAGCTTCACAAGATTGTCCGCAATCAGCGGAATCGCGTACAGCGCGAGCGCGTCCGTAAGCGGCTGCGCATTTCGCGCGGTGTACGCCTCGATGCAGTGGCAGAGCGCGTCGAAGCCGACGGATGCGAGCACCTTCTTCGGCATTGTCTTCATGAGCTCCGGATCCACGATGGATGCCTTCGCAACGATGGCCGGCGTGCGGAGCGACTTCTTGTCGCCCGTCTCCGGGTCCGTGAGGACCGCGAAGCCGTTGCTCTCAGATCCGGTGCCGCAGGTTGTCGGGACCAGAATCAGCGGAAGCGCCTTCGTGCCCGTCTTCTTGCCGAAAATATAATCTGAGACGCTGCCCTCATTTTCAGCCATAAATGCAATCGCCTTCGCGCAGTCCATGACACTGCCGCCGCCAAGAGCGATGATGACGGAGGCGCCGATCTTCTTCGCAAACTCCGCGCCTTCCATCGCTGTCGTTGTCAGCGGATTCGGCGTGGCCTTGTCAAAGAGCTCCGTCTCCATGCCTTCTTTTTCAAGAAGACCCTTCACCCGGTCATAGAGGCCGGACTTCCGCGCGCTGTAGCCGCCGGTCACGATCAGCGCCTTCTTTCCATAAGGAGCGGCCAGCTTTCCGATCTCCGCCGTCTTTCCTGCTCCGAAATGAATATTGACCGGAAGGAAATACGAGAAATTCGTCGCCATCGCGGGGATCTCTGCCTCCGCAGCCTCGGCCTTCTCCATGGCAGCTTCCACAGAGTAGACCGGAGCAGGCTCCGCCTCCGCGGGCGCTGCATTTTCGTTCGCGATTGCCTGATGGAGCGGTGCATAGTAGCCGAACTTCTCGCCGTACTTTGCCTTGCAGCCCACAAGGAAGAAAATGCCGATCACGAACCAGCCGCCTGCGATGCCCCACTCCTGCGGTGCGAGGGCTGCGCCGGATGTCGGAACGATGTAGAGGATCAGCATGATGCCGGACATCAGGACGGCGAGACCGCCGGCGAGCATGCCGTGCTTAACCTTGTACGGACGAGGCAGGGTCGGCTCCTTCTTTCGGAGAATCAGGAAGGAAATGGAGACCATGCAGTACGCGAGGACGCAGCCAAAGTTGCCCGCATCAGAGACCCAGACGAGCATCTGTCTGCCTGCGAACGGGGCCAACATACTGAGGATACCGATGAGCCAGATCGCTGTGGTCGGCGTCTTGTACTTCGGATGAAGCTTCTTGAAGATGCGCGGGACCATGTAGGACTCAGCCATCGAGTAGATCGCGCGGCTGCCGCCGAGCATGAAGGAGTTCCAGCTTGTCACGATGCCACACATACCGGCGATGATGATGACCTTCGACATCGCGGTGCTGTGAAATGCTTTTGCCATCGCGTCGGCCGTGACGAGACCTGTGCCCGCGTAGGACGACTTGATCGCGCCCGTGTCCATGACGAAGCCGACAGCGAAAATGACGAGCGCATAGAAGCTGATCGCAAGAATAATCGAGAGAAGCAGGATCTTGCCGATCTTCTTCAGCGGACAGTTGATCTCCTCCGCTGCCTGCGGGATGACGTCAAATCCGATGAAGAAGAACGGGCTGATGGCCGCGACACGGACGATATCGCTGATGATTGAGCTCGATGTCGTGCCCTCAAAGACCTGGCCGTCGAGGTTCGACGGATTTCCTGTGAAGAGAGACGCGACCACCAGCGCGATACCGGCGGCTCCGATCGTGACCGTGAGAATGGTCTGCAGGATAGCCGCTGTCTTTGCGCCGCGGATGTTGATCAGTGTGATTAAAAATGCAAATACAACGGCGACTGCGACCCAGGACGCATAAATCTTGAAGCCCGCGACCGTGTACATATAGCCCTTCAGGAAGCCGGGCCACAGATAGGAAATGATTGTCGGGAACGCGCACGCCTCGAAGCAGACGACGCTGACGTAGCCGAGGATAATAGCCCAGGTACATACGAAGGATCCGTAGGGGCCCATCGCGCGCATACTGAAGACATGCTCGCCGCCACACTCAGGCATGGCCGGCGTCAGCTCCGCGTAGGTGAGGCCGATGAAGAAGATCATGACACCGCCGAGGACGAAGCCGAGCATCGCGCCGATGACGCCCGCGCGCTCAATCCAGTCACCACTCTGTACAACCCAGCCCCAGCCGATCATCGCGCCAAATGCAATGACCAGCACATCCCAGGAGCTGAAAACCTTGTTGAATTCTGATTTCTTTTCCGCCATACCAGTTATCCCTCCTTCTCTTCGAGCATTTCAATCAGCATCAGGAGATACTGCGCTGTCTTCTCCCAGCCGAGGAGGCTGCTGTCGATGAGGAGGTCACGGGTTCTCCGATCTCCTCTGTGCGTTCCGGTGATATATTTGTGGCGCGCGTGGTTCTGCTCATCGTTGTACGTGACGAGCTCCTTCGCCTTCTCGCGGCTGACATGGTCCTGCTCCATGATGGAGCGGATCCGGATGTCCTCCGGCGCGTAAATGAAAATATTCAGCACGTCGTCGCGGTCCTGCAGAATGTAGTTGCCGCTCCGGCCGATGATCACGCAGGAGGATTTCTCCGCCATGTCGTGAATAACCTGAAACTGGGCTGAGATGACGCGGTTCGTAAGGTTCGCGTATCTGGGACCCAGAGAAGTGTCAAATGAATAATGGACATTTTTTGAGACGTCCGCCTTCTCGACGAGCTCCTTGTCGACACCGAGCTTCCGCACGACATCATCGACCAGGTCTCTGTCGTAATATTCAAACCCCAGCGCCTCAGAGAGCATCTTTCCAATCTGAGGACCGCCGGCGCCGTACTCGCATCCGATGGTCACCACTAAATGTTTCATATATCCTCTCCTTCAAACACAAACAACTTCAAACAACGAAACGTAATTTGCAGCGATTCAGCACCCTCAGACTCGGAACGCTTCGCGTTCCTCGTTGTGAGCGGACAGAGCGGCTTCGCCGCTTGTCCGCCCCACGGAAAACTTCTGAAATCGTCCGAAGAGCAAGCTCTCCGTCCGAATTTCATCTGTTTTCCGTGGGGTGCTGAATACTTACATATAAGAAGACGGAGCTGTGGATAAGCCACAGCTCCGTTGCTGTCATATTACTCACTTTGTAATTGTTCTGCGGGGTGCTGAATATTAATACATAACAGGCTTGTCCCACAGATGAAGCGGTGTGCCGATGCCGAGCTCCTTCGCCTTCTTCAGGCAGACAGTCGCCCACGCGACATCCTCTACAGGCATGCCGCCGACTGAGTAGACGATGATCTCATCATCTGACTTGCGGCCGCTCTGATTTCCGAGGATAACCTGACCCATGTCCGTGATGTCCTCTTCCTTCAGCTTGCCCTCGTGCTCGAGGTCCATGAACTTCGTGCCGACGATCGTGACGCCGCCGTATGTCGGATACGGGAACTCTGTCGCCCATGCGTGATAGAGACCGAGCGCATCCACCGCGAGCCGGCAGTCATTGACGAGGAAGTCATCGGCGAACTCAGCGCCGCCCGGACACGTGATCGTAGCGCCCGGCTTGACCCATTCCTTCTGGACGTGCGGATATTTGCTGAGGTCGTGGCCGCTCGTCGCACAGAAGGCCATGACATCTGTGTCGCGGACCATGTCCTCGAGCGTGTCAACCTGTACAACCTTGACCTTCGGGAACTTCTCATGGACATATTCTGTGAAGGAATCGATGCCTCTCTGGCTTCTGCCCTTGACCTTGACCGTCTCGACCTCCGGGCATGCATCCATGATCGCTTCAAATGTCGTCTTGCCGATGACGCCCGGTCCGTAAATGCCGGCGACCTTCGAATCCTTTCTTGCGAGGTACCGGAGGCCTGCGCCGGACACAGCGCCCGTGCGGTATGCGCTCAGCATGTTCGCTGACATGAATGCCTTCGGCGCACCTGTATCCTTATCTGTCAGGATAAACATCAGGATGGAGCGCGGAAGCCCTTTCTTCTTATTCTCCATGTTGGAGCCGTACCATTTCACGCCGGCGTTGTCGAACGGTCCGCCGATGTAAGCCGGCATCGCCAGGAATCTGCGGTCCTCGCCCTTGCCGGACGGCATTTCCGGGAACGGAGATTCCTCCGGGAACGCGAGCTTCGTGCCATGTGAGTAGTGATTCTCGCCGCCCATCATGAAGTCGCCCATGCCGAGGAGCTTTAAGACCTCCTCCATCGCATCTACACAGGCCGGCATATCTGTGACGCCTGCCTTGATCATGTCCTCTTCATTTAAGAATAAAAAGTCAATTGCGGGATATTCACTCATAATAATCTCCTCCTGATTTAATGATGTCTGCCCATATCCATCAGACTCCCGAATACAAATGAAAGGCGCCGCAGCAGCCGGTTCCTTCCGGTTGTCGTGACGCCTTTGTCTTCGTTCCTCTGTTGTCCAGTGTTTTAACATGAGCATTTTCGGAAATATTGTATAAATCGGAACTACCCGTCTTGTATTTCCCGGAGAAGGCTCCTACCATAGAACCTGCATCCCATGGAACAGCCGTCCGGACGAACCGCAGATTTTCTATATATTGGGAATTTTCGCGAGGAAAATGTCCAGTTCCCGGGCCCCTCGGCCCTGCTGCAGACAGAGGCCGGCCCTGCAGGCGCGCAGACGGCAGATAGCCGGTCGGAGAATTTATGTTCCGATATTTATACAGAATTGAGGGTGAGTGCATGGAGAGAAAAACATGGAAACGTGAAAAGCTAAGACCGACGCAGCCGTTCTTCGTGCTCGACAGCACGGAGTTCCTGCAGGAATCCTACCGCCAGATGGGCATCTCTCATTTTTATCAGCTGAAAAAGACGCAAGGCATGCCGCTCGCCACGATCCCTGACGCCTGCATCGACTTCCTCTTTAGTTTCGAGAAGGACGGGACGATGACAGCCCTCGTCCGCGGCACGTCCCTCATGTTCCGGAGGGACCTGCTGCCGGAGGCCACGGACATTTTCGGCGTCCGCTTCATGCCGGGGACGCACCCCGCGGGCCTTTCCTTAAAGCTGCACGACCTGATCGGCCTCCGCCTGCCGCTCCGGGACTGTCTTCCGGAGAGCTTTGATTTTGATGGTCTTGCGAGGCAGAAGACCTTCGTCACCCGTGTCCGTTTCTTTTTAAAGGAGTACGCGAAGCTCTATCATCTCCAGAAGGAGCCCGATCCCTTCGGCAAAGAGGCCCTCTTCGACGCCGTGTGTGAGCTCATTTACCAGACGGACGGGCAGATCCGGATCTCGGAGCTCTCGGAACACACCAGCTACACGGACCGCTACATCCGCAAGGTCTTCCAGGAGGAAATGGGCTTCCCGCCGAAGACGTTCTGCAATATTCTCCGCTTTCAGCGGGCCATCGAGTTCATCAACTACGGCTACGAGGAGAAGACGGCCGACTGGATGACCGCGCTCGGCTACTACGACCAGGCGCAGTGCGTACGTGATTTTCGGAAATATCTCGGCATGACGCCGAACCGCTACCGGAAGCTCGTCCGCGCCAGCAGCTACGAACAGAGGGCAACCTACGCCCACGATCTCGGGCTTCGGATCTAAGGTGTTTCAAGGTTATTCCGTAACGATTCAGCACCCCCAGACTCGGAACGCTGCGCGTTCCTCGTTGTGGGCGGACAGAGCGGCTTCGCCGCTTGTCCGCCCCTTGAAAAACTGACGAAACCGTCCAGCGAGCAAGCTCTCCGTCCGGATTCCATCAGTTTTCCAAGGGGTGCTGAATAATCATGGTGTTCCGAAAAATACAATCATTCCGTGTGCGTAAGTTTTAGCATACGCAATAAATCCGCACAGGATATAAGGCAAGCAGACAAAGGCGTCGCAGTACCGAAACAGTACCTGCAGGCGTCTTTCTTGCTATATGGGTCCCGGCCAGTGCAATAGACGGCATAGGCATGAGAATGCAAATGCCCGCCGGATGGCGGCGAAGCAATCCGCCGGAACTCATGTCAGGGTATATGAAAGGAGCATGGATATGGCAGGCAGAATTGCGCAGCATCCGATTCTCGGTGTTCAGAGCGAGAATAAAAAGATCGTGACCTTCCGCTATGACGGAAAGGAAATGAAGGGCTACGAGGGCGAGCCGATTGCGGCGGCACTCAAGGCGAACGGCGTCATGGTCCACAGATACACCATGAAGCAACACAAGCCGCGCGGTATCTTCTGCGCGATCGGGCGCTGTACAGACTGCGTCATGGTCGTCGACGGAGAGCCGAACGTCCGCACATGTATGACGCCGCTCGTCGAGGGCATGGACGTCCGTACCCAGTACGGCGTCAGCGACAAGCCATTTTCAGAGCAGTAACGACCGGAGGATAAGAGAATGAAGATAGAAAGATTTGATCTGATCATCGTCGGAGCCGGTCCTTCGGGACTGTCCGCAGCAATCGAGGCCGCCAAGCACGGCATGCGCGTCGTCGTCTTTGATGAAAATGCAAAGCCCGGCGGCCAGCTCTTCAAGCAGATCCACAAGTTCTTCGGCTCAAAGGAGCACAAGGCGAAGATCCGCGGCTTCCACATCGGCGAGCAGCTCCTCGCGGAGGCCGACAGCGTCGGCGTCAAGGTCGAGCTGAACGCGACAGTCGTCGGTCTCTATCAGGACCGCGAGGTCGTCGTCCGCATGGGCGATGAGGTCCACCACTTCAAGGGTGACGCCATCATCATCGCAACCGGCGCCGCTGAGAACATGGTCCTCTTCGACGGCTGGAACCTCCCGGGCGTCATGGGAGCCGGCGCGGCGCAGACCCTGATGAACCTCTACGGCGTCAAGCCGGGCGAGAAGATCCTGATGCTCGGCTCCGGAAATGTCGGTCTCGTCGTCAGCTTCCAGCTGCTGCAGGCGGGCTGCGATGTCGTGGCGCTCGTCGATGCGGCGCCGAAGATCGGCGGCTACGGCGTCCACGCTGCGAAGGTCGCGCGCACGGGCGTTCCGTTCTACCTGTCCCACACAATCAAGAAGGCGGAGGGCACCGACCACGTGACAGGCGTCACCATCGCCGAGGTCGACTCTCATTTCCAGTTCATACCGGGCACAGACAAGCACTTCGATGTCGACACAATCTGCGTCGCCGTCGGCCTGTCCCCGATGTCCCAGCTCCTCAAGATGGCCGGCTGCAAGATGGAGGACAACCCGAAGCGCGGCGGCCAGGTCCCGATCATCGGCGAATACGGCGAGACATCAATCCCGGGCATTTACGCGGCGGGCGATGTCTCCGGCATCGAGGAAGCAAGCTCGGCCATGATCGAGGGCCGCATGTCCGGCGTCGTCGCGGCCGAATATCTCGGCTTCATGACCGCTGAGGAGAAGGCGGAGAAGCTCGATCAGCTGAACCAGTCGCTCGACGCGCTCCGCCAGGGCATGTTCGCACCGAAGAACAGAGGCAAGAAGATCACGGAGACAGAGGAAGGCATCCCGGTATCCGAGAGCCTCCTCCACAAGGGCTTTGTGGCGGACGATGAGATCGAGCGCTATCCGGGCGTCACGCACCGCGCCGGCGTCCATCCGGTCATCGAGTGCACGCAGAACATTCCGTGCAACCCATGTCAGGACGCGTGCAAGAAGCACTGCATCCGGATCGGCAGTGAGATCACGTCTCTCCCGGCTGTCGAGCCTGATTCCACCTGCATCGACTGCGGCATGTGCGTCGCGTCGTGCCCGGGCCAGGCGATCTTCCTCATCAACGAGGACGACGGCGCCGGAAATGCAGAGATCACGCTGCCTTACGAATTCCTTCCGCTTCCGAAGGTCGGCGACAAGGGCGTGGCTCTCGGCAGAAGCGGCAGCCCGGTCTGCGAGGCGGAGGTCGCAAGAGTCCGCTCGTCGAAGGCATTTGACGGAACTAATCTTCTGACCATCCGCGTTCCCGCAAAGTACGCGATGACGGCCCGTTTCTTCAAGACAAATGCACAGCAGAAGGAGGCAGCGGAATGAACGAACTCAGCAACAGATCAAGAGATATCGGAGAATTTGTCCCGCAGCCGGACGACGACATGATCGTCTGCCGCTGTGAGGAGGTCACAAAGGGTGAAATCAGACGGGCCGTCCACGACGGCCTCTGGACCATCGCCGAGATCAGGCGGTATCTCCGCTGCGGCATGGGCCTGTGCCAGGGCCAGACCTGCGCGAAGCTCGTGAAGGGCATCGTCGCGCGGGAGCTCCATGTATCGCCGGCTCTTCTTGAGCCCGCGACATCAAGATCACCGATGCGTCCGGTTGAGATGCATGTATTTGCGGATGAAACGGAGGATACAGACTTATGACAGGAGATGTAATCGTAATCGGAGCCGGCATCATCGGCAGCGCGTCCGCCTATTATCTGGCGAAGCGCGGATATAAGGTCATTGTTCTCGAGAAATCCGACATCATCGGAAATGGCGGCTCGAGCCGGAACGGCGGCGGCGTCCGCCAGTCAGGCCGCGACCCGCGTGAGCTTCCGATTGCCATGTACGGCATCAACAATCTCTGGCCGACACTCTCTGAGGAGCTCGGCTACGACGTAGAGTACCACAAGAAGGGCAACCTCCGCCTCGGAAAGACGGAGAAGCACCTCGAGACGCTGAAGAAGCTGGCCGACAAGGCCTCCGCGTGCGGCCTCGATGTCCGCATGATCGGACCGAAAGAAGTAAAGGAAATCAACCCCTATCTCTCCGATGAGGTCATCGGCGCGAGCTGGTGCCCGACCGACGGCCACGCGAACCCGCTGAAGGCGACACTCGCATACTATATGGCCGCAAGACGCCTCGGCGTCACTTATATCACAGGCGAATCTGTCCAGGAAATCCGGAAGGTCCACGGAAGAGCAAGGATTGTCGTCACAAACCACGACACCTACGAGGGCGAGTACATTGTTCTCGCCGCAGGCTATGAGTCCCGCCGGATCGCGGGCACAGTCGGCATCGACATTCCGATGGTCAGGAAGCTCATCGAATGCCTCGTCACAGAGGCGGAGCCGAAGATGTTCGAGCAGATGCTCGGCACCGCGGAGGCCGATTTCTACGGCCACCAGACGAACCACGGTTCATTTGTCATCGGCGGCTCCACAGGCTTTGAGCTCTACAAGAAGGACAACGGCACGCCGGTCAACTACAGCGACACGGTTCCGTGTATCTGCCGCGGTATTATCCGCTATATTCCGCGCCTCAAGGACGCGAAGATCGTCAGGGCATGGGCCGGCTGGTCCGACAATATGTCGGACGGCGTTCCGGTCATCGACACGGTCTCCGAGGTCCCGGGCCTCGTGCTCGCCTGCGGCTTCACGGGCCACGGCTTCGGCATCGCGCCGGGCGTCGGCACCGTCGTATCGCAGCTCGTCGCTGGAGAAGAGCCGGTCTGCGATATCTCAGGCCTCAAGTATGACCGCTTCTACGCGAAGGACGTCGCGAAGAAGTGATCGCAGCTGAATATATGCCGCTTGCAGATTTTCCTCTTATGTGGTACGATCAATAACACACAAAGGGTACTACCGGCAGACGGTTGACCTGACTAAATTTTTTGGTTTTTAATGACCGCCAAACTTTGCAGGGGTAAGGCGGTCATTATTTTTCTGAGCGATCTTTTCCGAAGGCATAGCCCAGGGAGAAGCATGTCAGGCCGAAGCTCAACACGCTGATCAGATCTATAATACTCATGTGCATGCCCTCCTCTCTACAGATTTCCGCTGAGCGGATTTCTATTTAATCGGAGGGTCACAGTCCCTCCGCAGAGGGTCAACCGCCTACCGTTACAGGTAGTACCCATAGTGATCAGTATATCAAAGGGGCTGTCATAAGACCAGCATAAAGTATGCATCGTGAGCGGTGCATATATTTCGTAAATGTATGTCTGAAAATGCACTGCTTGACAGGCCGTATATCCGGCTATAAAATTTCCGTAAATTTTAAATGTATTGAATGGCAAGGGCGCCGTGACACATGTCATGGCGCCTTTCATTTTGGGAAGGAGATGGAGTATATGGATCTGCTGAATTCTGTTGTTGGTACAGTAGACAGTTTTGTGTGGGGCCCCGTCATGCTGATTCTGCTTGTCGGGACGGGCGTCTTCCTGACATTTAAGCTGCGGTTCAGGACCTGGAGAAATCTCGGCTACGCCCTGCGGAGCGTCCTCGGCAGCGAGTCCAGAAAGACGACGCGCGGCACCGGAGATGTATCGCCGTTCAGCGCCCTCATGACGGCGCTTGCGGCCACGATCGGCACCGGAAATATCGTCGGCGTCGCGACCGCGATGTTCGCCGGCGGCCCCGGCGCGCTGGTCTGGATGTGGATTTCCGCCTGCTTCGGCCTGACGACAAAGTTCAGCGAGTGCATGCTCTCAATCAAGTACAGAACCGTCAATGAAAAGGGCGAAATGTCCGGCGGCCCGATGTACACCATGAAGCGCGGCTTCAAGAACAAGAAGTTCGGCAGCATCCTCGGGTGGCTGTTCGCACTGTTCGCGACGCTGGCTTCATTTGGCATCGGCAACCTCTCGCAGGCGAACTCGATTTC
>OMYS01000061.1 GCA_900315305.1 uncultured Eubacteriales bacterium
CTTGCCCGTCGTCCAGTCGAGGCCGTCCGCGCTGCCCGATGCCGCCGGATACTGCGAGCTTCCGTTGCTGAAGATAACCTTCACATCGGAAAGCCCACTCAGCGAATCCGGAAGGTTGTACCCGTAGATTGTCTTTCCATTTTCATCCGTTCCAACCTTCTTCATCGCCGCGCCCGGCCAGGACGCATTTTTCGTATCTGTATTCCCCGGGTTGTATGCGTAACAGGAAATCGTTCCGCCCCAGCCCTCGCTGTTTACAAAATAGATGTCATACGAGCCGTCGATCCTGTTGGACGGCGTCGGCGTTGCCGTCGGAGCCGTTGTCGCCGTCGGCGCTGCGGTTGGCTTTGCTGTCGGTTTTGCTGTCGGCGTTGCCGTCGGATTTGCCGGCGAGTAATCGTGCGCCGTAAGGTCGCTCGAGTCGCCGTACCAGATCTGCGATCCGGAAATGCTGATTCCGTCTGCCATATCCGGCGTACTTCTGTGGTAAGCCGTTGTTCCGTCGCTGTCCGTGAAAATCACAATCGGATCTTCAACAGAATCGCTGATTTCATAATAATAGAAACCGTCAGCGTACTTCGTCATCCTGCTGCCCGGCCAGGACGCATTGCTTGCGCCGGCCGTGTTGTAGACGTAGCAGTACGGCGTATGTGTCCATGACCCCGGCACCTTGAGCCACGCGACATTCGGAGATACCTTGCTGAACTTGAATTCCTGCGTCTTCGTGGAGCCGTCCTTGTCCGCCATCGCGGAGAGTGTAACCGTAATCGTGTCGCCCGCAGAAGAAGCCGCACCGATTGTAATTGTATCACCGCTCGCAAATGTTCCGGAAGCGCCCTCGGATGTCCTGTATGTCCCGTTCGTGCCCTTCTTCAGTGTGAGCGTGATCTCTTTTGTCGCCGTCGAGAACTTTGTAGTTCCATTGGAAGTCTTCGCGTTCAGCGAGCAAGAACCCGCGTTGTAGAGAAGCGCGACCGTTCTCGCACCGATCGTTCCGGAGAGCTTTCCGTTCGAAACCTTCCATGTACCGCCATTTACAGTATCTGTATAAGTGCCGTCCGCAAGGCTTGTGGAAATACTGAGCGACTGTGAGCCTGTGCCGACATTGATCAGCGCAACGCCCGATGTGCCGCGCGCGATCTCAAGCAGCGTATTACTTCCCGTCGGGTTGGACAGCGTCGTGCTCTCGCCGACCATCGCATTGCGGAAGAAGTTCGACTGCGCGACAATCTTGCTCTTGTAGTTATCGTCGCCGGCCGCGCCGAGGACGTTATTGCCCCAGTAGTTGCCTGCGGAGCCGTTCGAGCCTGCCGGGCGGCTGAAGAAGAGCGGTGTGCCCTCGCCGCGGCACGCGATGACAGCCCACGCGAGCTGGATCTGTTCATTTGTCATCCACGCAGATTCATGATCATTGCAGTAGGTGTCGTGTGACTCAACCCAGGTTGTCGCCCTGGATGTATCCGAGACATTCAGGTTCGACAGGGTACTCGCGCTGAAGTTATTGCTTCTGATGGCCGACCGCAGTGTGCCCCCGTAAGAGGAAGCCGTCATACCGATGTACTTCTGATACTCAGCCATCGTGGAACTCGACATATCGGTCTGCAAAACCTCGCCGTAAATGAAGAGATCCGTTGCATCGAACCTTGTGTCATCCAGATTCGCCGTCTGTCCGGAAACCACCGGCCAGAAGTTATTGATCCAGCCGTTCGCGGATGTGTTGGGGTCAAGCGGATCGGACGGAACACCGATATGCTTGCCCGTGTCATAGCGCATGCCATCACAGCCATCCGCAACAAGCTCATTGAGATATTTGATAAAGTAATCCTGGAATTTCGGGTTCTCCGTGTTGACATCCGGGAGTCCGCTCATCTTGCCAGTCGTACACTGCAGGCGGTCGCTCCAGTTGGAAATTGACTTAAAACCGTCCGCGTGATAGAGCCCGGTCGTATAAGACGTACCCGTGGAGGTTTCCGTCGTCGACCCATTCGCGTTGTTGCCGCCGGCCGCGTTAAACAAGTTCTGGGAGACAACTGTAAGATCCGGCGTTGTGTGGTTCGGGATGACGTCGACAATAATCTTGATGCCGTACTTGTCCGCCTCCGCGCACATGTCCTTGAAATCCTGCTCGGTTCCGAGCTGATAGTTGCCGATCGTCCAGTCAGTCGGCTGGTACTGCCACCACCAGCAGCCGTCCGTGCCGTTCGACGTATCAGATCCCATCAGTTTCATCGTCGGATACGTCGACTTGCACTGGTTCGCCGGCGACGTCTGGATCGTCGAGAAGCCGGCCGCCGCAATCGATGCCATGTTCTCCCTGATCGTGTCAAATGACCAGCACCACGCATGCAGAATCGCGCCGTCCGCCGTATTTTCCGTCAGATCGTTTGCTTCCGCGTTCGCGTCGTACTTGTGGACTGTCGACGTCGATGAAGTGGTGGCTGACGCAGTCGTAGTACCCGCCTGCGCGTCAACCGCCGACAGAACATTCGCCGGCGCGGCGGAGAATACCATGGCCGCTGCTGACAGCCAGGCCAGGAACCTGTTCCGCAGTAAAGCCTTTCTTATCATAAAGCCTCCTCATAAAATGTCACAGAGTCCCTCCGCCGGGCGCCATGCCAGTTCCCACTGCTCCCGTTTGGGACCGTTTCCAGTTTCGTTACAGTTACTGTAATGTTTTTTTAGAAATTCAACAATACGAAAATGAAAATCTCTTCATTTTCGTCGTATTGCTAAAATTCCAAGGTCGTATTTTATCTATATTGCTATCGTTCATCCCGAAGTCCGACTTGATATGGTTTCGATTCCACGCGATTTCGGTACACACGTGGCGCGACGTTTCCATTCGTAAGAAAGCGTCCCGTGTGCCGGGTTCGCCTGAACATTCCGTAAGCGCAGCACCTCTTGCCGAGCTTGGCCGTATCAACCCATACACCAAAAGATCGTAAGCGCAGCGCCTGCTTGCGATCTTTTGGTGAGAGCCCGGCCTTACGGGTCCCGTCCCCTTCTTGAAGATTTCTTAAGATTAGCTTCACAGGATCTTTAGCATGCTCCGCTATACTCAATGCAGCAAGAAAATGATATTCCCGCAAATGAGCCTGGGACGCGGAGGCACTATGTCGTACAACACGAACCTTTATCTTCTTTTATTTCTGCCGCTGGTGGCACTTGCCTACCAGCTGACGCCCAAAAAGCACAGATGGAAGACCCTGCTCATCGCGAGCATTCTCTTCTTCGCTGATTTCAGCTCCTACCTGATTCTCTGGACGCTGCTGACCGCGGCCATCACCTGGTGCGGCGGGCTCCTGATTCAGAACATACAGGATAAAAACGCAGCCCTCCCTCGGGAGCTTCGCATGAAACCAAAGGATCTCGCGCGCAGAACAGTCCGGGTTCTTCGTCCCGCACTGATCGGCGTCATCGGCATTCTGGCGGGACTGAAATATACGAATTTCACGATGCAGACCGTGACAAGCCTGATGAATCAGATGGGCGCGCACCTTACGTATCAGCCGCTGAAAATTCTGGTCCCGATCGGCATCTCATTTTACAGTCTGCAGGCGGCCGGCTATCTACTTGACATCCACTGGAGAAGATTTCGGGCGGAGACGAACTTCGGAAAGCTCTTCCTGTTCCTCATTTTCTTCCCGACACTGATGGAAGGACCCATCATGCGGTGGGAGGACATGAAGGACCAGCTCTTTGAGGGCGAAAGCATCACGGTGCTCAGCCTGTCGCAGGGACTGATCCGGATCGGCTGGGGGCTCTTTAAGCGGATGATCATTTCCGACCGGATGAACACGATGGTGACGGTCCTCTTCCAGCCGCAGAACCATTTCAGCGGACTGATGATTCTGCTGACCGGCGTCGTCGTGACGGTGCAGCTCTACATGGAATTCTCGGGGACGATCGACATCGTAATCGGCTCGGCGAGAATCTTCCAGATCCGGCTGACCGAGAACTTCCGCCAGCCATTCCTTTCGCAGAGCGCGGCCGAATTCTGGCGGAGATGGCACATCACCCTCGGCGTCTGGTTCAAAAATTACATTTTCTATCCGGTATCGACGTCTGAGCTCATGAAAAAATGGGCGAAGTTCGGGCGGAAGCACTGCGGAAAATACATAACGAACCTCGTCATCTCGGCGATCGCCCTCTTCCCGGTCTGGATGCTGAACGGTCTCTGGCACGGGCCGAAGGCGCCATACATTCTCTACGGCGTCTACTATTTCATCATTCTTCTGATTGGGGTAGCGATCGAGCCGTTCGAAAAGGGAGTGTGCAGGAGAGCCGGCTGGGACTACAACGCCGCAGCATTTCGCATTTTCCGGAGAGTCAGAACGTTCTTCATCGTCATCACAGGCGAGACGCTGTTCCGCTGCGAGACATGGAGCCAGTTCACCGGCATGCTGAGCCGGCTGTTTACGGGCGGCGACGGCGGTCTGTTTGAAGGAAAGATTCTTGAGATCGGTGCGGACGCGGGCGATCTTCTGGTCATCGCAATCGGATGCGCCATTGTATTTACGGTCAATTACCGGCTGGAGAAGGACCCGGACCTGCTGGAGAAGCTCCCGATGAAGCCGGCTCCTCAGCGCTGGGCCATTTACTACGCATTTCTCTTCTCCATCCTGATCTTCGGCGCCTACGGGACCGGCTATCAGGCGGTCGATCTGATCTACGCGGGGTTCTGATCCATTCGACAGCTCATGAAAATGAAATCAGGAGCATGACAGATGGAGCCCTCTAAAAGAAGGGCATGGGAGGTACTTGTACTTATGGAAAGAAAGCATTTTCATCCGGCCGCATTCATTCTTATTCTGGCCGTGATCTTATCATTTCTCAGCTCATTCATGACGCCCTCATTTCTCCGGAAAAATGGCATGACGCTGTCTGGCAGCGTCTGCAGCGTGAGCCTCGCTCATGAAAAGCGGAATTCGATCGATGTCCTCGTCGTCGGCGATTCGGAGAGCTACACGAGCGTATCGCCGATGGCCCTCTGGAAGCAGTACGGCATCACAAGCTTCGACGTCGGAAAGGCCGGCGCGAAGATCAGCGAGACGAAGGAAATGCTCGAGGACGCGCTCGGCACGCAGAACCCGCAGGTCGTCCTTCTCGAGACGAACAATCTCTTCCGCTACAAGGCAAAGACGGAGGACGAGCACGCCTCCGTCCTCGCGGACGTGTGCTACGAGGCATTTCCATTTCTCCGCTATCACAATATCTGGAAGCAGCTGTTTACAAATGAGCTGACCGGCGCGTTCAAGGGCTTCAAATTAAACTCCGTCGTCCGGCCGTACACCGGAAAGACATACGGAAAGGTCGTGACCGGCAATCAGATCACGCCCGAGACATACGTCTACCTCAATCAGATCAAGAGCCTGTGCGAAAAGAAGGGCGCGCGTCTCATTCTCTACTCCGCCCCGTCACCGAAATGCTACACAAAGGAGAAGACTGACCTTCTGAAAAAGGTCGCGAAGAAATACGGCCTGACCTACCTGAACCTGAACTCGAAGACCGACCAGATCGGGATCAACTGGAACACAGATACCCGCGACCACGGCGACCATCTGAACACATCCGGCGCGCTGAAGACGACCGCCTATCTCGGCCAGTATCTGACAGCAAAATGCAGTGTCACCGGCCGCTCCGGCAGAGCAGAGACCGCCCTCTGGAACAAAACCTACAAAAAATACAAAGCCGCCGAGACAAAGGCCCTCCAGGAAATCCAGTGGCGGGCAGGCGAGATGGGCGGAGTCGCGTGAAATGCGGGCGGTGCCGCCGGGTGGAGCAGGGAGGTGCCAGCCTGACACCTCACCCCGACACCAGTCTCTCCTGATACACAGCCATGCGATACTGTCTCATGAGCGCAGCTGTCTGCTTCAGCTCTTCATTTTCCAGATGGTCAAGCATATGAAGGCGACGGTCGGACAAAGGCTTTGCAGTGCGAACCGTCACGCCTGATTCCTTCCTTACATCACCGGTGTCTGTCTGCCCAGAACTATCCGGATTCATCCTGCGGCCTCCTGTAGAAACCGCCGTTAGATATTCCTCCGGTTCCATATGCCAAAGCTTCAGCTTCCTCCCGCAAAATATGCACAAATGATCCGCGATCAAAAGGCCCTCCGGATCCATATCACCGCCGTACCAGAGCTCTGCGCCGGATCCCGCAAGCAAATGCAGTGCCACAAGAGCTGCAAGGTTCGGCTGCCCGTTCACACACATGAAAGCCTCGTCCGGAAAGCGGCTGATCAGCATAGAAAAGATCGACGGGTTCTCGACAACCAGAACGCGTCCCTGCTCATTTCGCTCTGCAATATCTGCACAAGTCTCCATTGCCTGCGTTGATAACGATTTGATCAGTTCTCTCCCGGTTTTCAGCGGAGCTTGTGCCGGCCGCATCTCCGTCCACTCCATGACAGATGAGAGCGGCACGTGCACCGCTGCCCGTTCCGCCCAAAATCCCTGCATTCCCTGATCCTCACGGCCGCCTCTGCGCATGGCTCTGATTCCATACACGGTAACATAGTTCGACACGTCATCAATCATGACGCCGCACCTGAGAAACAGCTGTCCCCGGCGCACCGCCTTCAGACTGTCCGGTATAAAAAATGAAGCCACCGGAGGCTGATATGTCTCCACATACCACCTCAGCACAGCCTCTGCCAGAGGCCCATTTTCCGCCCCTCGGTCAAAGGAATGCGGATTCCCGGTTACATCCGATGCAAAGACAGCAAGATACTGGCTGCTGCCGCGCCGCACCGGAAGATGCCCCAAAATAGCAGCCGTAAGCGCAAGACAGCCGGACAGCGCCGCAGCAGCGGCCTCCTCACCGCCTTCGTTCCACGCATTGCCAAAACGTTTCATAAGAATTCTGGCTAAAGCATTCCTGGAGGCGGCCTGTTCTTCCATGGCCTTTGCTGACTCTCTGCCGCAGTCGCGTTCTGCTTCCACAGGTTCTGCATCCATTTTCACATATTTCTCATCAGGCTGCGTCATACGATGGCGCAGCGCCGGAGCGGTCAGATCCATCTGTGCACGTCCATCAACAGACTGCACGTCATCCGACAAGGTATCCATCAGAGCATGCAGCTCTTCCGCAAGCCGCCGCATGACCGGGTCCTCACTCCGGCGGGCTGCATCCTGCAGTATAGTCCGATACAGCTCCTGCCGGCGGAATTTCATTTCCTTACGGACAGGAATCGAACCGCCGGCATGCAGAAAAAGAACCTGCTCCAGGTTGGCCCCCGCAAAGCGGCTCGACGCGATGACACGGCGAAGCGCATCCGCCGAAATCGTCACACTCTTCCTTCCGCGAAGGCTCTTTCCGAGAAATCCCTCCAGAAGGTCCACACTGTCCGGATCCGCAAGGCGCAGCCGCACGCTCCCGCAGACCTCGCCGTACGATCTATATTTTTCAACGAAGCCGTCAAGCATCTTTCGGAAAATGCTCCCGCTCTCAAGGTACTCAAAGCACGCCCTCGTGGCACGCTTTTCCGCATTTTCTCCAGTTTCCATAATTCTACTCACGCCGCTCGAGCTCTTCCTCACTCTCCACTGCCTCCCGCTTCTTCCCGTTCCACAAGTACGGCATGACCGTGACGAACTTCGCGTTGTTCGGGCGGATCAGCTGGTAAATCGCGAGCGCGTCGAGCGTGTCGCAGTCTCCCCACAGGACCTGCGAGTTGATGATGAAATTAAAATGAAACTCGCTCATGAGCTTGAACATATCCCGGAAATGCCTCGTCCAGCGAGATGAGCCTCGGCGCATCGTCCCTCGCCGCCTGATATTTCGCCGCAACCGCCGAAAAGAGCGGGACATACATCGCCATCGCCTTCTCGCCGCCGCTGAAGGTTCCAAATGCGCTGTTCGTCAGCTCCTTCTCCCGTTCGCCGCCCTTCCGGAAAAACAGCTGGAACTCAAACCATTTCCGGTAGTCCAGCGTCTCCTTCATGACCTGGTAAAATGAAGCGCCTCCGGCGAGATCAGCCGCCTTTCTCCGCGCCTCCTCGACCTTCGACTTAAAATGCTCCGTCAGACGCTCGGCCTCATCATCCCTCATCACGCGGAAATCCTTCTTCAGAAGGTCCACCAGGTCCTTCGTATCCATCTGTCCCTCGGACTCCGCCGTCCGCGCGCGCCACCGGAGACTGAGTGCAAGGCCGGACGACGTATCCATGCTCTTCATCAGGCCGTTCATTTTTTCGACCCAGGCCCTCGACTCATTGATGCGCCCGCGGATCTTCCGGCCGACAATATTTGACAGAATATTCTCAAAAAGCTCCCGGTCGCCGTCGCGGATCAGCCCCTCGATGCGCGACGTCTCCTCCTTAAGAAGCTCCGTCAGCTTAAGAAGGCTCACCCGAACACCCTGATAACGGGCCATGATGACAATCCGGCGCGCCTCCGGCCAGCCCTCTCGGCGCTTCTCATTTTTCTCTTCATAGGCGCTGTTCATGCTCGGCGAATACTCACTGAGAAACGCGAGGTTCTGATAAAACTCGCTGTTCAGCTTCTGCCGGAGCGCATCCTCATCCGGCAGACGGCCGCCGCGCTCAAGCAGACGAATAACCTTGTCCGGGTCCGGAAGCTGAGAGTTCTCGTCCATCACCGGCGTTAACGCATACTCCGTCTCATAGAGTTCCTTCACGTAAATGAGTTTCTCCTCCGCCTGCGCCTCTCTGTCCCGAAGCGTCTCAAGGCGCGAGGCGGCATGGTCCGAATCCCCGCGCGCCCGCTGCATCTCCGCCGCATTGTCCGCAAGACGCCCCGGGTAAGCATTAAGCCACTTGATGCACGCGTCCAGCTCCTCGCGGATCGCCTCATAGTCCGTCATCTCAAGCTGCTTTCGGACAAGCGCAAGCTCCTTCCGGATGGAATCACCCTTCAGCTGCAGCGCGGCCCGCTCCGAAAGGAACTGATCGAGGTCCGCCTGCGCATCCGCAAGACTCCGGCGGATATCGCTGATCCTCTCCAGCGATTTCAAATACACGGTGTGCCCCGAACAGAACCGCGTGAGCTTCTGCTCATACTGAAGCGCGGCATTTGAAGCTTCCCGGAACACGTCGAGCGAGCACGCAAGGTACAGATGCTCCGCGATGGCAGAGGCCTCCTGCCGGCGGCTGCGGATTCCCGCACTCACCTCCGCGATCTGCCGGTCGAGCTCCCCGCCCTCGCCGCGGAGTCTGTCCAGCCGGTGCTCCAGATCATCCACGAGCCGCGCCGCAGTCCTAAGATCCCTGTCTCCCGGGAATGCCTCGTACTCCCTGTCGATTCCGCTGAGTTTCTCCGAAAGCTCAGCTTCCCTCTGCTCAAGTCCCGCCTTCTCCTTATCAAGGGCCTCGATTTCGCTCTCAAACTCCCGGATCTTCTCCTGTCTGTTTCGCTCCCGCGCCTCACGGCCGATAAAGCCCGCCTCATACTGTCCCGTGACCGTGCCGGAGAGAATGCCCATCCGCCAGGTTCCGTCCGCATGGGCAGATGTCACACCATCGCCTTCGTAAGCAATATTTCCGAGAATCTCCGTTGCCCGGTGATTTAAGAAGATGTCGCCGCCCTCGAGGTCCGGCGTGAGCACATCAAGAAGAGACCGCTTGGGCTTATCCTTCGTCACAAAGAGATACCGGTCTGCATTTCCCTCGGAAAATGCAAGCACCTTATCCCGGTCTTTTTCGTCCACAACCAGCGCGTCGAGAATTCCCATGCGGAGCAGCGTCTCCTCGAGCCGGTTGCGAAGGTCCTCCGGAAGGTCATCCGCAAAGTCGAGCAGCCGGTAAAGCTCATGAAATGACACGCCCATTTTCGCAAGGTGCTCGCGGTTTTGTACAACGCACGCCTCGCGCTCCGGCTCGGGCTCCCGCATGTTCTGCCAGCCGGCAAGCTCCGCCGTAAGCTCCTCCCTCTGCTGCTTCAGCTCCTTCAGCTGCTGCTGCACAAGGTCAAGCGAAATTCTTGCCCGGCTGTGCGCGGCATCTCTCAGCTGGCTGACGAGAAACAGGAACTGATTAAAGTCGGTATCAAGCGTGTACTGCCCGATCATCTCCGCAAGGTCCGTCAAGAAATCCCTCTTCGGGTGAAGGTTCTCCGCCTCCGCGCCCCACGTAAACAGCGCCTCCTTCCAGGAATTCTGCGCCGCGAGGAAATCATCCTCCGCCTGCCGCAGGTCCCGCTCGGTTTTATCCGCCGACTTCTGCACGCCGTCCCGCCGCTGCGTAAGCTCAGAGGCCGTCCGCTCCTTCTCGCGGATCTCCTCCAGAATACCGAGCCCCTCCCGGATCCCTTCGGAGGTTCTCATGAGCTGCTCGCGGTGCGTCTTCTCATTGACAGGCTCGTCGAACTTCTTCTCCACCTCATCCTGAAAAAATGCATGCTCCTCAAAGCCCATCGCGGCAGCATCCTTCTGCATCGCAAGAAGCTCCCGGTGCAGGTCCTCCGCCTCGCTCGCCGCGGCTGCCTCCGCGCGCTTCATTTTTTCCTGATCGGAAGAGAGCGCGTCCTTCTTTCTTTTGATCTGCACCTCCTTGCCATCCATCTGCCTGCCATTGTCATCGAGATCGCGCTGAAGACCGCTCTCTCTGTTTTTTATGTCAAATGCGTCGTTCTTTCGGAGCAGCTCCCGCTGCTCCTCCTTCACGCGGTGCGTCTCCTCGAGCTCCCCGCGCTCGCGCGCAAGAGAAGCGGCCCTCTCCTTCGCCTCACGGAGCGCCTCTTCCGTCTCCGTCCGCAGCTGTTTGCAATTGTCCAGGTCCTTCCGTGCCTCGGAATAGTCCGCGGCGCGGCGCAGCAGCATTCTGCGGCCGTACTGGCTGTACACGCGCGCGACGCGCTCGCCCGCATTGCAGGCCTCCCTCTGCTGCTTTAAGTTCATTTCG
>OMYS01000037.1 GCA_900315305.1 uncultured Eubacteriales bacterium
CCTCGCGATGGGCACCCTTGCCTTCGGCTGTATCCTTCCCGCTACCGGGCGGATTCGGGACTTTCACCCGTTAGAAACGTGCGCCGCCAGGCGCACGACGAAAAGACGTCCTGCCGCATAATACGGCAGGACGTCTTTTTGCTAATTATTTATAAACATTCAGTTCTACGGACGATTTCATTCGTTTCCTGAAGGCTGCCAAATAATCTCAGATTCGCAGCTGCAATCAGACGATCGGCTTTTTAGACGGGGTCCCCGCCTTTCTCGGATAAAGCGCAGAAACCGGTCTGATCTTTTTGATCTGAAGGATCGTCCGCTTCATATCATATTCATCAAAATCATCCCGCCGCTCAAGCTTTCCGCCGAGCACGTGGATTGCCTTCGATGCCTCAGTAATTTCTTCATCGGATTCACCGGATTTGTATGCCGCGAAGGTTCCGCCGACCTTTACAAAAGGCAGGCAGTACTCGCAGAGTGTGGCAAGTCTTGCAACAGCACGTGATGTACACAGATCAAACTGTTCGCGATATTTTCGGTCACGTGCCATATCCTCCGCCCGAAAATGAGCTGCCCTCGCATTTTTGATATCCAGCGCATCAATGACCTCGTTGATAAAATCTGTCTTTTTACCCACGGAATCCACCATGACAATGTCAATATGTGGATAAACTATCTTCAGCGGAAGTCCCGGAAAGCCGGCTCCTGACCCAAGATCGAGAACTTTATCCACATTCTTCATGTCGAAACTGCGAATAAGTTCGAGAGAATCTACGAGATGCTTCCGAATGAAATCTTCGAAGTCCGTGATCCGAGTCAAATTCATAACCTTGTTCTTTTCCACCAGCATGTCGTAGTAACGGCATAACTGGTCAGCCTGCTGATCTGTTATTTCCAGAGGACTGCCCGATCCCTGCACCCGGATTTCCCGGACAGATTCCTTGATACGTGCTTCTCTCTCAGCCATATTATACCTGCCTGTATATATTATTTATTAGTATATTATGCTATATTTTTTATTGTTTGATATTTCATAACTATTCAGCACCATCCTTTTCACGAGAGGGCCGAATAAAGATCACTTCCGATTCCTGTATGCAAGCTGCTTCAGGTAAACAAGAAGCACGGAGATATCCGCTGGCGACACACCAGCAATTCTCGAGGCCTGTCCTACATTTTCAGGACGGAATTCCTTCAGCTTCTGTCTCGCCTCAAGCCGCAGACTCTTTACATCATCGTAATCTATATCCTCCGGGATGCTTCTCTTCTCAGCCTTTTCAAACTGGGCGACCTGACGCTTCTGTCTGTCGATGTATCCCTCATATTTGATCTCGATATTGACCTGCTCCTTCACGTCGTCCGGAAGGTCCGGTCTTTCCGAATCGATAGCAGCAAGCAGCTCATAGCTCAGCTCCGGCCTCCGAATCAGGTCCGCGAGAGTCGCGCCTGACTCGAGCCTCGTACTGCCGTGAGCCTCAAGGAAATCCTGAACAGCATCTCCCGTGCCGATATTCTGATGCTTGACGCGGTCGATTTCCTCTTTGATCGCCTTCTCCTTTTTTCTCAGAGCATCCATCTGCTCCTCACTGATCAGGCCGACCTCATAGCCGTACTTTCTGAGCCGCAGATCTGCGTTGTCCTGTCTCAAAAGGAGCCGGTATTCCGCCCGGCTGGTCATCATCCGGTACGGCTCATGATTCTCCTTCGTGACGAGATCATCAATCAGGACACCGATATAGGATTCCGACCGCTTCAGAACCAGCGGCTTCTTTCCCTTCACATACTGTGCCGCGTTGATGCCGGCTATGATTCCCTGCGCCGCTGCCTCTTCATAGCCGGATGAACCGTTGAACTGCCCGCCTGAGAACAGGCCATCGATATTTCTGAATTCAAGGCTGGACCGAAGCTGCTTCGGAGCCAGGCAGTCATACTCGATCGCGTAGGCATTTCTGACGATCCGCGCGTGCTCAAGTCCCGGAACCGTCCTGTACATCGCAAATTGAACGTCCTCCGGCATAGAGCTGGACATTCCGTCGATATACATCTCATTTGTGTACTTTCCCTCCGGCTCGACAAATACCTGGTGGCGCGGCTTATCCGCGAAGCGGACGACCTTGTCCTCGATCGACGGGCAATAGCGCGGGCCGGTCGCATGAATCACGCCGCTGTAGAGCGGAGAGCGGTCAATGTTGTCGCGAATAATCTTATGTGTCTCCTCATTTGTATAGGTGAGCCAGCAGGATTCCTGCTCAATCTGCACAGAGGCCGGGTCTGTGGAAAATGAAAACGGGACAACCCTTTCGTCTCCCTTCTGCTCCGCCATCTTCGAAAAATCGATGGAGCGCTTGTCAATTCTCGCAGGAGTACCGGTCTTGAAGCGGACCAGCTGCACGCCGTGCGCTCTGAGGGAGGCAGACAGATGATTGGCAGCCATCAGGCCGTTCGGACCCGTGTAATTGCTGACGTCTCCGTATATACAGCGGGATTTCAGATACACACCCGTGCACAGTACAACAGCCTTCGCAAAATACGCAGCTCCGGAGACAGAACGGACGCCAATGATCCGGCTGTGATGCTTATCCACATTGCTCACAGAATTATCCACATCATTATTTTCTGAATTTTCTCGGCTCTGCTCCGCTTTCAATGCATCATTGGCAGAATATTCACATGTTGATTGTGCATCAGGACTCAATTCAGCATCTGTGTTCGAGGACTTATCCACTAAATCCACAGGATATTTTGTGGATTCGGTGGATAAAACGGTGTCAAACGCGATTTTCCGCTCTTTCTCCGTCAGTTTATCGACATCCTCTGTTGTGATCAGCTCCGCGACCTCCTGCTGGCGGATCGTCAGGTGGTCCTGATTTTCAAGCACATGGCGCATGCTCATCGTGTAGGCAGCCTTGTCAGCCTGCGCGCGGAGCGAATGGACAGCAGGTCCCTTGGAGCTGTTCAGCATCTTGGACTGAATGAAGGTCTTGTCGATATTTTTTCCCATTTCTCCGCCCAGGGCATCGAGCTCTCTGACGAGATGTCCCTTGGAGCTGCCTCCGATATTCGGATTGCACGGCATGAGCGCAATGGATTCGACGCTGACCGTGAACATGATTGTCTCAAGACCCATTCTGGCGCAGGCAAGCGCAGCCTCACATCCGGCGTGGCCCGCACCGACAATGACAACATCGTAATTTTCAGTAATTACCGGCATTTCTATTCCCTTCGCACAAATTTCTATCTGGGCACACTTCTCTCACGACCAGAAGAGCTGCCGCCCGATTTACCCGCATGGCTCTCGGTGTGTCTCTCATTTTCCCATGCAGAATTTCGAGAAAATGGTATTCGCGAGATCATCGTCTATCTCTTCTCCGATCACGCTGCCGAGCTCGCGGTATGCATCCATGAGATCGATGGAGAAGAAGTCCTCAGGCATCCCGTTGTCTATGCTCTGCCCGACAAGCTCGAGCGAATGAATCGCACGGTCAACAGCCTCCTTGTGTCTTGCATTTGTCAGCATAACCTCTTCGTTCATGTGAATCCGGCCGTCGAGGAACATGGAGCGGATGATCTTTCCGAGCTCATCAATTCCCTCACTGTTCTTCGCGGAAATGTGAACGATATGGATCTCCTCCTGTCCGTTATCCGGAGTCTTCATTTCCTGCCTGACCATGTCCTCTGTGACAGCCTCCTCGTTAAGGTCCGATTTATTGAGAAGAACGATCGCCCTGCGTCCGCGGATCATCCGCAGAATCTCTCTGTCATTGTCATCGAGAGGACGCGAGCTGTCAATCACGGCGAGGATCAGATCGGCCTCCTCCGCGCTCTCCAGCGCCCGGTTCACCCCGATTTTCTCGACGGCATTCTCCGTGTCGCGGATTCCCGCCGTGTCCATGAGGCGAAGGCTCAGACCTCCGATTCTGACAGTTTCCTCGAGGACGTCTCTGGTCGTCCCCTCAATGTCCGTCACAATCGCGCGGTCTGTCCCCGACAGCGCATTAAGAAGCGACGATTTCCCGGCATTCGGCCGTCCCAAAATGACGGTCGCGATTCCCTCCCGGATAATTCTTCCCTCCGCAAATGAACGGCTCATCTGCTGAAGGCGCTGCCTGATCGGCTGAAGCTTCCTGCTTAGCTGCTCCGGATACCCTGTCAGATCGTAATGCTCAGGATCGTCGAGAGCCGCCTCGATATACGCAAGCTCATCCATAATTTTTACTCTGATGTCTGTGATGGACCTGCGCACAGATCCGGCCAGCTGACGCATGGAGCTTTTCAGGGCATCCTCGCTTCTGGCACCGATGACGTCCATGACGGCTTCCGCCTCGGTCAGATCAATTCTTCCGCCGAGAAATGCCTGCTTCGTGAATTCACCGGGCTCAGCCAGACGGGCCCCGTTCTTCAGTGCCGTCTCGAGGATGCGTCTCATCACATACGGACCGCCATGGCAGTCAATTTCCGCCGTGTCCTCCGTTGTATAGGTATGCGGTCCCGGAAGATAAAGGACCAGGCACTCGTCGATCCTCTCCGGCCCGTCATATATATAGCCGTAGTGAACGGTATTCTTCTTCCATGTATCGACAGGCGACAGCGCTGCCTGATCCCTGCCCTGCGGATTTTTGTCCTGTTCTCCGGCTTCCAGCGGGCTTCTGTAAATCCGCTTTAATACAGCAAAAGCTTCAGGCCCGGAAATCCTTATGATTCCGATGCCTGAAGCTGTCATACCGCTGGAAATTGCCGCTATTGTCTCATTCATCTATGCTTTGGAGCCACGACTACGTGGCGATACGGCTCTTCACCCTCTGAATAGGTCTCAACAAACTTGCTGCTCTGAAGGGCCGAATGAATAATTCTTCTCTCGTACGGGTTCATCGGCTCAAGTGCGACCGGCCGCTGCGTCTTTCTGACCTTGTATGCGATGTTGCGTGCCAGATTGTTCAGCGTTTCCGCCCGGCGGGATCTGTATCCCTCCGTGTCAAGCTTGACACGAATATACTCATCTGTGTTCTTGTTGACAACAAGGCTCGTGAGATACTGAAGGGAGTCGAGCGTCTGTCCTCTCTTGCCGATCAGAAGACCCATGTCCTCGCCGTCAAATGAGCAGGAAAGCGCTCCCTCCTTCTGGTCATAGGAGGTAGTGATTGTCGCCTTCATCTGCATGGCCTCAAGGACCTCTGTCAGGAAGTCAACGGCCGCCTTGCTGATGGAAGCAACCTCTTCCTCGGAGAGCTCCCGGACCACGCGCTCCGGCTTCGGCTGTGACGGCTCATGAGGAGCAGTCGTCGTGACGATCGGCAGACGGTTCTCGCGGTACGGTCTGCTGCTCCGTCCGCCGCGCCGGCTATCATGACGGTCATATCTCCGTCTGTCGCCGTGTCTTTCTGTTTCACGCTCGCGGTGATCAGAGGGCTTTCTCTCCGGCCTCCGTCCCTCAGCCTTTTCTCTCGCAGCAGCCGCTGCCGCGCGCTTTTCAATCTCCTCCGCTGAGACAAATGAACCGCCATTTTCCGGTGTCTCTTCATTTGTCACGGCATTTTTCTCTGTCTTCTCCTCTTTCTTCAGCTCCGTTTTCTCCGGAGAAGAAGTCACAGGCTGTTTCTCTTCCGCAGGTGCGCTACTGACAGAGCTTTTTGCCTCCGGCTTTGCTTCCTCCGCACGCACTCTGGCACGGATCACGGCCGGCTTGCTTCCGATCCCGAGAAATCCGCTCGTCGGCTCCTGAACAACCTCGTACTCGAGGCGGTCAGACGTTACACCAAGCCTCAGGCAGGCCTGCGTAACGGCCTCATTGACCGTCTTCGCCGAATATTTCGCATACTCCATGGTTAAGTCCTCCGTCACTTCTTGTACCGTCTGTAGACATCATCGTCATTCCTGCCGCCATGCTTCTCATCGAAGGTCTTGACCATATTTGCCTTCGACGCAAGGGAACCCGGACGCGCCTCCTTGGTACTGTATGATTCCATCGAGCCCTCTTCCAGCTGCTTGCTCTTCATATTCTTTCTGCCGGACGGACGAACAGCCTGCGGCTCGGTTCTCTCAATTGATCTGGTCGAAATATGCGCTGCCTCCGCAATCTGCTGCGGCGGAAGACCCTTCTTCGCGCGCTTTCTGTCAGCCTTCTCCTGTGCCTGACGGATAATGTCCTCCTCTGTCTCCTGATCAAGCCGTCTGTTGATGAAGACCTGCTGGATGCAGCGGACACCTGCGGACATAAACCAGTAAATACCGACACCGACCGGAAGAGTCAGGCAGAAAAATGCGGACATCAGCGGCATGAACAGGTTCATGGACTGCATAGAATTCTGCATCTGTGCTGCCGTGTCATTGCCCTCCGCCTTCTTCGGCTGCGGCATCAGCTTGACATTGAGCCACTGTGTCAGCCACGCGAGGAACGGAATCATCACAGCTGCGATCAGCATCAGGAGCCACATGCCCTGTCTCTGTGTCACAGCGGTTTTGATGATCTGCCACGGAGAATCGGAAATATTGAGTCCGACGAAGTAGGTTGCACGATGAACATAGGAATGAACGCTCTTTAACGTCGCTTCATAGGATGTTCCGCTCGCCGTCTTCATCAGCGAAGCCCACTGAGATGTGCTGAGACCGTAGACAGCGTCAATGATATGCTTCGTGCTTCCCGTCGAATAATTCTTTGTCAGCGTTGAATTCGCCGTATTTTTTACAAATTCCGCAAAATCCTTCTTGAATGCGGAATTTGTGGCAATCACATTGATATGATTGTAAATCGGTCTGATATATCCCGGGATCTTGTAGATAACCTGATAGAGTCCGAAGAGGATCGGCATCTGAATCAGGAGCTGAATGCAGGAGCCCATCTGAGACACACCGTACTTTGCGTACACGGCGTTGATCTCATCCATCTGCTTCTGCTGAGAGATCTGATCTGTCTTTCCCTTGTAGCGCTTCTGGATCTTCTGAATTTCCGGCTGCATGATATTGCTCAGCTTTGAGAAACGCTGCTGCTTGATCTGCAGCGGCATCATAGCCATCAGAATAATGACTGTGAAGATGATAATGGAAAGACCTACGTTCGGAATTCCCATCTGGCTGATAATCCAGAAGATTCCGGTCATGAGCCAGCCGAGTAACCAGGCGATCTGTCCGATAATCGGCGTGCTGCTGACTGTCATTTTAACTGCCACTTTGCTGATCCTCCTTCTGTTTAAACAGCGGGACTACCCGCTACAATAGTATTCATAATTCATTTGGCAGCTGCTCAGCACAACGAAGAACGCGAATCGTTCCCGGACCGGGGTACTGACAGTTACCTTATATGATAAAATGCTCTGTCCCTCAGGGGACCGGATCATAGCCTCCGCTCGAAAACGGATTGCAGCGCAGAATGCGCCACAGGGCAAGAAGCCCTCCCTTGAGCGCTCCGTATTTTTCGATCGCCTCAAGACCATACTGAGAGCAGGTCGGGATATACGGGCAGTGGTATCCTTTATAAGGGGAAATATATTTCTGATAAAATCGTATTGAAGCGATCATGAATTTCTTAACCATATCACTCCAGCTTCTATCCGCAGGAAATGAACTTCCTTCAGATGCATAGCAAGTCATTCACTTTTCTGATTTATCGGACAGCGTCCATATCCATGAGATGCATTTTAGTCAAAAGACGCAGATAAGATTGCTCAAGCTCACCATATCCGGATAATGCCGCTGCGTTTCTCGCTATAATGACAATGTCATATCCCTTTTTCACGCCGTCTTCATTGAGCCTGGCAATTTCCTTCAGCCTGCGCTTGATCCTGTGACGGACGACGCTGTTGCCAACCTTCTTGCTGACGGAAATTCCGAGCCGGTTTGCGGGAACCTCATTTTCATCTCCCGCTGCAGAGTCCAGAACATACATGACCAGCCTGCGGTCCGCGCAGGAACGGCCCTCCCTGTATACTCTGCTGAAATCATCATTTTTCTTTATTCCAGTCATTCGTTTTTATCCGTAATAGAAGAAAAGACCACAGCACAGTAACTGTGGTCTTGCGTCATCTCATGCGGAAATAACTTTTCTTCCCTTTGCTCTTCTGGCCGCTAAAACTTTTCTGCCGCCCTTTGTAGCCATTCTTGCACGGAAGCCATGGACTCTCTGACGGGAAAGCTTCTTCGGCTGAAATGTCATCTTTCTAGCCATTTTACACCTCTCGGAAATTACCTATTAAAAGTTTTGCCTTACTATTATATGTGCTGCATTCCTCACTGTCAAGGTATTTCTGCCGCTGTTCGCTCCGCGTTACAGTAACGGTTACAGTTCACACACCCACTTGTCCACAATTTGTGGATAACCTGTGGAAAACCTGTACAAAACCCTGTGTACAGGTGTTGGAAAATTTTTCTCTGGCAGATGCGAGACCGCATAATTCCGCGCTTTTCAGCTCCTGTCGATATGCGTCTGGTATTTTTCCCGAGATATCCACCGCCTGTGCACGTCCGATGTGTATTCCACCGTATTTTGTGGTTTTCCCCAGCTGTCTGCACAGGGTTATCCAACGATTTATTCACTTTATCCACATTTCCTGTGGATAACTTGTTGATATTCACCAATCCACCTTGTCCACAAAATGGCCGGATATTCATTTTTCATAAGAAATCGGCTTATATTTGCCCAGTTCGCCTTATGCTAAAAAACCGGTACCTTGTCCATAAAAGGCAAAAAGCCGTCTCCGGGCATTTTACGGCCTCTGAGGGGCTATGGGCCTTGATAAAGTTATTCACATCCTTTATAATAAGAAAGTATTTTATAAGAACAATGGGGTAACAGCTCTACATGGATAATCTGACTGTAATCAAAGAACACTGGCCTGAGATTCTCAATAAGATAAAAGAAGAGGGAGATCTCACCGGCATTTCCTATTCGACGTGGATCGAGCCACTTCAGATTCTCTCGTGCGATAACGAGGGAGTTTACTTTATTGTGGAAAACGGTCTGATGGCAATTAATATTCTGAACAAGAGATACACTCTGTTCATAAAAAATGCAATCTCCGAGGTGACAGGTCTTTCTCTGAATGTTCACTACCTGACAAAGGAGGATGCGGAGGCACGTACCCGCACCCGTTCTCAGGACACGACCTTTACCGAGGCAATGGAGCGCGCGCATCTGAACCCGAAATATACCTTCGACACCTTCGTCGTCGGCTCAAACAACAAATTTGCGCACGCGGCTTCACTTGCTGTCGCTGAATCACCAGGCGAAATCTACAACCCGCTGTATCTCTATGCGGGCGTGGGACTCGGCAAGACGCATCTCATGCACTCGATTGCGCATTTTATTCTTGAGCGAAACCCCGAGGCGCGTGTCCTCTATGTCACTTCAGAGGATTTTACAAATGAGCTGATCGATTCCATCCGGAACAGCAGCAATACCGCTATGTCCAAATTCCGCGACAAGTACCGGAATATCGACGTGCTTCTGATTGATGATATTCAGTTCCTGATCGGCAAGGAATCGACGCAGGAGGAATTCTTCCATACATTCGAGGCCCTCTACGGTGCCAAGAAGCAGATTATCATTTCCTCCGATAAACCACCGAAGGACCTGGATATCCTGGAGGAGCGCATCCGCTCCCGTCTGGAAATGGGCCTGATTGCGGATATTTCCTCACCGGATTATGAGACCCGTATGGCAATTCTCCGCAAAAAGGAGGAATCCGACGGGTATCACATCGATGACCAGGTGCTTGATTACATCGCCAAGAACATCAAGTCCAATATCCGTGAGCTGGAGGGCTGCCTCAACCGTGTCCGCGCGAAGAGTGTGCTCGAAAAACGACAGATCACGCTCGAGCTGGCCGAGGAAATCCTGAAGGACCTGATCACACCGGATGAAAACAAGACGGTTACGTCCGATATGATTGTCTCTGCAGTTGCGGACCACTACCATCTGACGCTCGCAGAGATCCGCAGCCAGAAGAGAGACAAGAAATATGTCTATCCGAGAAGCATCGCGATGTATCTCTGCCGCGAAATGACAGAGGACTCGCTGATGACCATCGCGAACGCATTAAATAAGAAGGATCACACAACCGTCCTCTCTGCATGTAAAAAAATCGAGAAGGAAATCGCTTCCAACCCGATGACAAAGGAGGATGTCGACGCGATCCGGAAAAAGATCAGCCCGGCGTAAGCTCCTGACCGCTGACCGGACAGGTCTGCGCTGAGTTATCCACCATATTCACGTGGACACATTGTGACCGAGATTGTGTACATTTTCCGGCACACCACAGCGGCCACACGTTTTCCTGTGGTTTTACACAGGGTTATGCATGGCAGTTTTTGCCTTGTTTACTGGGTTTTTGACAGTTTTACACATATCCACCGCCCCTACGGTTACGACGGCGAATATCTTTTTATTATTCACAAATAAAGGAGCATCTGAGACATGAAAATCATCGCTTCTAAATCCGATCTGCAGACAGCTGTCAATATTGCTATCCGGGCCGTTCCGGCACATACGACTATGCCGATACTGCAGTGCATTCTGATCCAGGCTGAACATTCCGACATTGTGCTTACATCCAATGATATGGAGCTCGGCATCGAAACGCACATGAACGGAACCATCGAGGAGCCCGGAACAGTCGCCATTGACGCAAAGATGCTTTCCGAAATCGTCCGAAAGATTTCCGACGAGTCCGTCTGCATCGAGACAGATGAAAATCACAACGTCAAGCTGACCTGCGGAAAGGCATGCTTCAGCATCGGCGGAAGAAGCGGAGAGGATTTCTCCTATCTTCCGAATGTCGAGAGAGATGAATGTGTCACCATTTCCCAGTTCACACTGAAGCAGGTCATCCTTCAGACCATTTTCTCCATCGCTACAAATGAGAACAATCAAGTGATGAATGGAGAATTATTTGAAATCAACGGAGATACGCTGCGTGTTGTCGCACTCGACGGGCACCGGATCGCGATCCGACGCGTTGCTCTCAAGGAGACCTTTGAGCCGAGAAGAGTGATCGTTCCCGGAAAGACACTTCTTGAGATCAGCCGTATTCTTTCCGGCGAAATGGATGAGATGGTCCATGTATTTTTCTCGAAAAACCATATGGTCTTCGAGATCCCGGGGACGAAGATCGTCACGCGCCTGATCGACGGCGAGTACTTCAACGTTGACCAGATGATTTCGGCGGATTATGAGACAAAGGTGGTCGTCAATCGGAACAGCCTTCTCGGCTGCATTGACAGAGCATCCCTTTTTGTCAGAGAAGGAGATAAGAAGCCGATTATTTTCGAGATGACAGATAATACACTGAGTCTTTCCATCGACTCTCCGCTCGGTTCCATGAATGAAAGCCTGGATATCGAGAAGGAAGGCAAGGACATGGTCATCGGGTTTAATCCGAAATTCATGATGGATGCGCTGAAGGCGGTTGATGACGAAAATGTCACGATGTATCTGGTTAATCCGAAGGCACCGTGCTTCATCAGAGATGAGGAAATGACATACACGTATCTGATTCTGCCGGTTAACTTTACGAGATGATTTGTAATGATTCAGCAACCCCTGGAAAACTGATAAAAACCGGACGAAGGGCCTGCTCACCGGACGGATTTCAGAAGCTTTCTAGAAGCGTCGAATAATTACGATAATTTAAGAAAATAACAGACAACACAGAAACGGATACTTATAACTGCTATACATAAAAATGTATAAATATACAGCAGCTCTTACGCATCTGCAGTATGCCAGAATCTGGCGCCATAAGGAGAGAAACATGAAAACACTGACACTGACAAAGGAGTATATAACACTCGGACAGCTCTTGAAGGCTGAGGACCTGGTCAGCGACGGGGCCGAGGCGAAGGAGAGGATCCGGGCCGGTGAGGCGAAGGTGAACGGCGAGACGGATACGCGGAGAGGAAGAAAGCTGTATCCGGGAGACGTAGTTTCATTTGACGGAACGGAGATCGAAGTTGTACGTTAAATCTCTTGAACTGAAAAACTTCAGGAATATTGAGTCGATGTCCCTGCAGCCGGATCCCGGCATCAATTTATTTTACGGGAGCAATGCGCAGGGGAAGACGAATATCCTGGAGGCGGTCTGTCTGGCTTGCACCACCAGGTCGCACAGAGGTTCCAGAGACCGCGATATTATCCGGATCGGTCAGAAGGAGAGCCATATCCGCATGGTCCTTGACCGCCACGGTAATGAATACCGCATTGACGTGCACCTGCGCAGGAACAAGTCCAAGGGCGTGGCGATCAACGGCGTGCCGGTGAAGCGCGCGTCTGAGCTGTACGGAATCTGCGGAATTGTATTTTTCTCTCCGGAGGACCTGAACATGATCAAGAATGGTCCGGCCGGACGGAGAAAATTCATGGACGCGCTTCTGTGCAGCGTAGACCGCCTGTATATGGCGGACCTTGCCAGGTACAACAAGTGCCTGAGTCAGAGAAATGCGCTGCTCCATGAAATTGCCGTAACCGGACGGGGAATGGGCCAGCTCGATGTGTGGGACATGCAGCTTGCGGAGTGCGGGAGAAGGATCATCGGGAAGCGCCGCTCATTTCTCGAGGAATTCAGCGAGCGCGCTGCTCTTGCCCATGATACGCTGACGGGCGGAGGAGAGAGACTCGAGATTCTGTACGAGCCGAATGTCGCGGAGAATATGTTTGAGGAAAAGCTGGCCGGAAGCAGAGAGAATGATCTGCGGATGAAGATGACAACAGCAGGACCTCACCGGGACGATCTTTGTATCCGGGCAAATGGCATGGACCTGCGAACGTTCGGATCACAGGGGCAGCAGAGAACCGCTGCGCTGTCCATGAAGATGGCGGAGATCCAGACGATCTCTGACAGCCGGCATGACATGCCTATCCTGCTTCTTGATGATGTCTTAAGCGAGCTCGACAGGGACAGACAGACAGCGCTGCTGTCGTGCATTGAGCATACACAGACCTGGATTACCTGTACGGGTCTCGATGAATTTGTAAAATACGGGTTTCAGGCAGACAGAACGTTTCACGTCGTTCAGGGAGGAATTGAATGAATATTGAAGATCATGAAGAATACGGAGCCGATCAGATCCAGATCCTGAAAGGTCTTGAAGCGGTCAGAAAGCGTCCGGGCATGTATATCGGCTCGACATCTGCCCGAGGCCTGCACCATCTCGTATACGAGATCGTTGACAACTCAGTCGATGAGGCGCTGGCTGGCACCTGCGACCATATCGAGGTGACGATCAACGCAGACGGCTCTGTGACCGTTCAGGACAACGGACGAGGAATTCCGGTCGGCATCAATCATCAGTCGGGAAAACCGGCCGTCGAGGTCGTGTTCACGATTCTGCACGCGGGCGGCAAATTCGGCGGCGGAGGATATAAGGTGTCCGGAGGACTTCACGGAGTCGGCGCCTCGGTTGTCAATGCGCTCTCCGAGTGGCTGGAGGTACAGATCTACCACGACGGAAAGATCTACCAGCAGCGATATGAGCGCGGGAAGACGATGTACAAGCTGAAGATCGTCGGTGACTGCGATCCGGAAAGGCACGGGACAACGGTCACATTTTTCCCGGACAGGGAAATTTTTGACGATATTCATTTTGATTACGACACGCTGAAGACGAGGTTCCGTGAGATTGCGTTCCTCACAAAGGGACTGAAGATTACCTTTACGGACAAGCGGGAGGATCCTGAGAAGGTCCGGGTCTTCCACTACGAGGGCGGCATCAAGGAGTTCGTCCAGTATTTGAACCGCTCATCGACGCCTCTCTATCCGCAGATTATTTACTGCGAGGGTGAGAAGGACGGCGTGCTCGTCGAGGTTGCGATGCAGCATAACGACGGCTATACGGAGAACACGCTCGGCTTTGTCAACAATATCATCACACCGGAGGGCGGCATGCATGTCGAGGGCTTCCGCGCCGCACTCACGAAGACTTTCAACGATTATGCGCGGAAGAACAAGCTTCTGAAGGACAGCGAGCCGAATCTGTCCGGTGAGGACATCCGGGAGGGACTGACGGCTGTTATTTCCGTCAAGATCGCGGACCCGCAGTTTGAGGGACAGACAAAGCAAAAGCTGGGCAACGCAGAGGCGCGCGGCGCAGTCAATTCCGTCGTTTCTGATCAGCTGACGCTGTTCCTTGAGCAGAACCCGAATGTCGGCAAGGCTGCCATTGACAAGTCGATTCTGGCAAAGAGAGCAAGGGACGCGGCCAAGAAGGCTCGCGATCTGACTAGAAGAAAGTCTGCGCTTGACGGGATGTCTCTTCCGGGAAAGCTGGCGGACTGCACGGACAAGGACCCGAAAAAATGCGAGATTTTCATCGTCGAGGGTGATTCCGCAGGCGGCTCCGCAAAGACGGCGCGCTCCCGCGCCACGCAGGCGATTCTTCCTCTCAGAGGCAAGATTCTGAACGTGGAGAAGGCGAGACTTGACCGAATTTACGGAAATGCGGAGATCAAGGCGATGATCACTGCATTTGGCACAGGAATTCACGAGGATTTTGATATTACCAAGCTCAGATACGACAAGATCATCATCATGACCGATGCCGATGTCGACGGCGCACATATCGCGACACTGATGCTGACCTTCCTCTACCGCTTTATGCCGGAGCTGATCAAGCAGGGGCACGTCTATCTGGCGATGCCGCCGCTCTACAAGGTTGAGAAGAACAAGAAGGTCTGGTACGCGTATTCTGACGCTGAGCTTGATAAAATCATGCAGGAGATCGGACGGGACCAGAACAACAAGGTGCAGCGGTACAAGGGTCTCGGTGAGATGGATGCAGACCAGCTCTGGGAGACGACCATGGACCCGGAGCGCAGAATTCTGAAGCGTGTGAACATGGATGATGACTCTGCATCTGAGATCGATCTGACATTTACGACTCTGATGGGCGACAAGGTCGAGCCGAGAAGAGAATTTATCGAGGAAAATGCAAAGTACGTGACGAATCTTGATGTGTAACTGCCGCAGGACATGAAGTAAGGGGAAAAAATGGACGATACAGTATTTGACAAGATTCAGGAGGTTGACCTGAAAAAGACGATGGAGACATCGTATATCGATTATGCGATGTCTGTCATTGTATCGCGCGCGCTTCCGGATGTCCGGGACGGACTGAAGCCGGTGCAGCGGCGAATTCTCTGGTCTATGATTGAGCTGAATAACGGGCCGGACAAGCCGCACAGAAAATGTGCCCGAATTGTCGGTGATACAATGGGTAAATATCATCCGCACGGTGATTCCTCCATTTACGGCGCATTGGTCAATATGGCTCAGGAATGGTCATTTCACTATCCGCTTGTAGACGGGCACGGCAATTTCGGATCCGTAGACGGAGATTCACCGGCTGCCATGAGATATACAGAGGCGAGACTCTCCAAAATATCCATGGAGATGCTGGCCGATATCAACAAGGACACTGTGGATTTCCAGCCGAACTTCGACGAGACGGAGAAGGAGCCGGTTGTACTGCCCGCAAGAATCCCGAATCTTCTAATCAACGGAACAACAGGTATTGCGGTCGGCATGGCGACAAATATGCCCCCGCATAATCTCGGAGAGGTGATTGATGCCTGCACGCTGATGATCAACAACCAGATCGACGGCGGAAAGGACACCTCGATCGAGGATATCATGAAGATCATCAAGGGACCTGATTTTCCGACCGGAGCGACAATTCTGGGCCGGAAGGGCATCGAAGAGGCGTACAGGACAGGCCATGGAAAGATTATTGTCCGTGCTGTGTCCAGAATTGAGACAAAGCCAAATGGAAAATCCGAGATTCTCGTCTCAGAGCTTCCGTTCCTCGTCAATAAGGCCAGATTGATCGAGTCAATCGCGGATCTTGTCCGCAACAAGAAAATTGACGGTATCACTGCGCTCAATGACCACTCCAGCCGTGAGGGTATGGAGATCTGCATTGAGGTCCGCCGTGACGCAAATCCGAATGTCATTTTGAACCAGCTGTATAAGCACACACAGCTTCAGGACACCTTCGGAGTCAATAACCTGGCCCTCGTCGACGGACAGCCTAAGGTGCTGAATCTGAAGGAGCTGCTCGTCTGCTGGCTGCGTCATCAGGAGGATGTTGTCAGAAGACGTACCAGATTTGACCTGAACAAGGCGGAGGAACGCGCACATATCCTGAAGGGACTGCTGATTGCGCTCGATCACATCGATGAAGTGATCCGGATTATCAGAAATTCAGCGAATGTCCAGGAGGCCAAAAAGGAGCTGACTGCGCGCTTTGATATGGACGACGTGCAGGCACAGGCCATTGTCGATATGCGTCTCCGCGCACTGACGGGTCTGGAGCGGAGCAAGATTGAAAATGAATATGCAGAGCTCATGAAGAAAATCGATGAGCTGAAGAAGATTCTGGCGGACCAGAACAGACTTCTCGCTGTTATCCGCGATGAAATGCTCCAGATCAAGGAAAAATACGCGGATCCGAGAAAGACGGAGATTATCTTTGATTCGTCTGACATTTCCATTGAGGATATGGTCCCGGATGAGAATACCGTGATTACGGCGACGCAGCTCGGCTATATCAAGCGCACGTCCATTGAGAATTTCCGTAGCCAGAACCGCGGCGGCAAGGGAATCAAGGGCATGCAGACGATCGAAAATGATATGGTTGTGGATGTCATGATGACGTCGAACCACAATACGATTTTCTTCTTTACGAATTTCGGACGAGTCTACAGGCTGAAAGCGTACGAGATTCCGGAGGCAAGCCGTACATCGAGAGGAACAGCCCTGATTAACCTTCTGCAGCTTCAGCCGGGCGAGCATGTGACGAATGTCATGCCGATCCGCAATCTGGATGAGGACAAGCAGCTGATCATGGCGACAAAGCGGGGAATTGTCAAGAAGACACCGCTTGCTGATTTTAAGAATATGCGGAAGACCGGCCTTGCGGCGATTAATCTGACGGATGGCGACGAGCTGATCGAGGTCAAGTGGGATGAAAATGAATCAGACATTCTTCTTGTGACGCGCAAGGGCATGAGTATCCGGTTTAACCTGAGCGATGTGAGACCGATGGGCAGGAGCGCCAGAGGCGTCATTGGCATGAAGCTTGCGGACGGAGATGAGGTTGTCAGCATGATGACGGAAAATCAGGGAAGTCATGTGCTGTTCATTTCCGAAAATGGAATGGGTAAGCTGACGCCTATGACTGAGTTTAAGACGCAGCACAGAGACGGCAGCGGTGTCAAATGCTACAAGATTACGGAGAAATCTGGAGAGCTTGTGGGGGCACGGGCGGTCTGTGAGGACGACGATGTGCTTCTGATTACGACAGAAGGTATTGTTATGCGCACGCCGTGCAGCAGTATCTCTGTGCTCGGGCGGATCACAACTGGCGTTAAGGTCATGGACCTCAAGGACGGTGTAAAGGTGGCGTCCTTCTCGAAGGTCAAGAGAGATCCGGAAGAGAGCAATGAAGATTCGGACACTGAATAATTGAGAAATAAGCTGCTGAAGAATCCCTGCGGGAGATGACTGGATTATCTCCTGCAGGGATTTTTGATGAAGATAAAAAGGTAATGATTCAGCAACCCAGACTCGGAACGCTGAAGCATTACAAAAAAAGAAGCCCGACACAAATCTCTGTATCGGGCTGTTCAAGCGGATAATGGGAATCGAACCCACCTCTCAACCTTGGGAAGGTCGCATTCTACCGATGAACTATATCCGCATCAACTCCAATAGTATACCGAATATCCACCACAAAATCAATATTCATAAAATAAAAAAATGCGTTGACAAGAACCGGCGGCTAACGTATAATTAATGTTGCTCTGAAAAAGAGCTTGTTTTTTTTAGAGCACACAAAGGCTTCCGCGTGAAACCTTTGACACAGGCGATTCAGTATCGTCTTTTGAGTGGAGAAGTACTCAAGAGGCCGAAGAGGCGCCCCTGCTAAGGGTGTAGTTCGCGAAAGCGAAGCGAGGGTTCAAATCCCTCCTTCTCCGTTCTTTTTTAAATCAAAAAAGATTTAAAAAAGTTGTTGACAACTCCGCAAAGGTTTGGTAATATAAACAAGCTGTCGCGTGAGTGACAACAAAACAAACAGTTCTTTGAAAACTGAACAGTGAAACACATACAAAACCCGAACGTTCTGTAACTGCAAAGGAACGCACAGATTTCAGATGCGGCCACCGTGCTTGCACGGGCGGACGTGATGGGATCTATAAGCTCCGCGCAGCGGAGCAAGAGATGTTCCTTTGCAGCCGAGAATCTTTTAAATGAGAACCAAATCTCAACAGTAAGTATGGAAACGAGAGAACAAGCGAAAGCTGACGCTCATCGGATCCAAGATCAACAATCTTAACGAGAGTT
>OMYS01000033.1 GCA_900315305.1 uncultured Eubacteriales bacterium
GGAACGCTGAGATGAAATTTGACGAGTATGGAGGACACCATGGAAATTGAACGAAAATGGATGGTCGGGGGATGGCCGGACGCT
The DNA here is from genome assembly GCA_900315305.1 of uncultured Eubacteriales bacterium. Lineage (GTDB taxonomy): Bacteria > Bacillota > Clostridia > Lachnospirales > Lachnospiraceae > Chordicoccus. Next base: position 85 of record OMYS01000033.1, read on the forward strand.
GACCTTCCCCTTCTTTTTGAGCAGTCGATGCGCCAGGGGTATCTCACGGTCAGGCCGACCGTGCGGATCCGCGAGGAGGCCATGAAGGGCGGGGACACAGCGTATGTCCTGTGCCTGAAGAAGGGCAGCGGCATCGCGAGGCAGGAGATTGAGACAAATATCGACCGCGATACCTTCGAAGGCATCGAGAAGATGATCGGCCTTCCGCTCATCCCGAAGGTGCGCCGCACCTATTTGCTGCCGGACGGAAAGAAGCTCGAGGTCAACCATGTCGACGAGGGCCAGCCGACGGAGTTCTGGTATGCGGAGATCGAGTACGACACGGTTGCGGAGGCGCGGACCTGGGACCCGGCAAGCTGCGGTCTTAAGGCTTATTTAAGCGACGATGTGACCGACGAGCCGGGGCAGACTATGGGCGCCTACTGGATCGCGACAAGAACAGGAAACGGAGAGTAAGCGATGAGATTTGTGATTCAGAGAGTTCAAAAGGCAGCTGTCACCGTGGACGGCCGGGAGATCGGGGCGATCGACAAAGGGTTCCTCGTGCTGGTCGGCGTGGAGGATTCCGACACGGAGGCGGTCGCGGACAAAATGGTCCGGAAAATGATCGGGCTCCGCATTTTCGAGGATGAGCAGGGCCTGACAAATAAAAACCTCGCGTCGGTCGGCGGGAGTCTCCTCGTTGTCTCTCAGTTTACGCTCTACGCGGACTGCAGGAAGGGCAACCGGCCTTCATTTATCAGGGCAGGAAAGCCGGAGCACGCGGAGAAGCTCTATGAGTATATCCTGAGCAAATGCGCGGAGTCTGTGCCGATCGTAAGGCACGGCGAGTTCGGGGCAGACATGAAGGTGTCGCTCGTCAACGACGGTCCGTTCACGATCGTGCTCGACTCCGATGAGATCATGCCGCGCGGCAACTGAGCGGGCGCTTTATGAGCGCAGGCTTCCTGCATATCTGAGCTGTTTTCGAGGATCGCTAACGAAACCAGAAACCTGAAACGGAGACTTCATGCTGTCTGTCATCTATCTTGCTGTATCATTTCTTGCCGGGACAAGAATCGCCCAAAAGCTTCTCGGCCATGCCGGGGAGGGAGAGAGGGGCCTGAACCGGATCTGGATTTTTCTGCCTGTGTCCTTTGGGTCAGGCATCTTGCTTGTGACATGGTGCCTGTATATCCTTGCCTATCTTCTTCATGTCCGGGCCGGCGTATCGCAGCCGCTAGGCATCGCAAATGCGGTCGTTTTAGTGGGAGCTGCGGCTGTTTTTTTACTTCTTTACTGCAGAGGCTGCAGAAGGAGGGCTGCAAAGAAAGGCTCCGGGACTGCGAAGGAAGGTCCTTTGAGGAAAACCAAGGACGCCGGAGCTGGACGCGCAGCCCCGCGCCTCGTTCCTGTCGCGGGCCTCATCGCGGACAGGCGGCGCTTCATGCGGGAGTGCGTGTTCTACGGAATTCTCTTTGTGTTCGTGCTCGCGACGGACATGTACGTCTTTCATGTGAAGAACGGGACGCTCTACGCCGGCTATACGGTCTTCAGCGACTACGCGCCGCACACGGCGATGATCCGGTCGTTCTCTGAGGGCGCGAATTACCCGACGCAGTACCCGCATTTCGGCGGCTCGGATGTGAAATACCACTTCATGTTCCAGTTCCTCACGGGAAATCTCGAGTACCTCGGATTTCGCATCGACTGGGCCTACAACCTTGTGTCGGCCCTCTCGCTGACAGGGTTTCTCATGATCCTCACCCAGCTTGCGGCTCGCCTCTTTCGTTCATTTGCCGCGGAGCTTCTGACGGCGGTCTTCTTTTTCTTCCGGAGCGGGACTGCGTTCTTCCGGTTTATTTTTGAGCACATGAAGAGCGGGGACCTCGTGTCGGCCCTTCGGAGCAACACGACGTTCATCGGCTACACGCAGAATGAGAACTGGGGCTTATGGAACTACAATGTCTACTTAAATCAGCGGCACCTTGGCTTCGGCCTTCTGATCGGCGCCGCGGTGATCTGGTTCTTTCTGCCTTACGTTGAGCGCACCGACTCGGGAAATGAAAGCTCCGCGGAGACAGGGCACGCAGAGCAGAGTCTCCCGGGCTCCGTGGCCGGAGCGCGGCTCACCGGCTTTCCATGGCTCCTTGCAAGGTTTAAGACACGCGCGGCCTGGGTACCGGCTGCTCCGGGGGCTGCTGCGCTCGCGGGCATGATTCTCGGGCTGTGCGGGTTCTGGAACGGCGCCTGCGTGATCGGCGCGCTCCTTATTCTCTTCGGAATGGCCATTTTTTCGGACCACAAGGCGGATTATCTCATCGCAGCTTTTATGGCGGTCGCGCTCACATGGCTCCAGTCGAAGGTATTTATCCGCGAGAGCGCGTTTTCATTTTCGTTTTACTGGGGCTTTATCGCGTCGGATAAGAGCCTTGGGGGCGTCATCAGCTATCTCTTTCAGACGATGGGCCTCACGGTCGTGGGGGCCGTGGTCCTCATTTTCCTGGTGAGGAAGCGGCTGCACCGCACGCTGCTTATATGCTTTCTCCTGCCGGTCGTGTTTGCGCTCACCGTCTCGCTCACGCCGGACGTCACAGTCAACGAGAAGTACATCATGATTTCGATGGCATTTCTTGCGGTGATGTGGGCCGGCATCGTCACAGATCTGGCGCGGGCAAAGAAAATGCGTGTCCCGGCGAGACTTGCCGCAGTCCTCCTTGTCATCGCGCTCACTGCGACCGGGGCCTATGACTTTGTCATCATTTGCCGGGACAACGGGGACAGCCGGAGCCTCACAGTGAATCTAAGGAGCGATGTCACGGCGTGGCTTGTGGAGCACACGACGGAGAAGGACCTGCTTCTTACGCCGGAATATTCGATGAACGAGGTCACACTGTCCGGACGCATGCTCTATCTGGGCTGGCCGTACTACGCGTGGTCCGCGGGGTACGACACGGACGCGCGTCTTGAGGAGGCCGACATCATGTACGGGACGCACGACGGTGCGGAGCTTCGGGAGACGGTCAGGAAGGAGGGCATCACCTATATCCTCTATGAGGACGGCATGACGCTCGACGGGTGCGAGCCGCACGAGGACACGATTGCGGAGACGTTTGCTCTTGTCTATACGTCGGAGGATGGGAGAGTACGGATCTACAAGACAACGTCGTGAGACGGGCCTGACACAGACACCAGTCCGGAGTATACATGGCATCTGCCAATACTTGGGGATGACAACAGTGAGGTAAAGCGTTGCGATGAATACCTGCGAAATCAGCTGGCAGAGAAAGAAGAGAAAATCATACACATGAATCAGGACAAACGGACACCGACATATTCTGCGGAAGAACCGGACCGCGCCGTGAGCGAGGGCTTCATGCAGCCGTCTTTGCGTTCAGGCCGAACGGAGACCGATCGCGCCACAGACGGAGATTTTGTGAGAGACGGGGTTCTCACAGTCGTCGTTCCGGCCTTCAACGAGGAGGACAATATCGCGTATGCCGCGGATCGGATCGGGCGTGCGCTCACGGATGCCGGGATCCGGCACGAGATCGTCTTCGTCGATGACGGATCATCGGACGGAACCTGGGATAAGATCCGGACATGCACTGCGCAAAACTCCGCCGTGCGGGGGCTTCATTTTTCGAGAAATTTCGGCAAGGAGGGGGCCGTCTTTGCGGGGCTCATGAACTGTGAGACGGAGTGTCTCGCGGTCATCGACTGCGACATGCAGCAGCCGCCGGAAAAGCTGCCGGAGATGTTCGCGCTCTGGCGGCAGGGAGTCGATGTCATCGAGGGCGTCAAGTATTCGAGAGGGCAGGAAAATGCGGCCCACAGGGGGGCTGCCTCGCTGTTCTACCGCTTTGTGTCGAAGGCGTCGGGCTTCTCGCTTGAGGACACGTCGGACTATAAGCTCCTCGACAGGGAGGTCGTCACGGTTTTAAAGCATCTGCCGGAGCGGAACACCTTCTTCCGGGCGATGTCGTTCTGGGTCGGCTTTCGAAGCGCAGAGGTCGGATACGAGGTAGAGGAGCGGAAGGCCGGCAGGACGAAATGGACGCCGGCAAAGCTCGGTCGCTACGCGCTCGACAGCATTTCTTCATTTACGACGGCCCCGATGCAGATCGTGACCTGGCTCGGCTTTCTGATGCTGGCGGTCGCTGTTATCTTCGGCGTGACCGCGCTTGTCCAGAAAATACAGGGCGTCGCGCTCGGCGGCTTTACGACCGTCATTCTTCTGCAGCTCTTCATCGGGGCGATCATCATGATCAGCCTCGGCATCATCGGCTTTTATATCGCGAGAATCTACACGGAAGCGCAGCACAGGCCGCGCTTTATCGTCTCGGAGGCCTGCGGGTTCGGGAAGGAGCACGTCGCGAGGATGGGGTGAGGCTTGCCCATGCGCGGGCGGGATGGAATGAACGGGCTGGACGGTGATCCAAGACACGGCGTGGCGGGATCGATGGAGCACAGGCGGCCGGGCCCGCATGGACTTAGAGCGCTCAGAACACAGGGCGCTCCGGAACGCGCATGGCGCACTCGTCAAAGAGCCGGTCCGCCGCGGTCCGGTAGTCCGCGGGTGTCTTCGCTTTTTTGACTTTCTTTATGTACGGGCCGGCGTCCGGGAAATCCTGTCCCATGTAGTACCAGAGCTCCTTCATGCGGAAGAGGACATTGCCGCTGCCCTGCATCTCCTCAAGGAGACGGCTAAAGAGCAGGTCGTGGAAGCGCCGGAGCTCGTCCTTAGAAAGCGGGCGGCCGCCCTTCATTTCCCGGACGAGAGCCGGATTGACGAGAAGGCCGCGGCCCATCATGACGCCGGAGAGACTCGGGAAACGCGCTGTGATCCTGCGGTAATCCTCCGCGGAAAAGAGATCGCCATTGTAGGCGACGGGGCGTGTGATGCCCTCCGCACACATCTGAAAGGCCTCAAGGTCCGGGGTCCCCTTGTAGAAGTCCGTCCGGAGCCGCGGGTGCACGATGATCTCGGAGAACGGGTAGCGGTTAAATATGGCGATCAGCTTCGGAAGGCCATTTTTGTCATCAAGGCCGATCCGCGTCTTGACGGAGATCCGGACGGGCCGGGTTTCATCCGGCATCTTCCTGCCCATGAGGCCGAAGAACTCGTCAAATAACCGGTCGAGACGATCCGTATCGCCGAGCATGCCGGCACCCTTGAACTTCGGCACAACCGTGCCCGAGGGACAGCCGAGGTTTACGTTGACCTCGCTGTAGCCGCGCGTTTGCATCTCAGAGACGGCCCAGAGAAGCTGCTCCGGGCTGTTCGTCAGGACCTGCGGGACATAAGTGTATGCCCTGTTATTGTCCGGGTCGGTATCCCGCATTTCCTTCTTCTTCAGCGACAGCGTCTGCGTCGCCGCGATAAACGGCCCGTAGTAGCGGTCCATCTGCGGGAACAGCTCCCTGTGCGCGTTTCGGAACGTGACCCCGGTAATCCCCTCCATCGGTGCAAAATAAAAATTCAACTTCTCTGTGCCCTCCTGCGTGCAAAGTCATCAGTCACCCCATCATATACTGCCGGAGATGCAACCGCAATCCCTTTCACACTGGATGACGTGTCTGGCTGAATTTTCCGTTGCGGCACGCAGATGCGGTGCTATAATGAAACCTATATACCCATACCATATGAACGGAGGAAGCTTATGTACCGTCTTACATCGAAACTGATCATTTACAGAACCATCGGCAAGGACAGCATCCTGTTCCGCCTGTCCGATATCACGCAGCGATTTTATGAAGGAAAATATGAGAAGGAGGAGCTCGTTGGAGAAATTCTCGATGAGATCAACCGCCTCCTTGAGCTTTCGACAAAGTACGGCTTTGATAAGAACCTCTGGCACAACTACCTCGCATTTCTGCTCGCGACGACAGAGACTCCGTTCACGCTGGTATCGGAAAAGACGGGCGCCAACGAGGGTTCCGTCAATACATTTGCGGAAAATGACTTCGCGATCTTCCTCCAGCTCTTCGACTATGATTTCTCGGACATGGAGCGCGATCTCGGCATCAACTGCTTCAGCGTCATTGAGAACTATCACTCCGTCGGCAAGAAGGACCGCGTCTTCAACAAGTCGGTCAGCGAGAAGGTCCAGGAGCTGAGCAGCAGTATTGAAAAATGTAAGGACGCCGCCGATATGTACCGCGTCGTCACGGACTTCTACCGCGTCTACGGCGTCGGCAAGTTCGGCCTCAACAAGGCGTTCCGGATCGACGAGGAGGCGAAGGGCGACGGTCTGCTCATCCCGATCACATCGACCAGCAATGTCCGCCTCGACGACCTCGTCGGCTATGAGCTCCAGAAGAAGAAGCTCGTCGAGAACACAGAGGCCTTTGTGGACGGGAGAGCGGCGAACAACGTGCTTCTCTACGGCGATGCGGGCACCGGCAAGTCGACATCCGTCAAGGCGATCCTGAACCAGTACTATGACCGCGGCCTCCGAATGATCGAGGTCTACAAGCACCAGTTCAAGTGTCTCTCCAGCGTCATCTCGCAGATCAAGAACAGAAATTACCGGTTCGTCCTCTTCATGGATGACCTTTCATTTGAAGAATTTGAGGTCGAGTACAAGTACCTCAAGGCGGTCATCGAGGGCGGCATCGAGACGAAGCCCGACAATGTCCTCATCTACGCGACATCGAACCGCCGCCATCTCGTCCGCGAGTCATGGCACGACAAGTCAGGACTCGGCTCCGATGAGCTGCATTCGAACGACACCGTTCAGGAGAAGCTGTCCCTGTCCGCGCGCTTCGGCTGCTCGATCGGCTACTTCAAGCCGAGCCCGAAGGAGTTCCAGGAGATCGTCACGACTCTCGCGAGCCGCTATCCGGAAATTCATATGACAAATGAGGAGCTTCTCCGCGAGGCAAACAAGTGGGAAATGTCCCATGGCGGCTTCTCCGGCAGAACGGCGCAGCAGTTCATCAACTATCTGGCCGGCCGCAGAACGGACGAGTGAGGTCATCACATCGTATGAACAAAGTCACCAGGAAATACGCGCGGAGGCGCGTATTTCTTTTTCTATACGGGCATTCTCTGATTGACTGTTAGCTTAAAGCTTGCTAAAATTTAAGTAAGTTTAATGTGATTATTCAGCACCCCTCAGAAAACTGATGAAATTAGGACGGAGAGCTTGCTCGCCGGACGATTTCAGAAGTTTTCTGAGGGGCGGACAAGCGGCGAAGCCGCTCTGCCCGCCCACAACGAGGAACGCGAAGCGTTCCGAGTTTGGGGTGCTGAATCGCTACGGCTTATACAAATGTGATAAAAGATAGAAGGAGGCAGGGATGCGTCCGAAAAAAAAGGTAAAGCTTCAGGATATTGCAGAGGCACTCGGCATCAGTGTCGTGACGGTGTCGAATGCTCTCGCGGGCCGAAAGGGCGTGAGTGAGGCGCTCCGCGGAGAGATCGTGGAGACGGCCGCCGCGATGGGCTACGCGGCTTCGGGCAGGACAGCAAAACCAAAGACAGAGAAGAAACGAAAAGAAACTGTCGGGCTTCTCCTCGCACCGGATGCTGCGGGCCATGTCCGGCCGTGGCAGTCTGCGCTCGCGGGACGTCTTGAAGAAGAGCTGAAGAAAGAGAATATGAGCCTGCGCGTCATAAGGGCCGTGCGGGAGGATATTGCGCACGAAACCATTCCGGCTGACGCCTTAAAGACAGCGGGCCTCATCGTGTGCGGCGATCCGGGGACGGCGTATCTCCGGCAGCTGAGACTTCGTCTCGGAGCTCCGATCGTCTGCTGCGGCTTCTTCGACAGCCATGAAATGCTCGACTATGTGCTGGACGACGGCTTTCACAACATGGGGCTTGTCTATGACCGCCTAGCGGCCCTGGGGCACAGGGACATCGCGATTGTCTGCGGAAACATGGACAGCCCGGAGGCGCACGATCATTTTCTGGGAGCCTGCTTTGAAGAAGCTCTCCGAAGAAAAAATCCGGAGGAGCTCCCGGTGATGCCGGATCCGGAGACATGCACCCCGGAGCGCTTTCTCACGCTCGCCCGGGACGGAAAGGCGACAGCCGCTGTCTGCACCGATTCGGACACGGCAGGCGCGCTGATCCATATGCTTCGGGCGGAGTCTCTCCGCATCCCGGAGGACATCTCGGTCACGGGGTACAGTCTGGATCCCGAAGGAAGCAGGAGCAGCGGTATCTCAGAGGTGATACCCGATTTCGGCGGCCTTGCGAAGCAGACGGTCAAGCTTCTGATGCACAGGATGGATGGAAAGGAAAGGTCCGGCGTCCGCCTTGTGCCGGGGCTTTTCATTGAGGGATCAACGATCGGATCGGAGAAAGAGGTGCGTCATGGCTGAAAAGAGACTGAAGGACGTAGCGGAGGCGATGGGAGTCAGCGTCGTCACGGTCAGCAACGCGCTGTCCGGCAAGAAGGGCGTGAGCCCCGCGACCGCTGACGCGATTCTTGACAAGGCGGTCGAGCTCGGCGTTGACCTTTCGCGCTACAAAAACAGACAGGAGAAGACGTATACGATCGGTATGTTTGTCTCCTCACGCTACATTTCACTTGGAGATTCCTTCTACTGGACGATGTATGAGAAGACGGCCTATGCCGCGTCGAGAAAGCACTGCTTCTCCATGCTGGAAATTTCAAGGGAAGAGAGCGCAGAGGCACCTCTTCCGGTGATGCTCAGTCATCAGCAGATCGACGGGCTGATGATCATTGGGCGTCTGCAGGAGGATTATATGAAAAAGATCATCCGCTGCTCCCAGGTCCCTGTCGTGCTCCTCGATGTGTACCGAAGGTCCTATGGCTGCAGCGCCGTGATGTCGAACAACTACTACGGCATGTACCGGTCGACAGCGTATCTGATCGACCATGGGCACAGGGAAATCGGCTTTGTCGGTACGGGCGTCACATCGGACAACGTCATCGAGCGCTTCATGGGATTCCGGAAGTGCCTCCTGGATCACGGAATTCCCTATCACCCGGAGTATGTCGTCAGGGACCGCGACATTGATGAGCGGATTATTCTTGAGCTGCCGGATAAGCTTCCGACCGCCTTTGCGTGCAGCAGTGACTACGCGGCGCAGTTCCTCGAAATGGAGCTGAAGAAAAAGGGACTGAAAATTCCGGATGACATCTCCGTGAGCAGCTACGATAATTTCCTGTATCAGCGCGCCGAGTCGATCCCGTACACGACATACAATGTCGACATGAACCAGATGGGACGCTCTGCCGTAAAGCTCCTGATTCGGAAGATGGAAGGAAAAGACACGGAGACCGGGGCAAAGTATATTGACAGCAGCATCATTGAGCGCGGGAGTGTGAGAACACTTCCTGCGACCGGAGAGGACAGGAACGTATGAAGAAATCGGTTACGCTTGCCGATATCGGAAAGGAGCTCGGCGTCAGCACGGTCACGGTGTCGAAGGCTCTGTCCGGTCAGAAGGGCGTCAGCGAGCCCCTTCGTGAAAAAATAAGAAAGCTTGCCGACGATATGGGCTACCAGAGACCGGAACGGTCTGTCCGCGCGGAGGGCCATATTACGTTCGGCGTCATCGTCGCTGAGCGGTACCTTGAGGAAATGCACAGCTTCTACTGGAAAATGTATCAGGAGCTGACGGCAAAGGCGATGGCCAAGGACTGCTTTACGCTTCTTGAGGTCGTCGACGCGGAGGCGGAGCAAGCCCTGCAGCTGCCGCGGGTCCTTACGCAGCACAGGGCGGACGGCCTGATCGTGATGGGTGCCTTTGCGCGGCCGTATGTGCGGGTCCTCGCGGAGGAGACTGATGTGCCGCTGGTGGCGCTTGACACGACCATTGAGACAGGCGGCCGCTCATTTGACGCAGTTGTCAGTGACAATATACGCGGCGGCTATATCATGACAAATTATCTCTACGAGCTCGGTCACAGAAAGATCGGCTTTGTCGGGACGGTCCTTGCGACGCAGAGTATTGAGGAGCGCTATCTGGGCTTTCTAAGATCGGGAATTGAGCACGGCATGACAAGAGAGAATATCGTGGTCTCTCCGGACCGCGACAAGACAGAAGGGATCATCGATATGAACCGGTTCTTTAATGTGAGGCCGGAGAACATGCCGACCGCCTTCTTTTGCAACTGCGATGTGACAGCCCAGCGGCTGATCCGGAAGCTTGAGAGCATGGGATACCGCGTGCCGGAGGATATCTCGGTGGTCGGCTTCGATAATTTCGTCGTCGATGACTTTGACATGATCGGGATCACGACCTACGAGATCAATGTGAGCGCGATGGTCGCGAAGGCTGTCCATGTGCTGCGGCACACGATTGATAATCCTGCCTATTCAAATGGCATATCCTACATCAACGGAAAATTTATTCTGAGAGGAAGCGCGAAAAGAATCGGGCCGCCGATCCCGTTTGAGGCCGAGCGGGACGCAGGGCCGCTCTCCGTCTGAAAATTAAAAAAGCGGCAGCCACGAAGTATCTTCTGAACGGAATGCTTCGCGGGGGCTGCAGCATTACAAGAAACGGTGCATACGGATCAGACAAGATCCGCATGCACCGTTTTTCTGAATACGCCGGGCGTCATGCCGGTGTTTTTCCGGAACAGATTGATGAAGTGATTGACATTTTCAAAGCCGCAGCGTGCTCCGACCTCCTGAACCTGCAGGTCGGTTGTGAGCAGCAGGCTTTTCGCCTGCTCGATCCGGCGCCTGTTGAAGTCCTGCAGCGGCGGAATGCCGTAGGAGGCGGAGTATTCGCGGCAGAGCCTGTACCTGCTGATGTGAAACTGCCGCTCGAAGGCGAGCAGGGAGAAGCTCTTCTCGGGGTGGTCCGTGATGAAGTCGTGCATCTCCTCGAGATAGAACGGAACGGTCTTGCAGGGACGGAGACTGCTCTCTGCGCGGTCTGTGCACGCGCTTGTGAGAAGATCGCAGAGCGCCTCGTGCATGATGAGAAATGAATTATCATCAATCGTCTCCGGAATTTTTCCGAGGCGGTCCAGATAGACGCCGAGGGCAGGGTTGTCCTCGCAGGCAAGGAGCAGACCGTCGCTGATTAATTTCTGATAGAGGGACAGCTCAGAGCCGCCGACCACAAAGATCTGGTACTCGCAAGGGAGCAGCAGGGAATGAATGGACAGATTATCAGTACACGGACAGATAAAGAGATTGCCGGCTGTGATCTGCCAGTTCTTTTTGCTTCCGGAGATCCGGACACCGCCCTTCCGGCAGCGGATGACGATGGCCGCAGACGCAAGCAGGAGTCTTGCCGAGTATGGAAAGTCGGTCTCCACATTGCCGCCTGCCATGACGTGCAGGTAAAGGCCTCGTTTTGCCTCACTCTCTTTTGTATCTTCATATGTGTAGAAGCGGCTGAAGAGCTGCCTGAGCTTAAATTTTGTGTTTACCATAAGCCCCGGCTTAAATGCATTCTCCAGACAGGACCGGTAATCCATAACTTTTCCTCCATGTAAATAGATTAAATTAATTATTCAAACCTTATATCTATATAATATAAGACTAAAACCCATTTGAAAAGCTTAAGACATGCACAAAATAAGGGCATATTTTCTGTGAAAAATTCACAAAGAGTTAACAGAGAGTAAGAATGAGTGATAAAAAACAAGAATCATTGATGACGGATAAAAAGTCGATGCTATAATTAAATTAAAGTTAAGGAGACAACAAATTAACTTAACGTAAACGGAAGCGGAAAGCGCTTCAGCAAACAACAAGGAGGAAGAAACACATGGAAGCGAAGAAGATTGTTACAGTCGGGCTTGCGGCAGTTATGGCAATGTCGCTCGCAGCATGCGGCTCCGGCAGCTCATCATCGAAGGGATCGGTTGTATCCGGCTCTTCATCAACAGGCTCTTCATCAGGGTCCTCGGATTTCCTGAGTATCGAGGTCGGCAAGACGGACACGGACCTCAAGGGAACAGTCAAGTTCCTGACAAACAGAACGGATATGCTCAAGGATGACTACAATGGCACAAGCTGGAAGCAGTACATCGAGGCATTCAACAAGGTTTATCCGAACATCACGATCGATGTCGAGGGCCTCACGGACTACGCGAATGACTCCCTGACAAGACTTCAGGGCGGCGACTGGGGCGATGTCATGATGATCCCGGCTGTTGTGCCCGCAGATCTTCCGACCTACTTCGAGGATCTCGGCTCCTCCGATGAGATCAGCAAGCTCTACAACTACACATCCGGCAAGACCTATCAGGGCGAGGTCTACGGCATCCCGATCACAGCGACGACACCTGGCTTCGTCTACAACAAGAAGGTATTTGAGCAGGCCGGCATCACATCTCTTCCGACAACTGTCGATGACTTCCTGAAGGATCTGCAGGCGATCAAGGACAAGACGGACGCGATTCCGCTCTACACGAACTACGCGGCAGGCTGGACCAATGCGAAGTGGGACGATGTGATCGGCGTCACGACGACGGGCGATGCGGACTACCTCAACCAGAAGATGCTTCACACGAAGGACATCTTCTCCGATCCGGGCGACGGAACGGGCGCCTACAACGTCTACAAGGCCCTCTACGACGCGGTTAAGAACGGCTGCACAGAGGATGACTTCTCGACGACAGACTGGGAGTCCTCAAAGACAAAGCTCAACAACGGCGAGATCGGCTGCATGATGCTCGGCTCCTGGGCAGTCACACAGATGCAGGGCGCCGGCGATCATCCGGACGATGTCGGCTTCATGGCCTTCCCGATGACGGTGAACGGAAAGCAGTACGTCAACGCGAACGCGGACTACAGCTTCGGCATCAATCCGGATTCGAAGAACCTTGAGGCAGCAAACATCTGGGTCAAGTGGATGACCGAGCAGTCCAATTACTCCGCAAATGAAGGCGGCCTTGCGATCACAAAGGACGGCAAGAGCGCAGACTTCTACAAGGACATGGAAGACGCAGGCTGCGTGATTGAGGAGAACGCTCCGGCAAAGAGCGGCGAGGAGGATCTTCTCTCTGACCTCAACTCAGAATCCGAGCTCAACATCGGCAGCATCATAAGTGCAGCACCTGACAAGGCTTTCTGAAAAATGAAAAAGGGCGGGGCTTATCCCCCGCCTCTTTTATGGAACGAGAATTAAATTAACTGCTGGTTAATCGCTCATTTTTGTCCGGCAATGTTCGGGCCGGCAGGAAAGGGAGGTATCTATGAGCCCTGTAGCAGCAACTACACCCGCAAAAAAATCCTTCTGGAAATCCAGAAGAGGGCAGCAGATCACAGTCATCATCGCCTTCACGGTCATTCCTGTGTTTCTGCTCATGCTGTTCACCTACTATCCGTTCGCGGAGATGGTGAAGTTCAGCTTCTATAGAATGAGATACGTCGGCAGGCGCGTGTTTGTCGGCTGGGACAATTACAAGGAGATCTTCAAGAGAGACGACATCAGCGGCTCGCTGATTCTCTGCCTCTACTACATGGTCGGCGCGCTCGTCCAGATCTTCCTGGCTCTCTATTTCGCGACAATCCTTTCGATGAAGGTCAAATGCGGAAAGCTCTTCAAGGGCCTCATTTTCTTCCCGTACCTCATCAACGGCATCGCGATCGGCTTCATCTTCAAGTTCTTCTACACAAGAGGCTTCGTCCTCGATACGGTTCTCCACGCACTCGGAATTCCGATGTCGGCGCTTCCGTACTGGCTGAAGGACAGGGCCGTCAACAACTGGTCGCTGGTCTACTCCTCCGTCTGGAGATACATGGGACAGAATATGGTCCTCTTCATCGGTGCGATCATGTCGGTCGACTCCTCCCTCTATGAGGCAGCGGCCCTCGACGGCGCAAACAACTGGCAGAAGTTCAAGTACATTATCCTGCCGAGCATCAAGACAATCGTCACACTGAACATTATTCTTTCCATCACGGGTTCCCTGTCAGCCTTCGAGGCGCCATACGTCATCACAGGCGGCAACAACGGAACAGGCACATTCTTCGTCGTCATGGATAAGGTCGCGCACACGTCCCAGAAGGTCGGTCTTGCGTCCGCGATGGCAGTCTTCCTGCTGTGCATCATCTTCATCGCGACGATCATCCAGAAGCTGCTCTTTAAGTACATCTTCCGGAATGCGAACGCTGACGATGAGAGTCTCGACGCAAAGAAGGCAAAGCAGAAGGCTAGAAAGGCCGCTGCAAGAGCAGCAAAGAAGGGAGGCATGTGACTATGGCAGCACAGACAGCATCTGTCCATAAGATCAGACATCACTACAGCGCCGGATTCATTATCTGGACGATCTTCAAATATTTCACACTGATTCTTGTGTCATTCACGTCAGTGCTTCCGATTGTCTCCTGCGTCATCACGGCATTTAAGAGCAAGACGGAATATCAGAACACGAACGTCATGCAGCTGCCGAAGGTCTGGAAGCTCTCGAATTTTGCGGAGGCCTTCCAGATGGCGAACATGGGACGCGCGTTCCTGAATTCCCTGATCATCCTTGTGTTCGTGCTCCTGGGATCGATCCTGATCGGCACGTCGCTCGCCTACGCGCTGAACCGCTTCAAGTTCATCGGAAATGAGCTGATCCGCAACCTGTTCACATTTGCGGCTTTGCTCCCGGGCATCGCGATGCAGGTCTCGACATACTCGATCATGAGCAACCTGCATCTCATCAATCATCTGTATGGCTACATTTTCCTGATGATGGGCACCGACGTCATCTCGATCTACATTTTCATTCAGTACTACGAGAACCTTCCGGTCTCGCTCGATGAGTCGGCGATCCTCGACGGCGCGAACTATTTCCAGATCTACTGGCACATTCTTCTGCCGCTCCTGAAGCCGGCGATTGTGACCTGCATCATCCTGAAGGGTGCAAATACCTACAACGAATACTACTGCGCGCACCTCTATCTGCAGAAACCGGAGCTGTGCACGGTCGCGATTTCCCTGTACACCTTCACAGGACCGATGGGCAACCAGTACAACTACATCTGCGCGGGCGTCATCATTTCCCTGCTCCCGGCACTCATCGTCTTCATTCTGTGCCAGGACCAGATCTACAACGGCATTGCGGCAGGCGCGGTCAAGGGTTAATCTGCTTTTAAGTCCCGGCCTTCAGTGCAGTCGGCAGGAGACCGGGCAGTGACATTTAGAGAAAAGAGCGGGGGTTGCCCCGAAAGGATGGAACAACAATGGACATGAAACAGGAAATACGGACAGAGCTCACAGAACATATCATTCCGTTCTGGAAGTCACTCCGGGATGACACCTTCCTATGGCGGCTACTACGGCTATCTGGACTTTGATCTTCACCTTAATAAGGAGGCCGTGAAGGGCTGCATTTTAAACAGCCGGATCATGTGGTTCTTCTCCAACGCGGCCATGATCCTCGGCGACAAGTCGCTCCTTAATGAGGCGGGGCACGCCTATGAATTCTTAAAGACGCGCTTCCTCGATCCGGTGCACGGCGGCGTCTACTGGTCCGTCCGCTATGACGGAACGCCGGAGGAGACGATGAAGCACACGTACAGCAATTCCTTCGCGATCTACGCGCTCTCGTCGTACTACGACGCGACAGGAGACAAGGAGGCGCTCGATATCGCGCTTTCTCTCTTCCGCGTCATTGAGGCCCATATGCGGGACAAGGAGGGGTATCTCGAGGCGTTCGACCGGGATTACTCCCCTGTGAAAAATGAAGCGCTCTCTGAGAACGGCGTCATGGCCACGCGGACGATGAACACAATCCTCCATGTCATGGAGGCGTACACCGAGCTCTACCGCGTGTCGAAGGATCCGGACGTGCGGGCAAGGCTCGTCGAAATCCTCGGCGTGATGCGCGAGAAGATCTGGAATCCAAAGAAGAAGCGCCAGGAGGTCTTCTTTGACCGGGATTATCATTCCCTCATCGACCTTTACTCCTACGGGCATGACATCGAGTCCTCCTGGCTCATCGATCTCACGGTGTCTGTCCTTGAGAACCCGAATCAGGGCCCGCTCGAGATTCATTTCGGAGGGGAGACGGATATGGCGAAGGTCATGAACCCGATCACCGCCGATATGCGGGAGCAGGTTCTCCGCCTTGCATTTGACGGGCGGTCGATCCCGGTCGAGTGCGAGAAGGGCGTTGTGAAGCAGGACCGCGTCTGGTGGGTCCAGTGCGAGGGCATCAATGGCTATGTCAGCGGATACCTGAAGGATAAGACAAGGACCGATTACCTTGCGGCGGCGGAGAAGCTCTGGGACTTCACGAAGACGTATGTCGTCGACAGCCGCCCGGGCTCCGAGTGGTTCTGGTACACCGATGCAAGCGGCGTGCCGGCGCACGATCCGATCGTCGAGCCCTGGAAATGCCCGTACCACAACGGCAGGATGTGCCTGCTGGTGCTGAACAACCTGTAATCATTCAGCACCCCGCGTTCCGAGTTGTGAGGTGCTGAATAGTTATGCAACCTGGAGGAAAATGACATGCTGCATCCACAGTATTATGTTGAGAAGGCGAAGCAGGACAAGCTGCTCGCAAGAAAGAACGAGAAGGCCGATTTCTATAACGGCGTCTTCACGCGCTATAAGAACCCGGTCGTGACACGGGACATGATCCCGCTCGACTGGAGATATGATCTTAACCCTGAGACAAACCCGTACTTCATTGAGCGGCTTGGCGTCAACGCGACGCTGAACTCCGGCGCGATCATGCTGAACGGCAAGTACTATCTGGTCGTCCGGATCGAGGGAAATGACAGAAAATCCTTCTTCGGAGTCGCGGAGAGCGACAACGGCATCGACGGGTTTCATTTCTGGGATTACCCGATTCAGCTCGATGACACGTGCCCGGACGAGACGAATGTCTACGATATGCGCCTCACGCAGCACGAGGACGGCTGGATCTACGGCGTGTTCTGCTCCGAGAGCAAGGACAAGACGAATCCGGACCTCTCGGCGGCGACGGCTGCGGCCGGTATCGTCCGGACGAAGGACCTCGTGACATGGGAGCGCCTTCCGAACCTCGTCACGAAGCATTCGCCGCAGCAGAGAAATGTCGTGCTTCATCCGGAGTTCGTCGACGGGAAGTACGCATTTTATACGCGCCCGATGGACAGCTTCATCGACACGGGCTCCGGCGGCGGCATCGGCTTCGGCCTTGCGGATGATATCACGCACGCGGTGATCGACGAGGAGAAGATCTTAAGCCGCAGAAAGTACCACCAGATCACAGAGGCGAAGAACGGCGAGTGCACGGTCCCGATCAAGACGGACAGGGGCTGGCTCCACATCGCGCACGGCGTCCGGAACACGGCGGCGGGACTCCGCTATGTCCTCTACATGTACGCGACGTCGCTTGAGGATCCGTCCGTCGTGATCGCAGAGCCGTCGGGTCTCCTCATGGGCCCGAGAGGCTGGGAGCGCGTCGGCGATGTCTCAAATGTTCTCTTCGCAAACGGCGCTGTCGTGAAGGATGACGGAACGGTTCTCCTCTACTACGCGGGGAGCGACACGAGAATGTATGTCGCGGAGTCGACGATCGACAGACTGAAGGACTACGTGTTCAACACACCGTCCGATCCGGGACGCTCCGTCCTCTGCGTGCGGCAGAGATGCGATCTGATCCGGAAAAATAAGGAATTTATGAAGAACGAGAAATAAAGGTAACTGTTCAAAGGGAGATTGAAAAATGGCTAAGTACACGATTTTAAACAGCCCGGCTGTCCCGAACATGCCGTGGCAGGACAGACCGGCCGATCTCGGAGATATTCCGGTCTGGAGATATACAGAGAACCCGATCATCGGCAGAAACCCGGTGAAGAATGTCGCAAGAATCTTCAACAGCGCGGTTGTCCCGTATGAGGACGGCTTCATCGGCGTGTTCCGCGCGGAGAGAAAGGACGGAATTCCGTTCATTTATCTCGGTCGCTCAAAGGACGGCATCCACTGGAGCTTCGAGGAGGACCGGATCAACTTCGTCGACGAGAATGGCAAGACCTTCATGCCGCTCTACGCGTATGATCCGAGACTTGTCCGGATCGACGACAAGTACTACATCATCTGGTGCCAGGATGCGTACGGCGCTTCGATCGGCATGGCTGTCACGACTGATTTCAAGACATTTACGAGACTTGAGAATCCGTTCCTTCCGTTCAACCGGAACGCGGTCATGTTCCCGCGGAAGATCCATGGCAATTACATGCTGCTCTCAAGACCGTCAGACAGCGGCCACACGCCGTTCGGTGATATCTATGTGAGTGAATCTCCGGACCTTGTGTACTGGGGAAAGCACCGTCACGTCATGGGCAAGGCCCCGGAGTGGTGGGAGTCCGTGAAGATCGGCGCCGGCGCGGCCCCGATTGAGACGTCTGAGGGCTGGCTTCTTTTCTACCACGGCGTCACGGGAACCTGCAACGGCTTCGTCTATTCGATCGGCGGCGCTATCCTCGATATCGATGAGCCGAGCCGCGTGAAATACCGCTGCAAAACGTTCCTGCTCACACCGGAGAACTGGTATGAGGAGCGCGGCTTCGTGCCGAATGTCTGCTTCCCGTGCGCGACGATCCACGACTCCGCGACAGGAAGAATCGCAGTATACTATGGAGCAGCGGACAGCTATGTCGCGCTCGCATTTACGACTCTTGATGAGATTGTCGATTACATCAAGGAAAACAGTGTGACCCGCGAGGATGACACGGAGCTCGGCAGAAGATAACAAAGTCTGTAAAGGCCGCAGGCATCCGTTAATCGGCTGCCGGACAGTACATACGCAAGGTCATGGCTGACCGCGAATCATGGGATGGGAGGATTCTGCTATGGAAGATAGAAATGAAGGCAAGAGGCTGTTTCAGTCGGACAATCCGTTTAATTCGTTTATGACGCTTGTCTTTGACATGATGGAGCTCAGCATTCTGTGGATCATTTTCTGCCTTCCGATTATTACGATCGGCGCGTCGACGACCGCCCTCTACTATGAGGCGATGAAGCTTGTCCGAGACGAGGGCAGCAGCGTCTCAAAGGGGTTCCTCAAGTCCTTTAAGGAGAACTTCAAGGAGAGCGTGCCGTTTACGCTGATCGAGCTTCTGATCGCGGCCGTGCTGGTCTTTGATTTTCATTACTTAAGGGCAAAGGACACGGCCGGCGCGTCCATAAGCTACGGAATCCTCCTCTTTGCTGCGATTCTCGCGGTCGCTGTCTTCAGCTACGCGTACCCGCTGCTGGCGCATTTTGTCAACACCGTGAAGGGGACGTTCAATAACGCCTGGAGAGTCGCGGCGACGAACCTGCCGGTGACACTGCTGATCACAGCGATCAACGCGGCACCGTTTCTGTGGTTACTGCTTGCGCCCTCTTCATTTGCCCGGGTGTTCTGGATCTGGATTTTCGTCGGCGAGGGAGCATCGGCGTATGTGTGCTCGATCTTCCTCGTGAAAATCTTCGACCGGATTGCAGAGCCGGAAAATGAAGAGAACCCGTGAGAAGAGAGGGCTCCGGGCTCATCCGGAAGATATGGCGGATATATATGGCTTCACAAGGAGAAGTGAGATGGACGAAATCGTAAGAAAACGTTATGAATACTGGCTGAGTGACCCGTGCTTTGACGAGGCGACGAAGGATGAGCTTCGCGCGCTTAAAGGCGATGAGGCGGAGATCACAGACCGGTTCTACAGACAGCTTGAGTTCGGGACAGGCGGCCTTCGCGGCGTGATCGGCGCCGGGACGAACCGCATGAATATCTACACGGTCCGCCAGGCGACGCAGGGACTGGCCAATTATATCCTGTCGCAGGGCGGCGGGAAGAAGGGCGTCGCGATCGCCTATGACTCCCGCCGCATGTCGCCGGAGTTCTCGAGGGAGGCGGCCCTGTGCCTCAACGCAAATGGAATCAAGACGTACCGCTTCGATTTACTCCGCCCGACGCCGGAGCTTTCATTTGCCGTAAGACGCCTTCACTGCATCGCGGGCATTGTCATCACGGCGAGCCACAACCCCAGGGAGTACAACGGCTACAAGGTCTACTGGGAGGACGGCGCGCAGATCACACCGCCGCACGACAAGAACATCATGGCGGAGGTCGCGAAGGTCGGCATCACAGATCCGAAGACGATGCCGGAGGATGAGGCGAGAATCGAGGGTCTCTACAATGTGATCGGGTCCGATCTTGACGATGAGTACATCGCAAATGTCAAGAGCCTTTCGATCCACCCGGAGATTATCGCGGAGCAGGCGAAGGACATGACCATCGTCTACACGCCGCTTCACGGAACGGGCAATATCCCGGTCCGCCGCGTGCTGCGCGAGCTCGGGTTTACGCATGTGATCGTCGAGCCGCAGCAGGCCGTGCCTGATGGAAATTTCCCGACGGTCGCCTATCCGAACCCGGAGGACCCGAAGGCGTGGAAGCTGGCGCTTGCGCTCGCGGAGGAGAAGAAGGCGGACCTTGTGCTCGCGACTGACCCGGACGCGGACCGTCT
Source organism: uncultured Eubacteriales bacterium (assembly GCA_900315305.1). Classification (GTDB taxonomy): domain Bacteria; phylum Bacillota; class Clostridia; order Lachnospirales; family Lachnospiraceae; genus Chordicoccus. The sequence continues at coordinate 20,449 of OMYS01000033.1, forward strand.
CGGCGTCTACTGCCGCGATACGAAGACGGGTCAGTATGTCAGCTTCACCGGCAATATGTCCGGCATGCTGATCGGAGAATACATCCTCAGGGAACGCACGAAGATGGGCACGATGCCTGAGAACCCGGCGCTCGTCGAGACGATCGTGACGACGGATATGGCGAAGCCGATGGCGAAGGCCTACGGCGTCGATCTGATCGAGGTTCTGACAGGCTTCAAGTACATCGGCGAGCAGATCAAGATTTTTGACGAGACGGGATCTCACCACTATGTATTCGGCCTTGAGGAGAGCTATGGGTGCCTGCCGGGAACCTACGCGAGGGACAAGGATGCGTGCGCGGCAGTCATGATGCTGGCCGAGCTGGCTGCATTTTACAGAGC
>OMYS01000036.1 GCA_900315305.1 uncultured Eubacteriales bacterium
GGCAACGTGCGGAGCTGACTGTCACTAATCGGACGAGGATTTGACCAATAAAGCTTAAGAGCGGCCGGAAGGTCCGGAGTGCGGGCGCGTACTTGTACGTAGCCCCGCACGAAGGAGCTGACGGACATTTGCGGAGCAAATGACCGCTCTTAAGCGAAGCCTCATAGCAAAGTACTTCGTACTTTACAAGAAGCAAAGCACTTCGTGCTTCGCAAGAATCGTATATGCGGTTTTGAGGGTGTGTTTAGCACCATCAATGATGGCCCAGTGGCTCAGTTGGTTAGAGCGCCGCCCTGTCACGGCGGAGGTCAAGGGTCCGAGTCCCTTCTGGGTCGTTTTCAAACGACAGCTTTGAAAATCTTACGGGATCTTAGCTCAGCTGGGAGAGCATCTGCCTTACAAGCAGGGGGTCACAGGTTCGAGCCCTGTAGGTCCCATCATTTTCCAGTCTGTTGTTTGTAAAACTGATAAGCCGATGTGGCTCAATTGGCAGAGCAGCTGATTTGTAATCAGCAGGTTAACGGTTCGAGTCCGCTCATCGGCTCTAGGCGAAAGCCTATTAATTAAATATGGATGGATTCCCGAGTGGCCAAAGGGGACAGACTGTAAATCTGCTGGCATTGCCTTCGAAGGTTCGAATCCTTCTCCATCCATTTAATTTAATATCGCGGGGTGGAGCAGTCTGGAAGCTCGTCGGGCTCATAACCCGAAGGTCATAGGTTCAAATCCTATCCCCGCTACTACATGCCCAGTTAGCTCAGTTGGTAGAGCAGGGGACTGAAAATCCCCGTGTCTCTGGTTCGATTCCGGAACTGGGCATTGTTAATACAAAAGCCTGCAGAACAAATCTGCAGGCTTTTGTATTTGTAATGAAGCTATTCAATGAACGCCGAGTAATTCACAGATTTACAGGAAGAAAAAAAGAGGTGCCGTTTGACGGCGCCTCTTTTTAATATCTTTGATATAGGATCAGCGAATGATCAAAGATCGATTCTGTAGGAATCGCTTCCCTCACCATTGATGACATAGTAAGCGGCGTTCTCTTCCGGCTTGACATATACATCAAGTGTCTCGATCTTCTTGTCGCTGTTCTGGTTCTTGATCTGCTCAACGATTGCAGCTGTAGAAATCTGCTTGCCGAAGAACTCTACATAAACAGCTGTCTTTGTCTCAGCAGCCTTCTTTGCAACAGTCTTTCTTACAGTTTTTCTTACGACCTTCTTCGGAGCTTCAGCTGTTGTCTCAGCAGCCTTCTTTGCTGTGGTTGTCGTCTTGGCAGCAGCTGTTGTTTCAGCAGCCTTCTTTGTCGTCTTCTTTACCGGTGTCATAATAATCCTCCTCACACAGAAAACCTTGGTGTTTCTTTGATTTTCAATTCAAGTCCGTCATTATGATGCTATGCTACTATCGAGCGGTATTATAAATCGAAACAATTCATTTGTCAAACTTTCACAAAAACACATTGAATTATTGGTGCGTAAAAGAAGAGGAAGAGGGCTGTTTTATGTTTTTAGTAGCAGACAGACGGCCCATGTGATAAGCTGTTAATAGAAATTTTCAAGATTCATCGGAAATGAAACGGAGAACAAATATGGATAAGGAAGAGAATATTTATATTGTCGGCCATAAGAATCCGGATACCGATTCAATCTGCTCGGCTATTTCCTACGCATATCTGAAGAATAAGCTGACAGGGAGTGAGAGCTATGTCGCGTGCCGCGCGGGACAGATTAATGAGGAGACAGAATTTGTCCTGAAGCATTGGAATTTCGATCCGCCTATGTATCTTCCGAATGTCGGATCGCAGGTCTGTGATATGGACATTGATGAGTCGGAAGGTGCTCCGGACGACATCACCATCCGCATCGCATGGGAATATATGAAGGAGAGTGAGACGGTCACGCTTCCGGTCATGTCGGGAGACGGGAAGCTGGAGGGTCTGCTCACAGTCGGAGATATCGCTAATTACTACATCGACGCGTATACTAAGACGATTATGTCCGAGGCGAAGACAAAGTACTACGACATTGCCGAGACCATTAATGGTACGGTTGTCGTGGGAAATGAACACAGCTATTTCGCGAAAGGCAAGGTAGTCGTCGGAGCGGCGAAGCCGGAGCATCTGGCAAAGGTCCTGGAGCCCGATGATCTTGTCATTTTGAGCGATCGTGAGGATACGCAGCGTCAGGCGATTGAGAGCGGTGCGAGCTGTATCGTCGTCTGCCTGGTAGAGGACGTGTCGGAAGAAATCCGGAAGCTGGCGGAGAAGCACATGTGTGTGGTTATCTGCACGCTGTTTGATACCTATACAGTGGCACGACTGATCAATCAGTCGATTCCGGCAAAGTCCCTGATGAAGCGGACGGGCCTGGTCACCTTCAAGACGGATGATTTTGTCGATGATATCCGTGAGATCATGGGAAAATATCGCTATCGCGATTTCCCTGTCCTTGATCACAATGGACATTATATCGGCATGATTTCCAGACGGAGCCTGATCAATGTCAGGAAGAAGCGCCTGATTCTCGTCGATCACACCGAGAAATCCCAGGCTGTCGAAAACCTGGACGAGGCGGAGATCCTCGAGATTATCGATCACCATCGCATCGGAACGGTTGAGACCCTGCAGCCGGTTTATTTCCGCGGCGAACCGGTCGGCTGTACATGCACGATTCTGACCTCTATGTATCATGAGAACGATGTGGCTATCCCGAAGGAAATCGCGGGACTTATGTGCTCGGCCATTCTCAGTGATACGCTGATGTTCCGTTCACCGACCTGCACGCCGAGAGATGAGACGGCTGCGCGGGAGCTTGCAAAGATATCCGGCATCCAGATTGAGGAATATGCAAAGCAGATGTTCCGTGCGGGATCTAACCTGAAGGGCAAGACAGCGGATGAAATCCTGCATCAGGATTACAAGAAATTCATTTTCGAGGATACCGTGTTCGGAGTCGGTCAGATCAGCTCCATGGACCAGGAGGAGCTGATGGAGATCGCGGATACACTTCGTCCGCAGCTTGAGGAGGAGTGCGGCAAGGGCGGAACCCAGATGGTATTCTTCATGCTGACGAACATTCTGAAGGAGGACACGACTCTTCTGTGCTTCGGGCCGATGAGTGACCTGCTCGTAAAAGAGGCATTTGGCAGAGACGTGAAGGACGGTCAGGTTGTTCTCTCTCATGTTGTATCGAGAAAGAAGCAGCTGATTCCGGCATTTATGGGGGCTATCCCGAATCTTCCGAAGGAAAAATGAAAATCCGATGTGGTTTTATGTAATTATTCAGCACCCCTCAGAAAACTGATGAAATCCGGACGGGGGGCTTGCTCACCGGGCGGTTTTATCAGTTTTCCGAGGGGCGGACAAGCGGCGAAGCCGCTCTGCCCGCCAGCAACTTGGAACGCAAAGCGTTCCAAGTCTGGGGATGCTGAATAGTTACAAGAATAGATGAAAAGGAGCCTGACATGGCAAAAAAGGAATGGCGCCCGGGAAATATGCTGTATCCTCTGCCGGCCGTTCTTGTGACGACAAGAAACCGCGAGGGAAAAGATGATATCTGTACAGTGGCCTGGGCCGGGACAATCTGCTCGGATCCGGCTATGCTGAGTATCAGTCTCAGAAAATCACGGCTCAGCTATGAATATGTCAGGGAGACAGGGGTCTTCGTTGTGAATCTGACGACGGAGGCGCTGGCACACGCGACCGATTTCTGCGGCGTGAGAAGCGGAAGAGATATCGACAAGTTTGAGGCGGAGCACCTTGAACGAGAGGAAGCCTCTCATATCAGCTGCGCGATGGTGGCGGAATCTCCGGTGAACATCGAGTGCCGGGTGACAGAAATAAAGGACCTCGGTTCTCACACCATGTTTCTGGCGGAGGTCCTTGCTGTTCATGTCGATGACCGCTACATGGATGAGAACGGAAAATTCGATCTGAGTCTTGCCAGGCCGATTGTGTATTCGCACGGCGAATATCTGACGACGGGCAAAAAGCTCGGAACCTTCGGATACAGTGTGCGAAAGAAAAAAAGGGTAATGAAAGGAAGAAGACGCGCTTGAATTACGTATTGATAGGTCTGCCCGGGTCGGGCAAGAGCACAGTGGGCGTTATGCTCGCCAAATACATCGGGTTTGAATTTCTGGACACGGATCTTGTCATCCAGAAACAGCAGGGAAAGAAGCTTTCGGAGATCATCGAGGAACGGGGTCCGGAGGGCTTTATGGCCGTGGAAAATGAAATTCTCGCCGGCATTCACGCGGACAGGACTGTCATTGCGACCGGCGGAAGCGCCGTCTATGGCGAAGAAGCCATGAAGAACCTTAAGTCCGGCGGAGCGGTCTGCATTTACCTGAAGATGTCGTTCAAGGAAATGCAGAGACGCCTCTCGCATACATTCCGGAAGCGCGGAGTCGTTCTGAGAAGCGGGGAGACGGTGAAGGACATGTATGACGAGCGCGTCGCGCTGTATGAGAAATATGCGGATATCACTATTGACGAGTACAGACTCGACTCAGAGCAGACGCTGCAGCAGATTCTGGACAAAATCCGGGGATAAACACGACAGGCTGCACGGTATCAGAGCAGGGAGAGCACGTTGACATTCGCGGCCGCATGCGATTCCGGATCTGTGCGGACTGTAACGGAGGATCAGCCGGAAATACAGTTTGGCAGACATGGATATTTACATTTTCTTAATTTTAGGTTAAGATTGCACCAAACCCCGTTGGCTTTATGCTGGCTTTACATCGCGGCTTCCATGGGGGAACAGCCGCGGTCCCGGGAACCGGAGCTGCTGTTGAAGGGACAGACAGTCCGGGAATCTGATATCAATAAGGGGAAAGAGGATCATTATGGAACAATATGTGATTAAGGGCGGCATTCCGCTTGTAGGAGAGGTCGGGATTGCCGGCGCAAAGAACGCGGCTCTTCCGATTATTTCGGCCGCTATCATGTCCGATGAGATGGTAACACTGGAGAATCTCCCGGACGTTAATGATATCAATGTTCTGATCGAATCGATTGAGAAGATCGGGGCACATGTAGAGAGACCGGATCGCCATACCGTCCGCATCAATGGTTCTACAATTCAAAGCTGCGCGGTGGATTATGAGAGCATCAAGAAAATCCGCGCATCCTACTATCTTCTCGGCGCGCTTCTCGGAAAGTATCAGGAGGCGGAGGTTCCGCTCCCCGGAGGATGTAATATCGGCAGCAGACCGATTGACCAGCATCTGAAGGGATTCCGGGCTATCGGAGCAGAGGTCAATATTTCTCACGGCACAATCATCGCAAGGGCAAAGAAAATGCACGGCGCCCATATTTTCATGGATGTCGTGTCTGTCGGCGCGACGATCAATATCATGATGGCTGCTTCGAGAGCAGAGGGCCGCACGATTATTGAAAATGCAGCCAAGGAGCCGCACGTTGTTGACGCCGCGAACTTCCTGAACAGCATGGGCGCGGATATCAAGGGCGCCGGAACGGATGTCATCCGCATCAATGGTGTTCCGAAATTCCACGGCTGTGTGTACAGCATTGTTCCGGATATGATTGAGGCGGGAACCTATATGTTCGCCGCAGCTGCCACCAAGGGCGATGTTATCGTTAAAAATGTTATCCCGAAGCACCTTGAGGCTATTACGGCAAAGCTGATCGAGATCGGCTGTGAGGTGGAGGAAGGCGATGATTCCGTGCGGGTCGTTGCATCCAAGCGCCTGATGCGCACGCATGTCAAGACAATGCCGTATCCAGGATATCCGACGGATATGCAGCCGCAGATCGCGGCGGTTCTGTCTCTGGCACAGGGAACATCGATCGTCACGGAGAGCATTTTCGAGAACCGCTTCAAGTATGTCGATGAGCTGACCCGTATGGGCGCAAACATCAAGGTAGAGGGCAATACCGCTATTATCGACGGTGTGCCGCAGCTCACCGGAGCACGTGTGTCCTCGCCGGACCTGCGTGCGGGCGCGGCGCTTGTTATCGCGGGACTTGCGGCCGAGGGCTTTACGGTCGTCGATGACATTGTCTATATCCAGAGAGGATATGAGGACTTCGAGGGCAAGCTCAGCAATCTCGGCGCTGAAATCAGACGGGTCTCCACAGAGGATGAGATCCGCAAGTTTGAGCTCAGTGTCGGCTGAGATCTCATTAGTTGTATCTCCCTCAGGGGAGATGTGCGGGTCTGCGTTCAGCATGGGCTGAGAGCTTCATCAGCTGTGTGAAGCCGGGCTCAGCCTTGAATGAGACCTTGTGCAGAGAGAATGTTACCGGATCAGGATCGTCTTGGCGGTTCTGGTCCGTTTTTTCACGGATAAGTTCTCCACAGAGATATCGTAGATGTGAAGAATGAAGAGAAAGTGGTAACTATTCAGCACCCCAGACTCGGAATGCTTCGCATTCCTCGTTGTGGGCGGACAGAGTGGCTTTGCCGCTTGTCCGCCCCTTGGAAAACTTCAGAAACCGTCCGGCGAGCAAGCTCTCCGTCCGGATTTCGTCAGTTTTCCAAGGGGTGCTGTATAATTACAGAAAGTGAAGGAAATGGATGCTAAAATTGAGCAGGAAATGAGGGAATGCCGGCTCTGCGCGCGAAACTGCGGGATTGACCGCACGCGTTTTCCGGGGCGATGCGGCATGACGGCGGAGATCCGTGCGGCAAGGGCTGCGCTTCACATGTGGGAGGAGCCTTGCATTTCCGGGAAAGAGGGGAGCGGCGCGATTTTCTTCACGGGATGTCCGATCGGCTGCGTCTTCTGCCAGAACCGGGACATCGCGCTCGGAAAAGCCGGGAAAGCGATTTCGCTTCACCGGCTGACTGAGATTATGCTGGAGCTGCAGGACAAGGGCGCGAATAATATCAATCTTGTCACACCGACGCAGTATGTGCCGCAGATTATTGAGGCGGTCCGCATGGCGCGCGAAGGGATGAGTGCCGGAAGGCTCAGGATTCCTGTCCTTTACAACACGGGGAGTCTTGAGACCCCGGAAACTGTGCGTAAACTGGAGGATACTGTGGATATCTTCCTCCCGGATCTCAAGTACTTTTCCACAGAGCTGTCCGAAAAATACTCAGGATCGGTGGATTACTTCCGTACGGCGACAGCGGCGATCAGGGAAATGGTGCGCATCTCAGGGCCGTGCGAGTTTGACGGGCGCGGGATGATGAAGCGGGGCACGATCGTAAGGCATCTCATTTTGCCGGGGCATACGGAGGATTCGAAGAAAATCCTCTCGTATCTGCATGAGACATATGGCAATGACATTTACATCAGCATCATGAACCAGTACACGCCAATGCCGGGAATTGAAAAGAAATATCCGGAGCTCGGCCGCAGAGTGACGCGCCGGGAGTACGACAAGGTCGTTGATTTTGCGATCGACATCGGGATTGAAAACGCCTATATTCAGGAGGGCGGAACACAGAAGGAGAGCTTCATACCTGCATTTGACTATGAGGGGCTGTGAAGCGTGTCCGCAAAGCTGACGGATATGGACAGAGACGTGATCCACGATAGATGAGACAGTGGATATGCACAGATAAAGTCCCTTAAATGGGAGTATCAGATCAGGAGGTTACAGACATTATGACAGACTATATGGTCAGAGCGACGGCGGCAAATGATTTTGTCCGCGCGTTTGCGATTACATCAAAAAATCTTGTGGAACATGCGAGGGAGATTCATCATCTGAGTCCCGTCGCGACGGCGGCTCTCGGGCGCACCTTGACGGCGGCGCTGATGATGGGTTCGGACATGAAGGGCGACAAGGATATTCTGACGCTTCAGTTCCTCGGCGACGGACCGCTCGGAGGCATCACGGCGACCGCGAACTCCAAGGGACAGGTCAAGGGCTTTGTCGGAAATCCGGACGTTGTGCTTCCGCCGAACAAGTACGGCCATTTTGATGTCGGCGGCGCGGTCGGACACGGCGCGCTCCATGTCCTGAAGGACATCGGACTTCGTGAGCCGTACGCCGGCGAGGTCGATATTCAGACCGGTGAGATCGCGCAGGACCTGACCTATTACTTCGCGGTCAGTGAGCAGGTTCCGTCCGTCGTCGCCCTCGGCGTTCTGACAGACAGGGAAAATGAGTACAAGGTGAAACAGGCCGGCGGTTATATCATCCAGCTGATGCCGGACTGTCCGGACAGCGTCATTTCCGAGCTGGAGAAGAACTGCACGGCTGCGCCGTCCGTCACGGAAATGCTTGATGCGGGAGGCTCCCCGGAGAGCATGCTCGAGACGGTGATCGGCTCTCTCGGCATGCATGTGACGGAGCAGATGCCGGTGGAGTTCGCGTGCGACTGCTCGAGAGATCGGGTGACGAAGGCGCTGATCGCTATGGGTGCGAAGGAGCTGAAATCGCTCATTGCCGACGGAAAGCCGGTGACGCTGAACTGCCATTTCTGCAACACAGACTACACGTTCCAGGTGGACGAGCTGAAGGAAATCCTGAAGAGGGCGGAGTGAGAATTACAGTTCACACGCCACCAGACCTCGGTGAACGGTCAGCGATATCAGGAGCGGTGAGGGCGTTATACATTGTTCTCAGATCTCCTCTGCACTGTAAGTACGGAGGAGTCCGAAGATCACCCTGAGCCGCTGTGTCAGCGGCGAGGGGAAGCTGAGGAGGACGGAGTCTGCTCGATACCGCCCTGATATTCGCGAACGCATGCGACTTTGGATGGCGTGTGAACAGTAACGAGTAAGATACACCCCCTTCGATTTGTATCTTGTCAGGCATGGGCTTCTATGATAAATTGTGTAGCGTTGACAGTTTAATAAAAGCTGACTCTTATTCAGAACGGTGGAGACAGAGAGGATCTATGAAACCGTGACAACCTCCGGCGCACAGGCGGAAGGTGCCAACCTCAAGCGATAAGCCAAGGGCGGAGGCCTGCGGCAGTGCATAGTCAGTTCGGGTCATAAAGAGCGGAAAATGCACGGCGCTATCGAACAATAAGGGAACTGTGAAGATACAGGTCCGCTTATTGCGGACCTTTTTTCATACGTAAGAGTTGGCGAATCTCCGGGAAAGGAATGTACAATGGGAGAAAAGAGACTTTTTACATCTGAGTCCGTCACAGAAGGACATCCGGACAAGGTCTGCGATGCCATTTCCGACGCAATTCTTGATGCCTGCATGGAGCAGGATCCGATGAGCCGTGTCGCGTGCGAGACAGCTGTCTGCACGGGCTTCGCGCTGATCACAGGCGAGATCACAACAAAGGCTCACATCGATTACCAGGCAATCGCAAGAAAGACGATCAACGAGATCGGCTACAACGATGCAGCTACAGGCTTCGACGGCAACACCTGCGCCGTCTTCGTAGCAGTTGATCAGCAGTCTCCGGACATCGCGATGGGCGTTGACAACGCACTTGAGACAAAGGCAGATCTCAAGGCTCTTGAGAAGAACATGAGCGATGAGGAGATCGGCGCAATCGGTGCCGGTGACCAGGGCATGATGTTCGGTTATGCGACAAATGAGACACCGGAGTACATGCCGTACCCGATTTCTCTTGCTCACAAGCTCTGCCGCAGACTGACAGAGGTCAGAAAGAACGGCACACTTCCGTATCTCAGACCGGACGGAAAGTCTCAGGTCTCCGTCGAGTATGATGAGAATGGCAAGCCGTCAAGACTCGAGGCTGTTGTCATTTCCACACAGCACGATCCGGATGTCACACAGGAGCAGATCCACAAGGATATCCGCAAGTATGTCTTCGATGAGGTTCTTCCGCAGGAGCTCGTCGATGACAAGACAAAGTTCTTCGTCAACCCGACAGGCCGCTTCGTCATCGGAGGACCTCACGGAGATGCAGGTCTCACGGGACGCAAGATCATCGTCGATACCTATGGTGGATATGCACGTCACGGCGGCGGCGCATTCTCCGGCAAGGACTGCACAAAGGTTGACCGCTCAGCTGCTTACGCTGCACGCTATGTCGCAAAGAACATTGTTGCGGCAGGCCTTGCTGACCAGGCTGAGATCCAGCTGTCCTACGCGATCGGTGTTGCTGAGCCGACATCCGTCATGATCAATACATACGGAACAGGCAAGCTGTCCGATGAGAAGCTGACAGACATCATCCGCAAGGAGTTCGATCTTCGTCCGGCTGGTATCATCAAGATGCTGGACCTTCGCCGCCCGATCTACAAGCAGACAGCGGCTTACGGCCACTTCGGCAGAACAGATGTCGATCTTCCGTGGGAGCATCTGGACAAGGTTGATGCGCTGAAGAAGTATCTCGCGCGGTAAAAAAGAACAGCACACAGTGGCTGCTGCACCGGCCTACTCTCTGTCACGCCTGTGCGCCTGATGGCGCACAGCAGCGGAGAGACCGTGCAGCAGCCTTTTTTATTGTATAAGTTCTGGGCACTAGCGACGACAACAGGTATGAGCATGGAATGACGCGTAGGCGGCATGAAAATGCGAATACCTGTAGGATTGCGGGAGCTGCGAAGCAGCGGAGCAATCCGTCGGGACTTATACAACCGGAAAAGTCCCGGTCGCGGTATCCTCTGTGTTCTATTTCTGGTATAATATGTAATTATTCAGCGCCCCTCGGAGAATCGGACAGATGGAGGGAGAGCCTGCTCGTCCGGGGTCTGAACAGATAATATGGAAATGGAGGAAGAAGATGCAGCGGAAGGGAAAAAAGAGCATCAAACTGAAGCAGGAGATTTTTATTGCATTTTTCACGGTGATTGTCGTTCCCGTCCTGCTGATTATTCTCGGCTTTTCGGCGACGGTTTTCTTCGAGGCCAACAACATCCGCGAGAAATACGGCATCGATATCCGAAACCTGCAGGGCTTCAACCGGGCGCTCGTCTTCTATATGCTGTTCGGCATGATCACGATTCTCATCATCTCGGCGACGATGCTGGCGTTCTGGCTCTACCGGGAGATCAACACGCCGATCCAGCGGCTGAACAAGGCAGCGAAGAGCATCCGCGACGGAAATTTTGATGACCGGATCGAGACGGTCAGCGGCCCTGAGGAGCTCGAGGAGCTGTGCGGCATGTTTGAGCAGATGCGTGAGCAGCTCAAGAAGGCAAATGAGGAGAAGCTCCAGTTCGATGAACAGAACAGGGAGCTCATTTCCAATATCTCGCACGACCTGAAGACACCGATCACGGCGGTCAAGGGCTACTGTGAGGGACTGATGGACGGCGTCGCTGACACGCCGGAGAAGCAGCACCGGTACATCCACACGATCTACAACAAGGCGAATGACATGGACCATCTGATCAATGAGCTGTCGTTCTACTCGAAGATCACGACGAACCGGATCCCGTATGTGTTTGATCTCGTCAATGTGAAGAACTTCTTTGACGATGCGGCGGACAGCATATCGGACGACATGACGTCGAAGGGAATTGCATTTTCCTACAGGAACACGGTCGGAGGCGACGTGCGGGTCGTCGCGGACGTCGAGCAGATCCAGCGTGTGATCAACAACATCATCAGCAACTCGGTCAAATACATGGACAAGCCGGAGAAGCGGATCAGCCTCACGGTGAAGGAAGTGGGCGACGAGATCGAGGTTGCGCTCGCGGATAACGGAAAGGGAATCGAGGCGAAGAACCTGCACAACATTTTCGACAGGTTCTACCGGACGGACTCATCGAGAAATTCAGCCCAGGGAGGCTCCGGCATCGGGCTGTCCATCGTGAGGAAAATCATTGAGGACCACGGAGGCCGCGTGTGGGCATCGAGCAAAGAAGGCGAAGGGACAACGATCTACTTTTCGCTCAGAAAGAATACTGAGGTGACAAAATGAAAAAAATTCTGATTATTGAGGATGAGGCGGATATAGCGAGCCTCGAGAAGGACTATCTGGAGCTCTCCGGATTTGAGGTTGACATCGACACGGACGGGACGAAGGGGCTTGCAGATGCTCTGTCAAAGGACTATGACCTGTTTATTCTTGACCTCATGCTTCCGGGAACGGATGGCTTTGATATCTGCAAAAAAATCCGGGAGGAGAAGGCGGTTCCGATCCTTATGGTGTCCGCGAAGAAGGACGACATCGACAAGATCAGGGGCCTCGGTCTCGGTGCGGACGATTATATCACAAAGCCGTTCTCTCCGAGCGAGCTTGTCGCGCGCGTGAAGGCCCATCTCGCGAGATATGAGCGGCTTGTCGGCACAGGTGCGAAGAAAAATGACGTCATCCAGATCCGCGGTCTGAAGATTGACAAGACGGCGCGCCGCGTCTGGGTCAACGGCAAGGAGACGCAGTTCACGACAAAGGAATTTGATCTGCTTACATTTCTCGCGGAAAATCCGGACCACGTCTTCTCGAAGGACGAGCTGTTCCGCAAGATCTGGAACATGGAGTCGATCGGAGACATCGCGACGGTCACGGTCCACATCAAGAAAATCCGTGAGAAGATCGAATTCGATACATCAAAGCCGCAGTACATTGAGACGATCTGGGGCGTCGGCTACCGGTTCAAGGCGTGACGATGAGAAAGCTGGAGGAAGAACTGAAGCAGTATGCCGCCTCGGATATGTACCCCTTCCACATGCCGGGGCACAAGAGGCGCGGCGACGCTGTCTGCAGGACCGATATCACGGAAATAGACGGCTTTGACAACCTGCACGATCCGGAGGACCTGATCCGAGGAGAAATGGACTTCGCGAAGGCATTTTACGGGACGAAGGAGACCTATTTTCTGGTGAACGGAAGCACCGTCGGGATTCTGACTGCCATATCCGCGGCCGTGAGGCCGGGAGGAAGAATCCTGATCGAGAGAGGCTGCCATATCTCTGTCTATCACGCGGCCTATCTCCGGGGGCTTCATATCGATTATCTCGATTTCGGTGAGCGGAGCGGGCAGCGGCCGGACGCCATTGTGATCACATCGCCGACCTACGAGGGAGCGGTGAAGCCGGTCCGGAAAATCGCGGCGTATGCGCACTCGCTCGGAGTGCCGCTCATCGTCGACGAGGCGCACGGGGCTCATTTTTCGATGCACCCGTACTTTCCGGAATCGGCGGTCAGACAGGGCGCGGACCTTGTGATTCAGAGCACGCACAAGACACTGCCGGCGCTGACACAGACGGCTCTTTTGCACAACGCGACGGGGCTTGTGCCGGACGAAAGAATCCGGAAATTTATCGATATCTACGAGACCTCGTCGCCGTCCTACGTTCTGATGGCCTCGATCACGAAGGCAATTCACCGGGCAGCGGAGGGCGGAGGCGCGGCGTTTGAGCCGTACGCAGAGCGGCTCAAGGGGCTTCGCCATGCGCTCGCAGGTCTTTCCAATCTTCGTCTTTTCGGCGGAGAGGACTGCGTCACGACTGAAAGGGACAGCGCCGTCTCCTGCGTGCCGGGCATGCCGGTTGATCCGGGGAAGATCGTCATTGAGACGGACAGATCGTCCATATCGGGGCCGGAGCTCTATGACCGGCTCCGGACCGGGTTTCATTTGCAGCTGGAAATGAAGGCCCCGGAGTACGTGATCCTTATGACATCCGTCAACGACACGCAGGAGGGCTTTGACCGGCTGATCGCTGCGCTTCGCGAAATTGACCGGGAGGTCGGGCCGGAGAGGCCTGACGGACTGCACGCGGCAGAGGCGGCGGACCGCGCGGCCGGAGGTGACGCGCTGATCATTCCGGAGCGTGCCCGGACGGCGGCAGATGAAAGCACGCAGGCAGGCACGGCCGCTTCAGAAAACCGGTCCGTCTGTGCTCCCGCGGCGATGACTATCGCGGAGGCAGCGGATGCGGAGCACGAGATTGTTCCGCTTGATCAGGCGGCAGGACGGATTGCGGGCGACTACATCATCGTTTACCCGCCGGACAGCCCGCTCGTCGTTCCAGGTGAGAGGTTCACAGAAGAGAATATCCGCACGATCCGCGACCGGATCCGGGCGGGGCTCACCGTCACGGGAATTCGCTATGGGCAGATGCCTGAGCAGGACCTTGTTGAAGTCGTTGCGCATTAGCTTGTCACAGGGCCTGCATCAGTTGTATGATACATACAGTGCTGGCAGTTTCATAATGATTTTAGTGTTGAAAATGATTACGCGCGGCTACGCTGCTACGCAGCTCTCGCCGCGCTTCCCGCCATTCGCAATCCGCGGGGCCCCCGCCCCACTACTTGCTCATGTCGGTGCGTGTCATAAAGTCTTTTACCCACCGGCAAGCAAGCTTGCCGTGGATTCAGACTTTTGACACTGTAATCATATAATAAGGAGGTGTGAAAGATGTCGGTTTCAGGGTTCAGAAACATTCTTGGAAATGAGGAGCTCATCGATCACCTGAAGGCGGCGATTGCCGGAAATCGCGTCAGCCACGCTTATCTTATTTCCGGTGATCCGGGGTCTGGAAAGAAGACCCTCGCCGACGCGTTCGCGATGACACTTCTCTGCGAGAAACACGGAGATGACGCATGCGGAGAGTGCGCGTCCTGCCGCAAGGTGGCGGACAGCAATCATCCGGACCTGATCTGGGTGACACATGAAAAAATGAACACCATAACGGTCGATGAAATCCGCGCGCAGGTCGTGAATACCGTCGATATCCTGCCCTATGAGGGCGGACGGAAAATCTATATTATACCGGACGCGGAGAAAATGAACGCGCAGGCGCAGAATGCGCTGCTCAAGACGATCGAGGAGCCGCCGGCGTACGTGACAATCATTCTTCTGGCAGCGTCTCCGGAGGCCATGCTGCCGACAATTCTGTCGCGCTGCACGAAGCTCTCCATGAAGCCGGTGCCGGACAAGACCGTCGTTGACTATTTGATCGAGGAGATGCATCTCCCGGACTACGAGGCCGGCGTCGTCGCGGCATTTGCGCAGGGCAATATCGGACGGGCGCGGGCGGCCGCCTCGGACGGTTCATTTGATGAGCTGAGAAATCAGACCCTGTATCTGATCCGCCACGCGCAGAACATGGACACGGCGGAGATGGCGGAGGAAATCCGTGCACTGAAGGAAGATAAGGACAAAATCGGGGATATATTTGATATCATGACGATGTATATTCGTGATGTCCTTTATTTTAAGGCCACGCGTGACGTGGACAACCTGATCTTCACAAGAGAGATCAGCAGCATTTCGGCGAATGCGGCGGCATCGTCCTATGAGGGCCTGCAGACGATTATCGCCGGAATTGACAAATGCAGGACGCGTCTGAGAGCGAACGTCAATTTTGAGCTCGCGCTCGAGCTGCTCCTGTTGGACATCAAGGAGTATTTGCATGGTTAAAATCATAGGCGTCAAATTCAGAAATGTCGGCAAGGTCTATTACTTTGATCCCGGCGATCTGGATATCCATTACAACGACCACGTCATTGTCGAGACTGCCCGGGGCATCGAGTACGGGACCGTCATGATGATGCCGACGGAGGTGCCGGACGAGAAGATCACGGCGCCCTTAAAGCCGGTGATCCGCATGGCGGACGCAAAGGACGATGAGCGGGAGAAGACAAACCGCGAGAAGGAGAAGAACGCATACAAGATCTGCAAGCAGAAGATCCGCGAGCACGGCCTTGAGATGAAGCTGATCGCCGCGGAGTATACATTTGACAACAGCAAGGTGCTGTTCTACTTCACTGCGGACGGACGCATCGACTTCCGCGAGCTCGTCAAGGATCTCGCGAGTGTCTTTCGGACCAGAATCGAGCTCCGCCAGATCGGCGTCCGCGACGAGACCAAGCTGCTCGGCGGATACGGAATCTGCGGGCGGCCGCTCTGCTGCCACACCTGGCTCACGGATTTTGCGCCTGTCTCGATCAAGATGGCGAAGGACCAGAACCTGTCGCTGAATCCGGCGAAAATCTCCGGAACCTGCGGCAGACTGATGTGCTGCCTGAAGAATGAGGCGGAGACATATGCCTATCTCAACAAGGGCATGCCGTCGCGCGGCGATTATGTGACGACGCCGGACGGAAAGCACGGAGACGTGCAGTCTGTCAACATTCTGCGGCAGACCGTAAAGGTCGTCGTGGATATGGGCAACGACGAGAAGGAGCTTCAGGAATATGATGTGAAGGACATTACATTTATCCCGAAGTCGAAGAAGCCGAAGCCTGAGCAGAATCAGAAAAATGAGAATAAGCCCGAGCGCCGCGAGAAGAAGAACGCCGGAAGAAAGCCGGCCCGTGAGGAAAAGCCGGGCACGGAGGAGAAATCCGGAGAGGCCGCCGGAGAAGAGGGAAAGCCGCAGCGCCGCGAGAAGAAACGCCGCGGAGCAGGCGGAAGAGACCTTGCGGAGAGACCGGCAGAGAGGCCGGCAGAGAAGGCTGCAGAGCCTGCGGGACAGGCTGTCTCTGAGGAAAATGCGGAGCGCAGGCGCCGCAGAAAGAGACGCGGCAAGGGCCACCGCGCCGGAGAGGCCGAGAATGCGGATACAGAGCCGCAGACAAGAAGCAGCGCGGACAGCAGCATGGAGCGCGGAGAGAATGCGCGCGCAAGGCGGAATGCGCAGGACGGCGCGTCTGTTCATGAGGAGAGACGCACGCAGAATGCAGAGAACCAGAACACCAGCACGTCGGTGACGTCCTCGTCGAAGACGGAGGTCGTGAAGGATACGGCGCATGGGACCGAGAAGGTGACCGCATCGACAAAGACAGAGGTCATCCGCGAAAATGAAGACACCGGAACAAAGGTGACGGTGACCTCGGAGAAGACGGTCACGGCAACCCTTGTGACCGGCAGCGGGGCCGGCAGCAAGCCGGCGGCTGCCCCGGCAAAGGCGCTTCCTGATCACGAGACACATGATGGGGACAGCTGATGCTGAGGCTCGATGATCTGCAGAATGGCTACTTTATCTGGCAGGACCCCGCTATGTTCTGCTTTGGCGTCGACGCAGTTCTCCTCGCGCATTATCCGGCGCTGAAAAAACATGATCGAATACTCGATATGGGAACGGGCTTCGCGCCCGTTCCGCTGATTCTTGAGGCGGAAAATAAAAAGCGGAGTCTCGGTGCGCACATCACAGGTCTTGAAATTCAGGAGAGGGCCGCTGAGATTGCGCAGAAATCCGTGGATTATAACCGTGTCGGAGAGGATATCCGGATTCTGACCGGAGATATCCGGACAGCCCCCGAGACAATGGGTGCGGCCTCCTTTACGCTGATCACCTGCAATCCGCCGTACATGGCGGCCGAGGACGGCATCATCGGCTCCGATGAGGCTAGGGCCATTGCCAGAACGGAAATGAAGTGCACCTTGCACGATGTGGTGAGCTCGGCCGGAAGACTGCTGGTCCCGGGAGGAAGATTTGCAATGATCCACCGTCCGTTCCGGATCCCGGAGATCTTCTCTGAGATGCAGAAGGCGGGACTTTCTCCGAAGCGGATGCGGCTCGTCTACCCCTACGCGGACGCGGAGCCGTCGATGGTCCTGGTGGAGGCCGTGCGCGGAGGGCGCCCCTATCTCAGGTGCGGCGCGCCGCTGGTCATTTACAACAGAGACCGGAGCTACACAGACGAGATTCTTGACATATACGGACGGAAATGAGGACATATGGCTGGAACATTATATCTGGTCGGCACGCCGATCGGAAATCTTGAGGATATCAGCGAGCGGGCGCTGCGGACGCTCCGGGAGGTCGATCTGATCGCCTGTGAGGACACGCGCACGTCCGGAATCCTCCTCAGGCACTTCGGCATCACGACGCCGACTACGAGCTACCACAAATTCAACGAGGAAGAAAAGGGAGACGAGCTGATCGGCCGTCTTCTCGGCGGCACGGACATCGCGCTGATCACGGACGCGGGTATGCCCGCGATCTCGGACCCCGGTGAGTCTCTTGTCCGGAAATGCCATGAGAACGGAATTTCTGTGACGGCGGCCCCCGGGCCGACGGCTGTCACGACGGCGCTCGCGCTCTCAGGAAGGGCGACGAGGCGGTTTGCATTTGAAGGCTTTCTCCCGCAGGAAAACAAGGAGAAGGCGTTTGTTCTTGATGAGCTGAAGCGGGAAAGCCGCACGATTGTCCTCTACGAGGCTCCGCACAGACTTCTTAAGACGCTGCGCGAGCTCGCGGATACGCTCGGCGGGGACCGAGGCATCACACTGACGCGGGAGCTCACGAAAAGGTTTGAGACGGTGACGCCGGCAACGATTGCCGAGGCCATCGAGGAGGCGGAGCATACGCCGCCGCGCGGCGAGTACGTGCTCGTCATCGACGGAAAATCAAGAGAAGAGGCAGCCGCGGAGCAGGCCGCCAGATGGGAGACGATGGACATTCCGTCCCATGTCGCACTGTATGAGGCGCAGGGCATGAGCCGGAAGGACGCGATGAAGGCTGCCGCGAAGGACCGCGGCGTGTCGAGACGCGATATCTATCAGGCGCTGCTCGGCAGCGGACATGACAAGAAGGAATAAAGCCGGACTTCGCCGCGCCCCGCATCGCAAAGGAGCTCGGAAACGCTCATGTGAGAACGAGACAAGAGACTGTTGCTTCGTGCAACAGTCTCTTGTCTCGTTCAGTTTTCTACATATCCCAGCCGGATCAGATAATCCTCAATCAGGCCGGTTGTTCCCTCAATGCCGAGCTTTGAGCTGTCGAGCATGAGGTCCATGTCCTCCGTGGAGCCCCACTTCTTGTCCGTGTAGAACTGATAGTAGGAGCGTCTCGCCTTGTCTGTGCGGCGGACGATCTTATCGGCCGCCAGCGGATCCTCGATCTTCTCGATCGACATGATTCGCTTGATTCGGTCATTTTTCGGGGCGTAAATGAAGATACTGACGACGTCGTCATATTTGCGCAGAACGTCATTTGCGCAGCGTCCGACGAAAATTGCGGAGCCCTTGTCAGCCTGTTCCTTGATGATATCAGCCTGCGCGAGGAAAAGCCGCTCGGAGATAGCACCCGTATCCAGTCCGTATGGAGAGTACGGATCAAAGAACGGATTGGAGAGCCGTTCATCGGACGATGTCAGAGCGTCACAGGGATGTTCAGATCCCGGCCGAGACCTTCGGAAATCGCGCGTCCGCCGCTTCCGTATTCGCGGCCGACCGTGATCAGGACCTTCTTCAAAAGCTTCATACGAATGCCTCCTTTCAAAAGATTCGTCAGAAATCCGCGGAAGCGGAAATCCTCTCTGATAGTTACATATTACCATAAAATGCGGAAAACAGAAGAGAAAAATTAGTAAAATCTAATGAATACAAAGAGCAAGCTATTCTGATTTTCGTGCATGAATGCTATACTTAAGCCCTGACTTAGTGAGAATCTCTGAAGGCGCGGATTTCCCTGACGAATTCCGCGCCGTATTTTATACAGCCGAGGAGGCCGGCGCCCTCGATGACCATAAGGTCCGGCAGGGTGACAGGCCGGGACGCCGCCATGTCGTGGAGCGTCTGATCTGAAAAAATCCTGTACGGAAGCTTTCCGTGCTCCTTCGCGATGCGGAGGCGGAGCGCGACGAGGTCCGCGTACAGCTCGCGCGACTCAACGCCCGGGAGAAGCGGCTCGGGAAAGGGTCCGGTCCGGAGGCAGACGGAGCAGTTTCCGCAGTACTCCGGTGCACGCTGCCCGAAATAAGCGAGAAGGTTTTTGCGGAGGCAGGTCTTTGAGCCGGCGTAGAGCCGCATGGCAGTCAGCTTTCTGCGCATCACCTTCCGGAGCTCCGGATTTTTCGTGCGGCTGATAAAGAAGCGGCAGATTTTCACGTCGCGCGGAGAAAAGAGCAGGATGCAGTCGGACGGAAGACCGTCCCTCCCTGCCCGGCCGGCCTCCTGGTAGTAGCTCTCCGGGTCCGCGGGCATATTGTAGTGAATGACGAAGCGGACGTCCGGCTTGTCGATGCCCATGCCGAAGGCGTTAGTCGCGACAATCAGCGGAATTTCGCCGCGGATCCACTGCTCCTGGCTCTGCGCGCGCTCCTCGGGCGTCAGTCCTCCGTGATAGCGGACCGCGCGGAAG
>OMYS01000035.1 GCA_900315305.1 uncultured Eubacteriales bacterium
TCGGCGGCGAACATCTGGCTTTGCCCGTCAGGGCTCAGGCTCAAGGAATTTTAGCTGTTGGTTTGGCAAAATCCAACCTCGGTGAATAATTCAGGATAATATGTCTCAGCAGGAACTTTCGCATTTATTTTTCTTCCTCGTAGTAGTCGATCGCGAACAGCTCCTCGCCGGCCTTCACCGGGCCGTTTGTGAGCAGACGGATCTTCTTCGTGTCGTCCATCTCCGTGTCCATGACCGGAGTTGCGATGGACGGAGCGTTCTTCTCAAGGAAATCAAGGTCGAGCTTCAGCATCGGCTCACCCTTCTTCACTCTCTGGCCCGTCTCGACGAGCGGCGTGAAGCCCTGGCCGTTCAGCTTGACCGTATCGACGCCGACATGAATCAGCAGCTCGACGCCGCTGTCCGTCGTGAGGCCGATCGCGTGCTTCGTGTCGAAGACAAGCGAAACCTCGCCGTCCTCCGGAGCGTAGACGACCGGGTCGTCCTTTGACGGAACGACCATCGCGCCGTCGCCCATCATGCGTCCTGCAAATGCCTCATCCGGTGTCTCGGAGAGATCATGCGCGACGCCTGTCAGCGGGCTCGAGATCTTGACGACCTTGACGAGCTTCATGCGCTTCTTCGGCTTCTCCTCCGCCTTAGCCGCGCCGGCATCGCCGGAAACTTCCTCAAGCGTATTGATCTCCTCGTTCGGAGCCGTCTCGAGATAGTCCTCGAGCTCGGACTTGATGACAGCGACCTGCGGTCCGTAAATGACCTGCACGCCGGTGCCCTTGTGGACGACGCCCGCTGCGCCCGTGGACTTCAGCAGGGCATCATTGACAAGCTCCGGCTTCTTGACCGTGACACGAAGTCTCGTCGCGCACGCATCGACATCGGAGATATTGGCCTTGCCGCCGAGTCCGCGGTTGATCTGCGCGCTGAGAGAATTCTGAGAACCCGCCGGAAGCGCCGCCGCTGCCGCGCCGTCACCGTTCTTCTTCGCGTTGTAATCCGCCTTTGAGTAGAGCTTTGTCTCCGCATCGTCCTCCTCACGGCCAGGCGTGTGGAAGTTCATTTTCAGGATCAGCGTCCGGAAAATGATAAAATACAGGAAGAAGTAAATGATGCCGAGCGGGATGATTCTGAGCCAGCTCGTCTTCGCATTTCCCTGCAGAATACCGAAGAACAGAAGATCGAGAAGACCTCCCGAGAATGTGACACCAACTGCGATGCCGGCCATCTGCGCGACCATGTAGCAGGATCCCGCGAGAAGCACCTGAACTCCGAAAAGGAGCGGTGCGACGAACAGGAACGAGAACTCGATCGGCTCTGTGATACCTGTGAGCATCGAAGCAAGTGCCGCAGAGAGAAGGAGACCGCCGGCCGCCTTCTTCTTCTCCGGATACGCCGTCTGGTACATTGCAAGAGCCGCACCCGGAAGACCGAAGATCATGAAAATGAACTCACCGGAGAAATACCGGCACGCGTCCACGCTGAAGTGGCTGATCTCGCTCGAATGAGCCAGCTCCGCGAAGAAGATGTTCTGTCCGCCGAGATACTCGACGCCGTCGATGACCTCCGTGCCGCCGACTGCTGTCTGCCAGAACGGAAGATAGAAGACGTGATGGAGACCGAACGGAATCAGCGCGCGCTTGATGATACCAAATCCGAGCGTTCCGAGATAACCGGAGTGCGACATCGCCGTGCCGAGCGCGTTGATGCCGAGACCGACATACGGCCACACGAAATACATCAGGATACCGACAAATGTGTACGTGATCGTCGTGATGATCGGAACGAAGCGGCTGCCGCCGAAGAATGAGATCGCATTCGGCAGCTTGATCTTGTAGAACTTGTTGTGAAGGGCCGCCGCGCCGAGTCCGACGATGATACCGCCGAACACACCCATCTGCAGGGATGTGATGCCGAGTGTCGTCGTGATGGAGCCCTCAAGGATCGTCGCCGAGTCAAGACGGTTGCCGGAGGCATCGATCTGGCCCATGATCTGCATCATCGCGTTGATGGACGTGTTCATGACGATGTAGCCGATCAGACCCGCCAGAGCGGCAACCTCCTTCTCCTTCTTGGCCATGCCGATCGCAACACCGACCGCAAAGAGAACCGCCAGGTTGTTGAAAACCGCGCTGCCGACTGCGTTGAAGATCTGGTTCAGGCCGTACATGAACGTTCCCTCACCGAAGACAGCCGTCAGGTGGTACGTGCTGAGAGTCGTCTCATTTGTAAAGACGCTCCCGAGTCCGAGCAGGATACCTGCCACGGGCAGCAGAGCGATCGGAAGCATGAAGCTTCGTCCGACACGCTGCAGGACACCGAAAATCTTGTCTTTCATTTTCTTCCTCCTCTGAAAGATGTGATGAAATGAGATATTTTTCATTTCGCGTGCTGTTGTAAATATATTATCATGTTCAAACATCTTTCTCAATCGATTCCGATAGAAATAATGGATGGAAATTTTATGGAATTTTTATGGAATATTCACAGTCTGTTTTCTATCTCGGGAAAGCCATTATCTGCGGGGGACATCCGGATGGCAGAATGTATCCGAAAGGAGTACAATAAACAGACAGAAAACGCGGTTTTATATAAAGGATGGAATCAATGAAAAGAAATTGGAAGGTTATTGCGGCCCTGGCCGCCTGCTGCGGTCTTACTGCCCTGCTTACCCCGGTACTGAAGGGAAGCAGCACGAATACAACTTATCATAATGCAAGTGCGACATCTCCGATATCCGTGGATGTTTCATCTGTCGTGCAAAAAACAGCGGATACAGCCGAATCAACCGCTGAACCGACCGCTGCGCCCGAACTGACGATTGCACCGACAGTAACCCCGGAACCGACTGCTACGCTCACACCGACAGCTGAGCCGACCGCTACACCAGCACCGACGACAGCTCCGACCGCTGCACCGACAGCGACGCCGGAGCCGACGACAACACCGACAGTCGAGCCGACAGCCACGCCCGAGCTGACGGCTGCACCGACAGCAACACCGACCGCTGAGCCAACCGCCACACCCGAACTGACGGCTACACCGACAGTAACGCCGACGATCGAGCCAACTGCGACACCGGAGCCGACTGCCACGCCTGAACCAACGGCCACACCGGAACCAACGGCCACGCCGACCGCCGTGCCGACAGCTACACCCGAGCTGACGGCTGCACCGACAGCAACACCGACCGCTGAGCCAACCGCTACACCCGAACTGACGATTGCACCGACAGTAACGCCGACGATCGAGCCAACTGCGACACCTGAGCCGACGGCCACTCCAACGCCGACCGCCGAGCCAACTGCGACGCCTGAGCCGACGGCCACGCCGACACCGACGCCGGTCCCGGTCGCCACAATCGACATGTACCGGCTCTACAACCCGAACAGCGGCGAGCATTTCTTAACAGGCAGTGCCGCAGAGAGAGACATGCTCATTTCCGCGGGCTGGCGCTACGAGGGTATCTCATGGAAGGCGCCCACAGAGGGTGCGCCCATTTACCGGCTCTACAATCCGAACGCCGGGGACCACCACTACACAGGAAGCACCGTTGAAAGGGACATGCTGATCTCTGTCGGCTGGCGCTACGAGGGTGTCAGCTTCTGCAGCGCAGACAGCACGGGAAAGCCCGTCTACCGTCTCTACAACCCGAACTGTACCGGTGCCGGCGCGCACCACTACACGGGCAGCCAGCTCGAGCGCGACTATCTGGTCTCGGTCGGATGGAACTACGAGGGAATCAGCTGGAGCGGCATCGACGTTCCGACAACTGAGGAGAGCTACATCGCATCCGAGCTTGCCGCCACAGATACCGCGGCAAAGACAGACCAGATCATCGTCGTGTCCGGCCACACCCTGTCCATGTACAGAAAGAATGCCGGTGGCTCCTGGGATTACATACTCGGCTCCTACTGCGGCTATGGACGAAACGGCCTCGCCTACTCGCGGGCCGAGGGGGACGGGACGACGCCGATCGGCTCCTTCCGGATGACAGTCGCCTTCGGGACAGGCGCAAATCCCGGAACCGGCATGACCTACCGGCAGATCACGCCTACATCCTACTGGTCCGCCGCCAAGGATACATACAACACCTGGGTCGAGAGTATCTCCCGGATCGCCGGAGAGCATCTGGCAGACTACCCGACCGCGTACAAGTACGCGATTGACACCGGCTACAACGCCGGCCGCATTTATCAGAAGGGCTCCGCCATCTTCCTGCACTGCAAGCCGCGAAACGGATGGACGACGGCCGGCTGCGTGTGCGTCCCCGAGAACGTCATGCTCCGGATTCTCCTTGAATCCAAAGATGGTCAGTACATCGTGATCGTCCCGGATGACGCATCGCTTGCCGCGTACTGATAACAAGCAAGGAATATAAGCAATGCTTCATTTTGAACAAATTCAAATGGACCTGCTGGTGGTACTGACAGGCATCTCGCTGATGACCTCTGTCTTTATCGCCCTGTCCGGATCGCTCGCAAAGCGCCGCCGGATCCAGCTGTCCCTGATGGGCTTTATCGTCGCGCTGCTGCTCGCCTCCGAGTGCCTCACGATACTGTTCGGAGGTCTCCACGAAGTCACAGCGATCCGCGTGTGCAATTTCATAAAATACGACGTAATCTACGTCCTTACCTTCCTGGATGCACAGCTGACCGGGGACATTCTGCGCGATGAGGGACATCTGGAAAAGGCCCCGTGGACGCTGCGCGCGGTCCCGTTTGTGACAACCGGCGAGATCATCCTGCTCGTCATCTCCCAATTTACCGGGCTCTATTACACGATCGACAGCTCCGGTTTCTACCACCGCTCGCCGTATTTTCCTCTCAGCTACCTGCTTCCGGGCATTGCATTTGTCCTGATCCTTTCGACGCTGCTCCAATACGGGAAACGCCTGCACAGCGAGCTTCGGATCTCCCTGATGCTGTTTATTCTCGTCCCGATGACCGCGTCCGTCGGACAGTTTTTCCTGCCCAGACTGCCGCTCACAAGCATTGCATTTTCCTTTCCGATTCAGCTCATGTTCATCATCGAGCTCAATTACATGAACAAGAAGGTCGCGCGCGCCAACCAGCTCGAAATCGAAAAGCTCCAGAATGAGCTCCAGAACGAGAAAAATGAGAAGAAGCTCCGCGAGGCGGATTTCCTCGAGGAAGAAAACCGCCGCCTCGAGGAAGTCAATCGTCTGCAGGGGCTCGTCGGCGCACTCGCGGGCGAATATGCTAATGTCTATGAGGTTGATCTCCGGAGCAGAAAGTTCAGCGTCATCAAGGTCAGCAATCGGATCGATCAGATGTTCAACAGCTCCATCAGAGACATGACCTATGAGGATGCGATCAACTATTACCTGGAGAACGGCGTCGCGGAATCGGACAGAGAACGGCTGCGCCGCGCGACCTCCCTCGATCATATCGAGACACAGCTTCGGAGCGTCAAGAGCATTGAGCAGGTCTATCTGAATAACGACGGAAAATACACGGAAATGAAAATCGCCCCGAGCGGACTCGACCACATCATCGTCGGCTACGGCGTCAAGGACGCGGAGATCCGCCGTGAGAAGGAAATCGAGCTTCAGCTCGAGAAGGCGAAGAACGAGGCCGAAGCCGCCAGCAAATCGAAATCCGCCTTTCTTTTCAATATGAGCCACGACATCCGCACGCCACTCAATGCGATCATCGGATTCACGGAGCTCTCAGACAAATGCGGAAACGACCCGGAGAAGCTTGCTGATTACCGCCGCAAGATCCGCGCCGCCGGCTACGAGCTGATGCACATCCTCGACGATGTGCTTGAGATCGCGCGGATCGAGAACAACCGCGTGTCCATCGATGAGGAGCTCACAAATTACAAAAATTTCTTCGATGACTGCTGCTCCATGTTTGAGACAGAGCTTGCAAAGCGTCATCTCAGCTTCCGGTTCCGCTGCGATATTGGTCATCCGTGGGTCTGGATAGACCGGACGCACATGACCGATATCTTTCTCAACCTGATCAGCAACGCCATCAAGTATACGCCTGACGGCGGCACGATCACGGTGACATCCGTCGAGGAACCGCTCTCATCCGCAGGTAACGGAAGCACAGTCACCGCAGCAGCTGTCGAAGAACCAGCTTCCGCAGGACAGTCAGCAGCTCATGACATTTCACCGAATAAAAAATCCGACCGGGATAAGTGTATTGTCATCGTGAGCACGATCGAGGACACGGGCATCGGCATGAGCGAAGACTTCCAGAAGCACGCATTTGAGGAATTTGCCCGGGAGCGCAACACGACGGAGGGCGGCGTCAGCGACACCGGACTCGGTCTTGCCATCGTCAGCCGCCTCGCAAAGATGATGAACATCCGCATCGATATCAAGAGCCGGCAGGGCGAGGGCACAAGGATTACGCTCAGGCAGACCTGCCGGATCGGAGAGGCGCCGGAGGCGGCCGTTGCCCCGAAGCAGGCGGAGATCTCCGGAAGCTTTGCCGGGAAGCGCATCCTCCTCGCGGAGGACAACGACATCAACGCTGAGGTCGCGGAGGAGCTCCTCGGCTACGCGGGCTTTCAGGTCGAGCGCGCGGCGGACGGCCTCATCTGCGTCGATATGCTGCGGAAGGCCGCGCCGGGATATTATGACCTCATCCTCATGGACATCCAGATGCCGAACATGAACGGCTACGAGGCGGCCCGCGCCATCCGCGGCCTCGGGGACCCCGCCAGGGCAGACATCCCGATCCTCGCGATGACGGCGAACGCATTTAAGGAGGACAGAGACCGCGCGCTCGCGGCCGGCATGAACGGCCACATCGCCAAGCCTCTCGACCTCAGGAAAATGCTCGGGACGATCGCGGATACCCTGAGTGGACAGGGTAAGAAAAATCAGACGGGAGTATAAAGCTGTTTCATGGATATAATTTCTATGCGCCCGTCGCCCTCTGCCTGGTCTTTCACCCACTGCGTCACACCGCTGAGCGCAAAGACCAGGTATCGCTCCACCCGGTACGGCGCAACCAGTCTCGCGCGGTCAAGCAGCGTCTCATATTCCTCTTTTCCAAAATGCTCTGTCTTAAATTTACACTCCCCAATAACAGCGGTTTTCTCATTTTCATTAATGCCGACGACATCAATGTCCGCAGGGCACCGTTTGACCGGATCGTTCCCTCTCCACTTGCCGACTCTTGTCAGCATCACCCCAAAGTGCCCTTCCATTCCAATGCGGAATGTATATTCCTGGCAGATTTTCTCAAAAACAGGCCCCATATATTCGTGCAAATGAGGAAACACCATATTTCGTGCATACTGCGCTCCGTAGCCTCTCTCAATCGCAGCCGTTCCTCCCTGTACAAAACGAAACCAGAACCGGAACATTCCATCGCGCAGGACATACTGCCACAGCTTCTTTTTCTTCTCATTGAGGATCGGAATCTCCCGTTCAATCACGCGGACTGCTTCCAGCTTTCTCAGCGCCTGCGACACCTTGGACGTGTCAAATCCGGTTTTTCCCGAAATCTCTCCGACCTGCGTACTTCCATTTCCAATTGCGTTCAGGATCGCGATATAAAGTGAGATATCCCGGAATTCCTGCCGAAGCAGATTTTTCGGTTCCTCATAAAAATAGCCTGCTGTTGAGAAGAAATTGTCCTCTATATTCTCCTTCAGCGTACGGGCAGGATCAAGGACAGCCAGATATTTGGGAACACCGCCTGTAATCCCGTAGACAACTGCCTTTTCCTCCTCCGTGTAATCCGGAACAAATCTTGCAGAAGTAAGATAATCAAACGGCAGCAGATCCATCTGACCGGTTCTGCGCCCATAGAGCGGCGATTTTTCGCCAAGCACTTCCTCTTCCATAAACGTAATGGACGAACCGCACAGGATCAGCATGATGTTCAGCCTGCTCCATTCATGATCGATCTCCCTCTGTAGAACAGACGCAAGCTCCGGCGCATTTTCAGCCAGGTATGGATACTCATCAAGGATAATCAGATGCCGCTCTGCCTGATCAGATGCCTTTACGCAGGCTGTCATATAAGCCAAAAGATCACTGTACGACCGGAACTGAACAGCTCCTGTCCCATTTGAAAAATGAGAGAACACCGCATTTCCAAGTTCCCTCAGATTCTCATCATCTTTGCTCTCGATGCCAGTATAAAAAATCGGATCCTTGTCTCTTGCAAATTCATTCAGCAGCGTTGTTTTTCCGATTCTTCTGCGGCCGTAGAGAACCAGCATCTGAAAACCATTCGTCCGGTACATTCTGTTCAGAACGGCCAGTTCCCTCTCCCTGCCTATAAATGCCATGCGGCGGCCTCCTTCCCCATCTCGTGATATTCGGTATTTACTGATTTATAAATCACTAATTTATAAATCACTAATCTATAAATCAGTATACGGCAGCTCAGCCGCACAGGCAAGTACGCAGTCTGCTGAAACCGCCTGGCGAGCAAGCTCTCCGTCCGGATTTCATTATTTTTCCAAGTGGTGCTGAATAAACAAAAACAGGGCTGTAAAAAGCGCTCTCACGCCTTTTACAGCCCCGTTCCGTACTCTTCGTTCTCTTTTCAGAGTCTTTATTTTGTGCCGTTTGCAGCAGCCTCAGCCTCTTCCGCTGCGATCTCCGCAAGCTCCTCTGCCTTCATATGGCGATGCTCCGCAATGTGAAGAACAGATGTATCGAGCGGCGTCAGGATCGTGATGTCCTTGTTCTTCGCGACATCCAGATCGCGGACCTTCAGCTCTGTGTTAATCGGATACTTCGTGACATCGATGACGATGCGGTCGAAGATATCCTTCGGATATGCTTCATATTCAAGCTCCGTGCAGTTCGATGTGACGAAGCCTGCGCAGCGGTCTTCATTTTCAAGAATGACTTCTGCTGTGCCCTTGACCTTCTCGTCAGCCTCCAGCTGCTGGAAATCCATGTTGATGTAATGGCTCGTAAGGGAGTCATAATCGACATTCTTAAGCATAACAACGTAGCTCTTGCCATCGACATCAAGCGTCATCTTGCAGCCGACATTGTGGGACTTCATGAACTGAAGCACATCATTTTCCGGAATCTGAATGCTGAGCGATTCCTTCATGTCTCTGCCGCAGATTGATCCGGTAATGAAACCCTCTCTTCTGAGTCTCTTTGCCTTCTTTGTCATGTCTCTGACATTTGCCTTTAATGTTTCCATTCCTTAACCTCATCTTTCTCCGGGAAAACCCGGTGCTGATTTACGAATTACGTCCTCTTCCGAGGGGGCGCTGGACAGAAACATCGTATACATCCCTGCAGACATCCCGCTAAAGATGAATGCGACTATGCTTATAGTGTAGTCCGTTCCGCGGAATACGATTAACCAAAAATGGGCCCCCGGATGGGGCCCATTTTCATTAAAAAATGCACTTTACATTCATATTTTGTTCATATACAAAAATCCAATGTCATAAGCACGTCTCGTCGTTCTGATATATAATAAAGACAGAATGATGGCCGCTTTGCTCTGGCAGGAGAAAATCCGGTGTGAATGGCAGGAGGAATGGGTATGAATTTAGACGAGGTAAGAAAAAGGGGCATCCGCAGCTGCAGATGAGTTTCGCAGGAAAATCATGCCGCATGGTTCGCATTCAAAAAATGAAACCAGCAGCGATAAACCGGAAACAGTCCAGTTTATTCCTCTCAGATGCCCTGTGTGCGGAGCTGATATCAGTCTGAAAAGCGGGGATGACGAGGTAACCTGCGAATACTGCGGGACGCAGTTTCTTGTGACAACAGACAGCGAAACTACGGATGAGCCGCTGATCCGGCTGCAGAGTATGCGTAATCCAGTGGCTGTTTTCGCAGAAAAGAAAAAGCAGCGGAAGCGTAAAGCGAAGAAAACTGCCGCCATTGCAGGGGCCGTATTTGCCGGCCTTATCGTTGTGTCAACAATCACCGCCGACAAGACCGTATCCGTCAAGGTAAATGACACAACTGCGCCTGTCTTTCAGCCATCTGATCCGATCAAGGTTGATTATGGAAAGACTGTTATCCTCTCGCAGAAGAAAGCGGATAATGCAATTGTCGCTGTCGCAGATGACAAGTCAGACGTAAGTTATACAATCACTGACGTCAATATCAATGGGAAAAAAGCTCCTTCCGATGCCTGCGCTCCAGCTGACGATGAGGTCACCTTCTATAAGCCGGGGACCTATGAGGTCCTTGTAAAAGCAAGTGACGCATACGGCAATGCGGATACGCAAAAAGAAACCGTTATTGTGCAGGACCGGGTGAGTCCTGAATTTGCCGGCCTCCCAAAGACAATAGCACTGAAGGATTCAGATGCGAAGCCGGATTATAAGGCAGGGATCAAGGCCAACGATGAGATTGACGGAGATCTGACAGGCAGCATCCAGGTCGATGATTCTGCAGTCGGATATGGGAAACCGGGATCGTACAATGTAGAATTTTCCGTCAAGGACAAATCGGGAAATGAGACCCAGCAGAAGATCCCGGTTACGATCAATGATACAACCGCCCCGCAGCTGACGCTCGCAGTCACTTCATTTTCCGTTGCGCAGGGCGGATCAAAGCCCGATTTTCTGAGTGGAGATACAGCGACCGATGCGAATGACGGAGATCTCAGCGGCAAGATCACTGCTGACGACTCGGCAGTCGACTATAATACGCCCGGTACCTACACGGTTGTCTATACGGTCAGCGATGCGGCCGGAAATAAGACCACCCAGAATGCGTCGCTGACGGTAGTCGCGCCGACACCGGTTCCGCAGGCACCCGCTGTGTCAAATGAAGCCGCCTCCGGAGACACCGTGTATGTCACAGCGACAGGAACTAAATATCACAGGGCCGGCTGCCGCTATCTGAAAGAAAGCAGCATCGCGATGTCCAGAAGCGATGCGATTGCACAGGGGTACACGCCCTGCAAGGTCTGCAATCCGGGATAAGACTGTGTTCATATTTCAGTACCTCAGCTTCAGCTCTGACAGCGCAACCTCCGCCTTGATGTTCATGTGCGCGAGGTACTGGACCATGCCCTTCTTCGCGAGGTCCACATGGTTCTTCGGCGCGACGGTCACGCGCATAACCGGCAGGCAGCCGCTGCCGCTCAGGTCGATCTCGATGTAGGGCAGGAGAAAGCCGTCCTTCTCGCGGAAGCAGATCCGCCGCCTGTCCGGGTTCCGGAAGGCGACGCGGTATTCATTTTCAGGGGCGAATTCCGCCTGCTTGAAGAACATCGCGTAGATGTTGAGCGCCTTCTGAAGCCTCGTGCGGAGGCGGCCGAACTCATCCGTGCCGGGACTCGCCGCCTCGGCCTCCATCAGTTCCTCAAAGGTCTTCCCGGTCCTTGCCGGAAACTCCTCCGTCAGGAGATGGCGGATCATTTTCCGCTGCCTGTCCGTGTCGTAAATGACGCGCCCGTGGCAGTAGATTTCCTGATTGCTTCCGATCCGGCGGATCAGCTCCCGGCCGCCAAAGCCCACGTTGTACCCCGTCTCCTCTCCGAACTCCGCCCAGAGCGTGATGCTGTCTCTGTCCGTCGAAAATGAGAGCACGAACGTGTCGTGACGCTTGACCTCCTCCATCGTGTCGATAATCTGGCGCATGAGGATCTGCCGCCACTCCGGGCGCTCAATCTCCCCGATCACATCCGCCGCCACGCGCGTGATGTAATCGAGCTCATTCGTGTCATTCAGAAAGCTGCTCTTCGTCGCATACAGCTTCTCCGTCCGCAGAATATTCATGAGACTGCTGCCGTGTGTGTAGTGGTACAGACATTCGTCGTCACCGACCGTCTGCAGCCGTAAATATTTCTTCAAATCATTCCTCCCATGAGCGACAGACTAACAATCGCGCACGCCGTCCCGACCCCGGCGCCGACAATCACATCGCTCGGATAATGGACGCCGAGGTACATTCTCGAAAATGAGATCAGCCCCGCAAGGACAAGCGCCATCGTCCCGAACGCTCCCGGCAGCATATAGGCAAACACGACGGCGCAGGCAAATGAAGCCCCCGCGTGTCCCGACGGAAATGAGGTGTCCCTCGGGTGGCGGATGAGCGGCACCAGGCACATGTGGTCGTCATACGGGCGGACGCGGTGAAACGCCGGCTTTAAAATCAGGTTGATGAGGACCGATGACATGATCAGGGACCAGAGCGCCGCGATGGCGGCCCTGCGGCTGACAGGAATCAGAAGCATGTCCGGCTCTGCTCTTCCTGAGAGGAAGCCGAACATGTCCCGCGGAAGGCTGCTCACCGGGCCGCGCCAGAGCGCCGCGATCAGAACAAACCAGATAATTCCTCCGTTCCCGAGAAACGTGCACAGCCGCATAAAGCCCGTCATGCCGCGGTTTCTCCATTTCCGCTGGATCCAGAGCAGCGTGTGGAAATCATACAGTTCTATTTTCCCCATAAAAAACACCTCCTGATCTCAGACGCATATCTGCCGGCGGCGGAACAATACCCCTGCCGCTCTGTACCTATTGTACGCAGATATATGTGAACTCTAAAATCACGAGATGTTAAATGTTTTATAAATCAGCACCCCTAAGAAAACTGATGAAATCCGAACGAGGAGCTTGCTCACCCGAAATCTTTTTCGATTCTCCGAATCTGGGGCGCTGATTAATCTCACTTAGCTGCCGGCGCCTGCCCTGCTCCCGGGAGCGGCTTCTCCTCGCGGCTGTACGCCTCCGCGTAGAAGAGCTCCTGCGAGTTGAGAAGCGGTCCGTCCGTGTTGCGGTCCGCATAGGTCCCGTCATTTCTCAGGATCTTGCCCTTCTCGTCGTCGCGCATCATCGTATCGAACATATCGTCAATGCGGTCTCTGATCGACGGATCAAGAATCGGTGCCGCGACCTCGACACGCTTCAGCGTATTTCTCGTCATGAAGTCAGCCGAGGAAATATAGACCTCCTCGCGGTCCTTCGTGCCAAAGCGGTAGATTCTCGAGTGCTCGAGGAACCGGCCGACAATGCTGATGACCGTGATGTTGTCTGTCTTGCCCGGAATACCCGGCACAAGGCAGCAGATGCCGCGGATGATCATCTCGATCTTGACGCCGGCCTCCGACGCCTCGATCAGCTTGTCGATGATGTCCTTGTCCGTCAGGGAGTTCATCTTAAAGCCGAGGTAAGCCGGCTCGCCAGCCTTCGCGTGTGCGATCTCGGCGTCCATCTTCTCGAGAACCTTGTTCTGCAGGCAGTTCGGGGAGACAAGCAGAGTCTCCGTCTTCTTGATCGTCTCGCCCTTGAGGAGCGCGTCGAAGACCTGAGATGCCTCGTGGCCGATCGCCTGGTTTGCTGTGATGAGGCAGAGATCCGTGTAGAGCTTCGCCGTCTTCTCGTTGTAGTTGCCCGTGCCGACCTGCGTGATATACTCGATGCCCTTCTCCTTCTTCCGTGTGATCAGGCAGAGCTTCGAGTGAACCTTGTATTTCTCAAGGCCGTAGATGACATGGCAGCCCGCATCCTCGAGCACATGGGACATCTCGATGTTGTGCGCCTCATCGAAGCGCGCGCGGAGCTCGACCATGACCGTGACCTCCTTGCCGTTCTCGGCTGCCTCCACGAGGCTCTCGACGACCTTGCTCCGGTCAGCGAGACGGTAGAGCGTCATCCGGATCGATGTGACAGTCGGATCATCGGCCGCCTCCTGCAGGAGACGCAGGAACGGACGCATGCTCTCAAACGGATAGGACAAAAGCACGTCCTTCTTCTCGACCTGGTCCAGAAGACTCTTCTTGATGTCAAGGCTGCGCGACATGCGCGGCGTGCGCTTCGGATAGAAGAGCCCTTCATTTCCCTCAAGATATTTCTGGATGCCGAAGACAAATGAGAGGTCCAGCGGGACGAGCGACAGGAAGATCTGCTTCTTCTTGATGTCGAGGTTTTTCTTCAGGCTGTCGATCGCATCGTCGCTGAGGCGGCGGCTGATCTCAAGACGAACCGTGTCGAGGAACTTTCTCTCCTTGACGAGGTTCTCCATCGCGTCGCGGAAGTCCATGTCCTCATCGTAGATGTCGCTCGCGTCGATATCCGCATTTCTTGTGACGCGGAGCAGAGACTTCTCCTCTACGGTGAAGTCCGGATAGAGCAGTGTGACAAAATGAAGGATCATCTCCTCCGTCAGGATGAAGGTTCCCGGTCTCGTCGGAACCTCGATCAGACGGCTGAAGACCTTGTTTGCGGTCGGGACAATGCCCTCCACCTTGCCGCTCTTTGACTTCAGAACGACAAATGCATAGATATCGCCGTTATTGAGGAACGGGAACTGGTGTCCCTTCATGATCAGCATCGGCGAGAGATACGGCTGGATCTGCGATACGAAGTACTTCTTCAGACCGCTCTTCTCGCTGTTTGACAGGCGGTTGAAATTGATGATGCGGATGCCGTGCGGCTCAAGCTCACCCATGACCTGATCGTAAATCGACTGCTTCTTGATGTCGAGATTTCTCGCATTTTCAAGGATCGCATCGATCTGCTCGCGGGACGTCATGTTCGTCTTGTTGTCGCGGATGACCTTGCCCGACTTGTCCTGACGCATGAGCGTGCCCACGCGGACCCGGAAGAACTCATCCAGGTTCGTCTGGTAAATCGATAAAAATGTAAGGCGCTCAGCGAGCGGGACTCTCTCATTGCCGGCCTCGTTCAGAACGCGCTCGTTAAACTTGAGCCAGGAGAGCTCCCGGTTCATGTAGCATTCCTGATTATTATCTGCTTTCATAATCGTGCACTTTTCCCCTTTGCAGTTTTTCATACACTATTATGTTTCAGCTGCATCATATACCGCTATCGCTTCTGTGTAAAGTCGTGTAAAGCATGCGTAACATGTCGCAATTCACATACCATCTGAAATCGCAATCAGGGTGATATCGCTGACCGTTTTCTGAGGTTTGATCACATGTAAACTGCGACCGTAGCTTACGCCGCCGCGTCGCCAAGCAGCTTCTGGAACGGCTCGGAGCCGATCCGCTTCGCGAAAATCGTGAAGTCCTCGCCGCGCTTTCTTTCTGCAAGATACAGGCTGACGACCGATTTTGTGAATGCCTCAAGGCGCTCCTCCGGCACGCGGCCGTCAAGCTGATAGCCGAAATGCGCGTTTCGTCCGAGCGTGCCTCCGATCCACACGGCGTACCCGTCTGTCACAGCGTCCTTCCAGCGCATTTTCCCGCCGGTAAAGCCGATGTCCGCGAGCTGCGGATGCGCGCACGAGTGGACGCACCCGGTCACATTGACGCGGAACGGCACGTCCATCTCCGGAAATGAAGCCTCCAGCGAAGCGATCAGGCGGCCGAGCACAGCCTTGGAGTCGACCGGCGCGAAGCTGCAGTACCGGTTTCCGGTGCAGGCCGCCGCGTATCCCTCAAAATACCCCGGATCCGGCCGGAATTTCTCAAGCAGCGGCTCTTCCCTCAGCGAAGCAAGATTTCTCTCCGGAATATTTGCGAGAATCACGCACTGCGAGTTCGTCGTCCGCATCGTCCCGTCGCCGTACCGGTCGGCAAGATCCGCGAGCGCCGCGAGGTCCGCCGCCTCCATGTGGCCCATCGGGACATTGAGGCCCGCGTAGTAAAGTCCCTCCTGCTTCTGTCTGTGGAAGCCGTGGAACCGCCCGTAGTTCCAGCGATGCAGGTACTCGCGTCCGCCGCGGAGCAGCGGCCCCGTGTAGGACTCGATCGTCTTCTCGAGCTTCTCCTTTCCCCAGTCCTGGACCAGGAATTTGAGGCGGCAGTGGGTCCGGCTCTCGCGGTACCCGTAGTCGCGAAAAATGAGCGCAACGGCCCGGATCACGGAGAGTGTCTCCTCCGGTCTTATGAAAAATGAAAGCTTCTCCGCGAGCATCGGATTGCTCGAAAGTCCCCCGCCGACGTAGACGTGGAAGCCATTCTGCACCTCACCCTGTCTTCTTCTCACCGCCGGGACAAATGCAATGTCATTAATCCTCGCAAAGCCTGTGTCTCTCGGATTTGCCGAGATCGAGATCTTGTACTTTCGCGGGAGATTCGAGAACTCCGGATTTCCAATCAGCGCCTCGGCCGCCTCCTTCACAATGTCCGTCGTGTCGAAGAGCTCCTCCGGATCGATGCCCATCAGCGGATTGCCGAGAATATTTCTCGGCACGTCCCCGCAGCCCTCGACAGAGGTGAGTCCCGCCGCGTCAAGTCTCCGGAGGACCTCCGGGAAATCCCTCTGCGTGAGGTTGTGGACCTGGATGCACTGACGGATTGTGATCTGGATGCTGTCCGCCCCGAAATCCTTTGATATGCCGGCGATCACGCGGGCCTGCGCCGCTGTCATGGCGCCTGATGAGAGCTTCACACGCACAAGGAAGCGGCCGTTCTTCGGGCGCTGCGCGTAGATGCCGGCCCACTTGAGACGCTCGATGTCGCTCTTTTCAAGAGACGCGTAGTTCATGCCCGCGATCTCCGGGATCTCCTTCAGGATCTCGAGGCCATCCTTCTCCAGCTTCCATAGTTCATTTGTATTCAGATTTTCGCGGGTACTCCATACCTTCTCCATGCGCGTGGTTCCTCCATCTCTGTGCCGCAGCTCTGTCTGCGCAGTCTTTACGGTCCGCTCAGCTGTGAGACCTCGGTTATCTCCAGACGATTCGGCACCTGTTTTCATCTCAGTATTATTTCAGCCCCAGACTCATAAGCGCTTCGCATTTCTTGTCTGGCGTTGGACGGTTTATTTTACCTTATTTCATACGGATTATATAGGAATATAAGTCAGAAAAATGTTGCCCCCGCAACACTTCCTACGCGATTCAGGCGATATGCTCTATATTATTATGGTATATCTCCTGTGCAGAGGCAATGGTCACTTACGGATCAGATAAGCGGCCAATCAATCCATACAGAATAGCAGCCCCTGCACGCAGCAGTTCTTACGTATGTACAAAGCCAGATATTTCATCCCTCTGGGCTTGACGTGAAAGGCAGAATTATGCAGATCAAACGATTTTCATTAAAGCATATAAAAGAAGAGGCAGCGGCGGATGCCACCACCGAGGAGAAGAAGGACACCCGCTCTCTTCCGCAGATGATTGACGATGTCATCCGAAATTATCACCGGCCGGAGCTCGAGCAGATGGACGAGATCGAGACGCTTCTCCGCCGCGCCCTCTTTACCGATTACGCGAAGAATGAATACCAGCTTCTCTACATTCACTCGAAATTCGCGGAATTCAAGGCCTCGCTCGAGCAGCATTTCGCAAAGGAGGAGGCCGTCGTATTTCCGCTGATGCTCGATGAGACCCGCCGGAACCGTGCCTCCTGGGTGAAGGTCATGGAGCTTGAAAATGAACACAGCCAGGCTGAGGAGAAGATCTGGGACCTGCGCCAGAACACCAGCTACTTCTCGATTCCCGGCGACTCCTGCGAGGCGATGCAGGACGCCTACCGGAAGCTCGCTGTGCTCTGCGACGGGATCTCAGACCACGTCACGGAGGAGAACGGCGTCATCTTCCCGGCGTACGAGAAGCTGATCGAGTAACCTCCTGCAGACAGCACCCGGCGATTTCTGTACTTCCGTTGTAACGATTCAGCACCCCAGGCTCGGAACGCTTCGCGTTCCTCGTTGTGGGGTGCTGAATAATTACATTTTTAGTTCAGGTCCTCCCACTTCGCGGCGCCGCCGTCGTAGAGCGTCTGCAGCTGCTTCAGAGAGATATCAGTCAGCGGATTGTCCGGATTCACAATAACAGCGACGCCGTCAAGCGCGATCGCCTTGAATGTCAGCAGCTCCTTCTCATAGCTCTTCGCGGAGCGTGACACCATGGCGAAATCGCATTTGTGCTCGAGCACCGTATTGACGCCGTCCGTCGAATCCGTCGCTGTCACGCTCACCGCCGCGTTCGGATTGTAGCTCATATAGTCATCCGCCATCTCGCCGAGAAGAATGCCCATCGACGTCGAGCCGCAGACACTGACCGACCCCTCCGGGTTGCCCGAGAGAAATGTCTTTTTATCCGCCTCCGGGATTCCGATATCACCGACGAGACCCTGTCCCGCCGACAGGACATAGGTCAGGAAATCCCGCTGGATGTCCGTCAGCTCCCCGCTGTAGGCGAGATAAAAGTTCCGGGTCAGCGGATAGGTCCCGTGCCGGATCGTCTTCTCATTGAGCGGCTTTCCGTTCACATTCAGGATCTTCACGCCTGAATCTTCCTTCACAACATTGTAGGAGACATAGCCGATCGCGTTCTTCTCATTTTTCACATGGTCGATGACGTCCTCGCTCGACGAAGCGGTCTCCGTCGTCCCGGCCGCCTCCGTATCGACGCGCGACTCAAATTCCGACCGCGTACCTGACCCTTCCTCTCTGGAAATGACAACCGCATCTCCCATTCCGGAAAGGTCCGGCAGCTTCGCCGCCTTACTGCCGCAGCCTGCCAGCGCCGCAGCGCACATCGAAATGGTTACCAGAAAGCTGATCGCCCTGCCTCTCCTCATACCTGTCATGTCTCCTCTCTGCGCCGGCACAGCAGATTTCATGAGCACTGCCTGCCGTCATTTTCCGCCATCCGGCCGAGAGATCGTTGTACGCAGGAGTTACAGGCTCTGTCCTCCCCGAGACCTCCGGCAGATAGCCGTATAGAGTAACGGTAGCGGATTCCGGCGCGCCCTGCCACCAGCTCCGGGTAAATCCCACGTAAAGCCTTTGTGAACAATTTCACATTTTTCTTCAAGAAATGAACACAGGTTTTTCACATTTACCCTTTATCCTGTTTCTTGTAAGCGAGAGATAGCTTACAAGAAAAACTTCATCCAACCTTTTTCTTTTTCATACCACGGTGCGAGAGGTACTGCCAGACCTCGAACACCACTCCTTCCCTTAATCGGTGAGTGAAACCTGCCAGCTTCACTTGCCAGATGAAAGAACAAGCCCCGGACTGCCAGCCGGGACTTGTTTTTTTTGTAAAAATTCAGCACCCCACAGCAAACGGATGAAAGCCGGACGGAGAGCTTGCTCGCCGGACGGTTTCAGCAGTTTGCGGTGGGGCGGACAAGCGGCGAAGCCGCTCTGACCGCCCACAACGAGGAACGCAAAGCGTTCCGAGTCTGGGGGTGCTGAATTATGACTGCGTCTTCTCAGCACCCCGCAGGAGCACTTCCGTAAAATACTCCTCCGTCAGCGGCTTGTCGTAGTCCCAGCGCACAAGCGTCACGCCGTGCTGTTCACAGCGGATGCGCTTCCGCCGGTCGTACATTTTCCGCTCCTTGAGCCCCTCTGCGCCTCCGAAAAATTCCACGGGCTCATAGTGCTGCTTTCCCTGATACTCGATGGCCATATGGAGCTCCGGCACGTAAATATCGAGATGCTGACCATAGAGCCAGTCCGGCTCATACTGAAACTTCGCGTCCGGGTAAAGCCCCCGCACAATCTGATACGCCTTCTGCTCAGAGACCCAGCGGGCGGACGCGTGGCCCGACGCGACCAGTCCCTCATA
This sequence comes from uncultured Eubacteriales bacterium, assembly GCA_900315305.1. GTDB lineage: Bacteria > Bacillota > Clostridia > Lachnospirales > Lachnospiraceae > Chordicoccus. The sequence goes on from OMYS01000035.1 coordinate 19,418, forward strand.
GACAGCCTGCCGGTAATCGCTGATTTTCCTGTGATACGCGGTCAGAATCTTCTTCAGCTCCGGGTCGCGGATCGAGCGGAGATTTCTGTATTCCTCCTTGTATTCATTGAGATGGGCCATCTCCCGTTCAAGCCGGACAACGCGGTTGCAGCGAAGGAGGAATTGCCCGGAAGAGGTCTGTGAGATATCCTCCCATGGATAAATTCTCCTTCTCTCCCGGAACAGTCCCTCGCCCGCGAGTGTGAC
>OMYS01000034.1 GCA_900315305.1 uncultured Eubacteriales bacterium
GTCTCACAGGTCGAGGCCGGCGCCGATATGGTCGCGCCGTCCGACATGATGGATGGCCGCGTCGCCGCAATCCGCGCCGCTCTCGATGAGGCGGGCCATATCGAGACGCCGATCATGTCCTACGCCGTCAAGTACGCCTCCTCATTCTACGGCCCGTTCCGCGAGGCAGCCGGATCCGCGCCGAAATTCGGTGACCGCCGCGGCTATCAGATGGACGTCCACAACCGCCGCGAGGCAAGGAAAGAGGCAAAGCTCGATCTGGCCGAGGGCGCAGACATCCTGATGGTCAAGCCGGCCATGTCATTTCTTGATATTGTATCTGACGTAAAAGCCCTTTCCGACGTGCCGGTCGCTGCCTACTCGGTGAGCGGCGAGTACGCGATGGCGAAGGCCGCCGCAAGAAACGGCTGGATCGATGAGCGCCGCATTATCGGAGAAATGTGCGTGGGCGCATACCGGGCCGGCGCGGACCTCTACCTCACCTACTACGCCAAAGAACTGGCACAAATGATCCGGGAGGGTGAAATCGGATGAATGGCACACTGATCTCTGCAGACAACAGCTGGGCACTGTTTGCTGTGCTGGCCTGTGTGGCCGCTGCCGCAATCTATCTCGAGCAGCATTACCGCTGGGCAGCGAAAATGACCGGCTGCGTGCTGGCACTGCTCGGATCCATGCTGCTGACAAACCTGCACATCATCCCGACAGAGGCAAAGACCTACGACTTTATCTGGGATTACATCGTTCCGCTCTCGATCCCGATGCTGCTCTTTGAGGCAGATATACGGAAAATCGGAAAGCGCTCCGGCCGACTCATGATCGTCTTTCTGATCGGCGGCCTCGGAACGATTGTGGGCGGACTTCTGGCCTACCAGCTTCTGCGCTCCGTGATTCCGGGACTTGCCAAGGCGGTTCCAATGATGATCGGCACCTACACCGGAGGCACAATCAATCTCGTGGCCATGGCGGACAACTACCATGCAAGCTCGGAGCTCGTCTCCGCAGCCGTCGTCGCGGATGATCTCGTGATGGTCGTCTACCTCTTTATTCTGATGGCCGTGCCGGAGGGGACTTTCTATCTGAGCCTGAGCAGGCGCAAGGACAAGAGGGCGGGATTAAACAAAAGTCCTTTATCACAGGCAGCCGGTTATGAACATACTTCTGTTTCCGGAAAGACCGGACAGGAAGAGGCCGATTCGCAGTCCGCCTCCTACTGGCGCCCGAAGAAGGTCTCCCTACAAAGCGTCGCCGCAATTTTCGCGCTGTCTGTCTTCATCGTTGCGGTCTCATCGACAGCAGCCGACTATCTGTCTGCTGTCATCCCAAAGTCGGGCTTTCTTCTCACGCTGCTGAACGGCCTTCTTGGAAATGAGTACCTCCTCATCACGACGATCACGATGCTGCTCGCCACACTCTTCCCGAGGAAGGTCGGAAAGCTGGACGGCGCACAGGAAATCGGCACATACCTGATTCACATTTTCTTCGCGGTCATCGGCGTCCCCGCATCGATCAGCCTGATCGTAAAGAAAGCGCCGCTGCTTCTCATTTTCTGCCTGATGATCGTCACAATGAATATGCTCTTCAGCTTCATCAGCGGCAGGCTTCTTCATTTCAACAATGAGGAAATTGCGATCGCCTCTAATGCCAACATCGGCGGGCCGACGACAGCCGCCGCGATGGCCGTTGCCCGCGGCTGGGGAGAGCTGATCGTGCCGTCAATTCTGGTCGGCACACTCGGGTACGTGCTTGGGAATTACTACGGTATCTTCTCGGGGACGCTGATCGGGCTCAAATAAACGAGATAGCGCAAAATTCGACAGTGCTCAAAGATCGGTGCAGCTGCGCAGAAGAAACTGCCGGATACGAGATATTCCTCAGCTCTGTCTGCGCATCGCGCCTTTCTTCCTGAGCCACACAAAATATGTAACGCACAGAATGATCTGTACCGTGGATGAGGCCGGTGTCGCAAGTCCGATATGGAACAACGACACCGGAACCTGCCTGCTCATCATGTATGAGACCGGAATCCGGACAAGGAACGCACCGACAATTCCCTGCACCATGACGAATCTTGTCTTCCCGATGCCATTGAAAAATCCGATGAAGCAGAAGAAGACCGGCGTCAGCAGGCAGTCAATCGCGTAGGCCTTGAGGTAGTCCCAGCCGGCCTGCACGACGGCCGGATCACGGCTGAACAGCGCTGTGAGCGTGCCTCCGTGGAAGAAGCTGAGAATACACATGAAAACGCCGATCGCAAATGATGTCGCGATCGCGTACACAAGCCCCCGCTTGGCGCGGTCCATCCGTCCCGCCCCGTAGTTCTGCGAGACAAATGCGGCCATCGACTGCATGAACGCGCTCGGCACCAGCATAATGAAGGCGCAGACCTTCTCCGCCACGCCAACGCCGGCGGACGCTGTGACACCGAGCATATTGACAATCGCAAGGATCACGAGGAACGACACACTGACAAGAAAGTCCTGCACCGCGATCGGCGTGCCGAGCCGGAGCAGATGGCCGGTCAGCTTTCCGTCCCAGCGGACTTCATTTTTCGCAAAATCAAACGGCAGCTGCTTCTTTGAGATAAGCACGAGCGACAGCGCGACGGAAATTGCCTGGGAGGCAACTGTCGCGATCGCAGCGCCGGCAGCGCCCATATGGAAGACGCCGACCAGCAGCAGGTCTCCCACAATATTCCCAACGCATGCAAAGCTCACGGCAATGAGCGGCGTGACCGAATCGCCGACCGCGCGGAATATACTGCCGATCAGGTTGTACCAGGTGATGATCAGCATCCCGCCTCCGCAGATGCGCAGATATGCCGTCGCCGCTGCCATCGCCTCGTCCGGTACCTTCATGATCCGGGCAAGCCCCGGCGCGAATACCGCGAGGAGGACGCTCGCCGCCGCGCCGAGAATCGTAAAGAACATGATGGACGCGCCGATAATCCGGCCGGCCCCCTCTCTGTCCTTCTGCCCGATTCTGTGACCGAGAAGAATCGTCGTTCCCATCGCAAGACTTGCCATGACATTTGTCAGCGTCGTCATGATCTGTGCGCCATTTGAGACCGCCGCGACATCCGATGAGGTCGAAAACCGCCCGACGACCAGAAGATCGACTGCGCCGTAGAGCGACTGCAGGAACAGCGCTCCCAGCACAGGAAATGCAAAGCGGATCAGGGCAGGGTAGATTCTGCCCTCTGTCAGCTCGTGATCATTTTTCATTTTCAAATTTCTCCTTCCATATCCCCACAGCATTCTTGCCATCGCTCTATCGAGGCTCACACGAAAAGCTCTGCCGGATATACAACCCCACGAATTGCTTTGCAATTCGCGCAGCCCTTATACAAAAAAGAGCCGGACAAAACAGCAGGCATTTCAGCCTGCCATCTTGTCCAGCTCTCCGTATCTCGCTTTCGTACAGATTACCCTCCGATGGCTGTAGAACACACTACCATGATTCAGCTGTATTGTAAATCCCCATCCTCTACTTTCGGGGCAGAATCCGCAGCGCCGTCGCAGACGCTCGCTATTCATATTTCTAAGCCGCGCGCTTTGAACGGGCTTCGGCTAAGACACGCTTTACTTGATATCAAGTTCCGGCGGTTCATCCAGGTGCTCGGACACATATTTTCCGTTCTTCTTCCGCTGGCGGACGCACTCCGTGAGAAGGTATTCGATCTGCCCGTTCACGGATCGGAAATCATCCTCCGCCCACGCGGCAATCTCGTTATACAATTTTTCACTGAGCCGGAGCGGCACCTGCTTTTTCGCCATGTAATTGCCTCTTTTTCTAATACAACTGTAATTATTCAGCACCTCAGACTCGGAACGCTTCGCGCTCCTCGTTGTGGGCGGACAGAGCGGCGTGGCTGCCCGATCCCCGATCGCCTGCAGCCTCTCCCAAAAACACTGGCTGCAGGCGGATCGTTCTGTTTTCAACCTAATTTAGTAATTTAGTACAGGCTTCCTGAATTTACGACCGGCTGCGCGTCGTGGTTTCCACACAGAACGACGAGCAGGTTCGAGACCATCGCGGCCTTGCGCTCCTCGTCAAGCTCGACAGTTCCATTTTCCTTCAGGCGGTCGAGCGCCATCTCAACCATGCCGACCGCGCCGTCGACGATCATCTTCCGCGCGTCGATCACCGCTGACGCCTGCTGTCTCTGAAGCATGACAGCTGCAATCTCCGGTGCATACGCCAGATACGTAATTCTCGCCTCAATGATCTCAAGACCGGCGTCCTTCACCTTCTCCTGGATCATGGCGCGGATCCGCTCAGCGACGACCGTCGTCGAGCCGCGGAGCGAGCCGTCATCGGCCTTGCCGTCTCCCGTCGTATCAATTCCCGGCGCGACGTCGTACGGATAGATCTTCACGATGTCGCGGACAGCGGAGTCGCACTGCAGCGACAGATATTCCTTGTAATTATCAACGTTGAACACAGCCTTCGCCGTATCCGTCACCTTCCAGATCACGGCAACGCTGATTTCAACCGGATTTCCAAGCACATCGTTGACCTTCTGCTTCGCGTTGCTGAGCGTCATGGCCTTGAGCGAAATTTTCTTATTGGTCTGCTGTGCCTCCGACGTGCTGCCCTGCATGATCGTGATGCGGCCTTTCCGGTCCGAATCATCAACGTCACCACTCTGACCGAGTCTCGTCTTTGCAGCCGGGTTAACCGCAGTGCAGAACGGGTTCACAAAATAGAAGCCCGCGTCCTTCAGCGTCCCGATATATTCGCCGAACAGAGTGAGAACCAGTGCCTCCTGAGGCTTCAGAACCTTGAGCCCCGCCAGCGGAATCCAGCTTACGCCAAGAAGAATAAAACCTCCGAGGATGAGAGGCACAAACGGCTCATCCGCTGTTCCGATTTTCGTACTCGCCACGATCATGAGGATTGAGAGAACCATCACTGCGATGGTCAGAATCATAGCCAGCATGCCGTGCTTCTTTCCCGTGAGCACCTTTTCCTTCATCGGTTCCTGTTCCGACCCTATCTTTCCACTCATAGTGTCACCTTTCCGTCCCCTTCCCGGGACATCTGAAAATGAGATGAGCTCCGCAGCGGTTCCGATCGCCAATCCGCGCGGGATCAGATATTTATCTGATATCATATTGATATCATTTTACGGACAGATTGTCAAGCTATAAACGCGCATAAAAAAGAACCGCGCAGGTCTCCCCGCACGGTTCCTCTCATACTTCAGATTTCGGAAATGCATCAGTCGAAGACAAGCACTCTCTTCGAGATGTCCTCCTTCTCCTTCGCGTCCGGCTCTGCGACAATGCCGCCGAACGGCATCTGCGCGATGAGCTTCCAGCTCTCCGGCAGATCAAACATAGCCTTGACCGCATCGTCGATCACCGGATTGTAGTGCTGCAGATTTGCGCCGACACCGAGCTCGCGGAGTGCCGTCCAGATATTGATCTGCAGCATGCCGTTTGCCTGATTCGCCCATACCGGGAAGTTCGTTGCGTAGAGCGGGAACTGATCCTGCAGGCCCTTCACAACCGTTTCATCGTAGAAGTAAAGAATCGTTCCGGCAGCAGCCTTGAAACCGTCAATCTTCTCCCTCGCGACCTTTCCTCCGAACGCGTCATAAATTCTGTCCCAGAGCTCATCCTGCTTTGCGCCTGTCACGACGACAGCACGCGCGCTCTTCATATTGAACGCGTCCGGCACAAGCTCTGTCACTTCCTTAACGGTCTCGATGACCTTATCCGTGGAGACCGGAAGCTCCTTATTTAACTGATAAATGGTTCTTCTCTTTGCTAATGCTTCAATCACTGACATTGTCTGTCCTCCTTTTTCATGCGGGCTTTTTCTGCTTGCAGGACGCGGAGTCTGAATTTTCCATCCCTTATCATGGGAAACCGCTGTTCCAAACTGCGTTTCTCCTGCCACGATCTTCCGCCCGATTCTTATGCTTTCACTATAACAGAAACTGTCTTCTTCGCAATACCGTTCTTTTCTGATACCAGGTACGAATACACATACTTTTCAGTATCTGCGCGGAAAAATTATGCGCAGCGCACAGATTCCGGCATATAGCCTCCATCAGCAATATCTTGTCGCAACGAGGCCTGCCTTCTGCGCAGTCCATGGAAGTGCCTGAAAAAATGCACTTGACATTCTGGGGCTGTAAAAAACACAGTCCCATTTCCCGCCATGAAGCCTGTAATATTTCAGCCCGAATGTTGTCTGCGCAACACCCGGAAGCACTTTCTTCAGTTAGACTTGGATGAAATACGAAAGCAATCAATATCTCGAAAATAAGGAGTAATTACTATGAGCATGTTTTTAGGTCCCATCCACTACTGGCTTTACAATAAAATCGGTCATCAGGAGGAGCTGACCCGCCGGCTGGCTGATCTGGCTGTCAAAGAGGGCTGGATCTCAGATGCCGCCGAATATGTCCGTGATCTGCCGGCACTCGAGACGGTCATCGACGAGGAGAACATTCACGGCTGGCTTCAGGCCCGGATTTCAGACGCGGAGCGCCGCTATGCTGCCCTCGTCCTTGCCGCAGCCGGACAAGATGAGGCAAGGCTTGACACACTTGCAGATGCGGCCTTTGCCTTCGGCAAGGAAAATGCACTGCCCGCAGGGACAGGCCCTGAGGACGCGTACAAGGCATTTGAAAATTTCTTCGTAAATGGAATGCCCTGCGACCATGTCAACTCCGTCACCGAGAGCAGCGATACATCTCTTTCCTGGGAGCAGACACAGGAGCTTCACGCCGGCAGCTGGACATCTCAGGGCGGAAATGTCGATCCGTACTACCGCCTGCGCAGGAACGTCATGGACGGAATGCTGTCCGCGTGCGGTCTCAAGCTTTCCATGGCTGACAAGGACCACTATATGCTGGAGGTCGCCTGAGACAGCTTCAACCGGCCGAATGGTTCTTGTCCGACATTTTCAGCCTCTGCCACGATAATCGTTGGCATTTAAAACAGGCTTGTTGTCCCTGGTGCCGTGTGCTACCATACAGGCAGATCACTGTGGAAATTTCATTTGTATAAGGAGGATCTGCTATGATTACAATTTACGGTATGCCGTCCTGCCCGGACTGCTCCTACGTGGAATCCCAGGTCAGCGGCAACGATCAGTTTCAGTTCATCGATATCGGCGCTCATGTCAAAAACCTGAAGGCCTTCTTAAGGCTCCGCGACACGAGCCCGGTCTTTGACGACGCAAAGACAAACGGCTACGCCGGAATTCCCTGCTTCGTAAAGGAAGACGGCTCCGTGACGTTAAAGCCGGAGGACGTCGGCCTGAAGTCAAGGCCGGAAGAGGGATCTGCCTGCCGGCTTGATGGCAGCGGCTGCTGAAGATCACATACAACTGCAAAATGAAGGAAACGCCGCCAAAGGGGACGGGATCTCACCGTTCCTTTTGACGGCCTTTTTCTTTGCTGTCGCAGCGATTCTTCACCCCGGAGCTCGAAACACTTCATATTCCTCATTGCGGGCGCGGAACAAATGCACGTTTTCCTGTAAACTCTCTGTAAAATTCAGTCAATCCGTATTATAGTATAGGTTTGAAATGTAGTCTAAATTTGTAATTATTCAGCACCCCTTGGAAAACTGATGAAAGCCGGACGGAGAGCTTGCTCGCCGGACGGTTTCAAAGGTTTTCCAAGGGGCGGGCAAGCGGCGAAGCCGCTCTGTCCGCCCACAACGAGGAACGCGAAGCGTTCCGAGTCTGGGGTGCTGAATAGTTACCTAAATTATCGAGAACAGGAGATTATCATGAACGACGTAAAAGCAATTGATGATGCCCGGACTCTGGGCATACCCAAGATGCTGGTCCTGGGACTCCAGCATATGTTCGCCATGTTCGGCGCCACGATCCTTGTCCCTATCCTTGTCAACGATTACTTCAAGGGAGAGGGCCTGAACATCCAGGTCACCCTCTTCTGCGCGGGAATCGGCACCCTTCTCTTCCACCTGCTTACAAAGGGAAAGGTCCCGGCCTTTCTGGGATCTTCATTTGCCTTTCTCGGCGGATTTGCGACCGTTGCAAGCCTCAAGACCGGTATTTATAAAAACATGACGATGGGAGAAAAACTTCCCTACGCCTGCGGAGGTATCGTCGTCGCCGGTCTCCTCTATCTGGTTCTGGCCCTGATCATAAAGCTTGTCGGCGTAAAAAAGGTTATGCGCTACCTGCCCCCGGTCGTCACCGGACCGATCATCATCTGCATCGGTCTCTCCCTGGCACCCTCGGCCATCAGCAACGCAAAGACCAACTGGCCTCTGGCACTCATCGCCCTCGCTGTTGTTATCATTTTTAATATCTGGGGAAAGGGGATGTTCAAGATCATCCCGATCCTCATGGGTGTCGTCATTTCCTACATCTGCGCAGTTATCTTCCAGGCATTTGGAATGACAAATGCGGACGGCTCTTCGATCATCGAGTTCGGAGCGATTGCCAAGGCTTCGATTGTAAGCTTTCAGCCGTTCCAGATCTGCAAATTTGATCCCACCGCGATCCTTGTCATGGCCCCGATCTCAATTGCGACCATGATGGAGCATATCGGAGATATCTCCGCCATTTCCGCTACCTGCGGCAAGGACTTCATCACAGATCCCGGACTCAATCGGACCCTGCTCGGCGACGGACTTGCGACTGCCCTGGCCGGCTTCATCGGCGGACCGGCAAACACGACGTATGGTGAGAACACAGGCGTCCTTGAGCTCTCGCATGTGCATGACCCGCGTGTCATCCGTCTTGCAGCCATCTATGCCATTATTCTCTCCTTCTTCCCCAAGGTGGCAGAGCTCATCGGCACCATGCCTTCGGCAATCATCGGCGGAATCAGCTTCATCCTCTACGGAATGATTTCTGCCATTGGTGTCCGGAATGTCGTCGAGAACCGCGTCGACTTCAAGAACTCCAGAAACCTGATCGTGGCGGCTGTCATCCTGGTAACCGGGTTGGGCTTCTCCGACGGCCTGACATTTACGATCGGATCTACCTCAATCACGCTGACGAGCCTTGCTCTCGCCTCTATCTTCGGAATTGTCTTAAATGCAATTCTTCCGTACAAGGACTACAACTTCAACGAGGAAGAGGCCGGCGAGCTGAAGACTGCGGACGGCGTTGAGGAAGAGGACGAGTAAAGACCGATGTCTGAAGAAAGGATATGCGACTATACTGTCTGCTGGATGCGCGAGCAGCATGCCAGAGAGATCTGCAGCTGGAAATACCCCGGCAGGCTGGCTGTCTATAACTATCCGGACTGGAATGAATGCCGCCGGCAGGGTTGGGATATTACTGACCCTGCCAGGCGGCTTCTTTCTCATTTCGTTATTTTACGTCGCAATGAACTCTTTGCTTATTTTATTTTGCGCGACAAAGGCAGTTTCATTTCTCTGGGGCTCGGCATGAAGCCTGAGTTCTGCGGGAAACATCTCGGACATATCTTAATGGAGCTTGCAATCAGGACATACATAAACGAATTTGTTATGGATAAGCCGCTATACCTTACGGTACTCACGTGGAACCGGCGCGCTATTGCCTGCTATCGCGCAGCCGGATTCGTAATCGAAGAGGAGTACAATGACACACATGCTTATATTCCCGGACACAGATATCGGATGAGGTGGAATCCCAATTACCAGTGAATACAAAACATAAGATTCCCCGCTTTCGCTACATGTTCCCATAAGTGATCTAATTCCTCAGGAGTATACCCTACTACATTGGTAAATCCTCCGCATGGGAAATTGCACTGAGCCGATTTGAAATCTCTTCCCGTTTCATCCGGCTGCTCGAAGTATATCGTCACATATTCAGAACCACTGCGTTTTTTCTTTATATCGGAATAGGTAATTTCAAGCCCATTATCAAAGGACAAAAACGGATGATGTTCCATTATGCCACCTCCTTCTGAATTTCAGCTTCAGTGTATCGCAAAATGAAAATTACGGCAATAAACGGTCTAAGTCCCTCATTTCCGGAGCGGCTTCCCGAACCGCTTCGCCACCTGACGGATAATATAGCTGTAGGCGATCAGCGTGAAAATTCCGGCGCCGATCCACGCGGACGGATCGCAGAAGGCCGCCAGCAGGTAGTTGTGAAAATGCATGGACAGCCCGGCCGTCGTCGTGCGACACAGAAGCTCCGTAATTCCGCTGCACATCGGCAGAAGCCCGTAGCCGCAGCCCTGCATCGTGCTCCGGAAAATGAAGATAAAGCTCAGCGGGATGTAGCAGACCGCGCAGAACCATACGTACGGCTTCGCCCATTTGAGAAGCTCCGTGAAATTCTCGTGGCTTGCGAAAAAGAGCCGCATCGTCGTCGGCGTGAGTGCAATCACAAGCACAGCGGCCACCACGGAATAAATGCACATCGAGAGAACGGCAGCCTTGACGCCCTTGTGGATTCTGTCCACATCGCCCTTGCCGTAATTCTGTCCCGTGTAGCTCGCCATGACCTGGCCCATCGAGTACATGCCCTGCGTGAGCAGGCTCTGGATCTTGCTGCTGGCTGAAAACGCCTCCACCGCCACAGCGCCGAAGCTGTTCACGGCAGTCTGCATAATCATGGTACCCGATGCCGTGATCGCCGACTCAAGCGCCATCGGCACGCCGACTGTGAGCTGTGCCTTTGTTGCCTGCCCGTGGAACCGCCACTGGCTCCTGTGAGGCACAAGAATCCGCACCTTCTTCAGGATAAACACCACGCAGAGCGCGGCGGACACTCCCTGTGAGAGGACGGTCGCGCGCGCCGCTCCCGCCACGCCCATGTGGAGATTAATAATGAAAAAGAGATCGAGCACGACATTTAAGACGGCCGAGATCACCAGAAAGACAAGCGGCGCCTTGCTGTTGCCGACACTCCGAAGGAACGCCGAGAACAGATTAAATGCCACGGAGCAGACAATGCCCTTACAGATAATCGTGATATAGGTCTCCGCGTCCGCAAAGATCGCGTCCGGCGTGTTCATAAGCCTTAAAATCTCGTGCATCGCAAGGAGCGAGGCCGTCGTCATGACGAGAATCACGATGATCGAGAGGAGAATTGCATTTGCCACAGAGACCCTCATGCCCTCCTCATCCTTCGCGCCGCACCGCTGCGCCGTGAGGACCGTGAACCCCTGTGTAAGGCCCGTCGAAAACCCGATGACGAGAAACATGATCGTGCCCGTCGAGCCGACTGCGCCGAGTGCCCCCGCGCCGACAAAGCGGCCGACGATGATCGTGTCGCACATATTGTAAAGCTGCTGAAAAATATTGCCGATGAACAACGGGATCATAAACTCCCAGATGACCTTCATCGGATTTCCCTTCGTCAGATCCAGATTCATACTGCCAGTGCTCCTTCTGCCTGAGAAAATTATGTCTATATACCATCCGTCCTGAAAATACGAACGCCAAAACAGCCTTCCCTGCGCAGACAGGAAGTACCTGAAAATGCAGGCACCTTTCCACGCAGAACGTCATTATAAGAAGCCGCACCAAAAGAATCAAGGGGGTTCGGAGAATTTACGAGAACTTTGCGTTGGCTTATTTTTCATCAACGCAACGTTCGGCTGGCAGGCTCTTCGTCTGAATTTCATTCGGTTGATAGAGGCACTGAATAGATCCAAAATAAGAACATAAAGCGCAAAATCGCGCCATGCCTCCCAAGACCCGCGGTGTATACTGTAAGCAGAAGAATATGATTTGGCATCTCACGGAACGACCAGGAAATCAAGCTCGAGGCTTTTCGAGTCATGTCTGAGGTGCCAGGCAGATACGGCTTTCTTAAGCAGGCCGAAACATCCATTATCGGAGGAAGAATGATGACAATACCGAAGACAAACTGGATCTGGACACCCGACTGGACCGATCACGACAAGTCCCAGGCAAGAATTGTTTATTTCAGAAAGACAGTCGAAATATCAGATGACGCCGCGAAGGCCCCCTTCCGGATCCGCATTTCCGCGGATTCAAGGTACAAGCTCTATGTGAACGGAGCCTTCGTGCAGGACGGCCCGCAGAAGGCGCTCGACCTCAAGGAGTGGTTTGTGGATGAAGCGGACCTTGCAAATTACCTGCATCCGAGGAAGAACACGGTGGCCGTCGAGGTTCTCCGCTACCCGGAGCCGAACCTCGCATTCGGCGCGCCGGTCAGCAACGACAGTCTGCTCCGCAGCCCGATCCCGCACCTCTATATCGAAGGCCTTGAGAGGGCGGCCTGCCTCGATGGAAAATCCGGCTGGAAAGCATCCGTGAACCGAGAGATCACGGTCCTTGATGAGGAATCGCAGCCGGCCCCGATCCACGCACAGGAGGAAGTCCATGCGACAGAGAAATACGCGGGCTGGATGGAGAATTCCTATGACGAAAGCAGCTGGAACGACGCGCTCGCAAGAAGCGTTCTCGACATTCCGACCAGCGACGCGCCCGGCAATCTCGTGCCAAGAACGATTCCGTACATGAAACACACGGCCATGCATTTTACAGGCGTCAAGGAAGTCAGACAGGCCGACCGGGCCGGAAAAGAGCAGGTGAAGGCGGAGTGGGAGGCCATGCTCGCCGGCGGCGGTTTCGTCGAGATCCCGGCGCATACCACAGAGATCGTCGAAATCTCCTCGGATGTCGAGGAATGCGGCTTCCTGCACTACGCCTTCGAGGGCGGAAAGGGAGCGAAGGTCACAACGCTCTGCGCGGAGTGCTACGCCTATCCGCCAGAAGACGGAGTCGCGAATGGCATGCCGATCAAGGGCGACCGGACGGATTCGGTCAGGGGGCGTCTCTACGGCCACACCTCGTCCTATACGGCTGCCGGCTATGGAAATGAAACGCAGCCGGAGACTTACGAGCCCTTCTGGTTCCGCACCTTCCGCTATATTCAGCTGAAGATTGAGACAAATGAAGCCCCGCTCCGCATCGACCGCTTTGATTACACGGAGACCGGCTATCCGCTCGAGGCAAAGACCAATGTCTCCGTATCCGACCCGAGCTACGCGCCGATCTGGGACATCAGCCTCCGGACGTTAAAGCGCTGCATGCACGACACCTACATGGACTGCCCGTTCTATGAGCAGCTCCAGTACGCAATGGACGGCAGAGAGGAAATCCTGTACACCTACGCTGTCTCAGCGGACGACAGACTCGCCCGTCAGGCCATCGAGGCGTTCCGCAGGTCCCAGCGGCCGGACGGTCTCACGAATTCAGACGCGCCGACGCAGAAAAGCAACGTCATCCCCGGCTTTTCCATTTATTACATCCTGATGGTCTATGACCACATGATGTACTTCGGGGACCGCGAGCTCGTGAGACGGAACTGGGGCGCCATCGACCAGGTGCTGGAATTCTTCGGCCGCCACATCGCGGAGAACGGCATGGTCGGAAAGATCGGAGGCCCGCTCATCGGAAGCACCTACTGGTCCTTCATTGACTGGACGAATGAGTGGAACCAGACCATGGGCGTTCCTTCCTCGACAAATAAAGGGACAGGCGCGCTCACGATGGAAAGCCTTCTGTACGCCTATGGCCTCGAGAAGGCCGCGGAGATGTCCGACTTTATCGGCAGAACAGGCGTCGCCGAGGAATACCGCTCGCGCGCCCGCAGCGTCCTTGATGCTGTGAAGAAGCATGCGATGGGAACCTACACTGACGCGCAGGGACACACCTCTGTGCTCCTTGAGGACGGCCCGGGCGTTAAGGACTTCTCCGTGCACCCGCAGGTATTTGCCGTTCTCACGGGCCTGGTCACGCCAGAGGAGGGACGAAAGATGCTTGAGGTCACGATCGGAAATCCGGACATGGCGCAGTCATCCGTCTCCTACATGTTCTATCGCTTCCGGGCCCTCGAGATGACCGGCTGGTACGAGAAGACAGACGACCTCTGGGAGCTCTGGAGGAAAATGGTCCGCGAGCACATGAGCACCTGCGTCGAGAACGGGACGGACAGCCGCTCCGACTGCCATGCGTGGTCTGCCCTCATGCTCTACGAGCTGCCCTGCGCGGTTCTCGGCGTCACGCCCGCCGCTCCCGGCTTCCGGAAAATGAACATCCATCCGCACGCCGGTGCTCTGAGGAGCGCAAAGGGCGATGTCATCACGCCGGTCGGAACTGTCCATGTCGAGTGGTCACTTAATCCGGACGGAGAAATGAGCCTTTCGTACCAGGCTCCGGACGGAGTCGAGGTAATGAGCCCTGAGAACTAAGGCCTGAATTCTTGTATTTTCTGCCCCGGCAAGTGCCGGGGTATTTTTCTTGACCATACGCGCCGGTTCGCAAGCCTCATCTGCGCCGCTGCATCAGGTGGGGTTAGAAGCGCATCCCGTCCTCCCGGGTATCCACGATCACGAACGCCGTGTACTGGGGATATCACGCGGCGCTGGATATTTAAGAGGAGCAGCCGGGAATTCCCGGCTGGCCAATGCCCAGATCGTTCACGCGATTGCAGGCAGCGGTAGGCAGTCACAGCCTGTCTACCGCTGTCCCCCAGAATTCCGGAAAGGTATCCTTGAGGAAGAGGCCATTGGTCATGCCATTCACGAGGAGAAGGCGCAGAACCTTCTCAAAATCCGAATTGAGATGATTGATGTCCCCTTCCGAGAGGTCCTTCCACTCGCCGCGCAGGCGGAATTCGTCGGTCAAATGCATAACGCCCCAGAGAAGCTGGGCAAAGCACTCCTGATCGAGCAGCATAGGATTAGAGGCGAGGGTGATCAGCTCAATCTGCCACCCCAGGATCATGCTGCGCATTTTTGTATAGCTTTCCTCAGTGATATGGACCTCGATGTGCTCCTTCATGACCTTGTCACGCATCTCGGGAAATTCATCTTCACGGCCAAGCGCCAGCTCCTTCGGATCTATCTCTGTCTCCGAAACGCCAAGGAGTGCGCCCGTGAGCCCGGCCCCGAGTCCTGTAAAAAAGGCGCTCGTCAGCATCCGCGTCTTGCGCTCGGCATCCCGCTTTTCATGTTCATCCATAATCACGCCCACGACAACCGATGTAATCGCAAAGCTGATCGGCACAAAGGCCAGGTCCTGCAGAATATAGAACTCCGTCGTGCGGAGGTCACGGAACACAAAAATCTGGATCCCATAAATCGCGGCAGACAGAGCAACAAGCCCGATGATCAGCCATCTGGTTCTTCTTTTCCGTTTTCTTTCCATACGATTTCCTTTCTTCACATACGTTTTCTTACCCATCATTCTCACGGAGAGTCTCATCTACGCCTCTGATCGACCCCTTCAGCGGCTATAACTGGCAGCGGCATGCCATGCAGTTCAAGAACCTTCCTTCTTCATCCGGTTCAGCTCCGGCCAGATCGTTGCCAGCATGCAGGTAAAGCACGCAATGCCGCCGATCACATTGGAGACCGGCTCCGCGAGAAATACGCCGTCCGTCCCCAGCCCTGCAATATGCGGCAGGATGTAGGTGAGCGGAACGACCATGACCACCTTTCGGAAAATGCTGAAAAAGATTGCATGCTTCTTCTTGTTCAGCGCCTTGAACACGGTCTGCCCACTGAACTGAAGCGCCTGGAAAATGAACGCCAGAAAATAGAGGTGCAGAGCGTGGGACGCGTCCGCCATGATCGTCTGGTCACTGCTGAAAATGCGAATAAACCACTCCGGGCAGATCATGATCAGAAGCCACACAATACCTGTATACGGCACAGCTATCGTCATCATGACACGGACCGCCTTCTTCACGTTGTCCGGCCGCTCCGCCCCGTAATTATAGCTCAGGATCGGCGTCGTGCCCTCCGTGATGGCAAAGGCCGGCGTCTCCATAATCGACCGCACCGAGGAGACAATCGTCATAATCGAGACAAATAGTGCCCCGCCGTACGCCATCAGGACCTGATTGCACGCGATCTGTACGAGTGAATTCGTGAACTGCATGATAAACGGCGCCGTGCCGAGCCCTATAATTTCACCTGCATGCGGAAAATGAAACGCAAACGAGACCGGGTGTTTATTTTTCGCGCTTCGCAGAAAGTGCATCACATACAGAAATGAAAGAGCCTGTGAGATCACAGTCGCAGCGGCCGCCCCACGGACACCCATGCCGAGCCCGAAGATAAAGACCGGATCCAGAATCAGGTTCGTGACCGCGCCGATCATCACCGAATACATGCCGATTCCCGCATATCCCTGCGAATTGATAAATGAGTTCATGCCCGTCGAAACCATCAGAAACACCGTGCCGAGAAGATAGATCCGGAGGTAGGAAAGGCTGACAGGAATTTCATTTTCTGTTGCGCCGAAGAGCAGAAGAAGCCCGCGGCCGAAAAGCTCGCCGACGATTGTGAGAACCGCACCGGACAGAATCAGAAGCCGGAATGACGTGTTCTGAATGGCGGACGCTCTTCGTCTGTCTCCACGGCCGAGTGCCATGGAAAAGAGCGGAGAACCGCCCAGACCGAACATATTTGTGATGCCGGTAATGATAATAATAATCGGAAAACACAGTCCGACGGCGCCGAGCGCCTCCGTGCCCGATCCCGGGATCCGCCCGATATAGATTCGGTCCACAATGCTGTACAGGAGATTCAGGACCTGCGCGATCAGCATCGGCAGCGCCGTCTGCAATATATTCCTTGTGATCTGCCCGTTCTCAAAATCAACCTTCTTCATACGATTCCCGTTCCCGACACTTTACCGGATCATTCCGACTCCCTTGCATCAACTGCCGGAGCTGTGATCTACTTATGAATTATAATCATATACTCTCATCAGTTAGTTCGCAATTCCTTTGTAGAACGAAGTCCTGCCATCCCTGCTGCATACGCCGCAGGTATAAAGACAGTCTCCTGAAAACGACCTGGTATCCAAAAAGATCGTAATTGACGAGTGCTTGCCATATGCTAAGATTAGGATAACTATTCAATACCCATACTTGAAACGCCTCGCGTTCCTAGCTGCGGGAGAACATTATCCGGCCTGCCAGACCTCATCGTTTACTCTCATCTGTTTTGAGGCAGGTTTATCACCCATCTGTACAGTTCCTGTATAGAATCGAAAGGAGATGCCCTATGAAAAATCTCAGAATGCCCGTTATTTTTTCCGGCCATGGCAGCCCGATGGTGGCTCTTGAGCACAACGACGTAACAGAAGGAATGGCAAAAACCGGCAGGTCCGTGATTCAGACCTACGGAAAGCCGAAGGCAATCCTCGCCATTTCCGCGCACTGGTATACAGATGGCACCTTCGTCCAGAGCGACGAGAAGCCGCGGCAGGTCTACGATATGTACGGATTTCCGAAGGAGCTGTATGAGGTAAAGTACCCGGTCAGCGGAAATGCTGAGCTCACCGATGCGGTCCTCTCCCTGCTCGGCGGAACGGTTTCCGTGGACAATTCCTGGGGCATCGATCACGGCACATGGACGGTTTTCGTGCACATGTTCCCCGACGCTGATATCCCGGTCGTGCAGCTCTCCGTGAACGGCCGCCTGACTCCGGCAGAAAGCTATGAACTCGGGAAAAAACTCACTCCTCTCCGCGATCAGGGCTATCTGATCGTCGGAAGTGGAAATGTCGTCCACAACCTGCGGCAGGTGGAGTGGGACAATGAAGGCGGCACCCCGATGACGCTCCGCTTCAATCAGCAGATAACGGACGCAGTCATCAGCGGTGATAACCGGACCGTCATCGATTACGCAAAGCTCCCTGACGCAAGGTATGCCGTTCCGACGCCGGACCATTTTCTGCCGCTCCTTTATTGCCTCGGCGCAGCAGAGGGAGATTCTGTCTCTGTCTTCAACAATGTCTGCAATCTGGGATCCATGGCAATGACAGGTTTTGTATTTGCTTGACGATTCAGCCCATACCCGAGGCGCTCTGCATTCCTCGCTGTGGGCAGACAAAGCGGGCGGCCCGATATGGACCGCCCGCTTTTTTACCTATTCATAACCGCTCTGCTTTTCTTCTCCGCGGCTTCCTGAGGAACGCGATCAGCTCTGTCAGCCATCTCATAATCGTAAACTCCGCAATCGCAAAAACGACGCACAGAGCCGCTGCCCTCACCGATATATCCTCGATGCTGAACAGCGTCTTAAAGCCGGTCGTGCACGCCAGAACAACGCCGATCGCGCACACAATAAAGACAGAGACATGGTACCAGTTGAGCGGCTTCGTGATTTCAGCAAGAATCATAAAACCGATCAGCGAGAGCAGGTACGTGCTTGCCGTCGAAATATCCTTCGATGGAATATCAAACAGAAGGCCGAACTGCATCAGCGCAGCGATCGTGAAAAATGAAGTCAGTGCCGCCGGAAGTGCGCGGAGCAACGTATTCTTGAGGAAACCGTCCTCCTCCTTCTGCTGATTGTCCTCCAGTGTGAGAAGGAACGCCGGAATGCCGATGTTAAACAGCGAGATCATGGAGACCTGGCTCGAATCGAGCGGATACGTAAAGCTGTTCACTATCGAAAACACAGCAAGCAGCAGAGAGAAAATATTTTTATACAAAAACAGCGTCGCCGACCGGGTGATATTATTGACGTCCCGCCGTCCCTCCGCGACGATGTTCTGCATATGGGAGAAGTCCGAATCCATCAGGACGACCTGCGCCGCCTGACGGGCCGCATCTGAGCCTGACCCCATCGCGATCGAGCAGTCCGCCTCCTTCATCGCCAGGATATCGTTCACGCCGTCGCCGGTCATGGCCGCCTTCCGGCCTGAGCGGTGCAGCGCCTCGACAATCTCCTTCTTCTGCTCCGGCTTGACGCGCCCGAAAACGGTGTAATCCCGAACCGCCTCATCGATCATCGCAGGTGTTGTCAGCGAGGTAGCGTCCACATATCTGTCCGCATTTGCAATGCCCGCGGCCGCTGCGATGCGGGACACGGTATGCGGGTTATCACCGGAGATGACCTTGATCTCAACACCCCGGTCACGAAAATATTGGAACGTGCTCTTTGCCGTCTCCCGGATCTGGTCCTTCAGACAAATGAAAAGCACGGCATGTCCGTCCCTCGTGAGAACCAGCACGCGTTCGCCGGCCTCGAGTCTCTTATCCATAAATGATTTCCCGGCGCTCATTTCCTCTGCGTCAAGCAGATATTCCGGCGCGCCGAGACAGTATTCATGCTCCTTCGTCCGAACCTTGGAATACTTGGTCTTTGAGCTGAACGGCTTCACCTCTTCCGCCGGAATGGACGCACCTGTGCCGCTCCACGCACGGATCGCCCGCATCGTGCTGTTCGAGTCGGGAACCGTACCCACATAGTGGGCAAGAAGCTGCCCCGCCTCGCTCTCCTTTGCAAGCGGCGCCGGCTCATTTCCTTCGGCTGCGGGAGAAAGCACAGCGGAAACCGACATCTCGCCGGTCGTGATCGTTCCGGTCTTATCCACGCACAGGACATCCACGCGGGCCAGCGTCTCGATGCTCTTCATATCATGGAGCAGGACCTGCTTTCCGGCAAGTCTCGCCGCACTCATGGCCAGGGCCACGGTTGCCAGAAGGTACATGCCCTCCGGAATCATGCCGGTCAGCGCGCCGGCCATCGATGTCACAGCCGTCTTAGGACCCGTGCCGTTTACACCGATGGACTGATAGAGCAGCAGCGCG
The DNA here is from genome assembly GCA_900315305.1 of uncultured Eubacteriales bacterium. Taxonomy (GTDB): domain Bacteria; phylum Bacillota; class Clostridia; order Lachnospirales; family Lachnospiraceae; genus Chordicoccus. The sequence goes on from OMYS01000034.1 coordinate 19,531, forward strand.
CCAATAGGAATTATCGCTATACCGAAAATCCGGATGATCCGCTCGATATCGCGCACCATGTCCGCCGGCTTCTCGCTCACCTGCTTTGCCTTCTGCGTAAGCTTCGCCGCGTACGATTCACTGCCGACGCTGAGAAGCCGCATCCAGGCCCGACCAGACACGACAAAGCTTCCGGAGCGGAGCTCCGCGCCTTCTTTTTTCACAATCTCATCCTGCTCGCCGGTCAGGAGAGATTCATTGACCGAGACCCCACCGGCAAGGACGATGCCGTCCGCCGGGATCTGCTGCCCGCTCTCAAGAAGAACCACATCGTCCTGCACGAGATCCCCCGAAGAAATCTTCTCCTCGCGACCATCGCGCAGCGCCGTATAATCCGTCACATCAAGGAGTGAGAGCTTATCAAGAATGCGCTTTGCGTAGATCTGCTGCGCAATACCGATGAGCATGTTTGCGATGATAACGGGAAGAAATGTCAGTCCCTTAAAGGCCCCGACCGCAATGAGAAGCGCCGCGATCACCGCGAAAATCAGGTTGAAGTAGGTAAATACATTTGACCTGATAATCTGCGATACGCTCATCGACGAATGGTCTTCTACCTGGTTTGTCTTTCCCTGCGCCACGCGCTCCTGCACCTCACCGCTGGTGAGCCCGCGCGGATTCTCCGGCACAGGACTGGATTGTTCTGTCTTCTGATTTTCCTGTATATCCATCGCATACCTCCTCAGACGGAACCCATAAACGTCACGGTTTCATTATGCGTAACTATACAGCACCCAGGGATCGGAACGCTTTGCATTCCTCGTCGTGGTGTTGAATAATCTTCATTATACACCGTTATAGTCCGGGGCACACGCAGAAGTCCGCCGGAAAAGAGATCAGTTTCCACAATCGAGTAGGAGGGGGTGATTAACCCCCGTCCTCTCACACCACCGTGCGTACCGTTCGGTACACGGCGGTTTCAATAGTTGACGTGCACTGACTGGTA
>OMYS01000032.1 GCA_900315305.1 uncultured Eubacteriales bacterium
AGGCCCGTGAGGTCGACGACCTCCGTGCGCACATGATCGCGCCGGACAGCCTTCCGCATCACATGGAAGAGCTCCTCGCGGTGGTCCTCCGCTTTCATTTTGATAAAATCGACGAGGATCTCGCCGGAGAGGTTCCGGAGACGGATCTGGCGGCAGATCTCGGGGGCAGCCTCGATGTTGACGCGCCGGTAGGTCTCCTCCGGGATCCGTCCCTTCGAGCTCCGCCCTGTGTTGACATCGATGACGACGAAGGCCTCTGTCTGCTCGATCACAAGGAAGGCGCCGGACTTAAGCCAGACGACCCGCTGCAGGAGCTTGTCAAAATTCTCCTGCAGATGAAAGACTTCAGCAAGCGGAAGGCCGTTCACAAGCCTTGTCTCGACGATTTCCGGATGAAGGCCCCTTCCCTCGGATTCAGGTCCCGGGGCCTTCTCCGCCGGCTCTCCGGGCTCCTTGGGCCCTTCCTGCGCTCTTGCCAGCGTTTCCGCCGCGAGCGGGATGTCCGTGAGAATCCGGTCCGGCACCTCACGAAAGTCCTTGTACATGGTCTCGTAGAGCGGCTCCGGCTCATAGAGACAGGTCCCGGTCCTTGCGTCCTCTCCGCCCGCAAGGATGAGGCGCATCCGCTCCCGAAGGCGCGAAAGCTCGCCGAGAACGGCTGCCTTGTCCGCGTGGCCTGCATTTGTGCGGACGAGGACGTGGAAGCCCTGCCGCTCCGATTTCGGAATCCACGTGCGGATGATGGCCTTCTGCTCGTCGGTCAGCTTCTGTGAGAAGCTTATACGGCCGCCGAACCGAGAGAGAACAAGATACCGCCCGGCAAGCGTGATGTTCTCCGTCGCGACCGGCTGCTTCGGGCCGACGGCATCCTTCGTGATCTGCACGAGGACAGGAAGCGTTGCGCGGATACCCGCCATGTCGTGCGGCCTGTCCTTAGTCTCCCTGCTGCCCTCCGGCCTTTTTATGGCCCGCGGAACGGGCATGTACACAAGGCCGTCCCGGTGCTGCTCACTCTCTCCCGCGCCGCGGCCGCCTGACCCGATATCAACAAAGGCGCCGCCGATATTGCGGTTTACACTGTCGACGACGCCGCGGTACACACGCCCGACAAGAGACGTCTCATCCCGCCGCTCCGCGCGCAGCTCCTCCATCCTCCCATCCTCGAAGAGAGCCGCTGCCCGGACCGGGGTCCCGCTATAGACAAAATCTGTGATGACATATTCACGCATATGCTGCTCCTTTCCCGGCTCGTCCGAAATTTCTGCACACGCCATCAAACCTGAAAGAGTCCGTCATATCAGCCACGGGGGAGGGCGTTATACGGAGGAGTCCGAAGATCACCCTGAGCCGCTGTGGCAGCGGCGAGGGGAAGCTGAGGAGGACGGAGTCTGCCCGACACCGGGCTGATATTGGCTGACGATTCCGACCTTTATGGCGTGTGCACGATGCCTTCAGACGAGCTCCTCCCCGATCTTCCCTAGCGGGACGAGCCCGTCCGCGTAGAGCTCCGTCCGAAGGAGCCTGAAGCCATACGGATCAAAGTCCTGCCCGAAGTCTGCCGCGAGCGCCTCCAGCACTGTGGCCGGCTTCAGGTTCTGGCTGCTTCCGGCCGCGCAGGTGAGAAGCAGGTGGCGGCTCATGCCGGGAATGACCTTTCCTTCCTGCTCAGGTGCGGATACAGAGACGATGAGCGGCCGGATATCGACGGTCTTGTCCGCCTTCTTTGTGACCTTCCGGAACGGAATTGTCTCCTTCTCCATGACCGCCGCGGCCATCTCCTCGACGCTGCGGCCAGCAAGAAACGTGTCCGCAAGCGCGATGTCCCACGACGCGTACCGGACGATCGCCATCGCGTTGCTCTCGCGGAGCTGACCGATGCGGGTGATGTCCGTAAATGTCACACCCTCGCACGAGGCCTGATTCAGCATAGTAAGCATGTCCGCCGCGGGCGGCGCAGGCGGCAGCTCATCGTTCTGAAGACCGTGATCGCGCATCATATAGATCTCGTTCGGGTTAAGCGGAAACGGGTCACGGTAGGCGACCTCCACGTCCGCGTAGTCCCCGACCGTCTCCTCGCCGACGCCGAGCGGCGCGGCAAAGCTCAGGATCATGTGCGGATTAAATCCCCCGGTATAGACGACATCGAGGCCGCTCTTTTTTAAGACGCGCTGCATAAAGCGCATGAAATCGAGGTGACCGACAAACCGGACCGGTCCCTCCTTCGTAAATCGGATACGCAGCTTCATGTGTCCGCCTCCCTCTCCTGTGCAGTCGTCACGCTGTGGGCCTCCCCGTCAGCGTGCGTTTTCTGTACCACGCTGTTTTCATAGACCGGATGCCGCTTCGTCGGGTCATAGCCCGCCGTCCGCTTCTCATAGCACACGCCGGTGCCGTAGCAAAGAGAGCCGCAGCCGGAACAGGCCTCGCGGCAGTTCGGCGTCGTGACGCGCGGGTTCGTGACCTGGTCGATGACCACGCGCTCCTTCTCATATTCATTGGCGGGCGGGATCACGCGCTCGCGGAAAATGCCCTTCGCAGCCTCCGCTCCTGTCGCCTTCTCCCACTCCCTGACCATGAAGCGCTTCGAGACGCCGACGTCGATGAAGTCCCACGGCAGCGGCTCATCGGTCGAGCGCTTCCGCACCGTGTAGAAGTCCGTATCAATCCCGCAGGCCTTGAACGCGTCAAGCCAGATCTGGTAGTTGAAGTAATCGGTCCACGCGTCAAAGACGGCCCCGTGCTCGTACGACCAGACGATCGCCGGCGCAATCCGCCTGTCTCCGCGCGCAAAGATACCCTCGAGCTCCGTTCCGTCCGCCTCGTGCCACTTGTAGTGGATCCGCTTCTGGTTCCGTTGCGAGCGGATCTCATTTCTCACGGTGTGCGCCATGTCGATGTACTCCTGCGGGTGGTGCATGCTTGTCCACTGGAGCGGCGTAAACGGCTTCGGCACGAAAAATGAGGTGCTCACGGTGATGTCGACGGACCCCATCCGCTTCTCCTTCGGGACGGCGTCGAAGTAGTCCTCCGTGATTGCCTCCGCGAGGTGCGCGATTCCCTTCCGGTCCTCGTCCGTCTCCGTCGGGAGGCCGAGCATGAAGTAGAGCTTCACCTTGTTCCAGCCGCCGCGGAATGCCTCGTCGGCGCCGCCGATGATCTCCTCCTCGGTGAGTCCCTTGTTGATGACGTCGCGCAGGCGCTGTGTGCCCGCCTCCGGCGCGAACGTGAGGCTCGACTTCCGCACGTCCTGCACCTTCTTCATGATGTCGAGCGAGAAGTTGTCGATGCGGAGGGACGGGAGCGAGATGTTGACATGCTCCTTGTCGCACGTTTGGATCAAGAAGTCCAGAAGCTCGGGAAGTCTGCGGTAGTCGCTCGAGGAGAGGGAGCTTAAGGAGATCTCCTCCTGCCCCGTCTCCTTCAGCATTTCCGCCGCGTACTTCTCGAGGACCTCAAGGCTCCGCTCGCGGAGCGGCCGGTAGATCATGCCCGCCTGGCAGAACCGGCAGCCGCGGATGCACCCGCGCTGGATCTCGAGAACGACGCGGTCCTGCGTCGGGCGGATAAAGCCGACGAGCGGCTTCTCCGGATAGACCGCGTGGGTCATGTCCGTGCAGACCTGGCGGCTCACAGTCTTCGGGAGATCGTCATACAGGGGCTTCCGCTCCGTGATAAATCCGTCTTCATCATACGCGATCTCATAGAGGTTCGGCGCGTAGATGCCGGGGATAGTGACCGCTGCCCGATGGATGAACTCATTTCTCGTATACCCGTCCCTTTTCATGGCCTTATAGAGGTCCATAAGATCGTCCATGACCGTCTCCGACTCCCCGATATAGAAGAGGTCAAAGAACGGGGCGATCGGCTCCGGATTGTAGGTGCAGGGCCCGCCGCCCATGACAATGGGACAGCCGTCCTCCCTCTCTGCGGCAAGAAACGGGATGCCCGCGAGGTCGAGGACCTGGAGGACATTCGTGTAGCAGAGCTCGTACTGCAGCGTGATGCCGAGCCAGTCAAAATTCCGGACGGGCTCCTGCGACTCGAGCGCAAAGAGAGGGATGTGCTCCTTCTTCATGATGTCCGCGAGGTCCGGCCACGGCGAATAGACGCGCTCACACCAGGTGTCAGCGCGTCTGTTGAGCTGTTCATATATAATCTGGATTCCGAGATGCGACATGCCGATCTCGTAGACATCCGGGAAGCACATGGCAAACCGGATGTCGACCTTGTCCTTGTCCTTCTGAACGGAGTTCAGTTCATTTCCGATATAGCGGGCCGGCTTCTCGACACTGAGAAGGATGCGGTCGCTCAGGACGGGTTCTCTCATAAACTCTCCTTATGTATTTTCATTTATTATGCGCGGCTCTCCTCCCGGCGGGAGATCTCGTCCGCGATGTCCTCCCACGTGATGTCGCGCTTATCCATGATCTTCATGAGGGAAATCATGTAGTCCGCGATTTCCCGCTTCATGACGCTCACGTCCTTGTTCTTGGAGGCGAGCACCATGTCCGTGTGCTCGGCGCCGAGCTCCCGGATCAGCGCGTCCGTGGACGGCTTCTTTCCGGTCTGCGCGATTACGCTCATCGTCTTCTCGAAGACGCGGTACGGATTGCCCTCGATGTCGGTCTTCCGCGCGAGCGGCGTGAAGAAGCAGCTTCTGTGGCCCGTGTGGCAGGCGGCGCCGATCTGCGAGACCTTCGCGAGGATCGTATCCTTGTCGCAGTCGATATCAAGGGACCGCACATAGGAGATGTGCCCCGAGGTCAGGCCCTTCGTCCAGAGCTCCTGCCTCGAGCGGGACCAGTAGGTCATTTTCCCGGTCTCAAGCGTCTTTTTATAGCTCTCCTCGTTCATCCAGGCGACCATGAGCACCTCGTCGTTCCGGTAGTCCTGCACGACGCAGGTCACAAGGCCCCTGTCGTCCTTCTTGAACTCACTCCACGGAACCGCACTCTCGAGGACGTCCATGCGGACGCCGCGGCGCATGAGCTCCATCTTGAGGTCATCGAGCTCCGTCGTGAGGCCGTCCGGCCGCTTTGACCCGAACGTGATGTCCCCGGCGCTGTTGCGCGAAAAGCCGTTGATGTAGTCCTCCGGAAACCCGAGCGTGCTCACATACTCGCCCGAAACTCCCGTGACGAGACCACCGCGGAAGATCGCCTCGATGCCGTCCGCCCCGATGCTGTTGCTGTGGAGGAGAATCGGAAGCTCCGTCTTCCCCGCAAACGGCTGAATTTCGTCATCAAGAACCAGAAGCCCCGAGACGCAGCGGTCAATTTCCTCCGCATACGGGCTGTATTCGCTAAAGTCCGAGACGCACCCCATGAGCCGCCTCCTGCCGTACGCCTGCATGGCCGCGTCGAGAAGCCCGAGCTCCTGCTCATCCTGGCAGTTCAGGGCGACACAGTCGCAGCCGTTGTAAATGAGCTGCTCGATATCCTCCATGGTCCGGATATTGCCCGCTCCGATGACCGGCACCTGCGAGGCGCGGCAGATGCTCCGCATCGCCTCCATGGCCCGGTCGTGCTCATCCATTGTCCCCGAGAAGTCAAAGACAAGGAGTCTGTCCGCGCCCTTCACGCTGTAGTCGTACGCGAGCTTCTCCGGATTTCCGTCGCCGAAAAGATTTTTCTGTCCGAATCCCGTGACCGCCCGGTCGCCGAGAAGATAAATGCACGGAATCAGATCATGAACATTCTGCATAGACATGTAAGGCTCCTTTTCTTTACAGTGTTCCCTTCGTCGAGAGAACGTCAGTGATTCTCGGGTCAAAGGATGTCGCCATATCGAGGGCCTTCGCGAATGCCTTGAAGGACGCCTCCGCGATATGGTGATTATTTTCGCCTCTCATCTGCACAAAATGAAGATTCATGAAGGAGTTATTCGCGACAGCAAGGAAGAATTCCCGGACCATCTCCGTCTCAAACTGGCCGATCCTGTCGACCGTGAATGTGACGTCCGACGCGAAGTAGGCGCGGCCGCACAGATCGAGGGCGCAGGCGATCAGCGTCTCGTCCATCGGCAGCAGGAAGCTCCCGTACCGGCGGATGCCCTTCTTGTCACCGACTGCCTGCCGGATTGCCTCGCCGAGGACGATGCCGGTGTCCTCGATCGTGTGATGGCCGTCCACCTCAAGGTCACCCTTCACATGGACGGAGAGATCAAAGAACCCGTGGCGCGCGAACGCGTCGAGCATGTGATCGAAAAATCCGATGCCTGTATCGATATCTGCCTTCCCGGACCCGTCAAGGTTCAGTGCAAGTGTTATGTCCGTCTCGCCTGTCCGGCGGCGGAGCTCAGCCTTTCTGTCCATCTTTCGTATCTTCTCCTCTCTCCCGTCTCATTTCCGGCCGCTTATGTTGGTCTTATTCCGGTCTCCTGTTGCCTTCCTCTTCGCCGAAGCGCACCTGAATTGCATTCGCATGCGCCGTGAGCTTCTCTGCCTTCGCGAAGCGGATGATATCGCTGTGCATGTTCTCGAGCGCCTCCCGCGAGCTGTAGATGATCGAGGACTTCTTGACAAAGTCGTCGACAGAGAGCGCGGAGAAGAACTTCGCCGTTCCGTTCGTCGGAAGGACATGGTTCGGGCCCGCGAAATAATCGCCGAGCGGCTCGGACGAATTCGGACCGATGAACATCGCGCCCGCATTTCTCACCTTCGTCATCACGAGGAACGGCTCACGCGTCTCAATCTCAAGGTGCTCCGGCGCGATCTCGTTGACAGCCGCAACACCCTCATCGAGATCATCGACGAGAAGGATGTGGCCGAAGTTGTCGAGCGACTTCCGGATGATGTCCGCTCTTGAGAGGAACGTCAGATAGCCGTCGATCTCGCGGTTTACGTCCTCCGCCAGCTTCTTTGATGTCGTGACGAGGATCGCGCATGCGAGCTCATCGTGCTCCGCCTGGCTCAGAAGATCAGCCGCGATGCAGTGTGCGTCCGCCGTGTCATCGGCAAGGACCGTGACCTCAGACGGGCCTGCGACGGAATCGATGGAGACGTGGCCGTAGACCGCGCGCTTTGCGAGCGCGACATAGATGTTGCCCGGGCCTGTGATCTTGTCGACCTTGCGGATTGACTCCGTGCCGTAGGCCATTGCGGCAATCGCCTGCGCGCCGCCGACCTTGAAGATCGTATCGACGCCGGCTTCCTTCGCGGCGACAAGCGTCGTCGGGTAGACCTTTCCGTCAGCGCCCGGCGGCGTGCACATGACGATCTCATCGACGCCTGCGACCTTCGCCGGAATGACATTCATGAGAACAGAGGACGGATATGCCGCCTTGCCGCCCGGGACATAGACACCGGCCCTGTGGAGCGGCGTGACGCGCTGGCCAAGGACCATGCCGTCCTTCTCTGTCATGAACCAGCTCTCCTGTCTCTCGTGCTCATGGAAGGCGCGGATTCTCTTGATCGCCCGCTGGATGACGCCGACAAGCTCCGGATCGACGAGCTTGTACGCCTCTTCCTCTTCCTCCGGTGTCACGCGGATGTTGTCCGCCGTAAGCTCGCAGTGATCGAACTTTTTCTCGTACTCGAAGACGGCCTTGTCGCCGTTTTTCTTTACATTTTCAAGAATCTCCGCGACAGCCGCCTCCTGCTTCGGATAGCTGTTCGCGCTCCGCTTAAGGAGTGAGTCCTGAATGGACCCGAATGTCTCCTTTGTCAGTCTGTCAATCTTCATAATGATCCCTCCTCAATTGCCATGTCCGGTAAATATATGTGTCAGGCCTCACTCATTCAGTGCGTTCTTAAGCGACGTGATGAGCGCCGTGATCCGCTCATTCTCCATCTTCATGCTGACCTGGTTTACGACGACCCGCGCGGACAGCGGGCAGACCTCCTCGAGCACGGTGAGGCCGTTTTCTCGCAGCGTCGTTCCGGTCTCGACGATATCGCAGATGACCTCGGAGAGCCCGACGATCGGCGCGAGCTCGATCGAGCCGTTCAGCTTGATGATCTCGACGGTCTGATGCCTGCGGTTCAGGAAGTATTCCTTCGCGATGTTCGGATATTTCGTCGCGACGCGGATCTGCTCGCCGGAATTTAATTTTTCTCTCGCCGACTCGGGCCCGCAGATGCACATCCGGCATTTGCCGTAGCCGAGGTCGAGGACCTCATAGATCTGCCGTCCCTCCTCGAGGATCGTGTCTCTGCCGACGATGCCGATGTCAGCGGCCCCGTACGCGACGTAGGTCGGGACGTCCGGGCCCTTGGCCAGGAAGAAGCGGACGCCGAGCTCTTCATTTGTGAAAATGAGCTTTCTTGTGTCCTTGTCGTCCGCGCCGTCCGCCGCGATGCCGACCTTCCGGAAGAGGTCCAGCGTCTTCTTCGCGAGTCTTCCCTTCGTAAGTGCGATTGTGAGATATCTCATTTTGAATGCGTTCTCCTTCTTTAGTGCTGCCGCGGCATCAGTCGCGTCTTGTCGCCATCATCAGCTGATCGACGTAGAGACCGACACCGACAGCCGGCGCGTCCTCGCCGAAGTGCGCGAGCATCTTGTCGTAGCGGCCGCCCTTTGCGACCGGCTCTCCGGTCCCGTATGTGAACGCAGAAAAAATGATGCCCGTATAGTAATGATATTTGCTGAGCAGACCGAAATCCCAGGAGATGTACCTTTCGTTGTCCGTGCCCTCGATGTAGCTCCAGATCTCGCGGAGACGCGCGATCGCCTCGCGTGACTTCTCCGTGACCGCGAATGTCTCGGCCTCGTCGAGGACCTCGGCGCCGCCGAACATCTTCGGGAGCTCCGCGAACGCGCGGCGGATCACCGGATTTATGTCCGCGGACCCGAGCCGCTCACTCACGCCGAAGAAGTTCTTATTCGAGATCATGCTGCGGACCTGCTCGATTGTCTCCTCGTCGAGGCCGGATTCGGCCGCGAGGGACTTGAAGAAGTCGACCTCACCGACGGACACCTGGAATTCCCGGATGCCGGCCTTCTTCAGAAGGTCGCATGTCAGCATGAGAATCTCCGCGTCCGCCTTCGCGCTCCCGTCTCCGATGAGCTCAACGCCGGCCTGCGTCGCCTGCTTTAAGTTCAGCTGATATTCCTGCGAGTTGACAAATGTACTGCCCTCGTACGAGAGCCGGTACGGCATGCCTTCCTTCGGGAAATGCATGGCCACGGCGCGGCAGACGGACGGCGTAAAGTCAGGCCGGAGGACCATCGTGTTGCCGTCGCGGTCGAAGAACTTGTAGAGCTCGTTTGAGGGCGTCGTCCCGACCTCATTGGAGAACACGTCGAAGTACTCGACGGTCGGCGTCTCGATCGGCTCGTAGCCGTAATGGTCGAAGACGTCCTCGAAGCCGCGCATGAGCGTCCGCTTGCGCTTCATTTCCTGTCCGTAGATATCACGGAAGCCCTCTGGTGTGTGGATGATCAGATTTTTCATGCTTCTCCTTTCCTGCCATGCAATGCCGGCTCATTCGTCCCGGCTGTCGAGGTCCTTCTGTATGCCCTCCAGAATCGGTATGGTGCCGTCTCTCCCCTCATCGAGGAAAAACTGCGGATCGAGCTCGCTGATGAGGAAGCTCTTCCGGCCGCCCCGCTCCATTCTCTCCCAGAACTCCATCATCTCCCAGTACGGCATGTAGTAGAACTCCTGCCGCGACGTAAAGCAGATGAGAAGAAATGAGATGCCCTTCTGCCGCTCGAAGTCCGTCATGAAGCGGACCTGGTGCGGATGGATGTTGGCGAGCGGGAAGGTGTCCTCCGCGCACTCCTTCGCGTCGAAGCAGACCGGGATACCCTGCACGGCGCCGAGATAGTCGACCGTGCTCTTCTCCCCGAAGTAGGCGAGCGTGATGTGCCTCGTCGCCTTGTCGATCGTGATCGGCGTGATCGGCGTCGGCACCTTCTGGATCAGGGCCAGATGGTCGGTCCTGTAGCGGAGAATGGTCTGGTTGATGAGGTCCTCGAGCGTCGATCCGCGGAGTCCTCTTGAATTCCAGGTCGCCATGTCTCACCCCGCCTCCGCGGAGGCTGCGGTACTCGATGCATCCGACGTGCTGTCATAGTGGATGATCTCGTCGTCCGTCCCATAGGTCTTGTCGTCGATCTTGCCGAACTTTGTGAGCGGCCAGTAGCGGATCTCGGCCTTGCCGAGGATCTCGTCCCTTGACACATACGGGTGGGTCCAGTACCGGGAATCATTGCTGTTGTTCCGGTTGTCGCCCATCACAAAATAGTGGCCCGCGGGGACCTTGTACGGCCCGAAATCACCGGTCGGCGTCTCCGGGCAGAAGCTGTCGTCGAGCGGCTTTGTCGAGGCGTCGATGTAGACCTTTCCGTCCTTGATCGTCACGGTCTCGCCCGGAAGCCCGATGATCCGCTTGATAAAGTACGTGCTCTCATCGTCCGGGTACTTGAAAATGATGATATCGTACCGCTGCGGGTCCGCCTTCTTATACGCGAGCCGGCTGCCGAATACGCGGTCATTGACCATAATTGTATTTTCCATAGACGCGGACGGAATCCGCGCGTTGATGAGAAGGACCTGGTTCACGACCAGAACGATCGCGACGACCACACCGATCATAATGATGTAGCTTAAGATCTCCCGTCCGACGGACGTCTGTCCCTTCCTTAAACGCTCCTCTTCCTCCTCAAGTCTGAGGTCATCGTCCTCGCGTCTTCTTCTTGCTTTTTCATTTTTATCCATATGTCTTTACCTCTGGTCCACACCGGGCAGGACACTCTCCGTCTCGATCTGATAAAACGAGAGGGCCCGCCGCATGTCATCCGGTACAAGCGCCTTAAAGGAACGGCCGCCAAGGTACCCGAACCGGCCTTTTATTTCCGGAAATGTAACCCGGTACGCGTGAAGCATCTGTCTCCGGATTCCGGTTCCCGCATCGAGGCGCCCGTTAAAGTTCCGGTCGCCGTACTTGCTGTCGCCCGCCACGGGGTGCTTCAGGTAAGCCAGATGCGCGCGGATCTGGTGCGGCTTCCCGGTAATGAGATCCACAAGGACGAGGGTTGCCCCCTTGCCGAAGCCGACCGGCCTCACGGCCGTCTCCATCCGTCCGCGGCCCTCCGCCATCTCCGGATAGAGCTCGACACGGTTCCTGACATCGTCCTTCGTGAAAAATATCTCGCCCCGATACGGCTCGGAAAGCCTTCCGCGCACAATCGCCAGGTACTCCTTCCGGATATCGCGCTTCCGGATCCGCTCAGATAGGAACTGAAGTCCCGCGAGCGACTTTCCGCAGAGGAGCACGCCGCTCGTGTTGCGGTCCAGGCGGTTTGCGGGCGACGGGCGGAACGCGCGGAGGTCCTCCGCAGTCAGCGCCCCCTCCTCCGTGAGATACTGAAGCAGGTACTCGGCCGCCGAATTTTCGCCTGTGTTTGCCTTCTGGGAGAGCATGCCCGCCGGCTTGGAGAACATCAGCAGGTCCTCATCCTCATAGATCAGGTTTTTCCGGATCAGGTCCGCGCCGCGGCGGAGCGCCTCCGTGTCAGCGGCTTTCTCCTCCGGCACACTCTCCCTGCAGAGCTTTTCAAGCGTTGCGTCCGAGAAGAAGAGCCTGACCTTGTCCCCGGCGGCGAGCCGTTCATTTCCCGAGGCCTTCCTGTCATTCAGAACGATATTTTTCTTCCGGAGCATCTTATAAATGAAGCCCGCATTGGCACCCGGAAGGTACTTCCGGAGAAATTTGTCGAATCTCTGGTCCGCCTCATTGGCAGCGATTGTCAGTTCCCGCATGTAAGCGCCTCCCTGCGCATGTTTACCAACTATCCCGCACCCCGCACTCGGAACGCTTCGCATTTCGTGGGGGTGCTTTTATAAAGAGATCGTACACAGCGTATGAAGGATCATGTCCTCGCGTCCGAACCCCGGGTACCGCTCGTCCGGAGAGAACCGGAGTCCCTTCCTGAGGCTGTCCGCGTGCTCGTTCATTTCGTCCATGCGCTCGGTGAAATGCTTCAGATCCCCGAGAATATGGACGTTGCAGTGGAATTTGTCAATTTTCAGGTGCTTGATGATGTGTTCCTTCAGGAATTTCTGATCGGTCTTCGGATCCGTGACGAGGCAGACGACCTCGTTGCCGCAGATGCAGACGCAGTCCACGAGGGAGTTTTTCTTCTCGTCGGTCATATAGAGCTCGTAGCCGACCGTGAGGTTTCCCTCGTGCGGCGCGATCGCATCATGCTCCGACGCGGGGATTGACTTCCGCATGGCGAACATGATCGTGCTCACAAGCGACATCGCAAACGGAACAAGGCCGATCATGCCGATGACTGTGAAGATGTTTTTGTTTGTGCCGAAGTACGCCTGGCTCGAATAAATGATGAATACCGGGATGGCCAGGCAGATGACTGACGTCAGGAATTTGCTCTTCTTCTGCCCGTCAAAGTAGCCGTACTGTCCTTTTTTTACTTTACTCATTCGCATTCTCCTATAGACGCCAATTTTATCATATTACTACACAAAATGCATTACCTGATTACAGTGTTAAAAGTCTGAGCCCACGTCAGGCTTGCTTGCCGGTAGGAGCTGCGCAGCTGCGCGTAATCACTATTGACACCCAGATTATTATCCCTTGTTGCGCGGCAGGAGTTCCCGGAAGTCCCGGATATACCCGTCTGCAAGCTTCTTCTTCTCTTCATCCATGGGCCGCGAGTACGCGTCGTCGACAGCGATGACGGTCATGCCTGCGCTGCGTCCCGCCCGGATCCCGTTCGGAAGGTCCTCAAAGACGACGCAGTCCGCCGGCTTCTTCCCGAGCTTCTCCGCTGCCGCGAGGTAGCACGCGGGGTCCGGCTTTCCGGCCCCGGCCTCGTCGCACGAAACGATGGCGTCGAAATACCGGAGAATGTCATGCGCGCCAAGCGCCCCTTCAATCATCGCGCGACTGCTCGACGAGGCAACCCCGATGGACAGTCCGTTCTGCTTAAGATAAGCAAGGACCTCCCGGACGCCGGCCTTTAAGGGCACCTCGTGCTCATACTTCTCAAGCGCCATATCGAGCCACTCGCGCCCGATCTCCTCCGGCTCCTTTTTGATCCCGAGCACGTCCCGGAAATAGAGCTCGCACTCCTCCCAGGTCAGCGGATCGATGGCCTTCTGGAGATCGGGCGGCATCGGAATACCGTATTTCGCAAGATATTCCCGGTCGATGTCGCTCCACATCGACATCGAGTCGACAAGCGTCCCGTCCATGTCGAAGATGGCAGCGGAAAATGTACTGATATCTCGCATCAAAGCTTCCTCCATCCCGGCGCCAGCCCGTTCTTAAGGCGCGGCCCGTTTCTCTTTCCAAAGCCGAGCGGGAATCCGTCGACCGTAATCAGTGTTATATCCTGTTTTCCTTTGCCGGCTTTCTTCTCCGTCCGTCCCGCTCTTCCGGCAGCGCCTGCCTTCTTCTTTTTCTTTGCAGGTTCCCTCGCGGGGGCAGTCTTCATTTCCTCATCGGTGAGGAGCAGTGTCTCGCCGCGAAGGTACTTCATCGCGCGGACGTCGTCCGCGGAGAGGTCGATCACGTCCTTCCAGGAGGCGGCGCTTCTCGTCATGGCGTAGCTCTGCGACGGGATCAGCCCGCCCTCGCGCTCTGTTCCCTTGTGCACGCCTGTCAGGAGGTAGTGAAGACCGGGCGACGGCCTGTAGCCGTCCGGCAGAAGATGGACCTCGCCGCCGCTTGTGAATTCATGAAAGCCCGTGCACGGGTCGACAGACATATCCGCATTCTCTGCAGTGGGCGGTTCCTCAGATATCTTCTGTCTCATTCTGTCATCCGAATTCTTCTGCAGATTTGAAGTCTGCCTGTCCGCCGGACTTTCAGTCAGCATTATGGCCCTTTCCGTATTCGGAGCTTCTGTCAGCTCCAGGGATTTTCCATCAGCCATACTGTCTGCCGTTTCCGAGCCCCCCAACAATTCTGTAGAGGTCCCTGCCAATGCATTGTTTTCGTCTTCATTTTTCTTCCGGATCAGCGCCGCGAACTGTCCCTCGCCGCGCACGCGGTGCGGGTACAGCCTGACATAGGGGAGTTCCTTCTCCATGGATCCGTATCTCTCTGTGAGGACCTCCTCCGTGAGGCCCCAGGCCCTCGCGCGGTCCTTTCCGAGGCAGGCCATGAGCTTTCCCGCGCTGATATGGGCAAAGCCGCTGTATTCCCGCATGGGCTCCGCCGCAAGGTCCGCGTGGCGCGAAAGCATCCGCTCGACCATGGCCTCGTCCTCGATGACGGAGTAGGTGCACGTCGAGTAGAGGATCTTGCCTCCCGGCGCGAGCATGCGGTAGGCCTCCTCAAGAATGGTCTCCTGGAGCTCTGCGTAATACGCCGGCCCCTCTTCCTCCCAGTGCTTCATCATCGCCGGCTGTGTCCGGAACATTCCCTCCCCGGAGCACGGGGCGTCGATCAAAATCTTGTCAAAATACCCCGGAAAATGAACCGCCAGCCTCTCCGGCGTCTCCGCTGTGACGAACACGCGCGTCCCGCCCATGCGCTCGATATTTTTCCTGAGCGCCCGGGCACGGCTCGCGGAGACATCGTTCGCATAGAGGATGCCGCTCTTCCTGCCGCTCCCGCGCTCCGCCGTCTCGAGCCTTGCGAGGAGCTCCGTCGCCTTTCCTCCGGGGGCCGCGCACAGATCAAGAATCTTGTCTCCGGCCCGAACCGGCAGATTTTCGGCCGGCGTCATCGCAGACGGGTCCTGCAGGTAGTAGAGCCCGGCGTAATAAAACGGACTCCCCGCGGCGTCCTCTCCGTCCGGCACGTAGAACCCGTCATGGACCCACGGAATCCGCTCAAGGTCCGGCAGACCGTATTTTTTCCTGAGCGCAAGAAATCCCGCCACGGAGATCTTCATTTCATTGACGCGAAGACCGCGGGCGGGACTATGGAAGAGGCTATCCGCATACAGCGGATAGTCCCCATCAAGTAAAATTTTCATTTCTGCTTCAAATGCCGACGGAAGCTTCATTCATTTTCCTCTCTTGCGGCAGGTCCGGCCATCAGCTCCGGATCGAGGAGTCCACGGACTGAGCGCCCGCGCCTTCCGCCAGAATATCGAGCTGCTTGGCGAACCTGTCGAGTTCATCGATATTGTGCAGTGAATAGATGCGGTAGAATTCGTCCTGAATCTTCCTCACCTCGCGCTCACTCTCGACCCGGTAGAGGTTCTCGATGCTCGTCAGGATGCTCTGCACGAGCTCGACCTCCGTCTGCCGGAAGCGCTGAGCGTCCATAATCTCATCGCGCACGAGAGACATGCCCTCGTCGAGCGCGACAATCGCATCGGCGGACGCTGCGAGCCTCTCCGCGACATGCTCCGGGATCTGCCCCCTGTACTTATACTGCAGGGAGTGCTCCGTCGTCGCCCAGAAATTCATCGCCATCGTGCGAATCTGAATCTCAACCTGCAGGCGCTTCGGCCCCGAGACCGTCTGCACCGTGTACCACACGATCAGATGGAAGCTCCGGTAGCCGCTCGCCTTCTTATTTGTGAGATAGTCCTTCTTGCTGCGGACCTCCATGTCCGTCCGCTTGTAAATGAGATTCGCGACCGTCTCGATGTCTTCCACGAACTGACAGATGATCCGTACGCCGGCGATATCCTCCACTTCCTCCTCCATGTCCTCGAAGGAAATGTTCTTGCGCTGCATCTTATCGAGAATCGACGCGACGGACTTCACGCGGCCGCATACACTCTCAATCGGGGAGTACAGATTTTTCTTCCTGTGCTCCTCCTTCAGGTTCCGGAACTTGACCAAAAGCTCCGAGACCGCCTGCTCGTACGGATCGAGCAGCTCTTTCCACATCTGTATTTCCATCGTTTATTTCAGTGCTTCAAGCACAGCCTTCAGGAGATCAAAGGTGCGCGCGGTCGAGCTGATGGAAAGCTTCTCGTCGGACGTGTGAATGTCCTTCATGTCCGGTCCGATCGACACGGCATCAAGTCCGCGGATCCGGCTTGCAAAGAGACCGCATTCAAGTCCCGCGTGAATGATATCGATGACAGGCTCCTTGCCGCCGCTCACCTCTCTGTACTTTCTGACCATGAGGTCTCTCAAGCGTGACTCCTGACGGAACTCCCACGCCGGGTACTCGCCGGACACGTGGATACTGCCACCGAGCATCTCGCTCAGTGCGCGGATCTCATCTGTCAGCGCGCGTCTCGACGCTCCGACGGAGCTTCTCACGGACTCAGTCGCCGCAAACTCCTTTTCGCCGGTCCGGACGATGCCGAGATTCGAGGATGTCTCGATGAGGCCCTTCACCGTGCCGCTCATCATGCGGACGCCCTGCGGCGCGAACATGAGATAATGGATCACGCGGTCCTGGCTGTCCGGTGTCAGGACGTCCATGCGGTGGACGACGCCCCTCTCGACCGTGACTGTGATGCCGTCATCAATGCCGGCATACTCCGCACGTACATCCCGCTGGAACTTCTCGGCGTACTTCTCGATCAGGGAGTAGTCCTCCTCATCAGCGACGAGGTGTGCCTTGGCGCTGTACGGGATCGCGTTGTCCTTGTCTCCGCCCGACACACTCTCGAGAGAGTATGCCGCGATATCAAGAAGGCCATTCAGAAGACGGCCCATGAGCTTGTCCGCATTTGCGCGGCACTCGCCGATCTTGCTTCCGGAATGTCCGCCTTTTAAGCCGGCGATCGTGATCAGAATCGGAAGACCCTTCAGCTTGTTCTTCTCGATCGAAAGGATGGTATCGACTCTCGCGCCGCCCGCGCAGCCGCAGGTGAACACGCCCTCCTCCTCGGAATCGAGGTTGATCATTGTGCGGCCCTTGAGAACGCTGCAGTCGAACTTCTCCGCGCCGATCAGGCCGATCTCCTCGTCCGTCGTGAAGACGCACTCGAGCGGCGGGTGCGGAATCGTGCTGTCATCGAGTACGGCGAGCATCATTGCGACAGCCGCGCCGTCATCTCCGCCGAGAGAGGTTCCTTCCGCGTAGAGCCAGTCCTCGTCGACCGTAAGGTCAAGGCCGTCCTTCGTGAAGTCATGCTCGACGTCCGGGCGCTTTGCGCAGACCATGTCCATGTGGCCCTGCAGAATGACCGGCGATGATTTCTCATAGCCCGGCGTGCCCTTGGCGTAAATGACGATGTTGCCCGCATTGTCAGCCTTGCTCTCCAGCTTTCGCTCCTTCGCGAAATTCTTCAGATAGTCAAGCATGGCTGCTGTGTTACCGGATCCTCTCGGAATATTGGAGATCTGTTCAAAAAAGTCAAATACCCGGGCCGGCTCAAGTCCTTCCAGTACTCCCATAGCTGTTCCTCCTTGTAGAAATTTGTGTAAACGCTGTCAGGCAGCTGTATCGCCTCTTATATCAGATTTGGTACCAAAAGTGATTACGCGCGGCTACGCTGCTGCGCAGCTCCCGCCGCGCTCCCCGCCATTCGCAATCCGCGGGGCCCCCGCCCCACTACTTGCTCATGTCGGGCGTGTCATAAAGTCTTTCACCCACTGACAAGCAAGCTTGCCGTGGGCTCAGACTTTTGACACTGTAATCCAGAAATGAAGAAAAGGGACGCCTGACAAGCATCCCTTTCCGAATCCACGTTATAAAAATCAGATATCGTCATCGTCGGCGTCATCTGCGTCAAAATCATCGTCGTAGTCATCATCGGAAATGGTATCTTCCTCAGGTGCCGTCTCTTTCTGATCGGCAGGCTCCGGTGCTAGGCTTCCCTGCTGTGCCTGCGGCGCCAGCTCCTGTCTGTTCTGCTTGACTGTGTTATATGCGTTCTGCAGGGACTGCATCATCGCATTGAATCTCGAGCCTGTATCGTCGATCGTCGAACCGAGAATATTTCCGAGATTTGCAAGCATATCGTCCGTGTACGTCAGCGCTGAGTAGCGGATGTTGTTCGCGTCCTGCGTTGCCGAATCCAGAATTCCCTGCGCCTGCTGATTCGCCTTGTTGACGGTGTCATTGGCCTGTGCGTAAGCCTGCTGCATGACCTCATGCTGGCTGACAAGCTCCTTGGCCTTTGCCTCCGCGTTCGCGATGATTCCATCCGCCTTGGCCTGTGCGTCCGCAAGGATCGCGTCCTTATTGGAAATGATCTTCTGATACCGCTTGATCTCATCCGGAGTCTTCAGTCTGAGCTCTCGCAGCAGCTCCTCGAGTTCCTCTTTATTGACGACGATCTTTGTTGTCGACAGCGGCTGAAATTTGCAGCTGTCAACATATTCTTCTATTTCTTCGATAATCTGCTCGATTCTGCTGGCCATGATTCTCTCAATCTCCTCTTGCAAATGAATTTACTGCCTGGTTTTCCCGGCATACTTCTCGCGAAGCTTTTCGCCGACACAGGCAGGTACAAATCTTGAAACATCCTCACCGAATGTCGCCACTTCCTTCACGGTCGTGGAGCTTAAGTACGTGAATTTCAGGCCCGCGATCAGAAACATCGTATCGATGTCCGGCGCAAGAATCCGGTTTGTCTGAGCCATCTGAAGCTCATACTCAAAATCGGTGATTGCGCGCAGACCGCGGATAATAACCTGTGCATCGCACGCTCTGACGAAGTCGACAGACAGCCCGTCAAATGCCTGAATTCGGACATTCGGGATATCCTTAGTGACTTCTCTCAACATATTAACACGTTCGTCAGTAGAAAACAACGGAGTTTTTGCCGAATTGCGCAAAACGCCGACGACGACCTCATCGAACAGCTTCGACGCCCGCTTGATAATATCCAGATGTCCGTTTGTGACCGGGTCGAACGTGCCCGGGTATACCGCTCTCTTCACGACTTGCTCTCCATTTCTTCCTGCCGTTCAAGGAAGAGATGTGAGCTCTTCCCGTAAATTTTCTGCTTGATGACCCGGAAGCCGAGCTCCGGGACATATGAAAAATCGGTCCGCGGATCCGCCTCCACGATGACGATGCCTCCGTCCGCAAGAAGCGTGCTCCCCGAAAGGTATGTCAGCGTCTCCTTCTCGAGCTCGTGATTAAAGGGCGGGTCCATAAAGATCACGTCAAACTGCCGTCTGCCCTCGAGCCGCGGAAGGACCTGCTGAACATCTCCCTTCAGGATCTCCGCCCTGTCTATGAGCTTCGTGAATGTGAGATTCTCCCTCACCAGCTCCTGGGATGCTCTCGCCTTCTCGACAAAGACGCACTCGTCGGCGCCGCGGCTCAGCGCCTCTATGCCGATCGAGCCGGAGCCCGCATAAAGATCGAGAAACCGGCAGCCCGGTATCCGCATCTGGATGATATTGAACAGTGTTTCCTTCGTGCGGTCCGTCGTCGGACGCACGTCCATCCCCTTCACGGTGCGAAGCGGCATGGACCTCGCAATGCCTGCGATCACTCTCATAAATCAGTCTCTCCTCTCATCAGAGCGTGTCGCTCGTCCGCATGCCGATCCGCCAGTCGAGGTCGCCGCGTCCGAGTCCGAGGACCAGCATTTCTGCCGTCGCAATGTTTGTCGCGACCGGGATTGTATTTCTGTCGCAGGCCGTCACGATCGTCTTGAGATCGGGGTCCTTCGGATCAATCATGTTCGGATTGTAGAAGAAAATGACCATGTCCATAGCTCCCCGCTCAATCATCTCCGTGAACTGCTTGTCTCCGCCGAGAGAAGCGGGCAGGAATTTATGGACGTGAAGATTCGTGACCTCCTCAATTCTGCGCCCGGTCGTCCCCGTCGCATAGATGTCATGTCTCGAGAGGATGCCCTTGTAAGCGATGCAGAAGTCTTCAATGAGTGTGCGTTTGCTGCTGTGAGCTATTATTCCGATATTCATGTGTGCCTCGCTCTCCTTATATGCCGGCGCGGAGCCCTGCCGTGGCGCGGCTCCGCTGCCAATTGTCTTCGGTTTCAGACTGCCCTTTATATATGGTCAGCTTCATTGTACCATAATCAATCATCATATTACACAAAAATTTCGTTTCCACGTGTTTCAAATTTAGAGCTTTTTATGTATAAACCAGCATCCCTCATAGAACGATGTTCCGCTCATTCTCCGCCATATAGGCATCCATCCTTTCGCGGAGCGGCCGGTTCTCCTCACGGATCAGCTCGGGGTCATCCGCCATAAGCGCCGCTGCCGTCTCACCGGCCAGCTTCAGCATGCCGCGGTCTCTGTTTACATCCGCGATCTTAAAGAGCGCATCGCCGCTCTGCCTGATCCCGAGCAGATCGCCGGGGCCCCTCAGCTCAAAGTCCTTCTCCGCAATCTCAAAGCCGTCGTCTGAGGACTTCAGAATATCCAGCCTCTCTCTGATCGCATCTGTCTGCATGCCCGCCATGAAAATGCAGTACGACTGAAATTCGCCGCGTCCGACGCGCCCGCGCAGCTGATGGAGCGTTGCGAGCCCGAAGCGCTCTGCATTTTCAATCAGCATGACCGTCGCGTTCGGCACATCGACGCCGACCTCGACAACAGTCGTCGAGACGAGAATCATGACGCGTCTCTCAAGGAAATCCTGCATGACCCTGTTCTTTTCCTCCGGCTTCATGCGGCCGTTTAAGACAGCTGCCGGAATGTCCGGGAACCGTTTCCGGATGGTCCTGATCTCCTCCGTCACACTGGCGACGTTCATGCCCTCGGCCGGCTCAATCATCGGGCAGATGACATAGGCCTGACGCCCCGCCTTTACCTCGCGGTCAATAAAGCGCCACGCGGCCTCGCGGTATGACTCATCGACGACCGCATTTTTGATCGGAAGACGTCTGGCCGGCCGCTCATCGATCACGGAGACATCGAGGTCCCCGTACATAATGACGCCGAGTGTCCGCGGAATCGGGGTCGCGGACATGACCATGGCATTCGGGACGCCCCGCGCCGCGCCGTCTGGGCCGGCCGCCTTCTCGCCGAACATTTTTCTCTGCCGGACGCCGAACCGGTGCTGCTCATCGGTGATGACAAGCGCGAGGGACTGGTAGACGACGGCGCTCTGGATGAGCGCGTGCGTGCCGATGACGGCGTTCGCCTCCCCCGAGCGGATTTTCTCAAGTGCCTCCCGCCTCTCCGCCGCCCTCACTGACCCGGTCAGAAGGACAGGCCGGATGCAGGCGATGCCGCAGCTCTCCTTCAGGCGACAGAGCTTCTCGTAGTGCTGCCGCGCGAGCACCTCGGTCGGCGCCATGAGTGCGCTCTGGTACCCGTTGTCCGCCGCCATGACCATGGCAAGAAAGGCGATGATGGTCTTTCCTGATCCGACGTCACCCTGCAGGAGCCGCGACATCAGCTTCTCACCTGCGAGGTCCCGCTCGATCTCCCGCCAGACCCGCATCTGCGCGCCCGTCAGCTGATATGGGAGCTTTTCGATCACCTCGTCCGCCGCCCACGTCTTCTTCATGGGAAATGCATTTTCCGTCTCTGCCTCGAGCATCCGGAGATGCCGCATCGCGAGCACAAAGAGAAAGAATTCATCAAAGACAAGCCGGTCTCTGGCCTGCCCGAGCTCCTCCCTGTTCTCCGGAAAATGAACGGCCCTTACGGCCGTCTCCTCGTCCATGAGCCCGTGCAGGTGGACGAGGCTGTCCGGGAGATATTCCCCGGAGAGGCGCGGTCCCTCGCCGCCCTTCGAAAGCGCAGCAAAGGCCTCGCGGACCGCCTTTGCGACCGTCTTTCCGGTGAGTCCCTTCGTGAGACTGTACACCGGGACCAGCGTGTTCTGCATTTCCTCGTAGCGGCCCTGCCCGATGATCTCCGGGTGCTCCATCTCAAGGAAATTCCCGCGCTTTGTCACATTGCCCCGGAAGATATACGTGCTGCCCCGCTTCAGTGTTCCCGCAAGATACGGCGCGTTGAAGAACACGAGCTTCATTTTTCCGGTCTCATCCGCAATCTCCGTCGCAAGGACCGTGACGCGCGCCGTCCGGCGCATGGCAGGCCCGGTCACAATGGTCCCGCGGACCGCCGTTTTTCCGCCGGGCACGGCCTCCGCGATGGACACCGGCGGAAGATATTCGTCGTAGTGCACCGGGTAATAGCGGATCAGGTCCTCGGCCGACATGACGCCGACCTTCTCGAAGAGCTTCTCTGTCTTCGGACCGATCCCCTTCAGCTCCTGAAGTCTCATGCAGCATACGTCCTTTCGGCAAAGTCGGGCATCGGCGGCGAAGACCGCCTCCCCTTCATCACGAAAGGAGGAACCCTGCTGCAGGTTCCTCCTTTCACGCGCGCTTTTTCTGTCCCGT
>OMYS01000029.1 GCA_900315305.1 uncultured Eubacteriales bacterium
GCGATCCGGTATGCCGCGTAGTCCTCCATGCAGTTCTCGATATCAAAATAGGTTCTGGCCTGCTCATTTTCAAAGACCGCCTGGCCCTTGCTGTTCAGTTCTGTGACGTAGCGCGCCGCTGTCTGGCCCGTCCACGGGCTCGACCAGGAATCATTGTCGAGATCGGATGTCATGTTGAGGACATTGTTGTCCGCTGCCGCGATCCCGCCTTTTCCTTCATCTGAAAATGAAAGCCAGTTCGTATCCTCGATGACCTGCGCAATCAGGACCGAACGGCAGTAGCCGTAATCGACCCATTCCTTGCTCGACGATGTGAGGAGCGCGTCGATGATCTCCTTGCGGGCATCCTCATCGCCTGCCGCAGCCTTCTTTCCTGTCTCCTGCAGGTCCGATGCCTGTGTCGTCGTCGAATAAATCGAGCTGTTCGCCTCAGTCTCATCCGTGACGAGTGACACCGCCTTCGTGACCTTGCTGTAATCCACGTTGGAAATGATGACGCCTGTCGTCGACGAGGACGCATTGATCGCCTGCCCGCCGCCGATGTACATCAGCACGTGGTAAATCTGACCATTGTCAGCGTAGAACAGCAGATCGCCCGGCTGTGCATCCGCCGGATTGATCGCAGTCCCGCAGCTTGCCTGCGCCGCAGACGAATGCGGAAGCGTAATGCCGAAGTTCGCGTAAATGCACATCGTAAAGCCCGAGCAGTCCGTCCCGTTTTCAAGGGACTCGCCGCCCCAGACATACGGCTTTCCGAGGAAGTTCAGCGCGTAATTGACAATCTGCTCACGGGTTGATCCGCTGACCGATGCAATGTTCTTCGCATCCTCAACGTTGCGGACCGTCTTTAAGCTGTAGCGATATGCCTTGTTGTTAAACGCGCTGATCTTTGCGGACGCGGTCTTCATTTTCGCCTCGCCCGTCTTTGTCACGATATCCTCAGCCTCGGTCCCTGTCCTTAAAAGAGGCGTCTTCACGAAGCCACGGACATCGCCGGACTCGATGTAAGCCCAGCCGTCGCCGCTGTCCGGCTCAATGATAAAGCAGAGGCCGTTCTGCGGAAGCGTGCCGATCGTGCGGCTTGATGTATTCTTGTCCTCATAGATTGTCAGCGAGGATTTCTCGGGACCGACCGCGTAAACCTTCGCGATCTTTGTGAATCCGTCAAGAAGTGCCGCGCGCTTTTTATTCAATTCTGAAATGATTGACTGTGTTCTGGAAACAATGACTGTCTGCGAAGGACGAACGGTCGTGCCGCCGCCATTTTGCTGAGCGGCCTCCGCTGCCGGCGTCGGTGTTGCCGTTGGAGCCGGTGTTGCTGTTGGAGCAGGCGTCGCTGTCGGCGCAGGTGTTGCCGTCGGAGCCGGCGTCGCTGTCGGCGCAGGTGTTGCCGTCGGAGCCGGTGTCGCGGTCGGTGCTGCCGTCGGCGTCACATCTGAATCAGTGCCCGATGATGTTCCCGAGTCCGTGCCTGATGCTTCGGAATCCGGAGCCGCCGGATTCGATTCGGCATCAGATGCAGCTGCAGACTCTGTATTCGGAGCCGCCGACTCCGCCACGGATTCTGCGGCAGAAGACGCTCCGGAGTCCGTCTCCGGCGTCCCGACAAGACTTTCTGTATCGCTGCTGGCCACAGCATCATCTGCATAGGCACTGACGCTTCCCATTGCCGGCGACAGTGTCATGCCGCAGATTAAAGCTCCTGTCAGCAGACTTCTGACTATTGCATTTCGTGTTTTCAACGATACGTTTCCCTCCCGTTTTCTGATAGGACAAGAAACCGGCCCTGCCCAGGACCCATATGCGGCCTGTCCAGAGAAGCCCCCGCCACGCCTTGTTCAAGTCCGCGTAGCAGCACGCTGCCGTCTTGTGGCGGTTCTTACTTCTTGTCTGTGTCCGCGATATAAGTTCCGATTCCTTCGGGCATCTTCAGGTGCGCCGCAAATTCCTCGCGCTCCGCTGCCTTTCTCTGCCGCCGGATTCTGTGGAAGATCTGCTTTCCTCTGATCTTCTCCATGTCCTCTTCGGAAATCATTTTTGTTGTCTTGACTGCGTAGAAATGTCCGTCCGCAGATTCCTTGACCCTGACCTTGCACTTCACAAAGCCATGCTTCGGACAACAGCCAACTGCCAGATGATTCTTGCCGCCATCAGCAAACCAGCGGATGACTCTCCGGACATTTCTGTGACAGATAAAGCATCTCACGCTGCTCACGTCCGGATCGGCCATCAGCTCCTCCTTCGTGTCAAACTCGCGCGAAATGTATTTGTCATAGGTTGCATAGTGGATATGGATCTCTTCCCCGCGGCTTTTCGGGTTCTGCCAGCAGTCGATGGAATAATTCTCCCGGATGATATCATCCGGAATCGTCTGCAGGACACGCGCCGTATAGGCGGCGTCTTCCTTTGCAAAATGAAAAGCACCGTCCTCCGGAAGATGCAGGTACTCGACCGCGTAGGAAAGCGCCCGGCGGTCTCTCCGCGTCTCATAGCAGATCGCGAACAGCTTCTGGACATCCTCGTAGAAGATCGGGCCCTTCAGCCTGTCGATCATCCCGTAAAATGCCAGATTCCTCTGCAGCTCCATCAGATCCAGTGTTCCCCATGTGCAGAACCGCGGCTCCTCTCCGCACCAGTCCAGGAATTTCTCCGCGGCCTGTTCAAACGGAATGCCGTCCCGGTTCAGATCCTCCATGGTGAGACCGATCACCTTCTGTGTCTGAAAGTGAAGCCTCCTGTAGATCTTCGGTTTGACCAGGGCCCGGAACGAATCCAGGTACTTTTTCTCCTCATTCAGCTTGACTGCGCCGATCTCAATAATCTCAAACGGCAGCTTTTCATTTTCATCAGGCTTACCCGTCGGGCACTGGTTCCACTCAAGATCAAATACAATATAATTCATTAAACAGTATACTCTCTGAAATATGCTCCTGCAAACGTTCCCAATTCTCAAACTGTACAAAAAATACTGACCAGTTTATGGCAAAACGCCAAATTCAGACCTTCAGCAGGGGCCTTTATGCCGCGCCTCTGCTCATGTACAAAGCAAGGTCTGAAGCATCATGCCTTCTTGTAGGTGCTCGGAGACATGATCGCAAGAATCGGGAAAATCTCGAGACGTCCGAGCAGCATCGCGATGCTGAGCACAAACGTCGAGAGATTGTCATAAATTGAGAAGTTGCATGTCGGTCCGACCTTGGCGAGGCCCGGTCCGATGTTATTAAATGTCGCCATGACGGCCGAGAAGTTCGTCGTCAGGTCGAAATTGCCCGGATCAGCCGAGATGATCAGGAACGTGATGATAACGATGAATACATAGGCTGCCAGGTAGCTGCTTACATTTTTCAGCGTCTGCTCGTCCACCCGGGAGCCGTTCATTTTCACAACACGGACTTCATTCGGATGGAAGATGCTGTGCATATTTCTGCGGAGATTTCTCCAGAGCAGAAGCACACGGGACACCTTGATACCGCCGCCCGTACTGCCGGCGCACGCGCCGACGAACATCAGGCAGATCAGAATCGCCTTCGAGAAATTCGGCCATTGATCGAAATCCACGGTCGAGTATCCGGTCGTCGTGATAATCGATGCGACCTGGAACGCGGAATGGCGGATTGTCGGCTCAAGGCTCGACGTATCAGCCGTCTTCCCGAAGATATTGATGGCGATCAGCACGATGCTGGTGAACACGATAGCCAGATACAGTCTCAGCTCCTCATCATGGAGTGCCTGCGAGACATGCTTCAGGACAATCAGGTA
The DNA here is from genome assembly GCA_900315305.1 of uncultured Eubacteriales bacterium. GTDB lineage: Bacteria > Bacillota > Clostridia > Lachnospirales > Lachnospiraceae > Chordicoccus. Next base: position 3,760 of record OMYS01000029.1, read on the forward strand.
ATACAGGCTGAAATTGACACCGAACAGCAGCATGAAGACGGTCGTCACATTCTGCGCAAACGGCGTGTATGTCGCACAGCCTGAATTCAGGACGGAAAATCCTCCGGTTCCGGCCGTTCCGTATGCGATGCAGAACGCGTCGAACACCGGCATTTTCCCGATCAGCAGGAAAATGATATCGAGAACGGTCAGCACGATATACAGCTTGTAGAGAATCGAGGCCGTATCGCGCATACGCGGGACCATCTTGTTAACGGACGGACCCGGGCTCTCCGCTCTCAGAATGTGCAGTGTCGAGCCGTCGTTTTTCCCGTCGGCCGGGGCAATCGCGAGATAGAAAACCAGTATTCCCATGCCGCCGACCCAGTGGCTGAAGGATCTCCAGTAGAGAATGCCCTTGCCGAGCGCCTCTACGTCCGGACAAATGGATGCTCCGGTCGTCGTGAAGCCCGAGACAATTTCAAAAAATGCGTCTATATAGTTCGGTATCCTTCCGGAAATGAAGAACGGAAGGCATCCGACAAGGCTGAGCGTAATCCACGCCATGCCGGTTGTGACCATGCCCTCGCGCGCATAGAACTTGTGCTCCGCATGCCGTGTCAGAAGAAACATGAGCGCGGAGATGCCGAGCGCGATCACCATCGTCCAGACAAAGCCCCTGACAGCCGGCCCGTCACCTGTGTACATGGAAATCACGAGCGCCGGAACCATGAACGCCACTTCCAGAATCAGAAGCCAGGCGTGAATACGAATCATCATTTTATAATTCATTCTTCACTCCCATCAATCCTGGAATATATCATTGAGCTGCTGGATCGGGAATTTTTCACCCGACACGACAACTATTCTGTCTCCCGGATGGAACATGGAATCTCCGTTCGGGAATTCAATCTGGCGTCCATGCGTGATCGACGCGAGAAGTACATTTTTCTTAAGCCGGATATTTCTTAACTTTTCACCGCAGTGCTTTGTGTCCTGATCGACGATAAATTCAATGGCCTCCGCCTGTCCGTCCGCAATGGAATGGACTGTGACGGCCGCCCCCGCCGAGTCCTTCATGGCGCGCACATAGCGAATGATTGTGTTGAAGCACAGCTCCTTCGGGCTCACGACACTTCCGATCGGAAGCTTTTCGAGAAGCTCCATGTTCTCGCCGCGGCCGAGCTTTGTGATGACCTGTGGGACCTTCATGTGGTTCGCGTAAATCGACAGGATCACGTTCAGTTCATCAAGGCCGGTCAGTGCGACGATCGCGTCCGCATCCTCGATATGCTCACTCTCAAGGACGCTCTGCTTGGAAATATCTCCCTGCACAATGGTCGCGCCGTCGAGCTTCTCCGCGAGCTCCTCGCAGCGCGCTCTGTCCTGCTCGATGATCTTGACTGAAATGCCCTCGCGAAGGAGAAGCATCGTCAGATAAAATGCGATGCGGCCGCCGCCCGCGATAATGACGTTGCGGACCTTGGTTGTGATCAGGCCGATGCTGTTTAAGAGCACCGTCAGGTTATTGGCCGAGGCTGTGACGAAGATTCTGTCGCCCTCGCGCAGAATAAAATCGCCGGACGGAATTGTCGTCTTTCCATCACGGACAACTGCGCAGACAAGGACCTGGCACTTTGTGACAGAGGACATCTGATACAGAGGCTGGTCGCGCAGCGGACTTTTTTCATCCACGCGGAGCTCGACGATCTCGATCATGCCGTTTGCGAATTTGTCGCGCTTAAGGAAGCCCGGGTAACGGAGCAGACGGTCGATCTCGCGCGCAGTCTGCCGCTCCGGGTTGACCGTGAGCGAGAGCGCAAACTGCCGGCGCATCGCGTAGGCCGTCTCCACATAGTCCGGTGTACGGATTCTTGCGATCGTATGCAGATTCGGGTTCATTCCATGAGCTGTCAGACAGGTCAGCAGGTTCACCTCATCCTGTCCTGTAGCCGTGATAAGCAGATCTGCGGATTGTACGCCCGCATTCCGGAGCACTTCCATAGATGCGCAGTTTCCCTGAACTGACATGACGTCATATCTCTCGATTGTGCTTTCCAGTGCCGCCGGATTGCAGTCAATTAGCGTCAGATCATGTCCTTCACCGGACAGAGCCTTTGTGAGCATGGATCCGACCTTGCCGTCACCCGCTATAATAATGTTCATACAAACCTTCCCTCTTAAAAAATGCCTGAAGTCTACAGCACGGCAAGCCCTGCCTCAAAACGAAACAGGCACTTACCGCCGATGTACATCATAACACTTCCTAGCGGGAAAGCAAATCCTTTGTATAAGCCCTCTGCGCAGCGCCGGGCAGACGCCGCGCTTGCGCGAGCGAATGTCCCGGCATTGCGCAGGGCAAGGAATGAGCATGGAGCGACGCAAAGCGGCGCGGGAATGCGAATGCCGGCCGGATTGCGGAAGCTGCGTCAGCAGAGCAATCCGGGGCTTATACAAAACGTTCGTCAAGCCCTCTGCGCAGCGCCCCTCAGAAGAACGCCAGCAGCGCCGGCACCATCAGGATGACCATGACGACAAGAAGCAGGAGAATCATCGGCATGAGAAGCTTTGTTCCGGCCTCCTCTCCCAGGATCTTCGCCCTCTTCTTTCTCTCCTCGAAGGCGCGGTCGGCCTCCTTCCGGAAAAGCCGCGCCATCCCGTCTCCTCCCTTCATCAGGTTCTGAACAAGCAGCGTGGAGAAAGTCTTGTACTCCGGAAGCGGCGTTCTCTGCCCTATGTTGAGATACGCCTGCCTCTCCGGCACGCCGTGCTCCATCTCCCGGCAGGCCCGGACGATCTCCTCATAGCCCGGCCGCGCCGGTTCGCCGCGCCGCAGAGACTCCTCGTAGTCACATCTGACCTGAGCAAAGCTCTTCCGCATGCTGAGCCCCGCCGCATTGAGGAGAACGAGTCTGTTGATCAGATGCGGATAGTCTGTCATCATGTCCTCTCTCCGTTTAGCCGCAGCCACCTCCTTCAGCCTGATTCTCGAGTACAGATAAAAGGCTGCGATCACGATGCCCATAAGAAGCAGGGTGAATCCCTGTCCCACATCCACCGACGACCAGCTGACCTTTCTGCCTCCGAGTGCCGCCGGGAGATAAAGACTCTCCTCCTCCGCCTTGTTTGTCTGCCGGATTTCCCTGAGTGCGCGGCGTTTAAGGATTTCCTCCGCCGTCCCTGTCTCCGGAAATGCGGTCACGGAGAGCTCTTTCTCCAGCGTCTGTGACTCGCAGCCAAGCGTCACGGTCAGGATGACCCTGCACCCGCTCTCCGGAATGTCTTCTCCCAGCTCTCCTTCCCAGCCGATCACATCCGGCCTGTCCGTGACCCAGCTCGCGCTGACAAGGCCGTCCGCCAGCGTCTCCGGAAATGTGAGATCTCTGTCCACATGGTCCGGCTTCATGTCGCCGAGGACCTGCTTTTCCAGGCTGTCAGCCGTATTTTTAAGGAGCGCTCTGACCTCGGCGTCCGTCATTTTCCGGGCATCAACGGGGACCGTCAGGCTGTGCGTCTTTCCGTCAATTTCGAAGGTGACGGTCTTTTCCTCCTGTGCGCTCCCGTATTCGCCGCGCAGAAGGTATCCCTTCGCCGCCGTGTCCGAGGACGCCGCGTTCCAGACCGCAAGCATGGCCAGCAGATCTGCGGCAAATACAATCATCAGCGCGCGGGACAGCGTCTCCTGCCCCGCAATTTTTCTCATTTTCGGTAATTTTCGAAGGAGAAACGCAGCTGCTGCCTGAAAAAGTCCCCGCGAAATGACAAAGAGGACGCAGAACATGGCTAAAACAATAAGATATGGGATATAAATCATCGCATTTCCTCACACACTGATATCCACGATCTTCATGCCCCACACGACCGCTGCCGCGTACATCGCGAGGCAGGCGCTCATCACTACGGCGCCAAATGCGGAGCCGTACAGCACATCGAGAAAGCCGGCCGAGGCCACGCGCATGTACAAAATAATGCCGCACGGCATGAGCGCCATGATCCGCTGCTCCATTTTCTTTGACGCAAGTACTGTATCGATCTCCCTGCGGACCTCGATTCTCTCCTCAATCGATTCCGCCGTACTGACAATAACTCTCGTCATACTTCCGCCGAAGCGCTTCGCCGTCGAAAAGACCGCCGCGAAATTCTCGATGTCCTCCACGCCGGACCTTCTCCCGAAGTCGAGAAAGAGCTTCTCTGCCGGCACACGAAGACTGATCTGACTGACCATATAGCTGAACTCGCGGTCCATACAGGAATTCTCTCCGAGGACGAGCCGCAGAGACTTCTCCGTCTCGGCCACTGCATTTTCCACGGACATGCCGGCCCGCACCGAGACGGACAGCGAATTCAGCGCCTCCCGGAATTCAAGGTTCAGTTTTTCCTTTCTCTTTTCACAGCGGTACAGTCTCACCTGCTTCATCCAGAAAATGAGAAGCGGCGACAAAACTGCCGCGGCTATCCACGTGTCATAAAAGAGCCATGAGATCGCCAGCAGCGCGGCAGCCCCCTCCAGAAGCGTCAGAAGGGCTTCGCCAGTGCCGAACCGGTAGACCCTGTAGTCTGTAAGGACATGGCTCTCTTGGTTTATGTCCGCCCGGGCAGCTTTTCTCCAGCCTGTTTTGCCCTCTCTTCTTTCTCCGGGCCGGACGGATTCTGCGGTTTGTCCTGTTCTCTGCATTTCGCCCCTCCTCTTCATCTGCTCAGCCGCCTTGCGCAATAGCTATGTCGCTGATGCTCCGCTGCCAGTTCGTCTGCCCCGCTGACACACCATCTACTTCTCTGATTTCCCACTCTCCGCTGCCAGTTCGTCTGCGATTCCGCTCCGAACCAGCTTCCGCCTGTGCTTCAGATCCCCGTTTTTCCGCAGAACCTGCACCTCATCGTCCCAGAGATAGAGCGAATGCAGCTTCACCTCGCCGCCCTCCATGCCATCCACCTCTGAGATCTCAAGGACGCGTCGCGACCGGTCTCTCAGGCGCCCCAGCTGAATGATGATGTCCACGCCCGAGGCAATCTGCCGCCGGATCGCCGGGAGCGGCAGATCGAGTCCCATCAGCACGCACATCTCCAGTCTCGATACGGCGTCCTCGCAGGAATTGGCATGTATCGTACACAGGCTTCCGTCGTGCCCCGTATTAAATGCCGTGAGCATGTCGACGGCCTCCCCGGAGCGCACCTCGCCGACGATGATCCGGTCGGGACGCATCCGCAGTGCGCTCTTGATCAGATCGCGGATCGTGACCTCACGGTTCTCGTCAAAATTCGCCATCTTTGCCTCCAGGCGCACGAGGTTCTGGATGCCCTGAATCTGAAGCTCCGCATTGTCCTCAATTGTGATAATGCGCTCGCTGCCCGGGATAAAGCTCGACAGCGCATTGAGGAACGTCGTCTTGCCGGCCGATGTCCCTCCGCTGATCACGATTGAATATCCGGAGCGCACGAGCTTCTTCAGAAAATGAGCGGCCTCTCTCGTGATGCTCCCGTATTCCATCAGAGCTTCCATCGTGATCGGCTCGTCCGGGAACTGCCGGATCGTAAGAATCGGCCCGTTCAGCGCGACCGGCGCGATGACCGCATTTACGCGGCTCCCGTCCGCAAGCCGCGCGTCCACGATCGGGTTCTGCTCATTGATCACGCGGTTGCATGCGCCGGCCACCTGCTGCACGACATCCTCCAGCTTCTCTCTCGAGGAAAAATGTCTGTCCCACAATCTGATCTTTCCTGACTGTTCAATGAAAATGCAGTCCGGTCCGTTGACCATGATTTCCGTGACCGTCTTGTCATCGATCAGGTCCTGCAGAATATCAAGGCGCCGGACCGAGCAGAAAAGCTCGCGGGACAGCGCGACCCTTGCTCCCACGGGCAGCCGTCTCGCCTCCGGATGCGCCATGACCATATCGCTGATAATGTCCCGGATTTCATCGTCGTCCGGCTCCTCCTCCGACCGCAGCCGGTCCGTGAGAGCCCGTCTGATCTCCCGGCAGATGCACTCGTATCTTGCCGACTCTTCTTCCTGCCGCATCCCGATTCTCTTCTCAGTCCGCATGGTTCTCCTTTCCCGGTCACAGTCCGTCCCTCTCTATGCACGCCGCGCCGTGAACCACGACAGGAAACGGGCGATAGAGTCGTTTACCCGTCACAAACCGTCCCTCTCTGTGCACGCCGCGCCGTGAGCCACAACAGGAGACGGGCGATGGAGTCGTTTACCCGTCACAAACCGTCCCTCTCTATGCAGGCCCCGGCGACTGAGCCGAGCCGCGAATACGGCAGCATCTCAAACCAGCGGTCTCCCGTCTCCGGCAGGCTCACGTTCTGCATTTGTATTTTCAGAATTTTCTCCATGAAGTCCTCTCCGCAGGTCCCGCTGAGCGCTTTCTCCTTCTGCGCAAGCTTCGTTCCGGACACAAAATCATTCAATACAGGCATATAGATCCGGTCGCACAGCGTCAGGATATCCGGGTATATTTCCGGAAGATAGGCAAAGTCGACAACGACTGCCTCGTATCCGGATTCGTCCTTCATCATCCCGATGAGAGATTCCCAGTCGTCCTCCGTGACCTCGCGGAGCTCATGGAAGCTCTCCGCTGGAGGCAGAAAATTCATATCTCCGATCGGCTTCAGAAGGGGCCTGATCCGCTCCATCGCACGGGCTTTATTTTCCTTAATATAAAAGAGTGCGTCAGCCAGCCCCTCCTCATAGCGCATATGGAGGATCTGCTCAAACCCTGAACAGGTCTCAAAGCTTAAGAAAATGACAGATTTCTTTCTCGCAAGAAGCTGTCCCAGGGCGACCGCAAATGACGTTTTCATGCACCTGGATATCGGGGAGTACACACCGACAAGCTCCGTTCCTGTTCGCGCTGCCCGGCCCGCAGTAAGCGGCAGGCCCCGCTTCCGCCCGTAGATTTCCTCCACCGCTCTCATGATGTCTGTCGATGACTGATAGCGGCACACAGAAGACGCCTCCCCATCTTCAGCCGCCGGCATTCTCTCCGTCAGAGCAATCACAACCGCGGAGCCCGCGCAGTCGATCTGCCCGTCCGCCCCGGACAGAAGCACAACATCCGCAGAGTTTTCACTCAGAAAATGGCGCAGCTCCTCTTCCTTCGTAAATGCGCGCACCTCGAAGGGCTCTGATTTTCTCCGGTTCACAGTCTCCATAAACCGGACGGCATACCCCTTCTCCGGGTCATACAGTGCAAGAATTCTCTTTCTCATATCGCATCCCCCATCTCTCCGGCAGCAATAATACAGACGATACCCAACGGATACGACGCCTCAGACATCTCATTGTTACAATAACTGCTTCAGCCTGTCAGGCAGATGATCGGCCAGCAGGATGCAGCACAACGCTTTGCCTGTCCCACAGCCCGGACATAGATCTCAACCTCTATCAGAGTAGTCCCTTACATCAACCCTGTTAGAAATCACCTCATCGCGTATACCGCAACCGCCATCAGCACCGGTATCGAAAAATGAAAATCCCCCGACTTGTCGCTCCCGTCTCTGTACGCGACCGGACGCCCCGCCGCAAGGCTCTCCCTCGCAAACCTCCGGATCCGCTCCGCCGCAGATTCAAGCCCTCCGCAGAAAATGAGAATCGCCGCCGCGATCGCAGCCCCGAACACAACACTCCACACAATGACCCGGAGAATCTGCGGGCAGCCCACGATCGCTCCGATCGCCGACAGAAGCTTAATATCGCCTGCCCCGAGCATGCGCAGCCGGAACAAAACGGCCCCCAGAAGAAGCGGGACCGCGACTCCTCCCATCAGCATGAGGAGCTCGTTCACGCCGTCCGCAGGAAGCCCGTGCACGAAATAAATGACCGCCGGTATGATGAAAATCAGAACGCCTGCAATCCACCCGGCAATGATCAGAGGATTCCTGATCTTTCCATACCTCAGATCGGTCAGAACGGCGCATCCCGCCAGTGTCAGAGCGGCAATTTCCTGAATCGACATAGTCCCTCCTGTCCGCCGGCTCTGCGTGTCCGGCCGCGATTTCTTGTGAAGAGAGTATATAAAACTAATCCATTTTTTCGCAATATCGGAAATTTTGATAAATCGGCTATGGATTTTTCGTTCACAACTACAGAATCGAGGCAGGCAGTGAGATTTCCTCTGTCGTCGCAAGAACATATGTGCTATGATGAGGTCATCACTTAAATCACTTGAAAAGAGACAGATACGCAGCTCTCCCGACTGGATACGGCATTTCAGACGGGTTTTGAAAGAGGCATTCTTATGAACCAGATTGTTGAAACATACGGCCGGCTGATCGACGGCCAGATCCCTGAGCACCCACAGCGCGCAGCCGATCTCATGACGGCTGCCTACAGTCTCGTCGGCATGCAGGCCAGTCATTTTCCGTCGAAGAAGCGCATGGCCTCGCGGGAATTTCTCCAGGGATATACTGCGAAGCTGATGGCAAAGCTCCTGAAGAACCCTTCGGACTCCGCAATCGTCAATATCTTTATGCCATCGGAGATCTTTCATGCGCTCGGCATTCCCGTGTGTGTCCCGGAGGGGCTCTCCGCGTACGTCGTCTGCACGGCGGCAGAGCGGGCATTTATCGACCTCGCCGAGGAGAAAGGCGCGAGCGGCACACTCTGTTCCTATCACAAGGTGCTGCTCGGCTGTGCGGAGGCCGGCGTCCTCAAGCGCCCGATGATGGTTGCGAACACGACGCTCGCCTGTGACGCGAACCAGCTGACATTCCGCCGGCTCGCCGACAAATGGCGCGTGCCCCACGTCGTCATCGACGTCCCGTATGAGACCGACGAGGAGGCGGTCGACTATGTCGCCGCACAGCTGCGCGGACTTGCGCGGACAGCTGAGGAGTGCTGCGGAAGAAAGCTCGATGAGCATAAGCTGAAGGAATGCGTCGCGCGCTCCGATGAGTCCATGAAGCTCTACAGGCGCTACCTCTCACTCCGGAGCGGGGTTCATTTTCCGGAGACATTCACGCCTGAGCTGCTCGGCGCCATCAGCAACAAGCTCTATCTCGGCACGGAGGACGCGCTGACCTACGAGAAGCTCCTGCTTAAGGATGTGGAAAATGCGCCAAGGCACACGACGGAGCGGCGCATCTTCTGGATGCACACAATGCCGAACTGGCAGGACGACGTCATGCAGATCTTCCAGGGAAATGAGAACCGGCGCGCCGAGGTCGTCGGCTGTGACTTCGCGTGCAGCTCTCTCATCGATATGGACCCGGAGCATCCGTATGAGTCCATGGCCCGCCGTCTCGTCATGGACAGCTTCAACGGTCCCGGAAGCCGCCGGATCGACCGGGCGCTTAAGCTTGCCAGGGACCTTCAGGCCGACGGAGTCCTCATTTTCTGTCAGTGGGGCTGCAAGCAGACGCAGGGAATCGCCGTGCGGGCGAAGCAGGTGTTCGAGGAGAACGGCCTGCCGACGCTGATTCTCGACGGCGACGGCGCAGACCGCGCAAACGGCGGTGGCCAGCAGGTCGTGACAAGATGCAACGCATTTGTCGAGCAGCTCGAGGGACTCGCGGAGGAAGCGAGAAAAAATAATAGTGACGGAGCAAAAAACGACGAAGGCGGAGAAGCTGCACCGTCAGAAAAGGAGGTCCGGTAATCTATGGCAGTTATGACCTATGTCTGCAAATATACGCCGCTCGAGCTCATGCTCGCGTTCGGTGCCGGCTTCGAGGCCCCGAACAACGACGTGCCGGATTTCTCGAAGTCCGAGCCGCTGATCCACCAGAATCTCTGTTCCCACGCAAAGATGCTGGTGCTCGATCTCCTGCGCGACCCCGATGGGCAGAACACACAGGCAGCGCCTGCATCCGCCCCGCAGGCCGCGAATCAGACAGGCAGTGCCGGTTCCGCCCCATCGGCCGCGAATCAGACAGGCAGTGCCGGCTCCGCCTCATCGGCCGCGAATCAGACAGGCAGTGCCGGCTCCGCCTCACAGGCCGCGGCCTCAGGTAAGCGTGAGCTCATCCTCACGAACTGCTGCGACTCGATTCGCCGGGTCCTCGATTCTGTCCCGGAGGACAGATTCTCGTTCCGCCAGATGCTGGACCTGCCGCACACCAACCACGGGTACGCGATCGACCTCTACACAAGGCAGCTCCTTCGCCTGATCAGCCGCTACTCACGGTACTGCGGCCACAGCTACGACCGCGCGATGCTGATCGAGGCCTGGCGCAAGAACGCGGAGGCCTGGCAGGAGCTGCTCCACGAAAATGAAGATTTCATCGCGGTTCTGGGCGCGCGTCCCTCGGATGAGCTCTTTCAGAAGCTCCGCGCAGAGCTTCGTCTCCCGCTCGTGAACCTCACCTGCGGAGGTCTCCGTCCTCTCCCGGAGCCGCCCGCTGATGTGGAAAAGCTGGACGAGGATGGACTGATCCGCGCCTATGCGACGGCGCTTCTCTCCCAGGTCCCGTGTATGCGCATGGAGGATGTGAGCGGCCGGACGAGACTGTTGCGTCTCAAGGGCCTCCGGGGGATCATTTATCACTCCGTAAAATTCTGCGATTACTACTCATTTGAGTACGCGGAGATCCGTCGGCACAGCGATCTGCCGATTCTGAAGATCGAGTCCGACTACACATCACAGAGCGAAGGACAGCTCAGCACGAGAATTGCCGCATTTGCGGAGAATATGGAGACAGTCATGAAGAAGACATATCCTGAACAGGACACGAAGGAACACGCGGGGCCTGACGCGGACGGCATCTACGTCGGCATCGACTCGGGATCGACCTCAACAAATGTGGCCGCCATCGACGCGGACGGGCATCTGGTCGCGTCGGTTATTCTCCGCACCGGCGCAAAGGCCGGGCTTGCCGCGGAGAAGGGGCTCGCGCAGCTGAAGGAGGAGCTGGGTGACCGCGCGGACAGGATTCGGCGGATCATCTCCACGGGCTACGGGCGGGAGTTCATCTCATTTGCAGATGATACGAAGACAGAGATCTCCTGCCACGCGAGGGGCGCGCATTTCGCGGATCCCAAGGCGAGGACGATCATCGACATCGGCGGCCAGGACAGCAAGGTCATCTGTCTCGACGAGGACGGCAACGTCATGAATTTCGTCATGAATGACAAGTGCGCGGCCGGAACGGGGCGCTTCCTTGAGATGATGGCGCACACGCTGGAGATCAGCATGGAGGAAATGAGCAGCCTTGGTCTCACCTGGAAGAAGGACCTGACGATATCCTCGACCTGCACAGTTTTCGCGGAGTCAGAGGTCGTGTCGCTCATCGCCGAAAATACAGCCACCTCTGATATTATTCACGCACTCGACAAGTCAGTTGCCTCGAAGACAGCCGGCATGGTCCGCCGCGTGCAGGGCAAGGGCCCGTACATGATGACGGGCGGCGTCGCACGAAATGAGGGCGTCGCGAAGGAACTCGAGAAGAAGCTCGGAGCAAAGCTCGCGATCATGCAGTACCCGGATCTGATCGGGGCACTCGGCGCCGCGCTCTTCGCGCGCGGCTAAGCCTCAAGGCATAAAAAGACCGGGGAACAGCCTCTGCCATTCCCCGGTCTGCTCAAATTAAACCATCTTCCAGCCATCGCTCATCGCCAGGGGCGGAATCACGACAAGGCTCAGCTCAGTTTCGAAAAGCGCTTAGCTGAAGAACGGATTGAGTTTCTCCCAGATGTCCGCCTCGACGAGCTCCGGCTCGCGGTCACCGTTGATGATAATCACATTTTCGTGGTCCTTCTCCTTCTCGAAGGCCTCGAAATAGCGCTTTCTCGTCTCGACGAGACGGCCTGTCTCCTCAAAGAGCTCCTTCGTCATGCGGTTCTTCTCGATGCGGTCCATCGTGACAGACGGATTGACATCGATGAAGACCGTCGCGTCGGGCCTGAGAAGAGCGGCGCACGGGGCATTAGCCGCGATGACGTAGTCCATCGGCAGGTCGACGCTCTGGTACGCGTAGGATGAGAAATAATAGCGGTCGCTGATCACGTTGACGCCCTGATTTAAAAATTTCAGGATGCCATTTGTCTCATTCTGGATGTGGTCGAGACGGTCCGCGACGAAAAGCGGCGCGATGACGTCATTTGTCGTCTTCACGCGGCCGATCATAATCTGGTGGATGAGGTCACCGAAGGGAGAGTCATTCGGCTCCATTGTCCGGAAAACCGGAAGGCCGAGCTTCTCGAGATGCTTCTTGAGCAGCCGGATCTGTGTTCCCTTGCCGCTCCCGTCAATTCCTTCAAACGCGATGAACGCGCCTCTTTTTTTCTCTTCCATGGTGATCCTCTTTCTTAAGTCCTTATACAGCGCTGACATCTGCGCTTATTACATCCCCGACCGGACCAGGCCAAGAAATCTGTTCTCAGCTCTGCATCCTGTCTCCGGACTATGTTCGTTAAACCAGACTGTCACGCAACGGCCTGTGCCTTCACCTGTCTGAGCGCAGCCGCGACAGGCGGGATGCACAGAAGCACGATGGTGAGCGCACCTTCCGCGTAGATGTACGCGCCATTATAGAGCGCTGAGTAAACGAACGGTGCAGCCGCCGCCCCGACGTGAATGCCGAACTGCGCGAGTGTGTCGCTCGCATAGATGCCGAAGAAAATGACACCCGAAAGGAACGAGAACACGAACCGCCCCGTAATAGCCACGATGTAGCCGATCAGAAGGCCGTGCTTCTTCTTGGAGAAGAAGCCGGAGATTCCGAGCGCACCAAACGCGAATACATAGTCAAACAGCACCTGCGGCAGACTCACGATGTACGGATCAAGCACGAACTGCAGAAGTCCGTAGGCGATACCGGCCGAGATACCGACCGTCGGCCCGTACCAGTAGCCGATCAGAACGATGAACAGCATAGAAAACAGCGTGACACCGCCGCCCATCGGCATTTTCCAGAACTGGATCATCGACGTGACCGTCGCGAGCGCAATGGCCGCCGCCGAGAAAGCGATCTGCTTCGCTCCCGTCTTTCGCCCGTGATTTCCGATGCGCGCGACAAGGACGAGCGCCGCGAAAATGATGACTCCGATGAGAACATAGCCCGCTACGGTCAGCGAATAGCTGCCGTCCTCAAGCGGTTTGACAAGAATATTAGACATAATTGTAGACAATGTCTGCCTCCTTCCGCCGGTATTGTCCGGATCAAGTAATAAGGGTTTTGCGCAAGATATGCGCATTTCTCAGCCTCTTGGGCACCCCTGCAACTGTTTCATCTTAGTTCGTTTTCTACATAAAGTAAAGTCTTTCCTGCCTCCTGTCAGGCACTGTGGCACCCAAAATTCTGCAATGCTCAAGACCGTTTTGTGGAAACCAACAAAAATGTAATCGATTTCTTGTGCACATTTCTCAACATATAGAAGGTTTCTTTTCCATTTTCATTGAGTATTGATATTCTTTTTCAAAACGTCCTGTGTTAGAGTTAGTGTATTCGCGCAAAGAGCGCAAAAAGGAGATTCGGAAAAATGCATACAGCCCTCACGATTGCGGGGAGTGATCCCTGCAGCAGCACAGGAGTGCAGGCGGACATCAGGGTCATGACGATGAACGGCGTCTATCCCACAAGTGTCATCACTTCCCTGACCGCTATGAATACAAGCAGGCTCTACTCATTTCAGGAAATGACATCGGAAATCATCGGCGCCCAGCTTGACGCGATTTTCACGGACATCCGGCCGGACGCGGTCAAGATCGGCTGGGTTTCCTCATCCGCGGTCATCGCAACTATTGCCGGGAAGCTCCGCCAGTACCACGCAAAGAACATCGTACTCGACCCGGTCATGATCGCCTCCGACGGCCAGAAGCTTCTTGAAAATGGTGCCGCCAATACCATGCGAAATGAGCTTCTTCCTCTCGCAACAGTTGTCACGCCGAACTGCGCGGAGGCCGCCATGCTGACGGGCTTTGACGTACGCAACGAATATGACATGATCAGAGCCGCCGAGAGACTCTGCTACACCTATCCGTGTGCGTGCATTCTGAAGGGCGGCCACTCACAGAAGGACGACGCATCAGAATTCACGGGCGACGACACAGAGCCGGATATTGTCCGTCGGCTCTCCGCGGAAGGCACGTCCGAGAACTCGAACGACCTGCTCTATATGAACGGCTCCTTCCGCTGGTTCCGCGGCAGACGCATTAAAAACCAAAACACGCGCGGAACAGGCAGCGTCTTCTCAAGCGCCCTCACCGCCAATCTGGCCAAGGGCTTTCCGCTCACGGAGGCCGTCAGCCGCGCGAAGGAGTATGTCACAGACGCCATCGCCTCCGGCCTTGACCTCGGCAGCGGCAGAGGCCCCGTCAACGCGGGATTTCCGGCGGACGGCTACTACACGGAAGAACCGGATAACGCAGACCACAGGGACTCGCAGAATAAATCAGACGGGTTTTCATTTTCAGAGGCCGGACTGCTCTCGGGCGGCGTGCGCTGAGGATTGACCCTGAATTTTGCCGACAGTATATATATTCTGAAGTGTTACCGTAATATTTACCAAAGACGGGACGAATATTTTTGGTATTCGTTCTGTCTTTTTTTCTTGAAAACGATTACATGTCAAAGTACAATAAAATCAGGTATGCACCTGATGCAAGTTGTGCATCAATCACATAAACCTTTAAGGAGGGTCTAAGCATTATGGGAAAAGAACAGAAAAAAGTCGTCCTTGTCGGCTGCGGTATGGTCGGTATGAGCTATGCGTATGCAATGCTCAATCAGGGCACCTGCGATGAGCTCGTTCTGATCGACTATATTCAGGAGAAGGCCGAGGGCGAAGCAATGGATCTGAACCATTCGCTCGCGTATTCAAACGGCCACATGAAGATCTGGCACGGTGATTACAGCGACTGCTCCGACGCAGATGTTGTTACGCTCTGCGCGGGTGTTCCGCAGAAGCCGGGTCAGTCCAGACGTGACCTCCTCAAAATCAATACAGGTGTCTTCAAGTCCATCGTTGAGCCGGTTCTTGATTCCGGTTTCCAGGGTGTCTTCCTGATCGCCTCCAACCCGGTTGATGTCATGACGGAGATCGTCCGCAGACTTGCCAATGACTGGGCAAAGGCTAACGGCAAGGATCCGATCAATCCGAACAGAGTTGTCGGCTCCGGCACAACACTTGACTCCGCAAGACTTCGCTACATGCTCGGCGACTTCCTCGATGTCGATCCGCACAACATTCATGCGTATGTCATCGGTGAGCACGGTGATTCCGAGTTCGTTCCGTGGAGCCAGGCTAATGTAGCGACAAAGCCGATCCTCGAGTACTGCGATGAGTCGAACGGCAAGTATCCGATCGACAAATTCGAGGACATCGAGACAGAGGTCCGCACAGCTGCTTACAAGATCATCAAGGCTAAGAGAGCTACTTACTACGGCATCGGCATGGCCCTGACACGCCTCACAAAGGCAATCCTCGGCAACGAGTACTCCATCCACACGGTCTCCACTTACCTTCAGGGTGAGTATGGCCAGAAGGATCTGTATGTCGGTGTTCCGTCCATCATCGGCGCGAACGGTGTCGTCCGCACGCTTACTCTGACCCTCAACGATCAGGAGCAGGCAAAGTTCGCAGCATCCTGCGATATTCTCCGCGGCATGCTCGCTGAGCTCGACGACTGATTTACATCGCCCCCTTTCATGGCTCCCCGCATTTTTTTCCTTTCATGCGGGGGGCCTTTTTTATATTCCGCACCCCGGAAAACTGATGAAATCCGGACAGAGAGTCTGCCCGGCCCTTCCTGTTTCGTGGTAAAATGAAGTTTAACTATTCAGAAGCGTTCCGAGTCCGGGCGCTGAATAGTTATCATCTATGTACCTGTCACAGCCTACACATGAGGAACCAAAATCTATGCCATACAAAGATATTGTCTATATCACCGGCCACAAGCATCCCGACAGCGACTCCATCGCCTCGTCGATCGCGTACGCCTTCTTCAAGCGGGCCATGGGAGTCCGCGCCGTCGCTGCGCGCGCCGGTCATTTGAATGCCGAGACCAAATGGCTGCTCGACCGCTTCGGCTTCGAGAAGCCCTACTACATGAAGGACGCGAGGGTCCGTCTGTCTGAGATCAACCTCGATCCGCCGATTTCTGTCTCTCCCGACGCGACGATTTTTGACACACTCGAGGTCATGGAGAAGGAAAAACACAATTACTGCGGCGTCGTCGATGCCGATGGAAAGCTCGTCGGACTGGTCGGAAAGGGAGATTTCGCGGACGTCGGTCTCGGCGATACCGCCTACAACATCAATTTTCTGAGCACAACGCCTGTCGAAAATTTTGCAAAGACCGTCAACGGCCATATCGTCTACAACGACGAGACGCCCGTGCAGCTGAACGGCCGCGTCAGCATCGTCGCGATGACCGACCGCGAGCATCTCTCCCGCTATCAGATTCAGGGGCGCATCGTGATTGTCGGCGACAGCGAGGAAGCACAGATCGCGGTCATCCGCGGCGGCGCCGGTCTGCTCGTCGTGGTCTGGGCCGATTCCGTCTCCGATGCCGTCATCGCCGCGGCGAAGGAATGCCACTGCCCGATCATCATTTCCGGGCACGGGGCGACTAATACGTCCCGCTACCTGTACTTCGCGCCGCCGGTCAAGACGCTCATGAAGACAGATCTGGTTTCATTTTATGACTACGAGCTCGCGGAGGATGTCGGAAAGAAAATGCTGCGCTCGCGCTATCACGCCTACCCGGTGGTTGATGACGCGCACCATCTCGTCGGCTACGCGACGCGCTATCACATCATGAACGCAAGAAATAAAAAGCTGATTCTCGTCGATCACAACGAGTTCTCGCAGTCCGTGACGGCAGCCGACGAGGCACAGATCCTCGAGGTCATCGACCATCACCGGATCAACGGCTTCAGCTCAACGCAGCCGATCTCCTTCCGGAATGAGATCGTCGGCTCGACCGCCACGATCATCGCGACCATTTACCGCGAGAATCAGATCCCGATTCCGCCGAACCTCGCCGGACTGCTGCTCGGCGCGCTTCTGTCCGACACGATGGATTTCCACTCGCCGACGACGACGGACAAGGACCGGCAGACGGCCAACATCCTCGCCGCCATGGCCGATCTTGACATCGATGAGTTCGCGAAGGAGATGTTCGCCGTCTCCGCCGACACGCAGGGCAAGTCCATCGCCGATATGATCAACCAGGACATCAAATTCTATGAGATCAGCGGCTGCAAGCTGGCCATCTCGCAGATCATCACCGCGTCGATCGCCGACACGCAGACCGAGGGAAATGTCATCACCGCCGAGGTGGAGTCATTTGCGAGCCGCAAGCAGCTCGACCTCGAGATCGCGGTCTTCACGAGCATCACCGAAAACGGCTCGGTCGTCTACGCCGGCGGAAAGCGCGCCGACTGGGCTGTTGAGGCATTTCCGGACAAGGAGCACGAGGAGCACAGCTTCCAGGAGGGCCTGATGTCCCGCAAGCAGCAGATCCTCCCGCAGATCACGAAGGTGATTCAGAGGTACATGGGCTGATGCACGAGATGTCGTACGCCGTGCGGATCGCGGATATCGCGCTTCGTGCGGCAAATGCAAATCCGCCGGGTTCGGCATCAGCGGACAATCGCCCCGCAGGAGGACTGAATCCGAAGGACGGCTCCTCTGAAAACCGCATCCTCGCGGTCCACGTCTCCTGCGGCGAGATGCTCGCGATCGTGCCCTCTCTCCTTGAGACGGCCTTCCGCGAGTGCGTGAAGGGTACGATTGCGGAAAATGCAGTGCTCATCGTAAAAACAATCCCCGTCAGGATCCGCTGTGCATCCTGCGGCAGGGAAATTGACCCGCACGGCCCCGAGGGCTATGTGGCCCGCTGCCCGGACTGCGGCTCGGCGGCCCTCCGGATCGAGCATGGAAGAGAATTTCTTGTCGATAAAATTGAAACGCAGGAGTAAAAAATTTCTCAGGAGGAACTTTCATGGATCCCGTAAAAATCATCCGTCTTAAAGAATCAATTCTCGCGGACAACGACGCCGACGCGGAGGAGCTGCGCCGGCAGACAAAGGACGCGGGACTCTGCTATGTAAACCTCATGTCATCGCCGGGCTCCGGCAAGACATCAACCATTCTCGCGCTGATTGAAGAGCTGAAGAAGCGCGGCGCAGTGGCCGCCCCTGCATCCACTGCAGTCGGACAGACCGGCACCAGTGCTGCGGACAGCCGCGATGCTGCATCAGAGCAGCCGGAATCTCCCCTCTCCATCGGTGTCATGGAGGCCGATATCGACAGCGATGTCGACGCGCAGACGATCCAGGACAAGGCCGGCGTCCCGGCGGTCCAGCTCCACACGGGCGGCATGTGCCACCTCGACGCGGAGATGTCTCGCCAGGGCCTCCGCGCGCTCGGCATCCCGATCGTCTCCCGCGCGACGTCAATCCTGACCATGCCCTCGCGGCAGCGCCATTTTGATCTCGTGATCCTTGAAAATGTCGGCAACCTCGTCTGCCCGGCCGAATTCGACACAGGTGCGGACCTGAATCTCGTGATTCTCTCCGTCCCGGAGGGCGACGACAAGCCGCTCAAGTATCCGCTCGTCTTCACGAAGTGCGATGCCGTCATTATCAACAAAATCGACGCGCTCCCCGTCTTTAACTTCGATATCAGGAAATGCACGTCCTGGATCCGCGAGCGCAGTGCCTCGGCGGAGATCTTCCCGGTATCCGCGAAGACCGGTGAAGGCATTGACAAACTGGCCGACTGGCTCGAGGAAAAGGTGAGAGGCCGCATCTCGGCAAGATGATCTTCATTTTCAGATGGAGGATTAAAATTGAGTAACGTCAGAACAATAGAAGTCAATCAGAGTATCTTCGCGGCCAACGACCACCTCGCGGACGACATCCGCGGGCGGCTCCGCGAAAATCATACATTTCTCATGAATGTTATGGCGAGCCCCGGCGCCGGCAAATCATCGGTCCTTCTGCGCACGATCGACATGCTGAAGGACCGGCTTAAGATCGGCGTCATGGAGGCCGACATCGACGCGACCGTGGACGCCGAGAAAATGCTCGCCGCGGGCGTGCGCTCGATCCAGATCCACACGGGCGGCGAGTGCGCGATGAACGCGTCGATGACAAAGCAGGCGCTCGACGAATTCCGCACGGACGATCTTGATCTGCTGTTTCTTGAAAATATCGGCAATCTCGTCTGCCCCGCGGAGGAGGACGTCGGATCGAGCATGAACATGGAGATCCTCTCGATCCCCGAGGGCGACGACAAGCCGCTCAAGTACCCGCTGATGTTCCAGGTGACGCAGGTCGTACTGATCAACAAGATCGACACGCGGGACTACTTTAACTTCGACGACAAGGCTGTCGTCGAGCGGATCCACAGGCTGAACCCGGACTCGAAGATTTTCTTCGTCTCGGCAAAGACCGGCGAGGGATTCGAGGCCTGGACGAAGTGGCTGCTCGAGCAGGTCGAGACCTGGAACGAGAATTAAAAAAGATAACGATTCCGCCCCTTGAAACTCTTCTGAAGGCGACCGGCGAGCAAGCTCTCCGCTCGCTTTCATCAGGTTTCCAAGGGGTGCTGAATCATGACAAAAAAGAGCCCTCCGGCGCGGAAACCCGCACCGGAAGGCTCTTCATTTTTCATCTTCTTGATGATACGGAGCCGCTTTATGCGGTTCCGCTCTATTCATCCCTTACTCAATCGCGATATTCTGCGCGGTATCGACTTCAGGCTTTGCCTGAACCTTCGGGATGTTGATCTCCAGAACACCGTTGTCGAACTTAGCTTTGATGTCTTCCTGTTTGACATCTTCGCCTACATAGAAGGTTCTCTCAAGGGTGCCAACGTAGCGCTCGCGGCGGATAAAGTGCGCCTCGTCCTCGCTATCGTCCTTCTTGTCTTCTCTCTTCGCTTCAATGGTCAGATAACCATCCTTCAGAGAAGCGTTGACATCTTCCTTCTTGTAGCCCGGAAGCTCAAGTGACAGTTCATAGTGATCCTTGTATTCCTTGACATCAGCGCTCATAAGGCTGCTGCCGGATGCCTTGAACAGTGTCGGTGTAGTGTTGAATGCATCATTAAACCAATCATTAACAAAATTATCTGTAAATAAACTCGGTACTAACATAATCATTGCCTCCTCAATCTATCTATCTGATGAAACCCTGTCATTCCGTATTTCGTATATCCGGCTCTTTCGCCGGACCATCAATCCTCTGAACGTGGGAAATGAACTTCATTTCTCAGCTCCCGGTTCCTGTCTTTTCAGAACCATCCGTCCGGAGCTCTTTCTCATCTCCTCTTTCGTTCTAGAGCAGTTATAACACCAATTATTAGCACTGTCAAGTGTTGAGTGCTAAATTTTTTGAAAAAGTTCAGCACCCAGCGGAAAACTGATGAAAACCGGACGGAGAACTTGCTCGCCGGACGGTTTCAGAAGTTTTCCGATGGGCGGACAAGCGGCGAAGCCGCTCTGTCCGCCCAAAACGAGGAACGCGCAGCGTTCCGAGTCTGGGGGTGCTGAATCGTTACGCCTTCGCCGGCGTCAGCTTTTTCATGAATGAGAAGTACAGAATCACCGCGATCACGGCGGACACAACCTCGGCAAATGGCGTCGCCCAGCAGACGCCGTCGACTCCGATCATCGCCCGCAGCACAAACATCATCGGGATATCGACGAGGCCCTTCCGCATGATCGACAGGACGAAGGACCTCGCCCGGTTGCCCGTAGCCTGGA
Organism: uncultured Eubacteriales bacterium; assembly: GCA_900315305.1. Taxonomy (GTDB): domain Bacteria; phylum Bacillota; class Clostridia; order Lachnospirales; family Lachnospiraceae; genus Chordicoccus. The sequence goes on from OMYS01000029.1 coordinate 24,399, forward strand.
AGACCGTGTTGCACATGTAGGACAGCGCGCAGAACGGGGCCGCATAGCCGATGATCCGGAGGAACCGCGTTCCGAACTCGATCGTCTTCGTCTCATTGATGAAGAACGCGCACAGATACGGCGCGCACGTCACGAACATCACAACGCAGCAGAGCGTGAAAATGAGCAGCACCTTCGCCGTGTAGCGCACGACCTTCCGGAGTCTCGCATAATTCTTCGAGCCATAATAGTAGCCGATCAGCGGCAGCACGCCCTGCGTCATGCCCATCGACGTGTTGAATGCGATCATGTTGATCTTCTTCGCGACGCCCATGCCGGCGACCGCCTCCGTGCCGTAGCCGACGACAAGCGCATTTGCGAAGATATTCGAGACCATCGCGAGCGTCGTCTGCAGCGCGGCCGGGATACCGATCGCGAGCACATCGCCCGGAATTCTGTCCGCAAATGAAATATCCCGCGGGTTCATCGTGAAGACCGGGTTGTCCTTGTGTCTCGCAAGGAAAATGAGGAAATACACGAGGGCCGCCGTGTTCGAGAGCATCGTCGCGATCGCCGCGCCGGTCACTTCATTTCCCGGAGGGAGAATCACGAACATGAACAGCGGATCGAGAAAGCAGTTGAGGATGCCGCCTAGCGACATGCCGAAGCCGGCCTCCTTCGCGGCGCCGATTGAGCGGACCAGATGGCCGCAGAGGACATTTCCGACGGTCGGGATCGCGCCCACCGTCATCGTCCAGAACATATAGCTGTAGATATAGTCATAATCCGCACTGTCGCCGCCGACGAGCGGGATCAGAGCGGGCCTTGCCAGGGCGATGAAGACCGCGTAGCAGACCGCGCCGACAAGGCCGCCGTAGAGACAGAACGCGAAGACCTTACGCGCCTTCTCCGGCTTCTTCTGTCCGAGCGCGCGGGAAATGACACTCGCGCCGCCGATGCCGAACAGGTTCGCGATCGCCGCCATGATGACGAAAAGCGGCATACAGACATTTGTCGCCGCGACCATCGCCGCATTTCCCGTGCGGCCGACGAACCAGGTGTCGGCGAAATTATAGATCATGTTGATCAGCTGCGTGATGACGGTCGGGATCGCGAGCGTCCAGACGGCGCGGCCGATCGACGGGTTCTCAAAGACGGAGACGGTGTCCGCATGTTTCTGATTACTCATAAATGAAATCCTTATGAGAGCCGCGAAGGCCCCGGCCTAAAGACCGAAGCCCGCGCGGCTCCTTGTGGTGTGGTACCGGACGGAAAGCTCCGTCCCCGTTTCCGGTTCATTTGAAGACAGTCTGCACGAGCAGCATGTAGAGAAGCGTCCCGCTCGCCATGGAGAGCAGCATCTGCCGCTTCCACACAAATGTGATGATGACGACAAGGACCGCTATGATCTCCGGGATGCCGAAGCTTCCTCCGGTGAAATTCACGTTCCGGAGGCAGTAGACGACGAGCAGACCGAAGACGGCCGGCGCGAGGACCTTGCCGAGATAATTCACGTATTTCGGCGTCTTCCGGCCCTGCGGAAAGCAGATGTACGGCAGGAAGCGCGTGAGCATCGTCGCCGCGACGACGACCGCAATCGTGATAAAAACCTGTGTGCCTGTCATACGCCGACTCCCTTCTCCGTATCACGGCCTGCCGGAGCCGCCCCATCGCCGGTGATGCGGCCCTGTCCCACTGCGGCTGCCTGATCACCGGTGATGCTGTTCTGTCCATCTACCGCCGCAGCCGGCTGATCTCCCGTCTCCCCGTCCGCGGAGGCTTCATTTTCCGGATGATCGAGCTTCGGGCGGAGCAGAGTCAGCGCCGCGAGGATCACGATCATCGTCGGAATAATAAAATGGTCCGGCCCGAAAATCATCAGGCAGATGATCGAGCCGAAAATGCCGACAAATTCGCTGACGTGCTTTGTGAAGAACCCGTCAAGCCCCTCGCCGTCCTTCAGCCACTGGTTCATGAAGATCGTGATGAACATCGCCGTCATGACGAAGTCGAGTCCCTTCGTGTTGAACGTGATCAGCGAGCCGAAGAGCCCGCCGAGCGCCGAGCCCGCGATCCAGTAGCCCTGATCGAGCAGCGAGACCCAGAAATAAAACCAGCCTCTGTCGATGTCGTCCGGAATCTCCGCCGAGTAGTTGATTGCGAACGTCTCGTCGCTCGTCGTGAAAATGAGATAAAACTTCTTCCATCCCATGCCCCGGTATTTTCCGAGCATCGAGATGCCATAGAAGAGGTGACGCGCGCCGACCATAATCGCCGTCGCGAAGGCCGACGCCGGATTAAAGGACGACACGAGAATGCTTGTGAGCAGGAACTCCATCGAGCCCGTGTAGACAACCGCCGCCGTGACAATCGGCAGCCAGACCGGAAGCCCCTGCCGGACCATGAGAATTCCGTAGGTAATCCCGAGGAACACATAGCCGGCCATCACGGGAAGCGTCAGCGGAAAAGCCCATTTGAGCGCGGCCATACGGCCGCGGACAGGCGGAGCGGCCTGCCCTCGCCCGGTCCCCTTACTGTTCTCTGCTGCATATCCGTGCATCATCTATTCTCCCGCTCTTTCCAGTCAGCCGCAATTCGCGGCCAGTCTACCGAAAATTATACCTGCGGAATTTTCATCTGTAAACCCATC
>OMYS01000041.1 GCA_900315305.1 uncultured Eubacteriales bacterium
CCGGAGATCAAGCCGGTGAATGTGGCGGCAGAGAACAGAGACCCGGATTCAGTGCTGAACTGGTACAGAAAGCTCACGAACCTCCGGAAGAACAGCGACTATTCGGATACGGTCGTCTACGGGGAATTTGTTCCGTTCATGGAGGACCAGAGCAACTTTATGGCGTTCTACCGGAAGGGTAAGAAGCAGACCCTGCTTGTGCTGGGCAATTACCGGAATGAAAAGCGTGAGGTGAAGCTGCCGGGCGAGGTGCGGCATGTCCTGCTCAATAACTGCGGAGATTTTGCTGTGAAGGACGGCGTGCTCACGATGGACGGCTACCAGGCGGTCGTGCTGGAGATGGGGTGAAAGCTCACACATGGTTACAGTTCACACGCCACCAGACATTGGTGAATGGTCAGCGATATCAGGGTGGTATCGGGCAGACTCCGTCCTCCTGTAAGGAATGAAGTTGGCTTCGCGGCGGGGATGTGCTATGCTTCTTGGAGAATATGGAGGTTTTTATGCACAGACAGATATATCGGGCAGCCCTTGCCGTGGGGCTCGCGTGCGCTCTGGCCGGCTGCGGCAGCAAGGGACAGACGGGAGGACATTCCGCTGCCAGTACTGCCGCAGAGGCGGCTGCCTCATCCCCGGCAGAAACGCAGGCGGCACCTCAGGATGGCGAAACAGCCGCTGAGAGCGGGACATCTGCAGATATCGCGACAGCGGCAGCCGGCACAGAGTCGGCGGATCAGTTCGGAGGAGTCGTCTCCTCGGCAAATCTCACGGTCAATAATGCGGGGCTTTCGATCGACAACGGGCGAGTCTGTGTCTTGAATGCGGACCCGCGGGCGGATGCTGCGCTTCAGACACTTGCGACGCTCTACAATTCGGAGCTGGGCGGCAATGTCACGGTTGTGACAGTTTCGAATGGCGATTACAACGCGGACCTGAAGGAATTCCTGAGGCAGGATGAGTATCCGACAATCTTCAATATCGGCAGTGAGACAGACGCCGCGAAATGGTCAGATTATCTGTATGACCTGAGTGGCTCGGATATCGCGTCCCATGTGGCGGATCCATCGCTCTCTGTCACATATGACGGGAAGACAGCCGCGGTTCCCGCGTCTGTTCATGTCTATGGCATCGTCTGCAACCGAACGATACTTAATGCCTACTGCCAAATGAACGGCGCTCTCATTTCGTCGCCTGACGATATTCAGAGCCTTGCGGCGCTGTCGGCGGTCGCGGACGATATTGAGACGAGGCTTCCGGAGCTGAATGCACAGCTCGCAGCGGACGGAAGCTCATTTACCGTGACGGAGGCGTTCGCGTCCCCGTCTCTTGACAGCGCATCCTCGTGGAAGATGTCGGAGCAGCTCGCGGCGCTTCCGATCTACTATGAGCTTCGGGACAGGGGTGTGACGGATTTCTCCGCGACGGCAGCTTCGCTCTCCGGAACGTATCTTGAGAATCTGCGTCAGGTCTTCGACCTCTATACAGGAGATTCGGCGGCAGATGTGACGCATCTTGCGGACGGCGGGTATGATGCGGAGCAGGAATTCGGTTCCGGTCAGGCGGTCTTCTGGCAGGGCGGCGATCAGGACTACAGTACGCTTACAGGCGGCACATACGCGGTGACGGCATCGGACCTCGATATCATTCCGATCTATTTCGGCGTCGATGATGCAAATGAAGGGCTCTGCATCGATTCCGATTATCACTGGGCTGTCAATGCGAAGGCGAGGAAGAGGGAAATTCAGGCCTCACTGACATTTCTCGAGTGGCTCTATACATCTGATGCCGGAAGAGCCGCGCTCGGTCAGGACCTGGGGCTTATCTGTCCGTATGATACATGTACGGGAGATTTTGCGCCGGCAAATGCATTCGGAGCGAAGGCGATCACGTACGGCATGCAGGGAAGGACGTCTGTGCCGTGGGCGTACACGGCGGTTGCGGATCCCGATTCGTGGAGGTCAGGCCTGACAGAGGCTTTGAATGCGTATGCCGCCGGCAGCGGGACGTGGGATGATGTAAAGAAGGCATTTTCTTATACTTCGTAGTTCACAGGAAATACTTCGGTGATAGCGCGGATGATTGTATTCGGGATCAGATTACAGGAACCAGCGGGAGATATGTACCTCCCGCTGGTTTTGCGTCCGGGAGAATCTCCCGGATGGTCGGTTTGAAAGTGACTGTCTGTAGTTTTCGTTCGGAGAGAGACTTGTGAGATGAACAGACCCGGAGCTTTGGTTCACTTTGGAATGGCAGACCCTTAATAAAAAAGAATCGGTTCCATATTTTTTGTCCAGCCGGGACAGCAACTTACCTGAAATAATGCACAAAATCAGCGGGCGTAATTTGTGTATATAGCACGAAAAACGAAAAAACCGAAAAAAAGCATTGAAATATTCCCGGTAACTGGCTATATTTATGTCAGATGGATGGAAACGGTTCCACACTAAAACAACAGAGCTTGCGGAAACAAGCCGCGACGTCCAAAGGCAATGAATTTTATTTCATTAAAACGTTTCTAAAGGGAGGAAACATCACATGAAAACAAAGAGACTTATGGCTATGGGTCTTGCAGCTGTTATGACTGCAGGAATGGCCGGCTGCGGCAGCAGCTCTTCCACAACATCGACAGCATCTTCTTCTGCAGGCGATGTCGTCAGCACAACAGATTCTGCAGCAGCTTCTACAGCAGATTCCACAGCAGCTGCATCTTCTACATCTTCTGTTGCGACAGAGACTGTCGGAAACGGCTCGAAGGGCACGATCAAGGTCTGGGTCGCTGATGCAGCTGTTGATTTCACAACACAGGAAATTCAGCAGTTCGTCAAGGACAACTCCGCAGCTGCTGATTATACATTCTCCGTTGAGCCGGTCGGCGAGGCTGACGCTGCGACAAACATGATCACAGATGTCAACTCCGGTGCTGATGTCTACGGCTTCGCTCAGGATCAGCTCGCGCGTCTTGTTTCTGCAGGCGCGCTTGAGACGGTCGCTGATGAGAACGTTGATGGTGTCAAGAACGACAATGATTCCGGCGCTGTCAAGGCTGCAACAGTCGGTGACACGCTGTACGCTTATCCGCTGACATCTGATAACGGCTACTTCCTGTACTATGATAAGAGCGTTGTCACAGATCCGTCTGATCTCGACAAGATCCTCTCTGACTGCGCTGCAGCAAAGAAGAACTTCTACATGGAGATCAACAACGGCTGGTATCAGACAGCATTCTTCTTCGGCACAGGCTGCAAGCTTACATATGACACAGATAAGGACGGCAATTTCACAAAGTGCGATGTCGATTATGCATCTGATGCAGGTGTCGAGGCTCTGAAGGAGATCATCAAGGTTCAGTCCTCCTCCGCATTCCAGAACGGTTCTTCCGCTGGTGACGCAACAAATGTCGGCGCGATCGTTGATGGTACTTGGGATGCTGCAACAGTCAAGAAGCTCTTCGGTGACAACTACGCTTGCGCGAAGCTGCCGAGCTGGACTGGCACAGACGGAAAGACATATCAGATGTCCGGCTTCTCAGGCTACAAGCTTCTCGGTGTCAAGCCGCAGGAAGATGATGACAAGCTTGCTGTCTGCGATGACCTTGCAAAGTATCTCTCCAGCGAGGAAGTTCAGCTTGCCCGTTATCAGGCAATCGGCTGGGGTCCGTCGAACCTGAAGGATCAGCAGTCCTCTGATGTTCAGTCTGATGAGGCTCTGAAGGCACTCAACGATCAGATGCAGTATGACATTCCGCAGGGCAACTACCCGAACGACTACTGGGATCTCGCAAAGAGCCTTGGCGATGATATCATCCAGGGCAAGATCACATCCTCTACTTCTGACAGCGATCTGAAGAGCACACTTCAGAAGTTCCAGGATACATGCAAGTCCTACGCTCAGGGCTGATCTGCAGATCAGATATCTGAACAATCATAATCAGAACACACAGGCCGGCGGTTACTTCTGCCGGCTTGTGTTTTGAAAAAGAGTCGTTTGTAAAATGTAATTAGCACGGTTCCGGCTGGAACCGGGGAGAATGGCAGATGGCAAAAGCAAAAAGTTCGGGTATGTCGTTCGGCGCGGCACTCGGAAAAAATTTCAAGGAAATCGGAACGACCTTCAAGGATGGTGATTGGAAAACCCGTCTCTCCTACGTCGTATTCGGTTTCGGTCCTCTGATGAGAGGACAGATCGTCAAGGGCATCACATATCTGGCGCTCGAGTTTCTTTTCTTCCTTTATATGATCGGCTTCGGCTGGAAATACCTGAGCAAGCTGAATACGCTCGGAACAGTCGAGACGACAAGAGTTCATCGCCACACGGTATACGGCGATAACTCCTTCCTGATTCTTCTGTTTGGTATCCTCTCGATCGTCATCATTGCGGCGTTCATTTTCATCTGGAGAATGAATGTTCAGGAGAACATGGTCGAGGAGGCAGCTCTGAAGAATGGCAGAAAGCTTCCGTCCAACAAGAAGGTCCTCGGATCTCTGCTTGACCACAATTTCGACAAGACCCTGCTGGCGATCCCGGTTCTGGGTATCTTCATCTTCACAGTCCTGCCGATCATCTTCATGATCTGCGTCGCATTCACGAATTATGACTCGACGCATCAGTCACCGACACACCTCTTCACATGGGTCGGCTTCAAGAACTTCGCGAACCTGTTTTCATTCGGAACGACGGGATTTGGTCCGACATTCCTGAAGGTCCTCGGCTGGACACTCGTATGGGCATTCTTCGCGACATTCCTTGATTACTTCATCGGTCTCATGGTCGCTATGCTGATCAACAAGAAGGGCATCAAGTTCAAGAAGCTCTGGAGAACAATCCTCGTCATCACGATTGCTGTACCGCAGTTCGTTTCCCTGCTGTATGTATCGAAGATGTTCGACGCTGACGGTATCGTCAACGGCTTCCTGATGAACGCGGGCATCATCAAGTCGGCGATCCCGTTCTGGACAGATCCGACGCTCGCAAAGGTCATGATCATCCTGATCAACATCTGGATCGGTATTCCGTACATGATGCTGATTGCTACCGGCCTTCTGATGAACATTCCGGAGGACCTCTACGAGTCCGCAAAGATGGACGGCGCGACGGCTCCGCAGATGTTCTGGTACATCACACTTCCGTACATGCTGTTCGTCACAGGTCCGTTCCTTCTGACACAGTTCACCGGAAACCTGAACAACTTCAACGTCATTTACCTGTTGACGCAAGGCGGACCACAGTCGATGAGTCTGACGGGAAATGCAGGCAGCACCGATCTTCTGGTCACCTGGCTCTACAAGATGACGGTCAACGACACGAACTACAAGATGGCCGCTGTCATTGGTATCATGGTCTTCATCGTAACGGCTGTTGTATCTCTGGTTGTTTACAACATGCTTCCGTCGGTTAAGGATGAGGAGGGCTTTCAGTAATGGATAATAAGAAATACGCATCTATGAAGGGTAAGAGACGAGTTAATCTGTTTTTCTGCTATCTCGTTCTCATTCTCATCAGTATTATCTGGCTGTACCCGTTCTTCGGCATTGTCATGCAGAGCTTCCGCTCGTATTCGTCGGAGTACGGCGGCATGGTCAGCTATCTGATCCCGAAGCATTTTTCGCTGGATAACTACAAGTTCCTGCTCTCAGGCAAGACAAACTATGTGTCATGGTACGTCAACACGGTTATCATCGCGCTGTTCACGGCATTCTTCCAGACACTGATTGTCCTCGGCGTCAGCTACGCGCTGTCGAGAATGCGCTTCAAGGGCAGAAAGCTTCTCATGAGATTCTGGCTGGTTCTCGGTATGTTCCCGGGCTTCCTGACCATGATCTGCATGTACTTCCTGCTGAAGCAGTTCGGCCTGACACAGGCCGGTGCTGTTCCGGGCCTGATCCTTGTGTACTGCGCATCCTCCGGTATGCAGTACTACGTCTGCAAGGGCTACTTTGATACGATTCCGAAGGCTCTCGATGAGGCAGCAAGAATCGACGGCGCGACGCGGTTCCAGATCTTCTATCAGATGATCATTCCGCTCTCAAAGCCGATTGTCATTTACACAGCACTCACTGCTTTCATGGCTCCATGGTGCGACTACATTTTCGCATCCTATGTCGCGTTCGGTAATGATAAGAGCTACAACGTCGCTGTCGGACTCACACGCTGGGTATGGACGAACGACTATCAGGGTTACTTCACACGGTTCTGCGCCGGCGGTGTGCTGGTCGCGATTCCGGTCGTGATCCTGTTCATGTGCCTGCAGAAGTACTACGTCGAAGGTGTCACAGGCGGCGCAGTCAAGGGCTGAACAAAGACATTATCATTATATTTCTCCTTTTATATCTGCCGGGCAGCCGGACCCTTTCGGTCCGGCTGCCCGGCTCTTTATGTAATTACTCAGCACCCCCTGGAAAACTGATGAAAACCGGACGGAGAGCTTGCTCGCCGGACGGTTTCAGAAGTTTTTCAAGGGGCGGACAAGCGGCGAAGCCGCTCTGACCGCCCACAACGAGGAACGCGAAGCGTTCCGAGTCTGGGGTGCTGAATGACGCGTAAGCGGCATGAGAATGCGAATGCCTGTAGGATTGCGGGAGCTGCGAAGCAGCGGAGCAATCCGTCGGGACTTATACACTTGATGAGCGCGGCGAAGCCGCTCTGACCGCCCACAACGAGGAACGCGAAGCGTTCCGAGTCTGGGGTGCTGATGACGCAGGACGCGGCGTGCCTGCACGCCGGCGGACATTGGAGAACCATATGTATAAAAATTATATTTTTGATTTGTATGGCACGCTGGTCGATATCCACACGGACGAGGAGAGCCCGCTTCTCTGGGAAAAGATGGCGGCTTTTTACAGTGTGTACGGCGCGGATTACAAGCCGGCGGAGCTTAGAAGAACGTATATCCGGATGGTCGCGGAGGAAGAGAAAGCCATGCGGCAGACCCGGACCGATGATTTATACTGCCCGGAGATCGACCTCGGCATCGTCTTCTCGAGGCTTCTCCTTGAGGCACCGCGGACACATGAGTGCCGCGAGATCATACCGGAGATAATGCCGGATGATGTGGGGGCATTCTGCGCCGGATCGCAGTCTGCGAACAAGGCAGCGTATATGCCGGCGGATGACAGAGAGCGTGAGCGGCACCTCGTGCAGGCTCTCTCCGGGAGCGGCTGGCTGACTGCCGTGGCAAATGTCTTCCGGATCATCTCGCGCGATAAGCTTAAGCTCTATCCGCACACGAAACAGGCGCTGGACAGGCTGAAGGCGGAGGGCAAAGGGATTTATCTTCTCTCGAATGCACAGGCCCTGTTTACATTTCCGGAGCTTGAGAGCACGGGACTTCTTCCGTACTTTGACGGAATTTACATTTCCTCGGCGTGCGGCGTGAAGAAGCCGGACCCGTCGTTTATGCGAAGACTTCTCGCGGAGCAGAGGCTTGATCCGGAGGAAAGCGTGATGATCGGAAATGACTATGACTCGGACCTTGGCGTCGCGAAGGCAGCGGGGGTCGACAGCATGTTTCTGAACACATACGCGAAGACGAAGGAAGAGACGGAGGCGGCTGTAAGGCGCCTTCAGGAGAGATTCCAAAATGATGCGAGGTGCCGTCTGATTATGGACGGGGACATCGCGGAGATTCTTTGAAACGGAGGAACATTATGCCGAAATGGCTTAAAGATGCAGTATTTTATGAGATCTACCCGCAGTCCTTCCGCGACACGAATGCGGACGGAATCGGGGACATTCCGGGTATTACGGAGAAGCTTGACTATGTCAGGAACCTCGGCGCAAATGCGCTCTGGATCAATCCCTGCTTTGACTCTCCGTTCAAGGACGCGGGCTATGACATCCGCGATTACAAGAAGGTCGCGCCGCGCTACGGGACAAATGAGGACCTCGAGGAGCTGTTTCGTGAGGCGCACCGCCGCGGTATGCATGTGCTGCTCGACCTCGTGCCGGGCCACACGTCCGAGGAGCATGAGTGGTTTAAGATGAGCGGCAAGGCTGAGAAAAATGAATACAGCGGCCGCTATATCTGGACGGACTGCTGGTTCTTCGGAATTGATGGTCATCCGTACATCGGCGGCGAGTGCGAGCGGAACGGCGCGTACATGCTGAATTTCTTCAAGTGCCAGCCTGCCCTCAACTACGGCTGGCTTCATCCGAAGCAGCCGTGGCAGGACGCGGTCGACTCGCCGAACGCGCTCGCGACGCGTGAGGCGTTGAAGGACATCATGCGGTTCTGGCTTGACAGAGGCTGCGACGGCTTCCGCGTCGATATGGCCAATTCGCTTGTCAAGGATGATGATGAGAACAAGTCGGGAACACAGGAGGTCTGGAGAGATGTGCGCGCCATGCTGGACCGCGACTACCCGGAGGCGGCGCTCGTCTCTGAGTGGGGCGTCCCGGAGCAGGCGATTCCGGCGGGCTTCCATATGGATTTTTATCTCGACTGGATGGGCAACGGGTACAATTCCCTGCTGCGCGACTATGAGAGAGCCGGCATGAATGTGCTGTCGGAGGGAAAGAAGCTTGAGGACAGGAGCTATTTCAAGGCGGACGGCGGCGGAGACGCCACTCATTTTCTGGAGGAGTATGAGCCGAGACTCCGGTCGATCGAGGGAAAGGGTTATATCAGCCTGATTACATGCAACCACGATACGCCGCGGCCGGCCGCAAACCTCACACCGGACGAGCTGAAGCTCGCGTACGCGATGATCCTCACGATGCCGGGTGTGCCGTTCATTTACTACGGGGATGAGATCGGCATGCGTTATCAGCTTCTGCCGACGAAGGAAGGCGGCTATACGCGGACGGGCTCGCGGACGCCGATGCAGTGGACGGCCGGGAAAAATGCGGGATTTTCGGATGCGGACGAGGAGAAGCTGTATCTTCCGGTCGACCGGACGCCGGGTGCTCCGGATGCGGAGGATGAGATGCAGGACCCGGATTCTCTGTACAGCGCGGTGAAGGCGGTGCTCGGACTTCGTCACGCGGAACCTGATCTGCAGGCGGACGGAAGCTTTCGCGTTCTGTACGCAAGGAAGGGAGAGGCGCCGCTCGTCTACAGGCGGGGCGATCTTGTCTGTGCCGTGAACCCGTCGAAGAAGCAGGCGGAGATTCCGTACGGAGAGCTTGAGAGCTTTGCAGGGGCACGGCTCGGAGAGCAGCTGCTCGGAATCGGCGGCTCTGTGACAGCCGGAGCGCATGCGCTTGTACTTGGTCCGCAGAGCTTCGCGGTATTCCGCGCATGAACGACAGAGGTGCATTTGAGCAATCTGCCCAAAATGCAGACAAGCAATATGTGAACCTTGCATAAATTTTATTTTTTTGGGGATGCCTCTTGCTATTTGGAAGCAAAACGGTTATATTAGACAAGTAGATGGAAACGGTTCCATAACAACCATCCATTGATTACAGAATGAAACAGATTTCGGAAGCAGACGGGACGGTTTTGCCGGAGCATAATCGTTTCCCTTGTAAAACAGGCATTTCCTGGCGGAGCATGGCAGGCGGACAGGAGGGATGTCGGGCAGAATGACAAGGACAGATGGCGTTGATATGAAGGGGTTGATGCGATGACAATTAAGGAAATTGCAGCGGAGTCCGGGTACGGAGTAGGAACCGTTTCCAGAGTTCTCAACAACAACCCGAACGTCAGTCAGGAGGCGAGAGATGCGGTTATGGCTGTTATTCTCGCCCATGACTATCAGCCGAACGCAAATGCAAGGCACCTGAAGCTGCAGGCGCGTCAGGGCATTTCCATTATCATCAAGGGAACGCAGAACACACTGCTTTCTGATATTCTGGAGCATATGCAGCTCCTGATCGAGCAGGCGGGCTATGTGTGCATGGCTTCCTATATTGATCAGGACGACGACGAAATTGCGCTCGCGGAGAAAATCAGCGCAGAAAAAAAGCCGATGGGAATTGCATTTCTCGGCGCAAATGTCGAGGGGAAGGAGAAGCGGATCAAGGCGCTCGGCGTTCCGTGTCTTCTGGTCACGGTCGGCGCGTCTCATCTGAATGTCAGCAATCTGAGTTCTATTTCAGTTGATGATGAGGCCGCGGCAGAAGCCATGACAGAGTATCTGTATAAGAAGGGACACAGGAATATCGGCGTGATTGCGGGCAATCCGCAGCTGTCGAGGCCGTCGCTTCTCCGGATCACAGGCGTGCAGAGTGCATTCTTAAGACACGGTCTGATGCTGGATCTTCACAGGCAGGTCGAATTCGCAAGATATTCTCTGCAGGGGGGCTATGACGCAGCGGTCAGGCTCCTTCAGGACTTCCCCGAGATGACAGCGATTTTTGCGTCATCGGATATCATGGCACTCGGAGCGATCCGGGCTCTCTATGACAAGGGACTGAGATGTCCGGAGGATATCTCGGTGTGCGGATTCGATGGCATAGAGCTGTCGAGGTACAGTCACCCGAAGCTGACGACGATAGTACAGAATACAGCTACGATCGCCGGACACGGCGTCGATATCCTGCTTCGATGCATCGAAAAGAACGCGGATTCTTCGCACGAGGTCGTCGCGTTCGGTTTCCAGGAGGGGGACAGCGTGCGGGATTTATGTTTTCCTGCTTCGAATGGGAGCGAGGCGGGAGACACAGAGCCTGAAACAGCTGGCAGCCGGCAGACAGCCGGTTCGGGGATGGCATATGTGGAGAAGCCTGTACTCCACAGTGTCTAAGAAGTAAAGAATCCGTGCGTCACGGACCGCGGATCAGTAATTTGTAATCGGGAGAGAGAATGAAATGAGAGCAAATGGCATACTGATGCACATCACAAGTCTTCCATCCCCATATGGAATCGGAACGATGGGGAGTGAGGCATATCAGTTCATAGATTTTCTGAAGAAGAGCGGGCAGAGCTACTGGCAGATCCTGCCTGTGTGTCCGACGAGCTACGGCGACAGTCCGTATCAGAGCTTTTCCACATTCGCGGGAAATCCGTACATGATCGATCTTGACATGCTGGCGGAGGACGGACTGCTTGAGCCGGAGGAATACAAAAAGAAGGACTGGGGATACAGCCAGGAGCACGTAGATTACGGTCTGATGTACCAGATGAGATATCCGGTTCTCAGGATTGCATGCAAACGGTTCCTTGAAAATGCGCCGGCCGATTACGACAAGTTCTGCCGGGACGCGTTCTGGCTCGACGATTACGCGCTGTTCATGGCGCTCAAGGACGCAAATGAAGGGCGCCCGTGGTCCGAGTGGGATGATGATATCCGCTTCCGGAAGCCGGAGGTGCTTGCGGAGCTGCGGACAAAATATAAAGATGATATTGATTTCTGGAAGGCAGTGCAGTTCCTCTTCATCAGACAGTGGACGGAGCTCAAGGCCTACGCCAACGAGAATGGAATCAAGATTATCGGCGATGTTCCGATCTATGTATCGGCTGACAGCGTCGATGTCTGGTCCAACCCGGATCAGTTCCAGCTCGATGAGAACCTGACACCGATTGAGGTCGCCGGGTGCCCGCCGGATTATTTCTCGGCGGACGGGCAGCTCTGGGGCAATCCGCTCTTTGACTGGGATGAGATGAAGAAGAACGGATACCGCTGGTGGATCGCAAGAATCCGTCACATGTGCAGCCTCTACGACGTCGTGCGGATCGATCATTTCCGCGGCTTCGCGAGCTACTACGCGATCCCGTACGGCGATCCGACTGCGGTGAACGGGCGCTGGAAGAAGGGCCCCGGCTTTGATCTCTTTAAGAAGATCAGGGAGGAGCTCGGCGAGCAGAGCATCATCGCGGAGGACCTGGGTGTCCAGGGCAGGGACGTCACGGACCTTCTCCGTGAGACGGGCTTCCCGGGCATGAAGGTCGAGGAGTTTGCATTTGACAGCGACGGAAACAGCGGCTACAAGCCGCATGAATATCCGTTCAAATGCGTTGCCTACACGGGAACGCATGACAATGAACCGGTTCTCGGCTGGTTCGATTCGGTGCCGGAGAAATCGCAGAAGTGCGCGATTGAGTACCTCAATCTGACAAAGAAGGAGGGCTACGGCTGGGGCATGATGCGCGGCATCTGGGCTTCCGCCGCGGATCTTACGATCGTCACGGCACAGGATATTCTGGAGCTCGGTCACGAGGCGCGCATGAACACGCCGTCCACGACCGGAAGCAACTGGTCCTGGAGAGCAAAGCCCGGGGCATTTACCGAGAGAATCGCGCAGAGGCTTCACCGCGCGATGGTTATGTACGGAAGGCTGCCGGAGGAGAAGGAAACCGAAGGCTGAACCTTTATCAGGCAGAATGCCTGGCATAGAAACCATACTTTTCACATCATGGAGGATGAATAAAAATGGCGAACTATTCACTTGCATCGTATACAAAGAAGCCGCTTGCGGACTGCACGACGCTGGAGCTTTTCAACGCGGCTATCGATCTGACACAGGATGCGGCGAAGAATAAAGGATATAACGAGGGCAAGAAGAAGCTGTACTACATCTCGGCTGAGTTCCTGATCGGCAAGCTTCTCTCCAACAATCTGATCAACCTGAGACTCTATGACGACGTCAAGGCGGAGCTCGCTGCGGCTGGAAAGAACATCGAGGATCTTGAGGAGTTCGAGTATGAGCCGTCTCTCGGAAATGGCGGTCTCGGAAGACTGGCTGCATGCTTCGTTGACTCTCTTGCAACACTCGGTCTTCCGGCAGACGGCGTAGGCCTTGCATATCACTGTGGCCTGTTCAGACAGAGCTTTGTCGACAGACGCCAGTATGAATCTCCGGACAACTGGCTCAAGTGGGGTCAGGAGAGCTGGATGAGACGGACAGACAAGCAGTACACGGTTCACTTCGGCGGCTTTGACATCAAGTCCACGATGTATGAGATTGATGTCACAGGCTATCACGGCAAGAGCGGACGCTTAAGACTGTTCGACGTCGACAGCATCGACGAGCGCGTGATCCACAACCGCATTTCATTTGACAAGACGAAGATCGCAAAGAACCTGACTCTGTTCCTCTATCCGGACGATTCCGATGAGGAGGGCAGAATCCTCCGCGTCTATCAGGAATATTTCATGGTTGCAAATGCAGTCCAGCTCATGCTCGATGAGGCGAAGGCAAAGGGCTCGAACCTTCATGATCTTGCGGACTACTGCGCAGTTCAGATCAACGATACGCACCCGACGATGGTCATCCCGGAGCTGATCCGCGTTCTCGGCGAGAACGGTATCGGCACGGACGAGGCGATCAAGATCGTCACGGATGTCTGCGGATACACGAACCACACGATCCTCGCGGAGGCTCTCGAGAAGTGGCCGAGATATTATCTGGAGAAGGCTGTTCCGCAGCTCATGCCGATCATCGAGGACCTCGACAAGCGTGTCCGCGCGAAGTATGAGGACCCGTTCGTCTACATCATCGACGATCAGAACAACGTCCACATGGCGAATATCGACATTCATTTTTCACATTCCGTCAACGGTGTCGCTGCCCTTCACACGGAGATCTTAAAGCACACGGAGCTCGCCCCGTTCTACAAGATTTATCCGGAGAAGTTCAATAACAAGACGAACGGCATCACGTTCAGACGCTGGATCCGTGAGTGCAACCCGCGCCTGTCGGCTCTCATTTCCTCGAAGATCGGCGACGGCTGGAAACACAACGCGGACGAGCTCGAGAAGCTCCTCGCATTCCAGGATGACGAGAAGTTCCTTGAGGACCTCATGAACGTCAAGAACGAGAACAAGAAGGCATTTGCGGCGTGGATCGACGATCATCAGGGAGCGAAGATCAATCCGGAATCGATCTTCGATGTCCAGTCCAAGCGTCTGCATGAGTACAAGAGACAGCAGATGAATCTCCTCTGGGCGATCCGCAAGTACCAGGAGATCAAGGCCGGCAAGAAGCCGGCACAGCCGATCACCGTCATTTTCGGCGCGAAGGCGGCTCCGGCATACATCATCGCGAAGGATATCATTCACGCAATCATCTGCCTCGGCGATGTGATCGCAAACGACCCGGAGGTCTCTCCGTACATGAAGGTCGTCATGATCGAGAACTACAACGTCACGGCGGCTGAGAAGCTGATCCCGGCATGCGATATCTCCGAGCAGATCTCCCTCGCTTCGAAGGAGGCGTCCGGCACGGGCAACATGAAGTTCATGCTGAACGGCGCTCTTACGCTCGGCACGATGGACGGCGCGAACGTCGAGATCGCAAACCTTGTCGGCAAGGACAATATCTACACCTTCGGTGAGTCCTCTGACACGGTCATTGCAAGATATGCGCGCGGCGACTACAGAAGCCGCGATTACTACGAAAAGGATCCGGTCCTCCACAAGGCCGTTGATTTCCTGACCGGCCCGGAGATGCTTGCTCTCGGAAATGAGGAGTGCCTCACGAGACTGAAGAACGAGCTCCTCAACAAGGACTGGTTCATGACCTTCCCGGATTATACAGATTACTGCGAGACCAAGGAGCGCATGCTTCAGGATACGCAGGACAAGAAGGCATGGGCTAAGAAGACGCTCATCAACATCGCAAAGGCGGGCTTCTTCTCATCCGACAGAACGATCCGTCAGTACAACGACGAGATCTGGCACCTCACACCGGACAAGTAATTCCGGCGCGGGCTCCTGCCCGTCATTTACAATGTTAAGTCTTTCGCATCGCGGCGCTGCTGGCCGCGCCTGCGAATGCTTATAAACCTCATAATCTTATTCACCTCCTTTTTGAAAAAGACAGCCAACCTCATGGGCTGTCTTTTTCTGTCAGAGGGTACGGCTTTGGCTCACGCCGCAGAAGGGCCTGCGGACGGCCCGGAATATTGGGACCGTGTTGGATATACTACTGATATCGCAGGCTGTATGGAAGTCTCAGTGTGGAGTGAGTGTTAACGCCGCTGACAGAATGGAGTTGTTTCAGCGTGTGCTAAAGAGTAAAATATAACTAACTGTTTGTAAAGAGGGAATAGACATGGATATTTTGTATATTGTCGTGCCCGCCTACAACGAGGCGGCAAATATCCGTCAGCTGGTTGACGGCTGGTATCCGGTTGTGGAGAAGCACAATGGGGACGGGCTGTCGAGGCTCGTCGTCGTCAATGACGGAAGCCGGGACGAGACGTATGAGATCCTGAAGGAGATGGAGGAGACGCACCCGCTGCTCCTGCCACTGACGAAGCCGAACGGCGGTCACGGCGCGGCGGTGCTCTATGGCTACCGGTACGCGATCGATCACGACGCGGATTTCATTTTCCAGACGGACTCGGACGGACAGACGGAGCCGGCGGAATTTGAGAGATTCTGGAGAAACAGGAAAAAATATGTGGCGATTTTCGGAAACCGGACTGTGCGGGGCGACGGGAGGGACCGTGCATTTGTCGAGAAGACGCTCTGCGCGATTCTGCGCATCATATTCGGCGTGAGGGTTCCCGACGCGAATGCGCCGTTTCGTCTCATGCGGACTGAGTATGTTGCAAAATATATTCAGCTTATTCCGGAAAATTATAATCTCCCGAACGTCATGCTGACGGCGCTCGGGAGATGGTATCACGAGAAAATTGCATTTGTGCCGATCTCATT
>OMYS01000027.1 GCA_900315305.1 uncultured Eubacteriales bacterium
ATCGCGGTGGAGCTGAATTTTTCAACACGAAGCTTTTTTACAAGAGTGTTCAAGGAGGAGGTCGGGGTTTCTCCGGCTGAGTTCAAGGAGCGTTCACGATTTCAGAGGATGCCTGGATCCGCGGCAGAGACCGGGAGTTCTGGGCGGAGACGAAGATGCAGTAATATGTAATTATTCAGCACCTCTTGGAAAACTGATGAAATCCGAATGGAGAGTTTGCTCGCCATTCGGTTTCAAAAGTTTTCCAAGGGGCGGACAAGCGGCGAAGCCGCTCTGTCCGCCCACAACGAGGAACGCGAAGCGTTCCGAGTCTGGGGTGCTGAATAGTTACATTGCAAGAATATAAAAATCCACGCATTGTCAAGCAGTGCGTGGATTTCTTGTTATGGATCAGATCTCGGAAAACAGTCTGAGGATCTGCCCTGATATCCTGGTACGTGTGAACTGTGGCAATTTTATGCCGCGCGGACCTTCCCGGCGGCCTTCCGGAACACGACGCGGTACATCAGGATGACGTAGAGGCCGGCCGTGATCCATGCGGCCTGATGCGTCCAGCAGATCGTCGTGAAGCCGAGAAGCGGCAGTGTGCCGATGGCAAATGCAGTCCGCGCGATCATTTCGACGACGCCGGAGATGATCGCCTTGCCGGGCTGGCCCATGCCCTGGATCGCCGGCCTAAACACATTGACGGACGTGACGAGCCAGAACGTGAAGCCGACGGTCATGAGGAACTGCGCCGAGATATCAAGGATCTGCGCAGAACCTGAGGATGCGGACAGGAAGAGCGAGGCGACGCTCCGCCCGATAATCGCCATGAGTGAGCCGAACACGATGCCGTAGATATGCCCCATGATGAAGCCGTCGCGGACACCGGCCCTGATCCGGTCGAACTTGCCGGCGCCGTAGTTCTGGCCGACGTAGGTCGCCATCGACGAGGACAGCGCGACGTACGGGCACATGACGAACTGCTCGACGCGGTCGCCGGCCGTGTAGCCCGCGACGTAGAGACTGCCGAGGCTGTTGTTGCAGGCCTGCATGACCATGCTGCCGATCGCCGTGATCGAGAACTGCAGGCCCATCGGAAGGCCCATCGCGAGCAGGTTCATCGCATAGTGCCTGTCCCAGGTTCGCTCATCCCTCTGCGGGTGCAGGAGCTTCATTTTCCGGGCGATAAAAATGAGACACATCAGGCCGCTCAGCGCCTGGCTCGTGACCGTCGCGATGGCCGCGCCCGCGACGCCCCAGCCGAGGACGGCGACGCAGAAGAGGTCGAGAAAGATGTTGAGCGACGCCGCGACTGCAAGGAAAATGAACGGCTCCCGGCTGTTGCCGACCGCCCGGAGGAGCGACGCCTGCATGTTGTAGAAGAACGTGAACGGCAGACCGAGGAAAATGACAAGCAGGTAGGTGATGGCATTTTTCTCAATATTTGCGGGTGTCTGCAGGACGCGGATGATCGCGGGACAGAGAATTGCCGTGACTACTGTCAGCACCGCGGCGCAGATGACGGTCAGCACGATCATGTGGTAGACGTACCTGCGCATGTCCTTCATTTTCGCGGCACCGAACCGCTGCGCGACCGGGATCGCGAAGCCGTCACAGGCGCCGCTGCAGAAGCCGAGCACCATGAACTGGACGCTGGACGACGCGCCGACGGCGGCAAGCGCATCCGCGCCGAGAAGCCGGCCGACGATGATCGAGTCGACCATATTATAGGTCTGCTGGACGAGCTGCCCCAGAAGGACAGGAACCATAAACTGAAGAATGAGGCGAAGCGGGCTTCCCTCTGTCATGCGGCGGATGGAGCCTGACGAATGGACGCTGGAATCTGACATGATACATTTCCCCCCTGTTTATATCGAGCCGGATTGCTGGATGAGTGTTGTGCCGCAGAAAATTCTACCATGCGCAGAGGGAGTGTCAAGGAGACTGCAATTCTTTTTGTGTTACAGTTCACACGCCACCAGACCTCGGTGAACGGTCAGCGATATCAGGAGCGGTGAGGGCGTTATACGGAGGAGTCCGAAGATCACCCTGAGCCGCATGCGACTTTGGATGGCGTGTGAACAGTAACCTTTTTGTATGGTGCAGACTGCTGCTCCATTGTATAGGAAATGCGGGCGTGGTAATATGATAGTATAGTGCGTCTGCATCTAGATTAAGGAGAAATAAGCGTATGTCAAAATTCAGTGAAGTGTACTGCCGCATGTGTGAGAAGGGCGATGCGGCTCGTGACAAGGGGCTTGTGACGCCGGACGACGTCGTGCGCTATGACAATATTTCCTACGGGGAGGACCCGGTCTGGAACCTTCTTGATGTCTACCGTCCGAAGCAGATCCGTGACCCGGCGGATGTTTCCGGAACGCAGATGGTTTCCGCCGAGGGGCAGAAGCTCCCGGTCATCGTCAGTGTGCACGGGGGCGGCTGGGTCTACGGCTCCAAGGAGGTCTACCAGTTCTACTGCATGTCGCTCGCGGAGAGAGGCTTTGCCGTTGTAAATTTCTCATACCGCCTCGCGCCGGCCGCGAAATTCCCCGCGCCGCTCGAGGACACGAACCGCGTCTTCGGCTGGATCATGGCGCACGCGGACGAGTATGGCTTTGATACGGATAATATGTTTGCGGTCGGCGATTCCGCCGGCGGAAATGACCTCGGTCTCTACGCGTGCTTTCTCACCAATCCGAAATATGCGGAGAAGTTTTCATTTTCAGCGCCGGAGGGGCTGAAGCTGCGCGGCGTCGCGCTCAACTGCGGCTGCTATGAGATCGTCATTGACGGATCAAAGGAAAATGAAATGAACACCGCCCTGATGCGGGATTATCTGCCGGAGGGCGGCGTGCGGGAGGAGCTCGACGCGATCAATGTGAAAATGCATGTGACGCCCGCATTCCCGCCTGCATTTGTCATGACCTGCACGGGCGATTTTCTCGAGAATCAGGCGGAGCCGCTTGTCCGTGTGCTGAAGAAGAACGGCGTCAGATGCTATTTCGGCTATTACGGGGACAACGAGCACTCGCTCGGGCACGTCTTCCACTGCAATATGAAATCTGCCTTTGCAAAGCAGTGCAATGACGACGAGTGCCTGTTCTTCCGGGGACTGATGTGAGTCCTGGTAATCGGTCTTCGAGATGTAACTGGTGGCATCTTTGGCACACATCTTTGGGTTTGAGAATTGTCTCAGATGCGGCCCGCGCACCACGAGAAGGCGCGGGCCGTTCTTGCGTCCGGGTCACGGAAATGGTTCCCTGGGTTCCACTCGAGCGTGCTGTCTGTGCTCTGTTGCTGCAGGTTCTTATACTGTTCCTCGATCCGGTCCGCAACGCGGGCCATCGTCTGATTCCTCGTTTTCGCCTCGCGGTCGCCGAGGCTTAAGTAGACATGGCTGGCGCGGATCAGATGTTCATTTATAAAGCTGTCCCAGCTTTCAAACCACACGGACGGCGAGGCGGCCGCAATTCCGCTGAACGCATCCGTCTCATATCCTGCCCAGAGCGCGAACAGCCCGGCGAGCGAGTAGCCGCCGAGGATGAACTGCGTGTCCTCCGGGAGAAGAAACCGCTTCTTTGCATACGGAATCACTTCCCTCAAAATGAAATCGAGCGTCGCGGGAGCGCCGTCCCCAAACGCCATGCCTTTGTAGATGGCGGGCGCCTTCCAGGGAGAGAGGTCATATGACCAGTCGTTTATTTTCACGGAGACGTGGATGAAGGGAGTGCCTTCAAGCTCCTTCGAAATTAAGCGGAGCTCATTTTCACGGACCTCCTCGTCGTGATCGTCCATAGGCTGGATCATGCAGAGCTTCGCACCTGTCTGCCCATAGAAGAGACAGCGCCTGCCGGAGAGCGATTCCTCGAAGGAGCCTGTTGCGTTTTTCAATTTATTATGATCTGTGTATTTTAACATTTCTTCATATCTGAATTTTGAGAGTCATCTCAGATGATACCGACGGATATCATTCCATAGGCATACCAGCAAGTCGTTTTTTCTGGTTACTTCCTGCGTACAACACATCTGTCACATATACAGTTAAGGATTCTTCTTTAATCCAGTAATATATATAATAGCTTTTGACAGAAAATTTTCGTACACCCTCGCTGCCCCAAGGCTCTTCACTAATTGGATGAAATTTATCAGGCATAGTTGTGAGCTGCTTCCTTATTTCTGTCCGGAAGGCCTCGAGGTGCTTTCTGGCAGCAGATGGGTTTGAAAGTTCAAATGAAATGTAATCCCGGATTTCTGTCATGGCCTGAAGCGCATGGTCGGTAACAATAATCCGATATTTATTCATTTTCAGTATCTCCTGCCGGCAGATCGCCGAGAAGCTGATTGAATGCATCATCCAGTGTTTTGCCGCGTCCGGCTTTGGCATCGGAGAGACCTTCTGCCATTCTGGAATTGAAGTCCTCAGTTGTCAGGTTTCCAATAGATGGCATTGTCCTGGGAACCTTCGGGGTGAAGGGAAGTCCGTTGCAATAGATGATCTGATGATAAAACATATTGATGCCGACAGATGCAGGAATTCCCATTCTGGAAAGTATGCTTTCGGCTTTTGCCTTGACATCCTCCTCTACCCGGGCATTTACGATTGCTGTTTTGTTGGCCATAAAATCACCGCCTTTCACAATTAATATAACATAATGTATAGTAAATAGCAATCGGATGTATTACAGGATTAACAGGATTTCTTCGGATATGCAGAAATACATTCAGATACTACGAAGCGCGGCCGGCGTAGGGGTTGGCGGGGCAGAAAGGCGGAGGGACGCTACTCGAGTAGAGTATGAAGCTTGATTTTCTCCTCATGTCCTACGGGAATAAGGTGGCGTAGCGTCTGGCGAGGAGAAAACCGAAAAAAGAAGATGCCTCTTGACATATACCATAGTGGGGTATAAGATGGGCACCGTAAGGATACCGGACAGGGGTATAGATCCGGGCCGGCTTCTGAAAAAGATACAGAAACAGATGAAACATCATAAGGAGGCGTTTCATGGCTGATACACAAAACACCTGCTGTGGTTCTGCGACGGAGTCTGCGGACAAGGCAGTAGATCATAAGGAAGAAACTCCATGCTGCTGCGGATCTGTGACAGAACCCACAGACCTTGAGAGGGCGGAGAATGCGGCGGAATCCGCGGGAGAATCCTCCTGCTGCGGCAGCGGCCGTCATAAAATGAGGACCCCGGAGCAGCAGAAGGCGCTTCTCACGAGACTGAAGCGCGTCGAGGGACAGATCCGCGGCATTGAGCGGATGGTCGAGAACAACGCGTACTGCCCGGACATTCTGGTGCAGGTCTCAGCGGCGACGAGCGCGCTGAACAGCTTCAACAAGGTGCTGCT
The DNA here is from genome assembly GCA_900315305.1 of uncultured Eubacteriales bacterium. Classification (GTDB taxonomy): domain Bacteria; phylum Bacillota; class Clostridia; order Lachnospirales; family Lachnospiraceae; genus Chordicoccus. Next base: position 5,338 of record OMYS01000027.1, read on the forward strand.
CGGATGTCACATCCGGAGCTGCGTCGCGGAGGATATCCGCGAGGGCAAGGATGAGACAATCGACGAGCTGTGCACCGTGCTGCAGAAGCTTATGAAGTGATGCAGCGGCTGTGACAGGACACACGCGGTCAGCCGAAGGGCGGTCAGCGATACCGCTCTGCTGTTCGCGAACGCTGCGCTTCTGGCTGCATGTGAACTGTGACAGTAGACAGTCGATATCCGATAACTAGTTCAGGAAGGATGGTCAAAGTACAATGAGTCAGTATATTGTTACAGGCATGACGTGTGCGTCCTGCCAGGCCCACGTCGAGAAGGCGGTCGCGAAGCTGCCGGACGTGAAGAACGTATCCGTTTCGCTCCTCACGAATTCCATGGTGGTTGACGGAACTGCGACAGACGATGAAATCATCAAGGCCGTCGAGGCGGCTGGCTACGGCGCGCAGCCGAAGGGCGCCGCTGTGGCGAAGCAGAGCGCGAGCGCAAAGCTCGCGGCAGAGGAGGACGCGCTGAAGGACCGCGAGACGCCGAAGCTTGTGAAGCGTCTCGTCAGCTCCGTCGTGTTCCTCGTGCTTCTTATGTATGTCACGATGGGACACAACATGTGGGGCTGGCCGGTCCCTGCATTTCTCGTACATAATCACATCGGCCTCGCGACGGTACAGATGCTTCTCACGATCGTCGTGATGCTGATCAACAAGGATTTCTTCGTATCCGGCTTCAAATCCCTCGCACACGGCGCGCCGAACATGGACACGCTCGTCGCGATGGGCTCCAGCGTCTCATTTGGCTGGTCCCTGTATGTCTTCTTCAAAATGACATACCTCCTGACGACGGGGACGAGCAACATGGACCTCATGCCGCTCTACCACAATCAGCTGTATTTTGAGTCGGCGGCGATGATCCCCGCGCTGATCACAGTTGGCAAGACGCTCGAGTCCCTGTCGAAGGGCCGCACGACGGACGCGCTGAAGAATCTCATGAAGATGGCCCCGAAGACGGCGGTTGTCGAGAGAAATGGCAAGGCCGTCACGGTCGGCATCGACGATGTGATGCTCGGCGATATCTTCGTCGTAAAGCCGGGCGAGTCGATCCCGGTCGACGGCGAGATCATCGAGGGAAATACCGCAGTTGATGAGTCGGCACTGACCGGCGAGTCAATCCCGGTTGACAAGGCCGTGGGCGACAGCGTGTCGGCGGCAACGATCAACCAGTCCGGCTTCATCCGCGCGAAGGCGACGAGAATCGGCGAGGACACGACATTTTCCCAGATCATCCAGATGGTCAGCGACGCGGCGGCGACAAAAGCGCCGATCGCAAGAATCGCGGACAAGGTATCGGGCGTCTTCGTCCCGGCAGTCCTCATCATCGCGGCGATTGTCTGCGTGATCTGGCTCGTGATGGGACAGAGCGTCGCATATGCGCTGGAACGCGCCATCAGCGTGCTTGTCATTTCCTGCCCGTGCGCACTCGGCCTTGCGACACCGGTCGCGATCATGGTCGGCAATGGTATGGGCGCAAAGAACGGTATCCTGTTCAAGACATCTGAGGCTCTTGAAAATGCAGGCAAGGTTCAGATTGTTGCACTCGACAAGACCGGAACGATCACAGCCGGCAAGCCGGAGGTCACAGACATTTTCCCGGCAGAGGGTGTTTCCGGGCAGGAGCTCCTCGGCGCGGCTTACGCGCTTGAGCAGAAGTCAGAGCATCCGCTGGCACGCGCCATTGTCGAGAAGGGCGATGCTCTCGGCCTTACGGCGGAGCCGGTGGCAGATTTTGAGGCGCTCGCAGGCCACGGCCTGAAGGGTACAATGAACGGACAGACACTGTACGGCGGATCCGGGACATTCATTTCCTCCCTCACAAAGGTCCCGGAGAGCCTGAAGCAGAGAGCTGACAGCCTCGCGGAGCAGGGCAAGACGCCGCTGTTCTTCACAAGAGACGGAAAGCTCATCGGCATCATCGCCGTGGCGGACGTCATCAAGGATGATTCCGCGCAGGCGGTGAAGGAGCTTCAGAACATGGGCATCGAGGTCGTCATGCTGACCGGCGATAATGAGCGGACAGCGAGAGCCATCGGTGACCAGGCGGGTGTCGACCGTGTCATCGCGGGTGTTCTGCCGGACGGCAAGGAGAGTGTCATCCGCAGCCTTCAGAAGAGAGGCAAGGTCGCGATGGTCGGCGACGGCATCAACGATGCGCCGGCACTCACGAGAGCGGATACCGGTATTGCGATCGGCGCGGGCACCGATGTCGCGATCGATTCCGCGGACGTCGTCCTGATGAACTCAAAGCTTACGGACGTCTCCGGTGCGGTGCGCTTAAGCCGTGCGACGCTCCGGAACATCCACGAGAACCTGTTCTGGGCATTTGCCTATAACGTGATTCTGATTCCGATGGCGGCGGGCCTCTACCACAACATTCAGATGAACCCGATGTGGGGCGCGGCGGCGATGTCTCTGTCAAGCTTCACGGTCTGCATGAACGCGCTGCGCCTCAACCTCTTCAAGGTCCACAGTGCAAAGCATGACCATCCGATGAGAAAGAGAGCGCTTCCGGAGACAGAGTCTGCGAAGGTGATTGTTGCGGAAAATGCAGTGAACGGCAACCCGGGTGCGTGCCCGGTTCCGGCGGTCTCCACAGAGCAGGGCGCGGACGGATCCGATGCTTCGCAGAACACAGCGGCCGGCCCGCAGAAGACGGCAGTCGTCTCTGTGGACGGCATGATGTGCAACATGTGCGAGAAGCACGTGAGCACGGCACTCCTTTCGGTCCCGGGCATTACGGCCGCAAAGGCAGATCACACGACAGGCAAGGTAGATATTTCATTTGTCAGTAATCCGGACGAGGAGGCGATGAGGAAAGCAATCGCCGACGCGGATTATGAATATAGGGGAATCAAGTATAATCAGGAGGATCAGACAATGACAGAGACAGCAAAGATCGAAGGCATGATGTGCAATATGTGCGAGAAGCATGTAAAGAACGCACTTGAGGGACTTGACGGCGTCGAGAACGCAGTTGTATCCCATGACAACGGCACGGCCGTCATGACAGTCAGCAAGAAGGTCGCAGAGGCTGACGTGAAGAAGGCTGTCGAGGACGCGGGCTACAAGTTCGTCGCACTCGACGCGTAAGAACTGCATATGACGAGCAGAAGAGCCGGGGAAGAATCATTTTCCCCGGCTCTTTTTGTGCACAGCAATGAAAATGTAACAAAAATGTAATATTTTGTCCCGGACCAGTAGCAAAGCCCGCCGATGTCTGCTACAATAAGACCCAGTTATGTGAAATTCATGTATACGGATCGTTCGATCTGTACTTCTTACAAAGGATGGTGGGAAAATGAAAAGAGCAGCTGCATTTCTTGCGGCTATGTCGCTCGCGGTTCTTCTCGCGCAGCCGGCGGCAGCCGATACACTGACGGCGGGACAGACAAGCTCCGTGGCAGTCGGCAGCGCGGACACATCAGATACGGCACAGGCAGACACGGCACAGGCAGACACGGCTTCGGGCAGCACAGCATCGGATCAGACTTCGGCGGAAGCCACGGCGTCCTCGGACAGTGAATCTTCAGACAGCAGCTCCGCGCAGGCGCAGGCAGCATCTTCGGACAGCAGCTCCGCACAGGCCGCGGCGGCTTCGGATAGCACGTCTTCGGACAGCAGCTCCGCGCAGGCGGCGACGGCATCCACGGCAGCGGCAACCATGCAGGCCGCGAACGCGACGCTTGTCGGCGCGGCGACCGGATCAGAGGGCGACGGCGTCACGACATATGACTCCGGGATCAGTGCATTTGTCTCGAACGTGTACCGCATGTACAACCCGAATTCGGGCGAGCACTTCTACACGGAGGACGTGACCGAGCGGAATCATCTCGTGTCCGTCGGCTGGAACTACGAGGGCATCGCGTGGGTCGCGCCGAAGACCTCGTCTCATCCGATGTACCGCGTCTACAATCCGAACACAGGCGATCATCACTACACGTCGAGCCTCACGGAGCGCAACTGGCTTGTGTCTCTCGGCTGGAGAGCAGAGGGAATTTCCTGGTACGTGCAGGAGTGGTCCGAGCGGCCGTCCTCAAAGTACGGCTTCAGTGAGATGCACCGGCTCTACAATCCGAACTGCACGGGGAGCGGGGCTCATTTCTTTACGATCAGCGACGACGAGAAGGACTATCTTGTCAGCAAGGGCTGGAAGTACGAGGGCGTCGTTGGCTATTCGCTCAGCACATCTCCGGCTGTCTCAATCTACGATGACAATGCAGACTACTCGATCGAGGCAAATGTAACGCTCACGGGCTCGCTCACCTCGGACGGCGGCGTCATTGCGAAGGTCATGATGCCGACGGCAAATGGCGGCGCGGAGGCATTTGACTTCGTGTACGACAAGGGATGGACGTCAAACAGCTACAACACGTACTTCTATGTCGAGAACGTCATGTCGAATATCACGGAGGCAGGCACGAAGGGCAAGTCATACGCGTACCTGAGCACGCCGGTCGTGCAGGTCGGCACACCGATTAAGCTCCGGATCAGCTGGTACAAGAGCACAAGGCAGCTGAAGGCGTATATCAACGACATGCTCGCATTTACGACGACGACAAGCAACACGACGCCGACGATGTTCGCGTGCGAGGGTGGCGGCAAGTACCGCGGCGACACGGTGAAGGCCGTCTTCTCGGATATTAAATACATCAAGAACGGCAAGGTCACGGCTCTCACCTCGACGGCGAACTGCCCGGTGTCCGGCTTTAACGGCTACACGGCCACGAGGACTTCGAGCGGATTTACGATCTCCGGAACGGCAACTGTTCCGGCGGGCGTGAACTGGGATACAGCGATCTCTGTGACCGGAAGCGCGATGTCGGCTTACGGCATGATTACATTGAACTGAGAAATGATACGTGGCGCGGACAGGGTCCGCGCCATTGTCATATAGAGAGGAAAAGCGTATGAAGATCTGGCTCATCAGACACGGACAGACGAAGCTGAACAAGACGAAGAAAATGCAGGGTCTCACGGACGAGCCCTTAAGCGACAAGGGCCGCGCCCAGGCGCGGGCGGCGAGAGAGAACCTCGAGAAGCTCGGGGGCGTCTCATTTGACGCGGTCTACGCAAGCCCTCTGGACCGCGCCATCGAGACGGCATCGATCGTGAGCGGCTGGGACAGAAAGGATATTGTGACGGACCGGCGCCTCATCGAGGTCAATTTCGGGCGGTACGAGGGGAAGAAGTACTACGCGCTCGGGCTGCCGATGACGCTGTACTGGGCTCTGCCGGAGGTCTTTCCGGCGCCGAAGACGGTCGAGACGATCGCGCAGATCAGGGAGAGAAGCCAGTCGTTCCTCCGGGAACTCGAGAAGAAGGATTACGAGAACGTGCTTGTCGCGGCCCACGGCGGAATCCTGCGCGGTCTGAACGGCTACATGCTGGACCGCCCGAACGGGATCCGCTGGAGACCGAAGATCCGGAACTGCGAGATGATGGTCTACGAGTCGGTGGGCGGGAAGCACACCTTTCTCGGGGACTACAAGGTTGATGCATGACATGAATAAAAATGGGCTGCTGCACCATAACAGTGCGACAGCCCATTTTTTTTGCAGCCTGTCATGTCGCCTGTCCCGCGAACTGCGTCATGTAAAGCTCGTAGTAGCGACCCTTCTTTGCGAGAAGCTCCCTGCGATTTCCGGTTTCGACAATCCGTCCCTGGTCCATGACGATGATCTCATCGACGTCCTGAATCGTCGAGAGACGATGCGCGATGATGAGCGAGGTCCTGTCCTTCATGAGGTTTGCCATCGCGTCCTGAATGTTCTGCTCGGTCCTCGTATCGACGCTCGAGGTCGCCTCGTCGAGAATCAGGATGTCCGGCTTTGAGGCGAAGACGCGGCCGATCGCGATCAGCTGGCGCTGTCCCTGCGAGAGACTTCCGCCCGATTCGGTCAGGACAGTGTCGTAGCCGTTCTTCAGGTGGCTGATGACCTTGTCTGCATTTGACAAATGAGCGGCCTCCCGGACCTCTTCGTCCGGAATGGACGGATCCGCGTACGTCAGGTTGTTCCGCACCGTGTCCGTAAAGAGCACGGTGTCCTGCAGCACGATGCCGATCCGGCCGCGGAGCTCCGGGAGCGGAATACTGCGGATGTCCCTGCCATCCAGCAGGATTTCACCGCTGTCGATATCGTAGAAGCGCATCAGCAGGTTGATGATCGTCGTCTTGCCGCTGCCCGTCGAGCCGACGAGCGCGATCTTACGGCCTGGCTCGATTGTGAGCGAGAAGTCGTTGATGACACGCTTCTCCGGCACATAGGAGAAGTTTACGTGGCGGAACTCGATGCGGCCGTCAAGGCTTTGCGTCCTGTCTGCGGAGTCCGTCCCGACCACGGCCTGCTCTTCATTTTCGTCGAGGATTGCGAAGATACGCTCCGCGCCGGCGATCGCCGTCTCGATCTGACCGTAGAGCTGCGCGATCTGGTTGATCGGCCGCGAGAACTGCTTCGAATAAATGATGAACGCAGAGATGACGCCGATCGTGATCCAGCCCTTCAGGGCGAAGTACGCGCCGAAGACCGCGACGACAACAAATGCGACGTTGCTCAGCATGTTCATGACCGGTCCCATGCTGCCGCCGATGATCTCGGCGATGATGCCGACGTGCGTGAGCCTGTCCGCCGTGTCGGAAAATGCACGGATCGTCGGCTCCTGGCGGTTGTACGCCGTGACGGTGTGGCAGTTTGTGACATACTCCTCAACCGTACCGTTCAGATCGCCGAGCAGCTCCTGCCGGCGCAGGAAGTAGCGGCTCATGTATTTTGTGAGAAATGCAGTCGCAATGACCGAGAGCACGACTGTCGAGCAGGAGATCAGCGTCAGCGGAACGCTGTACCAGAGCATCATGACAATGGTGCCGATCAGCGTGAGAATACCGGAGAGCAGTGAGCTCAGCGACTGCGAGACGATATTCGAGATATTGTCCGCGTCATTCGTCATGCGGCTGATGAGATCGCCGTGCGAGTGACTGTCGATATAGCGGAGCGGCAGATAAATGATCCGCTCAAAGAGGTCCGAGCGGAGCCTCCTTACGATCCGCTGGCTGAGCGCCGCGGAGATCCATCCCGACGCGAGCGTCGCCGCCCCGGAAATGAGATACACGACCATCATGAGAAAGAGCATCCGCGGAAGACCGCTGTAGCTCTCGTCCACGATGAGGTCGATCGCGCTGCTCTGGAAGGCCGGCGCGATGACCGACGTGATGACGGAGATAGCGACCACAAGAAACAGCACGATCACGAGAAACATTTCCGGCTTGAAATAGCGCAGGAGCCGCCGGAGCGTCTTCTTTCCGTTCTTCGGCTTTTCAACGACGCCTCCCCGGCCCGGATGGCGGGCGAAGGCCTGTGATGCGATGTCCGGTTTCCTGGAAGTATTGCTCATGCCCGGCCTCCTTTCTCTCCGGAAGCTGCGGTCCCGGAGTCGTGAATCTGCGAGTTATAAATGTCAATATAGGTCGGACAGGTGCGCATGAGCTCATCATGGCCTGCGCACGCGACAATCGTGCCGCCGTCGATGACAGCGATCCGGTCCGCGCGGCGGACGGATGCGATCCGCTGCGCGATGATGATCTTCGTCATGCCCGGATATTCTGTCCGGATGGCGTCCTGCAGCAGCGCCTCTGTCTTGAAATCAAGCGCGCTCGTTGAGTCATCGAGAATCAGGATCTCTGCATTCCGGACGAGTCCGCGCGCGATCGCGATGCGCTGCTTCTGTCCGCCGGAGAGGCTCATGCCGGCCTCGGCGACCGGCGTGTCATAGCCCTCCGGCTGCTCGAGAATAAAGCTGTCCGCCTGTGCAATTTTTGCGGCCGTGCGGATTTCAGACGGCACGGAGCGTGTCTCACCGGACCTTGTGCGGTAGGTCTCGGTTTTGTCCTCATCTGTGAACGGCTCCTCTCGGCCGATCGCGATGTTTTCTCCGATGGTTGTGCTGAAGAGCTCGCTCTTCTGCAGAACGACGGCGACCCTGTTCCGGAGATCGGCCAGCTTCCAGTCTCTGACATTCTGGCCGTTTACGAGGACAGAGCCCTCCGTGCAGTCGTAGAAGCGCGGAATCAGGTTGACGAACGTCGATTTGCCGCAGCCGGTCGAGCCGATGACGGCGAGCGTCTCGCCGCGCTTCACAGAGAGCGTGATGTCATGCAGGACACGCTCCTCCTGTCCCGGATAATGGAAGCCCGCGCCGCGGAATTCGACGCGTCCCTGATCTGCGGAGTCGTCTCGAGCACCTCGCGGAGCCGGCGGCTCGACGTGATACCGCGTGAGATCGTCTGGAAGATCATCGCGAGCATCATCATGCCGTTTAAGATCTGGGAGAGATAGGTGATGGCCGCCATGACCGTGCCCGGTGCGATCGTGCCCCGCGCGCACGTCGACAGCGCCGATCTTGATCGCGGCGACCGTCGCGATATTGAGCACGATGTTCATGACCGGCTGCATGAGTGAGATCAGCACGAGCACGCGGTACTGCGTGTCGCAGAGCTCCTCATTTGATGTCTCGAAGCGGGAGATTTCGCGCTTCTCCTGGACAAAGGCCTTGACGACGCGCGCGCCGGCGACATCCTCCTGCATGATGGTGTTCATCCGGTCAAGACGCTTCTGCAGGAGTGTGAACAGCGGGTCTGTCTTCCACAAAATGAATACAACCTCGAGGATAATAATCGGAAGCGCGACTGCGATGATCGTCCCGAAGCTGAGGTCGAGTGTCACGAGACAGACACTGCCCGCGATGAAGAACATGCCGCAGCGGATACTGCCGCGGATCATCTGCATGACCATGTTCTGGACCTGTGTGACGTCGCTGGTGATTCGCGTGATGAGAGAGCCGACCGAGAAGCGGTCAGTCTGTTCATGGGAGAGATACATGACGCGGCGGAAGACGTCCTTGCGGATATCATTTCCGTAATTCTGTGCGCAGATATTCGAAAAGACGCCCGAGAGGACGCCGCACAGACCGCCGATGAGAACGATGAGGAGCATCCGAAGTCCGATCGACAGGACAAGATGGATGTCCGGGCCGGAACCGCCGAGACCTAAGATGCCGTCATCGACGATCGATGCCATCATGCGCGGCTGGACGAGGTCCATGGCTACCTCGCCGACCATGAAGAGCGACGCAATGATGGCGGTAAGCCAGTATTTCTTCAGATATCTGATCATGAAGCATGATAATCCTTTCACGGCCAGGCGGCAGAGGCGACACATGGCGGGAGCCATATCCTTTTTCCGTCAGGCCATTATGCTTAGTATACGTCTACATTCATGGAAAATGCAAACACATCCATGCTATAATTATTTCCATTGAGGAAAGGATATTCTATGGCTCAGAATTCAGAAATAAATGCAGAGCTCGCTCCGAACAGCGGGCAGGACGAGGCGGTCCGGACACACAAGGGTCCGGTGCTCATCATCAGCTGCCCCGGCTCGGGCAAGACGACGACCCTGATCCGGCGCATTCACTCGATGATCGAGGACGGGATCGATCCGAAGCACATCCTGATGGTCACATTTACAAATGCAGCCGCAAGGGACATGCAGAAGAAGTACCAGGACATGTACGGGAGAAACGCCGGCGTCACCTTTCAGACGATTCACTCGCTCGCGTTCAACCTGCTGCGCGCCGAGGGGCGCTTTTCGCAGGGAGACATCCTGACAGACCGCGAGGCGAGGCTCTTCTTCATCGACAGCCTGAAGCATTACAGCTGGGTCAGTGACCCGTGGGAGCTCTCGCGCTCGCTTATGACAGAGATCAGCTGCATGCGCAATTCGGGAGCGGCCCTCTCGGCCTATGTGCCGCGGACCTGCGCGAATCCTGCATTTGCAAATCTGTACCGCGGATATGCCGCCTATAAGACGGAGCGCCACAAGATTGACTTCGACGACATGCTCTTTGAGTGCCGGGAGCTGCTCACGCTGAATCGGAGCGTCCTCGAAAAATGGCGGAAGGTCTTTCAGTATATTCAGTGCGACGAGTACCAGGACACGAACCCGGTGCAGCGCGACATTCTGTATCTCCTCGCGGGAAATGCAGGCAACCTGTGCGTCGTCGGCGATGACGATCAGAGCATCTACGGCTTCCGCGGCGCCGATCCGCGGATCATGGCCGGCTTCCGGCAGGATTTCCCGGAGGCGAAGGTGATCACGCTCGATACGAACTACCGCTCCGCAAAGTCCATTGTGGACGCCGCCGCGAATCTCATTTCCGGAAATGAAGACCGCTTCGGAAAGAAGTTCATCTCGGCGCGGGGAGAGGCCGGCATAATCGGAAATGTGACGTACCGGAAATTCCGCAGCCGGAAGGAGGAGCTTGACGAGATCATCCGGCTCGCAGGAGAGATGCACGATATGGGCACGCCGTGGACGGAGATTGCGGTCCTCTTTCGGACGAACCAGCAGGCGCAGCTCCCGGTCATGGCGATGAGCGCCGCCGGCATTCCGTTCTACACGACAGAAAACGTAGAGAGCATCTACGACGGCTGGATCTTCGGCGACATCCGCGCCTATGCGGACCTCTCCATGGGAAATGGAAACAACGACGATATTCTGCGTGTCTTAAATCACCCGATGCGGTATCTGAGCGAGGACGCGTTCCGGGGCGTTTCATTTTCCTACAGGGATTTCCGGAATGCGATCGGGTATCTGAAGAAGGATGAGTACTGGAAATACGAGCGGGCCGACGACACGATTCACGACTGGATCGAGGCCCTCGGCCCGGGCGTTCTTAAGCCGGACGATCCGCCGGACAAGCTCTTCAAGGCGCTTCTCGGCCCGCACGGCGTCCGCTACGGCGACTATATCGCGGACTACGCGAAGTTTCGCAACACGGAACCGAAGGAATTTGACGACGTGCTCGATGAGCTGAAGGCGGAGAGCGCAAAATTCGGGACAATCCGCGAGTGGTTCGCGTACGCGGACGACTACAGGCGGAAGCTCGCCGAGGAGCGGAAGAAGGGAAAGAACCGCTCCGGCATTACGCTCACGACGATGCACAAGGCCAAGGGTCTCGAGTGGAAGACCGTCTTCATCATCGACGTCCACGACGGGCTCGTTCCGTATGAGCAGAAGGACGAGGAGACGGATCTCGAGGAGGAGCGGAGATTATTCTACGTCGCGATGACGCGCGCGAAGGACAATCTCTATATCATGAATCCCGGCGGGAAGGAGTCGATTTTTGTGAAGGAGCTCCGCACGAAGTCGGGCGCGGAGCGCGGGTCCTTCTATCATGAGGGCGCCGGGGCGTACCGCGACGTGGCGATTTCTACGGAGCGGCGCGGCGGCACCCCTGCGAAGGGACGAACCGCTGGGAGTGCTTCTTCCGGGAAGGCGGCGCAGGATCACGCCTCTTCCGGAGGTCAGTCTGGCGGAGCTTCTGCCGGGCAGCGAAAATCCGTGACGGTCCGCACGGGAAATCCGGTGCCGCCGGGCCTTCGCGGAAAGAAGGTCCGGCACAGGACGTTCGGGGACGGCGTCATCGTCGGCACGGACCGGGACCTCATCATCGTCGATTTTTCGGGGCAGAAGAAGAGGTTCCTCTACCCATTTGCGGTGGAGCGCGGATTTCTCCGGCTTGTGGAGTGAGAATTGGGCCACTCCGCACGGAAGGTCTGAGCGCAGCTGCGAATATCAAGACGGTGTCGGGCAGACTCCGTCCCCCTCAGCTTCCCCTCGTCGCTTGCAGCTCCTCGGGGTGATCTTCGGGCTCCTCCGTATAACGCCCTCCCACGCACCTGATACCGCTTCCGGCTCCCAGGGGGGAATGCGGAGTGAACCGAAGATTCACTGGAAATATAGGCAGGATCCGCGCGTGTAGGGCCGTAAGTGTGACGTTTGCAGGGATGTTGGCGGAGTTTGTATCGACAGATTCGCGTGTGAGTAGTATAAAGAGAATATTGCATACGACATGAACGGATCAGCTGTGGTTCATGTGGCTTTTTATTCAGGAGGAAGGTTATTTTTATATGAAAACAAAGGTTTATATTGACGGACAGAGCGGTACGACGGGACTTCAGATTTATGACCGCATCGGCGCGAGGGATGATCTCGAGCTTCTGCGGATTGATGAGGACAAGCGGCATGATCCGGCTGAGCGGAAGAAATTCCTGAATGCGGCGGATATTGTCTTTCTGTGTCTTCCGGACGCGGGTGCCGTCGAGGCTGTCTCGATGATCGAGAATCCGTCTGTCCGCGTGATTGACGCGTCGACGGCGCACCGGACGGAGGACGGCTGGACGTACGGCTTCCCGGAGCTTGCAAAGGAGCAGCGCGAGGCGATCAAAACGAGCCGCCGCGTCGCAAACCCCGGCTGCCACGCGACGGGCTTCATTTCCACTGTCGCGCCGCTCGTCCGCATGGGCATTCTGCCGCGGGACTACCCGGTGACATATTTCTCTCTGACCGGCTATTCAGGCGGCGGCAAAAAAATGATCGCGCAGTACGAGGCGGAGGACCGCGATGAGTCGCTCTCCGCGCCGGGCATTTACGGCCTCAGCCTTCACCACAAGCATGTGCCGGAGATGCTGAAAATGACAGGCCTTGCCTGCGCGCCGGTGTTTCTTCCGGTCGTCGATGACTACTATAAGGGCATGGCGGGCACGGTCATGCTGCAGAACCGCCTGCTCGAGGGCCATCCGACGGCTGAGGAGATCTGCGGGCGCCTGCAGGATTACTACAGAGACGAGCATTTCGTGAGCGTTGTTCCGTTCGGGGAAAATGCAGGGACGCTCTACGCAAATGAGCTGGCAGGGACGAACCGCCTGAAGATTGTCGTGTGCGGCCACGAGGAGCAGACGACCATCACAGCTCTCTTTGATAACCTCGGCAAGGGCGCATCGGGCGCGGCTGTTCAGAACATGAACATCATGCTGGGACTCGACGAGACAACCGGGCTCGAGTGAGAGGAAGGTTTCAGCACACACGCCATTCAAGGAAGTATGCAGTCGCGAATGTCAGGGCGGTATCGGGCAGACTCCGTCCCCCTCAGCTTCCCCTCGTCGCTTACAGCTCCTCGGGGTGATCTTCGGGCTCCTCCGTATAACGCCCTCACCGCTCCTGATTTCGCTGCCTGCTTCCATGGTTTGGCGGCGTGTGTGAAAACAGTATGTGTTATATTTTTCTGTGTAAATATTGACAGGAAGCAATACATAGGGTATTCTCTAATCATACATATGAACGAATGCTCATATGAAAAAATGTACAAACAAACCACATGAAAGTTGTCACTTATGACAATGCGGGGAGGGAGTCAGTCATGAGTAGAGAGGAACAGGAAGCGCTTGACGCCGCCGTCCTGAAGAAGGCGGGCGAAGAGACGGAGGCTGTGTGCGGATGTGCGCACGGCAAAGCCGGAATGAATCCGGGAGAGCGGGCGAGGGGCCCGGTGGAGGTGGACCTCCACAAAAAGCCAGCTGAGACGAGTGAAGCTGAGGCGGATGACGACGATGATGATGACGAGGATGAGATGGAGCCAAAGCAGAAATTCATCCAGATCGTTGTCTCTGCGGCGCTCCTTATCGCGGCAGCGGTCATTGATCACGTGAATCCGGGCCTTCCGATGTGGGCGAGGCTTCTCATTTATCTCGTTCCGTATTTTGCGGCCGGCTTCGATGTCCTGAAGGAGGCCGGTGAGAGCATCGGGCACGGCGAGGTATTTAATGAAGATTTCCTGATGTGTGTCGCGACAATTGGCGCTCTTCTGATCGGTTTTGTTCCGGGAGGCAAAGAGCAGTTCGCGGAGGCGGTCTTCGTCATGCTGTTCTTCCAGGTCGGCGAGCTCTTTGAGGGCATCGCGGAGGGCAACAGCTCGAGGGCCATTTCCCAGCTGCTTGATATCCGTCCGGACACGGCCAATCTTGAGAGAGATGGCGAGGTCGTCGTGGTGAGCCCCGAGGACGTGGCGGTCGGCGATACGATCGTCATTCGTCCGGGCGAGAAGGTCCCGATGGACGGCGTGATTCTCGAGGGAACCTCGAGCCTTGACACGGTGGCCCTGACCGGCGAGAGCGCTCCGCGCGATGTGAAGGCAGGCGACCAGATCCTGTCCGGCTGTGTGAACCAGAGCGGCGTTCTCCGCGTGAAGGTCGAGAAGGCCTTCGGGGAGTCGACAGCATCAAAGATCCTCGAGCTCGTGCAGAGCGCGGGATCCAGCAAGTCGAAGAGCGAGAAGTTCATTTCCAGATTTGCGAAGGTCTATACGCCGATCGTCGTCTTCGCGGCGGTTGTCCTCGCGTTCCTTCCGCCGCTCTTTACGGGAAATTTCGGCGCAAACTTCGCGACATGGCTGCTCCGGGCCCTGACGTTCCTCATCGTATCGTGCCCGTGCGCGCTCGTCGTGTCGGTCCCGCTCTCATTTTTCGGCGGCATCGGCGCCGCGTCGAAGAATGGCGTGCTGATCAAGGGCTCCTCCTTCATCGATGCGCTCGCGAAGGCCGATACGGTTGTCTTTGACAAGACGGGAACGCTGACAAAGGGCGTGTTTGAGGTCACGGCGCTTCATCCGGACAAGCTTGATGAGCATGAGCTGCTTCATCTCGCGGCGCATGTCGAGCGGTATTCGACGCACCCGATTGCGGTTTCTCTCCGCACAGCCTTCGGCCATGAGGACGACGGCTGCAGCGTGGAGCATGTCGAGGAAGTCGCGGGACAGGGAATTCGCGCCGTTGTCAATGGAAAGACGGTCTGTGTCGGTAACACGAAAATGATGGACGCTGTCGGCGCAAAATGGAAGAGCTGCGATGCGCCGGGAACGATTATTCATGTATCGATTGACGGCGTCTACGCCGGCCATATTCACATCTCCGACGTGGAGAAGCCGGACGCGAAGAAGGCGATCGAGGGCCTGAAGGCGGAGGGTGTCCGCCGCACGGTCATGCTGACCGGCGACCGCGAGGCAGTCGCGCAGCGCGTCTCGAAGGACCTCGGGCTCGACGAGTACCACGCAGAGCTTCTGCCGGCGGACAAGGTGAGCCAGGTCGAGCGGCTGCTGAAAGAGAAAAACTCTGACGGAACGCTTGTCTTTGTCGGCGACGGCATCAATGATGCGCCTGTCCTCGCGAGAGCGGACGTCGGCATCGCGATGGGCGCGATGGGATCGGACGCGGCGATCGAGGCGGCGGACGTCGTCCTCATGGATGACCAGCCGTCGAAGATTGCGAAGGCCGTGAAGATTGCGCGCCGCACGCTCAGCATTTCGAAGCAGAATATTGTCTTCGCGATTGCGGTCAAGATTGCGATCCTCGCGCTCGCGGCCGTCGGTCTCGCGCCGATGTGGCTCGCGGTTTTCGGAGACACAGGCGTGCTGATCCTCTGCGTGCTGAACTCGGCGCGGACACTGCGGGCCGGGATCTGAGAAATCGGGCATCCTCAGGACCAGGATCGGTTCTGCGCGGACGCTGCGGGCCGGGAGCTGAGAGGAGAAGACGCGAACATCTGACGGTATCAGGCAGCAGATTGTGCTATAATATATAAGTTACTTTCCTTGATTACCGAGGATGATGGACGCGTGTACGTGGAATAGGTGAATGATGGAAGAACGTACGGAAAAATGTATATGCACTCTCCCGGATGAGGATGAGATGTTTGATCTCGCGGAGCTTTTTAAGATTTTCGGAGACTCAACGAGAATCAGAATTCTGTTTGTGCTCTTTGATAATGAGCACAGCGTGAGCGACATCGCGGATGTCCTCAATATGACGCAGTCGGCGGTCTCACACCAGCTGAAGATCCTGCGCCAGGCGAAGCTTGTGTCGGCGCGGCGCGACGGCAAGCAGATCTTTTATTCGCTCGCTGACGAGCATGTCCACACGATTATTCAGGTGGGCCGCGAGCACATCGAGGAGTAAAGGATATCCGGGCAGGAAATGAGTGAGCGCTTTCGGCATGGGAGCATGGCAGATTGAATGAGCAGATAATGCTTCTTGATGCAGAGGTCCTGAGGGAACAATTTTGTTCTCTCAGGGCCTTTTTTCGTTCCGCCAGCGATTTCGATTTATGCGGCCGGAGTGACCGCACGGCCTGTGGAATTTCTGCTTTCCGGTGCAAAATAAGCGCTCCCGCAAATATTTCTTTCATTTCCCGGCGGATCAATAGAAAAAATCATTGCCTTTCCGGAAATTTCGCCTGCCCAAATGCGGAGGAGTGTGGTAGTATAAGTCAAACACATAAAACATAGTAATTAAGTAGGAAAGATATAATTTAGCACAGCGCAGTGTCTGACGGAGACCATGATCATCGTTATGGCAGGCCGACGGCTTATGAAAGCAGGAAAGGAGCAGCAGATGGGACAGATATCCGGACAGTACAATCAGGCAGAACAGATCGGGAACCATCAGGCAGTGACTGTGCACACGAGAAGACGCGGCGCGGCGGGACTGATGCTGTCTCTCCTTAAGATCGGCTTCGCGGGCTTTGGCGGCGGCTGCGCTCTGATTCCGGTCATTGAGAAGGAGGTCGTCGATGACCAGAAGCTGGTCTCGAAGCAGGAGTACAACAAGGACTCGCTCGTCGCGTGCATCACACCGGGCGCGCTTCCGGTCGAGATCTCCACAGGTCTCGGCCTCAAGGCGGACGGCATTCGCGGCATGATCACGGCGGCGCTTGCGATCGCGCTTCCGGGCTCATTTCTCACGGTCCTCATTCTCGCGCTTCTCTCCGGCGCGGACAGCGCGCTCCTTGCGCAGATTCAGTGCATCTCCATCGGGCTGACGGCGTTCATTTCCTCACTGCTGCTCGTCTATACGAAAAATGCAGTGCGGGAGGCCCGCTCGGGAGGCCGACGCCATGTCCGCAGCACACTGATCGTCATCGCGGGCGTCTTCCTCCTTACGTGCGGCAAGACGCTCAGCAAGCTTCCGTTTATGAACGGCCGCTATCTGCTGGGTCTCTCCACAATCGAGGTCCTGGGCCTTGCATTTTTCTGGATCTTCTACACAAAATGCGAGCGGAACAAGCGCAGACTTGCGGTGGCGGCGATTCTTTCGGCACTCTATATCGCGTGCGCCGGCAACTGGCAGCTGATTTCGCAGCAGGCCGTGAAACCGGCGGTCGTTCTTGCCATGGTCGTTCTCTCGGGTATCGGCCTTGTGCGCAGCATCCGTGGTGACCTGAAGGAGAGCGGATGAGAAAAATGAGCTTCTGAAGGAGCTCGCGGCGTGGGGCCTTCTCATCGCCGCATTTGCAGTCCCGGCATGCGCTGTGACGGGAAAGACGCCTGCCTATCTCGCGAAGGGCTTTGTCTCGTCGATCATTTCATTTGGCGGCGGCGACGCGTATCTGTCCGTCGCGGACGGCATGTTCGTCGGAAACGGCATCACGGATTCGCAGTTCTATCAGCTGCTGGTTCCGGTCGCCAATGTGCTTCCGGGATCGATTCTCTGCAAGATTCTGACAGGCGTCGGCTACTATGTCGGGTTTGACGCGACAGGAAGCGCCGCGGCGGGACTTGTCGTGGCGGCAGCGGGATTTGCGGTCAGCATCGCGGCATCGGGCGCGGTCTTCTGCACAATCTATCATGTCTATGAGTGCATGGAGCAGATCAGCGTGTTCCGCCTCATCGGCAAATGGATCCGCCCGATCATTTCCGGCCTGCTTCTTACGGTCATGGCTTCGATGATTGTGACTAATCTTTCTACGGGCACGGCGCTTGGCGCAGGGGCTGCGGCGGTTCTTGTAATCACGGTCGGGATCCTCGCGGTGAATCTCTATCTCTCCGTCAGAAAGAAGACGGGAAGCCTTGCGCTGATCGGCATCTCGTCCGCGGCAGGCATCCTGCTCACGAACCTGGCGGTCCTTGCCTGAACGCTGCGTAATTGGGAAGATGCAGCGCATGGCTTAACGCAATCTTTGCTCTCAAGAGGACGGACTTTTCGGAGTCCATCCTCTTTTTTTGCCGGCAAATCTGATGATGACAGCGGCACAAGTCTGAGCCAGGGGGTGAAGGACTTTATGACACGCACCGACATGGGCAAGAAGTGGGGCTGCTTTTGTCCGGGAAAGGAATGCCCATCCGGCCGATCCATAAGAGAAGATCATGACTGTGATATGATGCGAATTCCGCACGCAAACCTCGACCCGACACAGTCGTGCGGGGCGTGTCCCAATTCGTAGAATTGGGGCTATACGTGCGGCCATCGGAGATTAGATTCAGGGCTTCTCTTTCGAGAAGCTCTCTTCTTTACGCATTGTCTTTAGGGCGGGGACTTTTATTGCGTCCTTTGCCCTGCCAGTATCTTGACCGCATTTCGTATTTCCGCTTGTGCTCGTTCGTGCGCTGGGACTCGATATAGGATTTGACGGTTTCCAGAGAGACAGACCCCGTTGTTGCGACAAAATACGACGCCGACCAGAGCGGCGCGTTCCCGTGGATGAACCGTGCCACATAGGGACCGTATACCGGATGGGCATGGATCTCCTTGGAGAGCTGCGTCTTTAACGACCGGACGACGTTAAAGACGTCCTTTGTCGGCGGGAGTGATACAAGAAGGTGGATGTGGTCCCTGTCGGTTTCCGCGGATACCAGTTCGCCGCCATAGCCGAGGCAGAGACGGGCTGCCTCCGACTTCATGAAGTCCCCGATTTCATTTGAAATGCATGGCTTCCGCCACTTGGTCACAAAGATCATATGGTATGTGAGCAGGTATACCGAATGTCTGGTGCGGATATAGTCCATAAGCTGTCTCCTGAATGTTTACTGTGTTTGAATTATCTGCTGCTTTACGCTATAATTATAGCACAGTTAGAAATGTATGTCGATAAAGGAGACAGCCCATGGACAAGCCATCCGGTGAAATGAAAATCCATACCTGCTATACCGTCCGGATACGGAGCCAGGTCGAAGACGGCCGGGATCGTCCGGTTGACGATTCCCTTATGAAGGAGAGTGCCGATACCTGTCTGGCTGCACTCCGGTTCTGCACGGCGGCATATCTTGCCTTCTGGGCGGAGGAGCTGGAACCGCTGTCTGGTGTCCGGATGCGCAAACGCGGCGAAGAGCTGATCCATACAACAAAGTCCGCCCCGGCAGTCTGTCCGGGATTTGACAGGCAGTTCCCGTATATGCCGTCAGGCATGCGGCGGGCAATCGTGGCGGATGCCCTCGGCATGGTGAAATCCTACAAGTCGAACCTGAAAAACTGGGAAGAGACTGATCCGAAAGACCGCGGCAGAAAGCCGGATATCGGATTTCCCAAGCGGTATGAGCTGACGTTCTACTTTCAGGAACGGGACGTGTCCCGCATTAGCGAGGGCCTGGTCCGGCTCAAGCTCTTCAACGGGAAAACCTGGGACTGGTACACGTTCCGAATTGCCCCGGCCGAGGCAAGGTATATTTCCACTGTTGCCGAAACCCGGAAGATGCTTTCCCCTGTCGTGGAAAAGAAACGCGGCCGCTACTTCATCCGCTTCTGCTTTGAAGAACAGCGGAAGCTCATCGACACGGAACCCATCACCTACCGCATTCTGGCCGTCGATCTCGGCATCAATCATGCCGCCTCATGGTGTGTCATGGAGGCGGACGGTACTGTCCACGCAAGGGGCGTCATCTCCCTGCCGGCTGAAGAAGACCGTCTGCGCCACCTGGCAAACCGGATACGGCAGTACCAGCATGCCGGGAAGAAATCCCGCTGCGTATACCGCTGGTGCAATTCCGCCAATAAGGCACTGGCCATCGAAACAGCCCGCGCCATTATCAAAACGGCGGAGCTGTACGACGTGGACTGCATTGTCTTTGAGCATCTGGACACACATGGAAAGAAGCGCGGCAGACGGCTCGCGCAGAGGCTCCACCTCTGGAGGGCGAACGACGTCCAGAACCGTGTGACCGTCATGGCCCACCGGGACGGCATGCGGATTCGCCGCGTTTGTGCCTGGAACACGTCGCGGCTTGCCTTCGATGGTTCCGGAAAGGTGCGCCGCGGTGAATACTTCCAGAATGGAAAGCGCCGGTACAATTACAGCGTAGCCGTGTTCCCGAACGGGAAGCAGTATAACTGTGATGTATCAGCGTCCTACAACATCGGAGCAAGGTTCTTCCTCCGGGAATACCTGAGCCTTCACCCGGACGAGCCGCTTCCCGCAGCAACGCAGCGGACATACAGGGACCTTGTATCCATTCAGATCAGAAAAGAGGCGGCTTCTGCCGCCTGACTATAAATGGCATAGCAATGAAATCCGGTCATGGATAAAACGCACCATGGTTCGCCCAGCAGAAACGTCTGTGTGCGCAGTAAGATGCCGGTGTCATGGACAAGGCAAAAGTTCCTGTCCATGGCGGCGATGCACCCGCACCTGCCTGTTGTTAACTTCCGATGCGGTTCTGCACTGCTTGCAGCGCAGGGCTGAGTGGAGGCGGTATCCGCAGGCAATGGAAGTCCCCGCCCTAAAGGCTGCGCCGCGCAAGCGGCGATCGCGCCTTATTGCCGCAAGGCTTTAAGACGCGAGGGGAAGCCCCGACCGACGCAAGTCGCTCGGAGGAGGCATCACTATCGGATTATCGGCTGAAATTCTGCGATTCTGACAGGAAACCGAGATCGATTTCAGCAATTCTTCATAAAAAAATGGCCGGATTTTGATGACATCTTGAATCAAATCATGTACAATGAGACGCGGAGGACTTGTTAATCCTTCGTGAATGATATCGCGGCACCTCATTTGCCGGCGCGGTATCAATCGTCCGTTACCAACCAAATAAGATTAGGAGGTTATGTTACAATGGGCAATGTTGATTTAACACAGTACGGCATCACTGGCACAACAGAGATCGTCTACAATCCGTCTTACGAGACTCTTTATGAAGAGGAGACGAAGCCGGGTCTGACAGGTTATGAGGTCGGTCACAAGACAGAGCTCGGTGCTGTTGATGTCTTCACAGGTATTTACACAGGCCGTTCTCCTAAGGATAAGTTCATCGTTATGGATGACACATCCAGGGACACTGTCTGGTGGACATCTGATGAATACAAGAACGACAACCACCCGGCTTCCGAGGAAGCATGGAAGGCAGTCAAGGAGATCGCGAAGAAGGAGCTGTCTAACAAGAAGCTCTATGTCGTCGATGGTTTCTGCGGCGCAAACAAGGATACACGTATGGCTGTCCGCTTCATCATGGAAGTTGCATGGCAGGCACATTTCGTAAGAAATATGTTCATCAAGCCGACTCCGGAAGAGCAGGAGAACTTCAAGCCGGATTTCGTTGTCTACAACGCATCCAAGGCGAAGGTCGAGAACTACAAGGAGCTGGGTCTCAACTCTGAGACAGCTGTCGTCTTCAACGTCACATCCAAAGAGCAGGTCATCATCAATACATGGTACGGCGGCGAGATGAAGAAGGGTATGTTCTCCATGATGAACTACTTCCTTCCGCTTAAGGGCATCGCTTCCATGCACTGCTCCGCAAACACGGATTACAACGGTGAGCATACATCCATCTTCTTCGGTCTTTCCGGCACAGGTAAGACAACACTGTCCACAGATCCGAAGAGACTTCTCATCGGCGATGACGAGCACGGCTGGGACGATAATGGCGTCTTCAACTTCGAGGGCGGCTGCTACGCTAAGGTTATCAACCTTGATCCGGTTGCTGAGCCGGACATCTACGGCGCAATCAAGAGAAATGCACTTCTTGAGAACGTTACGGTTGATGACGCTACAGGCAAGCTTGACTTCTCCGATAAGTCTGTCACAGAGAACACACGTGTCTCCTATCCGATCAACCACATCGAGAAGATCGTAAAGCCGATCTCCCATGGCCCGGCTGCAGAGAACGTTATCTTCCTGTCTGCTGACGCATTCGGCGTTCTTCCGCCGGTCTCCATCCTGACAAAGGAGCAGACAAAGTACTACTTCCTGAGCGGCTTCACAGCTAAGCTCGCTGGTACAGAGCGCGGCATCACAGAGCCGACACCGACATTCTCCGCTTGCTTCGGTCAGGCATTCCTCGAGCTGCATCCGACAAAGTACGCTGAGGAGCTTGTCAAGAAGATGGACAAGAGCGGCGCTAAGGCTTATCTTGTTAACACAGGCTGGAACGGCACGGGCAAGCGTATCTCCATCAAGGATACACGTGGAATCATCACGGCTATCCAGAGCGGCGCTGTTCTGAACGCTCCGACAAAGAAGATTCCGTACTTCGATTTCGAGGTTCCGACAGAGCTTCCGGGTGTTGATCCGGCAATCCTTGATCCGCGTGATACATACGCTGATGCTTCCGAGTGGGATGCTAAGGCTAAGGATCTTGCGGCAAGATTCATCAAGAACTTCAAGAAGTATGAAGGCAACGAGGCTGGCAAGGCTCTTGTAGCTGCAGGCCCGAAGCTTTGATTTCTGTTCGATAACCGAATAGGCATGAATGACGGCGGCCGCCGCGGGTATTTCCGCGGCGGCCATTTTTTGTACGCAGTTCATAGATAGTCAACTGCACTAAATAACTAAGGTTGACAATTGCACTTACGGAGCCTACACTGATTTCGTTGCGATTCACTAAATGACAGCAATGATTCAGCACTTCAGACTCGGAATCCTTCGCGTTCCTCGCTGTGGTGCTGAATCATTACAACTGACGGAGGTTTTGACATGGACTGTCTGGCACTGGCTGATGAGATTATTGCGGGACGGAGACTGGGACGCGGCGATGATTTGCAGGCGTTTATCACGGTGGATATTGATGGGCTGAAGGAGGGCGCGGACCGGCTGAGAAAGCATTTCTGCGGCGACAAGGTTGATCTGTGCACGATTATCAGCGGCAGAAGTGGCAAATGCGGGGAGAACTGCAAGTTCTGCGCGCAGGCGGCCGGCCGGCACACGGGCTGCGAGGTCTACGATCTGCTCGACGATGAGACGATTATCGAGACGGCACGCGCCAACCAGGCGGAGGGCGTCGACCGCTTCGCGATCGTCACATCGGGCAAGAGCCCGTCGCCGGCTGATTTCGAGCGGATTGTTCATGTCTTTGAGAAAATGCACCGCGAGCTCAATATTGAGCTCTGCTGCTCGCTCGGCTTTCTTACCTCGGAGCAGTTTCACCGGCTCCACATGGCCGGCGTCACGAGTGTCCACAACAATATCGAGACGTCACGGCGCTTTTTCCCGCAGATCTGCACGACGCACACATTTGACGACAAGATCGCGAATATAAAGCGCGCGCTCGCCGAGGGGCTCTGCGTATGTTCCGGCGGCATTATCGGCATGGGCGAGACCTGGGAGGACCGGATCGATATGGCGCTCACGCTCGCGGAGCTCGGCATCGAGTCGATCCCGATCAACAGCCTCATGCCGATCAAGGGCACGCCGCTTGAAAATGAGCCCCGCCTCTCGGAGGAGGACATCCTTCGCACGATCGGCATTTTCCGGTTTATCAATCCGGAGGCCAATATCCGCCTCGCGGGCGGCCGCGCGCTCATGAGCAACAACGGCGAGGAGACATTTTCCTCAGGCGCGAGCGCGTCGATCACCGGAAATATGCTGACGACGTCCGGCTCCACGATCAAGAGCGACAAGGCGATGCTGCGCGCGCTTGGCCGCGACACGACGCCCGACTGGGAGTTGCCGGAAAAGGAGCGGTCCGACTATCCGTATCGCTATGAGGTGCAGGCGGGCGCGGCGCGCTGAGAAACAGAGAGCGGAAGGGTCCGCTGAAAAATAACATACCTGTTTAACGAATTTGTGATTACTTTCATTTTCCTGTCCGATATAATATAGGTAGATTTCACCAATTTATGAGAGGTGCCTCTCGTGGCAGAGACAGGCACCGGACAGGAGGAGACGTATGAAGAGAAAGGGCAATGGGCTGTCTCTGGCAGCGGTTATTATACTTTCGGCTGCGATGGCGCTTCTTCCGGCGTGTGGCAGCAGGTCCGGCGGAGAAACCGGGAGCAAGATAGCAGGGAGTGAGCCGGCAGGAAGCCTGTCGGGAAGCGTTTTGCCGGGCAGCGGAGCGGGCAGTGCGAATAGCTCCGGGGCGGCCGCCACGGAGAGTGGGAATTCATCCTCCGATCAGAAGCTGTTGGTCACGCTGATTCCGCACAATCAGGAGCGCGGCGAGGACAATTCAGCCGTGGACGACTGGTTCAACGTGAAGGTCTACTCGGAGACGTATCACACGATCCGGATCGACACGAACGGCTTCGATTCGCTGAAGAATGCCGTCAAGAACTTTAATGATACGACGGCGATGAATGCCGATCAGGTGTACAAGAACATGTCCGGCGGAGACTACGGCGTGTACTATGACGAGGACATCGATGTGCTGCGCGCGGACGCGAAGGTCCTGAGCTTCATTGACAATGTCAATCAGTACGGTGGGGCGACCGATGAGTCCACGTCAACGTTCCGGAATTTCGACAGCCAGACGGGAGAGAGCGTCACGCTGGACGAGGTCGTGTCGGACACGGGCAGGCTGCCGTCCCTTCTCATGGACGCGATTCCGGACGGGACGGACGTCGAGTCGCTGACAGAGAGCAGCATCGCCTCGGACATTGCAAATGGCAGCCTGAACTGGGGCATCGGCTACGACGGACTCCATGTGCTGCTCGCGGACCAGCGGACAGCATCAGACACATCCGTAGATGACGGGACGGCCCAAGCGGGCACGGAGAGCATGACCGATGCGGAGATGATGGCGGCGGCCGCGGCGCAGACGAGCACCTGGACGAACCTCATCGAGGTCACGCTTCGGTTTGCGGATTATCCGGAGCTGTTTGCGGACACGTACCAGTCGCTGCCGTCCTCCTACGGCATGACGATGGAACAAAATAAACCGTATACACTTACCTTTGCCTCCGACGGAAATGCACACATTGTTCAGGTTAAGACCGACCTCTCCGACGACGGCTACAGCGTCGGGAATGTGACGATTTCGATCGACGGAAATGAATCGAGCATCGATCTGTCCGGAGAATATTATTATCAGGTGCATCCGTACTATCTCCACACGGACGACGGGCGGGACTTCATTTACCTCAATGAAAATGGCGAGGATGATTTCTCGTCGGTGCGCGCCGTCCGGCTGGAAAATGGCGCGGCGGCTGATCTCGGGGACTTCACGGACTCCCTGTCCGGCCGGTATCTCGAGAATCCGGAAAATTTCCGGACGACCTGCCGCGTGGACCTCTTCGGGACGTACAGCGCATACCGCTACTGCCGCGTCGGCGATGACGGGAAGCCGGCCGCGATCGACTCGCTGTATGACTGCCAGGGAAATCAGCGGATTCTCCGCGCAAAGAGCGACGTGCAGGTACAGGTGCTCGATACGCCGGGAGGCAGTGTGACGGGAGACGGGACGGTCTCTGCGGGCGCATACCTCTATTTCCAGCGGACGGATGGAAGCTCATTTGTTGACTTCATGACATCGGAGGGGCAGGCTGTCCGCATCAAGACGGACACAAAGGACACGCCGCACACGACGAACGGGACGGATGAGTCGGAGCTCTTCGACGGGCTGATGTATGCGGGGTGAGAAAGAATATTGCAGATGAGGCACCTCGGGCAGGTTACATTGTCTGAGGCCGCTGCTCTGAAGACGGTGCGTCTTAAAAAGGAGAGAGGATTGAGCAATCATTTAAGTAAGAGCGGTGCCGGGCATGAGTCCGGCGCCGATGACATGTTAAAGAAAAATGAGGACATCGACAGAGCGCTGGAGGCTCTTCAGAAGCAGCCGACGCAGGAAGGGCTTGCGCATGCCCTGACCGTGATCCGGCATCGCATGCAGGACGGCGGGCAGCTTATTGTGTCCGTCGAGCCGCCGGCGGGTGACGGGCGGATCAGCCTCAGGGCGATCAGCACAGAGGACGGCGGCCGCTGGTGGACTGCATTTACCAGCTTTGAGGAGCAGAGCAGGGGCGGTGATTCCGTGCAGTCTGCCTTTCAGGCGGACATCGGGCAGCTCTTTCATGCGGCGCTCAGCGTGCCGGAGCTTGACGGCATCGTCATCAACCCGTGGAACCACACGCTCAGAATGGACAAGACACTGATCCGAATTACGATCGGCGAGAAATAACGACTGGAGGCTCTTTATGGACAGTGAGAAAAAAGAAATTCTGAAAAAATACTGCTATGACGGATCGAGGCATTTTTCAATCAAGGATGCCTCAACAAATGAGACGTCGCTCTGCCGCGACAAGGCGGAGGCGCTTGCGCAGATGCAGAAGAACGACGCGAAGATGGACGAGCTGCAGGCGAAGCTCTACGCGGCGAAGAAGGAGGGCGTGATCTTCCTGTTCCAGGCGATGGACGCGGCCGGCAAGGACGGCACGATCCGCTCGGTTCTGACCTGCCTCTCCCCGCACGGCGTGCACGAGGCGGCCTTCAAGTCGCCTTCGTCGGAGGAGCTCGCGCACGATTTTCTGTGGCGGATTGAAAAGCAGGTCCCGGCGAAGGGAGAGATTGCCATTTTCAACCGGTCACAGTATGAGGATGTTTTAATCGCAAAGGTACGGAAGCTCTATCTCACGCAGGCGCATGCGGACCGCATCGATACGGATACGATCATTCAGGACAGATATGAGGATATCCGGCATTTTGAGCACTATCTGTACCGGAACAGCATCCGCACCGTGAAGATCTTCCTCCACGTCTCAAAGGACGAGCAGGCGCTTCGTTTCCTGTCGAGAATTGATGAGCCCGAGAAGAACTGGAAGTTTTCGCCCGGAGACTGGCAGGAGCGCGGATACTGGGATGCCTATCAGGAGGCCTTCGAGGATGCGATCAACGCGACGGCGACAAAGGAGGCTCCGTGGTACGTCGTGCCGGCGGACCACAAGTGGTACATGCGGTATCTTGTCAGTGAGATCCTGTGCGACACGCTGATCGACATGGACCCGCACTACCCGGAGGTGACAAAGGAGAGGCTGGCAGAGTTTGAAAAACTCAGAGCTTCGATCGAAAAAGACCTGCCGGAAAAGAAATTGAAAAAAGTTCAGAAAGAGTGTTGACAGATAAGGCTCGCCCCGCTATAATAATCATCGTTGCAGCGAGCAAGAGAAAAACAAAAGAGCTCGCGGGCGACGATGATATCGATGCGTGGCTCAGTTTGGTAGAGCGCTGCGTTCGGGACGCAGAGGCCGCTGGTTCAAATCCAGTCGCATCGACGCTAGCGGAAATCCTTAGATTGAGGGTTTCCGCTTTTTTGTGTGTATAAGTCCCGGTCGCAGTGCATAGGACGCGGCGTGCTTGCACGCCGGCGGACATATGCACTAGCGACGACAACAGGCATGAGCAAGAAGTGACGCGTAAGCGGCACGAGATTGCGAATGCCTGTTAGGATTGCGGGAGCTGCGAAGCAGCGGAGCAATCCGACGGGACTTATACACGCCATCCGGACGTCCCGGTCGCAGTGCAACTCAATTTTACCATAATTTCGGCACATAAAAGCGGAATGCTGACACAGCGCCTGTCCGCTCTGCGGTACAATGATTCCATCAGGCAAGATAATCGAACACTTTTCAGGAGGAAATGGTGTATGCGTATCACAGACTGCAAGGTGAATCATCTGACAAATCCGCTTGGCTTTGATATGCCGGCCGTCCGCGTCTCCTACAACGTGGAGGATGCCGCGGGACGCACGCAGAAGGATGCGGAGATCCGCGTCGCGCTCGATCCGGACATGAAGCAGATCATTTTCGATACAGGAAGACGGACAGATATTTCATTGATCGGGACAGATCTCCCGATTGATCTTACGCCGCGCACGCGGTACTACTGGACCGTGACGGTCACAACGGATGCCGGTGAGACGGCGGAGTCGGATGTGAACTGGTTTGAGACAGCGAAGATGGAAGAGCCGTGGAGCGCGAAATGGATCGCCTGCGGCAAGGGCGACCGTCACCCGGTCTTTTCCCGGGACCTTGATCAGGCATCAGCCTCTCTTGCGTCCGGGAAGCGCGTCGCAGGTGCGAGGCTCTACATCTCAGGTCTCGGACTCTATGAGGCTTACTTAAACGGCGAGAAGATCGGGGACGAGTATCTGACACCCGGCTGCGATCACTATGACGCGTGGCTCCAGTATCAGACGTACGACATCACGGACGAGCTTCGCAAGGGACACGCGTTCTCGGTTCTTCTCGGCGACGGCTGGAAGCTGGGACGCTTCGGCTTTTATTCCGGCCTCGTGAAGGAAAATAAGGCTGAGGAGTACAGCTTGATCGCGGAAATGCACATCACCTACGAGGACGGCACGGAGGAGACGATCGGCACAGACACGGACTGGAGTGTGAAGAGAAGCCGCATCACCTTCAGCAATATTTACGACGGCGAACATGTCGATGACACGCTCCCGGAGACAAATGAGGAGCCTGTCCGCGAAACCTCATACGACGGCGTTCTCACGGCGCGGTACAGCCTGCCGGTCAGATGCCATCAGACATTTCACGCGAAGCGGATCCCGAGCACGGCGGAGGGCGAGGTCCTTGTCGACTTCGGCCAGAATATGTCCGGCCTCTTCTTCCTTCATGTCCACGAGCCGGCGGGGACTGTCATCCGCCTGCAGTTCGGAGAAGTCCTGCAGGACGGTCATTTTTACAATGAGAACCTGCGCTCCGCGAAGGAGGAATATATCTACACGAGTGACGGAAATGAGCATACCCTGCGGCCGCATTTTACATTCTATGGCTTCCGCTATGTGAAGGTCAGCGGGATCAGCGACTTCCGCGAGGAGGACCTCTATGTCCGCGCTCTTTATTCTGACGTGGATGATACGGGCGTCATGACGACGGGGCATGCGAAGGTGAACCGCCTGATTGAAAATGTGCGCTGGGGCGAGCGCTCGAACTTCGTCGATGTCCCGACGGACTGCCCGCAGAGAGATGAGCGCATGGGCTGGACCGGAGACGCGCAGGTCTTCTCGCAGACGGCGATGTTCCTGAGTGACACGTATGCGTTCTACCGCAAATATCTCCACGACATGGCGACGGAGCAGGCGGACCGGAACGGCTGCGTGCCGGACGTCGTGCCGGCCTTCGGGGTCAATTCATTTTCCGGCGTGTGGGGCGATGCGTGCTGCATCATTCCGTGGAACCTGTACAAGGCCTACGGCGATCCGCATATCCTTGAGGAGCAGTACGACAGCATGAAGTCGTGGGTCGACTTTATCCGGAGAATCGACGGGGACAACCACAACTGGAGACGGCAGTTTGACTACGCGGACTGGGTCGCGCTGGACAGCCGCGTCCTGAAGAAGGACACGGTTATCGGCGGAACGGACGACGCGTACATCAGTGATCTCTACTATTATAACAGCGCAAATCTCGTGGCGCAGGCGGCGGCTGTGCTCGGACGCACGGACGACGCGAAGGAGTACGGCGCGCTCGCGGATAAGATCCGCACCTACCTGCAGGACGACTATTTTTCGAAGACGGGCAGATGCTGCTGCGACACGCAGACGGCGCAGGCGCTGGCGCTGACCTTCGATATCGCGACGAACCGCGCGATGACAGCCGATATGCTGAAGACGGCGCTCATCCGCTCGGGCGGAAAGCTGCAGACCGGCTTTACGGGAACGCCGTTCCTGTGCAGCTCGCTGTGCGACTGCGGCATGCCGGCGGCCGCCTATGACCTTCTGCTCAACGAGGAGTGCCCGGGCTGGCTCTATGAGGTTAATCACGGTGCCACGACCATCTGGGAGAGATGGAACAGCGTGGAGGAGGACGGCAGCATGTCCTCGACGGGCATGAATTCCCTGAACCACTACGCGTACGGCGCGATCCTGAACTGGATGGTGCGCTATGTCGGCGGCATCCGTCCGCTGTGCCCGGGATACACAAGAGTGCGTCTTGAGCCTGTCGTGGACCTGAGACTCGGCAGTGCGTCGGTCTCCTACCGGTCAATTGCCGGAACGTACGCGCTCTCATGGAAGATCAGCGGCGGACGGCACATCGAGGTGAAGTTTGAGGTTCCGTTCGGCTGCGAGGCGGAGGTTCATTTGCCGCAGATGACGGAGGAGGCGAAGAATGCGCTTCTTAAAAATGACGGAATCCGCGAGGAGGACGGGAAGCTGCTTGCTACGGCCGGAGTCTATGCCGTCTCGTATGACACGCCGCATATTCTGACGCGTGTCTACACGGTCGATGATGAGATGCGGGAGCTGCAGGTGAGAAAGGACGTGGTCGCGGTGATCGATGAGATGATCCCTGATTTTGAGCATATTGACCTCGCCTACGGCAACCGGACACTGCGGGACGTCGTTCTGAACCGCACGGGGGATCTCTACCGCGACAGACAGATCGACGCGGCGAACTTCCGGACAGAGGAGCAGCTTGAGGAACTGAACAAGAGACTGGAGCAGATGTACAGCTGAGATTGAGCTGACAAAAAAAGCGCCGGGCGTGTTCGTTTATGGACGGACGTGCCCGACGCTTCTTTGTTCACAGACCTCTGATGATACTCAGATAATCCTGACGCTGATCAACAACCGCATAAACAATCACCTGTTTTTTCTGATCATCAACCTTGTAGAACACAAGATCCTTTTTCAGGATCAGTACCAGATATCCCTGCCTCCTTAATACGTTGTATTTGGGTTCTGTGCCTATATGTGGATGATCTCCCAGACTTAGAATGGCGGTCTCCATATCATCAAGCTTCTTAAGCGCAACGTTTCTGCCAAAGTTTTCCGCAATATGTAAAATGATGTTTCTGATCAATGAGTCGGCAGTATCTGTTCGGATGACTTTATACTTCACGCATTATCCTCCTGGAGCAGACTTCTCAAGTCATCAAAGGTGTCTTTCGCAGGCGCAACTCTTCCATATTTTACATCTTCATCAGCTTCCGCCAATATCTCCAGAAGCTTGATGCGGGCCTTCATTCTCTTGTATTCCTCATAACCAAGAGATACAGTGTCACCTCGTCCATTAACGGTAATGATAACAGCCTCATTTTCTTCACGGCATTGCTTGGAAATTTCATTGTAGTGATTTCGCAAATCGGCGGACGGCCTGATGATTTCCTGCTGTGATAACATAATGATCACCTCCTGAATACATAGACATATTATATCATAATATGATTATATAGCAATAGCGTCTGGTTCGAAGCTATGATGATTTCTTCAATGAAAGGCAGTGACTATACCTAGTATGTACAATACGCACAAAAATCAAGACTAATATATGGCAGAAACAGACAAAATATGCGCCTGTAAAAAAAAGCAATGTTGACATATATGCGAAAAATATGCTAATACAATAATATAAACATCATTCGATAGAACTATAAATTGCATAATGACAGTATAATATAACGTATTGGTGAGAATTAGGAGGTGAGTCCAGTGCATAATATGTATCCTTACAATGATTATTTATTGGCTGCAATTGTGAGCGTGCATGTTATACATGCTAATTTACGATTAAGTAAAGGAGGATGAAGTATGATCAGAATAACAAGGAGAACTTTGGCACTGTTGGCAGCAGTGGTAATTGCTCTCTCTGGGAGTATGCTTCCCTGTGAAGCGGCGACAAGTAGCGGTTTGACAGCTACTCTTTCCAAAACAACTGCAAAGGCGGTCTATGATTATGGCCGCTATGGATATGTTCTGATGGTCAGAATTGAGTTTGCCGAATTGCACACGACAACTGGACAGGGTTATACAGGAAAAAGAGAGGCGACTGCTAGCGGAAATGTTACAAAAGTGTCAACGACGCGTTCAGTAGATTCTGGATATTACTATACAGAAATGAATGCAGCAGGCTTTGTGAATGGATCACAGAAGGCTGCCTTAACGGGGGTGCGTCCATAATGATGAAGAAAAGAAACGTAGTTTCTGCTCTTGCGGCCCTGTGCCTCGTCCTCTCTGGCTGTGGTGCGTCTCGTACAGAAAGTACATCGTCTCTTGCGACTAGTCAGGAATCGGTTGTCTCTGCTATATCTGAATCAGTCGAGTCACAGCAGTCTTCAGACGGAACCTTCAGGATCTCGGCCAATGACAGTGACATGGCTTATCAGGAGGGGACTGATGACCAGCCCTGGTACCTGTGGAGAAGAGTTGCGGAATCAGGCAGGGGTCTATACTATGAGAAAAATGCGTTTCTGTATTTCTTCGATCTGCAGACCGGAACTTCGGTTCCGGTCTGTAATCGTCCGGACTGCAGTCATACGGATGTCAACTGTAATGCAAGCCTGACAGGAGACATTATAGGAAGTGTCATCAATTACTATGACGGCAATATTTACATGTGTGGGCTTGACGACTCCTATATGTGCCTATACCGGTTTGCGGCGGATGGTTCGGGCAGGCAGAAGGTTATGAAATTATACCGTTATGCCCCTGAAGACGGTAACGGCTCTGGAGAAGCTGCAATGGTCTGGGCTCCGAATTTCATCCTGCACAGAGGCTATGTCTATTATTATTGGAAGGAAGACGAGACCGGAAGCCTGTACAGACAGAAAATCGGAAGCGACACAGCGGAGACTCTGTACTCGCCGGGTGGGGAGCGCCCACAGGTCTATCGGCTGGAGGGCGTCGGTCACTATGTCTTCTTCCAGGCCGGAAATTTTCTGAATGATGATGGAAGTGAGCTCGACATCAGTCTGATGGCGTATGACACAGATACCGGGAAGATCGAGACGGTTCTTCCGGATGTCTATAATTCCTATATGGTGACAGGGACGGATCTGTATTACCGGAAGTCCGGTGAGATCTACCATTATTCGATGGAGGACGGGACAGGTGAGGCCCTGATGCAGATTTCAGATTCAGCCGAATTTTCTGCGGACGCGGACCGGATTTATGTCGGCGATTCGCTGGCGGGCAGCTTTCTGGTCTATGACACGTCCGGAATTTATCTCGGGAAGGCAGGCGCCGGCGACAGCGTGACACTGTATATGGGCCATAACGGGCGGGTCTATTCGATGGGAGCGGACGGACTCATGCTTCTTGACGCCACCGACCCGGACCATATCGTATGCACAGGCGTCTGATCTTCTGACGCGTTTTGCCCGGATGCAGGGATCTTGGCATCCGGGCTGGTCTGAGGAGGCTTATTATGGAATGGCGGATGGTCCTTCGCAGGCGAATGGTCGTTTTCGTACTGCTGGCAATTCTTTTTCTGGACGCATTTTTCTTCATGCAGGGACTTTCGTCCTGGCGCACAGAGGTGCAGTATATGCGCGAGGACGAGATGATGAGCTCCGATGCGGAGGACGAGGATGCGTCCGCTTCCTATCACGACAAGATACAGACGATTCTGACAAATGCGGAAAATATGCAGGCCATCAGCATATTTTCTAATGCGGAATCCTTCACAGGCAGAAACATCAGCCGCACGATCCATGATTACAAGGGACTCCTTAGCCTTGAGCTCCCGGACGGGGACTACAGTGATTATGAATATTTATTCAGCTGCCGAGAGACGACCTGGCTCACGCTGCTGATCGTTATTTTTATTGTTCTGATGGTCTATCACGAGGAAAATGCAGGGATCCGCTGCGTGATCCACGCATCCTTACGGGGCCGCGCATATCGCACGCTGCACCGCGCATCCGGCATCCTCCTTTGGAGTCTCGGCGCGGGGGCTGTGATCTGGCTCATCCCCGTTTTCTGCCTGCTGTTTACCGGGGCGCCGGGCATGCTGGCGCCTGTTCAGGCAGTTCCGTCCATGCAGTCCTGCACGCTCCGCGTCTCCATTCTTGGCATGACGGTGCTGTGCATGCTTTGCACGGCATTCATCAGCTGGCTTCTGGGGACGGCGGTCATGTTCCTTGCGGATATCAGCGGACACATGGTTTTATCTATATGTTTCGTGAGTGTCCTGATGGCTTTGGGTTTCTTCCTGTATTCGGCGGTCAGTGCGGACAGCACCTTCAATATGCTTCACTATATCAATGTATTTTATGCTATGCGGCCGGGAGATATGTTCTCCGAGTACCGAAACCTGAACTGGTTCGGATATCCGGTCAGTCAGAGCACGCTGCTTCTTCTTGTGGAGCTGTTGTTAATGTGCGCGCTTCTTACTGCGGACGCCCTGACGGCCGGAAGCCGGTATCCGGTGAGGTCCGGAAATGTGAGGCTTGCCGTCCGGATTCGGCTGCGCGCGCCGTCCTCACCTGCGGCCGCGGAGTGGTGGAAGCTGCTTGCAAACGGGAAAGGGCTGCTTCTCATTGCCTTGCTGGTCGCTGTTCTCATCGGGCAGACCGATCTGACACCGGCTGCTGTCTCGAGAAAGCAGTCTCTGTATGCTTCCTTTATGAAGGAATATGAGGGCCCGCCGGATCAGGAGTCCGGAGCGGAGATTGCGAAGCGGCAGAAGAAAATCGATGAGGTGACGGCAAAGCGGAAGGCGGCTGAGGAGTCCTACGCAAAGGGCGAGATCGACGAGGAGACGTACTTCGGCGTGCAGCTCTACTATGATGATTATGAGGCGGAGCGTGAGGCCCTGCAGATGATTCAGAACCAGACGGAGCGTCTTGAGAGCCTGAAGGAGCGGGGAATCAGCGGCTGGTATGTGAACCAGTACTGCTACAACGCGCTTTTCGGGAGAAATTATATCTACGGGAGCATGATCGCGGTCATTGTGATTCTGTGCCTTGCGGGAGGGATCTTCTCTTCTGAGCACGGCAGCGGAATGGAGCCCGTTATCCGCGCTGCGGCGCGCGGAAGAAAGCCGTTTTTCGCAGGGAAGGTGCGGACGGCTGTTCTTTTCGCATTTGCAGTGGCAGGCGCGCAGACGCTGTGTGAGCTCACGGAAAATGCGGTCGTGTACGGGTTCAGCGGTCTCGGAGCTCCGGTACAGAGCCTGTCACAGCTCGATTTTGTCGGAATTCACTGTACAATTCTTCAGCTTCTGATTCTGCTCTATGCGCTGAGGCTCCTCATGATGGCCTCGCTCGGCCTGATCGCGGCGGGAATTGACGAGCTGTGGGGAATGCGCGCCGTCACGATCGCACTTCTCATCGCGGCTGTCCCGGAGGTTCTGATTGCACTCGGGTTTTCGATGTTCCGGTACATATCCGTTCCGGAATACCTCCTGGTTCTTCCGCTTGTGGCGAAGACGCAGAGCCTTGCGCCGCTTCTTGTGTTCGCGGCGGCGCTGATCCTTGCGGGAATCCTTGTCACGGCCGCAGCGGCCGGAAAGTGGAACCATAATTTGATTACAGTGTCAAAAGTCTGAGCCAAGGGGTGAAAGACTTTATGACACGCCCGACATGAGCAAGTCTTGCGGGGGCCCCACGGATTGCGAATGGCGGGGAGCGCGGTGGGAGCTGCGTAGCAGCGTAGCCGCGCGTAATCACTTTTGACACCCTAATGCGCGTATGCGGGGAGGCAGACAATGGCAGAGCACGAACTGAAAATCAGCGGTCTCACGAAGCATTATGGGAAGACGCTTGCTCTTGACGAGGTGAATCTCACCGTGCAGACGGGCATCTGCGGCCTGCTCGGGCCGAACGGCGCCGGAAAGAGCACGTTGATCAATCTGATCACTGACAATGTGAAGCGGGAGACGGGCTCCATTCTCTGGGACGGAAATGAGATTCTGAAGATGGGCGCCGGCTTCCGGAGAATTCTCGGCTACATGCCGCAGCAGCAGGGGTATTATGCTGACTGGGACGCGGAGGATTTCCTGGTTTACATGGCGCGCCTCAAGGGAGCGGGACGCACGGAGGCGAGGAAGAGAAGCGGGGAGCTCCTCGCGGAGGTCGGTCTCTCGGACGTGAGGAGAGACAGGATCGGTTCATTTTCCGGAGGAATGAAGCAGAGGCTTCTGTTCGCGCAGTCACTCATTTCGGATCCGCAGCTTCTGATTCTTGACGAGCCGACAGCGGGCATCGACCCGAGCGAGCGCATTTTCATCCGGAACTATATCAGTCAGGTGGCCGGCGGACGGATCGTGTTGCTCGCGACACACATCGTGTCAGACATCGAGGCGATCGCGGACCGGATTATCATCCTGAAGGCCGGGAGGATTCTGCGCTATGAGACGCCGGAGACGCTGACGGAGGAGCTTCGCGGCGAGGTCTTCGAGTCGGAGGTGCCGCTTGAGAAGCTGCCGGAGATCTACCGCAGGTGCCAGGTCAGCAATGAGAGGCGGTGCGGCACGGGCATGCTGGTGCGGACGATCGGGCGCGAGACGGGACTTGCGCTCGGCGGGCGCGAGGCGGAGCCGGGACTGGAGGACGTGTATCTCAGATATTTTCCGAATGAGCGGAGGTGATCGTTCGGGCTGGATTCGTGAGCGGATACGGATTTAGATATTGTTGTAACTATTCAGCACCCCAGACTCGGAACGCTTCGCGTTCCTCGTTGTGGGCGGACAGAGCGGCTTCGCCGCTTGTCCGCCCCTTGGAAAACTTCTGAAATCGTCCGGCGAGCAAGCTCTCCGTCAGGATTTCAGAAGTTTTCCAAAGGGGTGCTGAATAATTTTACATATTGTTTAGATAAAAATCTCTGCGCTGTTTATTGGAGACAGGTAAGCTGTCTCTTGTAAGCGGGGCAGAGATTTTTTTAGGAAGATTTAACCCACTAAAGAGAAAATGGAGCGTAGACTGAAGCTATGAGAAAAATGTATACAACACAACGGTCAGTCCGGTCACGGATTTTCATTTCCAATACAGTTATGGTGCTTGTCGCGCTGGTGCTGTTTCTTGCCATCAATCTTCTGGTCCTCAAATTTCAGGTCAAGGGCATCGAGCATCAGATGAGTGCCTCGATCGAGTCTATCGTTGATATTGACGGCATGAAGAATATCGAACAGATCTGGGAGAGGGATAAGACGGTGCTGATTTTCGGGATGATTCTCGACGGTGCGGTCTGCGTCATTGCGCTTCTTTTGCTGAGCCAGCTGTTCACGAAGCATCTGATCGACCGGATCATGGAGCCTCTCGATGCGCTGAGCGCCGGGGCGGAGCGCGTCCAGGCGGGAAATCTCACGGAGCGGATCCAGTATCAGGGGGATGTCGAATTCGAGGAGGTCTGCTCGAATTTCAACATGATGCAGGCGTCTCTTCAGATAGAGAAGGAGGCAAATGAGCGCTATGAGAAGGCGCGGACGGAGATGATCGCCGGTATCTCGCACGACCTCCGGACTCCGCTGACCGCAATCCGCGGGACGGTCAAGGGACTTCTTGACGGCGTCGCGGACAGCCCGGAGAAGAGACGTACATTTCTTGCGGCGGCTTACCGGAGGACGGAGGAGATGGACCGGATGCTTGAGAAGCTGTTCTTCTTCTCAAGGCTCGAGACGGGCAATATCAGGATCGAGACCTCGCCGGTTGATATCACAGAATTTCTGCAGAATTATGTCGACGCAAAGAAGGAGGCGGACCCGAACCTGGATATTCAGCTTGAGACGGAGAGCGGTCTGTCCGAAGGCCGCGTGGCAGCGGTCATTGACCCTGACCAGACGATTCGGGCTCTCGACAA
Organism: uncultured Eubacteriales bacterium; assembly: GCA_900315305.1. Lineage (GTDB taxonomy): Bacteria > Bacillota > Clostridia > Lachnospirales > Lachnospiraceae > Chordicoccus. Next base: position 42,726 of record OMYS01000027.1, read on the forward strand.
TCTCGTGCAGAACAGCAGACAGTACGCGAAGGTGCCTGACCTTGCCATCTGCATTACATTGACGGCGGACACGCGGCATGTCCGGATCTGCGTCGGGGACAACGGGCAGGGGGTGCCGGATGAGAAGCTGCCGCATATCTTCGAGGAGTTCTACCGGTGCGATGAGTCGCGCGGCATGAGCGAGGGAAGCGGCCTCGGTCTGTATTTTGTGAAATTTGTCGTGCAGGCGATGGGCGGAACGGTGCATGCATATAATCGCCCCGAGGGACACGGGCTTGCGGTCGTGCTGGAGCTGCCGCGGGCGGAGGAAAAGCTGCCGCCTGAGGTTGCCCCGGAGGCGGCGAAGGAGAGCTGAGACTTGCGTGCCAGCCGGAACCGGCTTGACAGTGGTGTTATAAAATTTATGGGTAGCTATTCGGCCTGCAGACTTGGAACGCTTCGTATTCTTCGCTGTGCTGAATAATTACATGTATGGAGTCTATCTGTATGAAGAAACGGATATTAATCGTAGAGGATGATGCGGACATCAGCATGATCGAGGAGGCGTATCTTTCGATGGCCGGCTATGAGACGGTCGTTCGGAGGGACGCGCGGACCATCGAGCAGGACGTGGCCGGCGGCCGCTTTGACCTTCTGCTTCTCGACCTCATGCTTCCCGGAAGGAACGGCTATGAGGCCCTGAAGGCTGTTCGCGACAAGACAGGCATTCCCATGATTCTCGTGACGGCCCGGACGGAGTCGACGGACAAGATTCTCGGCTTTAATGTCGGCGCGGACGATTACATCGCAAAGCCGTTTGATCCGGCGGTCCTCGTCGCGCGTGTGAACGCGGCGATCCGTCAGTATGAGCGGCTCTCGTCAGGAAATGAGGAGAAATCCCACATCCTGAAGGTTGCGGACCTCACGATCGATCCGGCCGGATGGAAGGTGTGGAAGGGCGAGAAGGAGCTTCATTTTCCGACAAAGGAATTTGAGCTTCTCCGCTTCCTCGCCTCAAATCCGAACATCGTCTTCTCCAAGGAGCAGCTCTATGAGAAGATCTGGGGCGTCGATTACATGAGCGACAGCGCGACGATTATGGTCCATGTGAACCGCATCCGCGAGAAGATCGAGGATGATGCCCGGAACCCGAAGATTATCGAGACGGTCCGGGGAGCCGGCTACAGGCTGAACGTCCGGAAGGACGGGAGCGGGACGAAGAGCGGCTGAGAAAGGGGCCGGCTCTAAGGAATGCATGGCATCCTGATTTCAGGTATTTTACGAGGAACTTTATGAAAGGCAGCAGGTATGCGATTACTACATATTGACAAATGCAGGAACGGAGTGCTCCGGGCGGCGGACTGTTTCACGGCCGTTTTCTTCTGGCTGATCTGTCTGTCCGCACTGTACGGAATGACGAGGCAGATGAGGAATGGCGGACTTCATCCGGCAGCGGCCGCCGGACTGATGTTTACGGCAGTGGCCGCTGCGGCAGGGCTTCTTCTGACGCTCCGGTTGATCGGAAATTCTATCGATAGGGCGGGGCTTGACCCGGACCGCGTGTTCCTGATTCTTGACGTCACGCTGTTCATGCTGCAGCTTGAAATTGCCATTCTGATGCCATTTCAAACCAGAAATGACCTCTCCTATGTGTGCCGGGGCGCGAAGAATATCGTTCTTCACGGCGTCTCGCATATCAATGACGGCATGCCGAAATGGGATCCCGCCTATTTTTATACCTATCCGAACAACCGTCTCCTCGTGATTATTCTCAGCGTACTGTACCGCGCGGAGTATGTGCTGACCGGAAGCATGACGGACCTTCTGCCGAAGCTTGTCAATGCGGTGGGCCTGAATCTTTCTTATATATGTCTCTATCTGACGGCGAGGACGCTCGGCGGGAAGAGGACAGCGATCCGCTGCGCTCTGTACGGCCTGCTGGTCACGCCGTTTTTAAGCTATGTATCGTATTTTTATACGGACGCCATGACGATGCCGCTTCTCATGGGCAGCGTGTACTGCTTCGCGCTCTGGGCGAAATTATCGGACAGGGCGGCTGCTTCTGCGGGTGTTATGGGCGCCGGAAGGTCTTCTTCACGGGCCGCTTCCTCGGGGCCTGCATGCGTCGTGAAGAGCTCTGCGCTCTCCGGAGCCCTGAAGCGGGGCGCTCTCCTTACCGGCTCCGTCCTGCTTCTTGCCATCGCCTATGAAATGAAGGGCAGCGCGGGCCTTCTCCTTCCGGTCTACTGCCTGTACTTCCTGTTCCACGGACGCATTGAGGGCTTGAAATCGGTTGTTCGCCGGCTGCTTCTGGCCATTTTCACGGCGGGACTTTTCGGCGCTGCGGTTCATCTGATCGGTCGCGGGATGGTCTCGTATCTGGAGCTCAGCCCGGTGCTCGAGAACAAATACCAGTTTCCGTTCATCCACTGGGTCATGATGAGCGCAAGCGGCAGCGGCGGCTACCGGTCCTCGGATTATGATTTCACGGAGGCGCACATCGGCTACGCGAACAAGACGCACGCGGACCTTCTGCGCCTCCTGGCAAAGCTCAGAAATCAGGGAACGGGATTTATTACCCATCTGTTCCGGAAAATGCAGTTCACCTGGACAGACGGCACGTACATGGCGGCGCACTACAACCGGCAGTCCGCGCTGTTTACCTCGGGAACCTTTGCGACGCTCGCCTGTATCAGCCATCTCGCGCTGCTCTTCCTCATGGTGGGGTCCGCGATCCGTGCATTTTTAAATCCGGGGAAATGCAGCGGCCGGCTGTTCCGCACAGCTGTCGCGGTGCTCGCTCTGTTCCTGCTTATCTGGGAAACGAAGAGCCGGTATCTCGTCCTCTATCTTCCGCTCATGGCGCTCTGCGGGATCTCCGAGCCTCTCGCGGCGGAGGCACCGGAGCGAGACAGGGCTGCGGGAAAGAAGAAAATTTCCGTGGATGCGTGAGCTTTCTGCAGTTAGAATTTGCAAGACGTTTAGCATGTGTTTATAAAGCATCCTCCCTGTGTTCAGAGACGGCCTTTATCATGGGATTTTATGACCGGTTCATCGGATCGATCCACGACCTGTTCTTCTGTCAGGGAAATGAGAGGCGGCGCGCCCTGCGCTACCTGGTCCGTCTCGGAATCGGCTGGGCCATTGGCATGGCGCTCGCGTCATTTGCGCTCGCATCGGTGTTTGACACACATATTTACGGGATCAGCTCTGTATTTATCGGCTTTATTTTCGGCGCTATTCCGCTCGTCGTGATCGATGAGAAGGAGACGCTGAAGGGGAAGGTGGGGAAAGAAATCCCGTTCCTCATCGCAGGAATCCTGCTGGTCGTTCTGATCTCCTGGATGAATACGCGGGGCGGAACAGCGCAGCTTGATCTTGCGGCCTTCAATCCGGCACTTGCGGTCCGGCTGTTTCTGATCGGCATGGCGGCGATATCCGCGATGTTCCTGCCGGGTATATCGGGCTCAACGATTCTTCTCATTTTCGGGGCGTATCTTCCGGTCATCACGTCGGTGAAGGATGTCCTGACGATGCATTTTTCAGCTGTTCCGGCCCTTATCATCTTTGCACTTGGAATCATCACCGGCGCGGCATTTGTGGTGAAGCTGATTAAGGCGAGCCTCGAAAAATTCAGAACGCAGACGGTCTCGCTCATCCTCGGTATGATGGTCGGTTCATTTTATGCGATTGTGCAGGGACCGACGACGCTGAAAAATGCGATGCCTGCGCTTGATCTTGCGCATTTCAATATTCTGGCGTGCCTTGTCGGCGCCGCGCTTGTCCTGGGACTTGAGGCTGTGAAGAGAAGAAAGAACGGCAGGAGCCTGAACCGGGAGGCGGAGAAGGCATGACACGTGTTCCAGGGCATAAAAAACCGCCCCGCGTGATGCGGGGCGGACAGAACAAAAGGCTGTGGCTTATCCGAACATTGACGGCATTGCTCTTGCTTTAGTCTTCCTGCGTCTTCTCATCAGACTCGTGCTTTGCCGGGAACAGCTTGTTCAGCACGATCATGATGATGACGAGGACGACGGCGACAGAGAAGATGCCGAGCATGCCGAGGCCCATGACCTTAAGTGAAGCAAAAAAATTAGCCAGCATATCTTACCTCCATATAATGCCGGGACGCGGGTGCGCGCCGCCGGCTTTTGCAATTAGTGGTAACTATTCAGCACCTCAAACTCGGAACGCTTTGCGTTCCTCGTTGTGGGCGGACAGAGCGGCTTCGCTGCTTGCCCGCCTCTCGGAAAACTTCTGAAATCGTCCGGCGAGCAAGCTCTCCGTCCGGATTTCATCAGTTTTCCAAGAGGTGCTGAATAATTTAATGAACGAGTGTCAGGATCAGGCCGCCCGCGATGACAGATGCGATCTGGCCGGAGACGTTGACGCCGGTCGCCTGCATCAGCAGGACATTCGACGGGTCCTCATCCATGCCCATCTTCGTGATGACTCGGGCGGACATCGGAAATGCGGAGATGCCGCAAGCGCCGATCATCGGATTGATCTTCTTCTTTGCGAACAGGTTGACGATCTTCGCGAAGACGACACCGCCGACCGTATCGAAAATGAAGGCCACGAGGCCAAGCAGAAGGATGAACAGCGTCTTGACGTTGAGGAAGTCCTCCGCGCGCATCTGCGATGCGACCGTGATGCCGAGCATCAGCGTGATGATATTGGCCAGCGCGTTCTGTGCCGTCTCAGAGAGCGAGTCGAGAACGCCGCACTCCCTGACCAGGTTTCCGAACATCAGGAAGCCGATCAGTGCGACAGACCGCGGGGAAATGAGACCCGCGACGACCGTGATCATGATCGGGAACAGGATCTTCGTGATCTTCGACACGGACTTCGGGCTGTAGGTCATGTGGATCCGGCGCTCCTTCTTCGATGTGATCAGGCGGATGACCGGCGGCTGGATGATCGGGACGAGCGCCATGTAGGAGTAGGCGGCAACGATGATCGCACCGAGATACTTTGAGTTGAAGTAGTTGGCGACGAAGATCGAGGTCGGGCCGTCTGCAGCGCCGATGATGCCGACCGATGCGGCGTCCGTCAGAGAGAAGCCGAAGAGCGTCGCGAGGCTCAGTGTCAGGAAGATACCGAACTGGGCGGCGGCGCCGAAGAGCATCATTGCCGGGTTTGCGAGCAGCGGCGTGAAGTCGATCATCGCTCCGATTCCGATGAAGAGGAGCAGAAGAAAGAGCTCTGTTGAGATGCCGGTGTTAAAGAGGACATCGAGCGGTCCCTTCTCGATGACGCCGTCGATCGTCTGCGTGACCGCGCCGGACAGCGGGAGATTGACGAGAATTGCGCCGAAGCCCATCGGCACGAGGAGCGAAGGCTCCATTTTCTTCACGATGCCGAGATAGATCATGACACCGCCGACAATCCACATGACGACCATCTGCCAGGTCAGATTGCCGATGTTGCTGTACAGATTCAGAATTTCCTGCATAAGCTTCCTTTCCCTTCTTTGCAACAGGATATGAGTCTTTGATTTCAGGAGCCGGAGAGAAACCGTCCGACGGGCAAGCTCGTCGTCCCGATTTCAGAGATTTCTCGAGGGGTGCTGAATAAATACAAAATAAGAGACCTCTACCGCAGCATATGCTGTGATAAAAGTCTCACCATAAGATCAAAGTCCATGGAACAGGCCCGGATGGACATCCCATCGTATTGACGAACCTGTTCGCCGCGAGCGGCCGGTTACTCTCTTTTATCGGAAAAAGCGCCGGCACCTCCGCCGGCTCCTGAAATCACTTTACCCTATTAAGATAATGGCCAGCCAACCTTCTGTCAAGCGGAACGTCACCGATACAGCCCTGATATTCGCGGCCGTATGCGTTCCGGGCGCATGCGAACTGTAAATGCCGTGTTAAATCGAAGTAACGGGAACCCGCCCTCTGTTTACGAACCCTCATTTTTAGCGTATGATTGGCAGGTAACCGGAATCTGACCGCATCTTCCGCCCGGGGAGAGTGCGGCCCCGGATGATGTTTGGAGGGTATGCAGGACCATGGAAATGAACGACACGATCAGAGAGTCCATCGAGTCGGGAGACGCGCTTGCGTTCAACCGGGCATTTGAGACGATGGAGCCGATCGACTTCGCACAGATGGCGGAGGACTTCGACGATGACACATTAAAGCGGGTGCTGAGCCTGCTCAGCGATGAGAACCGCGCGAAGGTTTTTGAGGAGGCGGAGGATGATTTCCGTCTTCGGATGGCGAAGCTGACAGACAACAAGTCACTTCTCAATACCTTTGAGCACATGCAGAAGGATGATATCGTCGATCTCCTCGGCGACTTCCCAACGGGCCGCCGGAAAGAGGTCCTCGACCTCATGAAGACGGACGACCGGCAGATCATCACAAAGCTCCTCAATTATCCGGAGGATTCCGCCGGCGGTATTATGACGACCGCGTACCTCTCGTTAAATGAGAACCTGACCATCTCGCAGGGCCTTCAGAAGATCCGCGAGATCGCCCCGCGGACAGAGGTCATCGAGACGATCTACGTCACGGACGCGCAGCACCGCCTGACAGGCTCCCTTGACCTCCGTGAGCTTCTCTCAACGGCAAAGACGGAGACGATCCGATCGATCATGGACCCGGGCGTCATCTATGTCACGCCTGAGGTCGACCAGGAGGAGGTCGCAAAGAAGGTCTCGAGATACGACCTGAATTCAATCCCGGTCGTCAACGCGAAGAAGCAGCTGCTCGGCATTATCACGGTCGATGATGTCATCGACGTCATCATCGAGGAGCACGATGAGGATATGCTCCAGATGGCCGGCGTCAGCTCGGAGGAGCGCCTCAACACGTCACTCGGGCAGTCGATCCGGTTCCGCCTGCCATGGCTTCTCGTGAACCTCGCGACGGCATTCCTCGCGTCGTTTACGGTCAAGATGTTTGAGAGCACGATCAACAAGGTCGTCGCGCTCTCGGCGATCATGACGATTGTCTCTGGAATGGGCGGAAATGCAGGCACGCAGACGATGTCCGTCCTGGTCCGCGAGCTCTCCCACAATAAGATCACGGCGGCTGAGGCAGTGAAGGGCTTCTTCAAGGAAATCCTGCTCGGCAT
>OMYS01000026.1 GCA_900315305.1 uncultured Eubacteriales bacterium
CGTGACCGTGACGAAGGGAATTGAAAATGAGACCTTCAAGCTGCAGACGGAAATCATCGAGAGCGAGATCCCGGGCATAACATGCGCGGCGCTGTCCGGGCCGACGCACGCGGAGGAGGTCATCCGCGACATGCCGACGGCGATTGTCGCCGCGGCGGCCGACAGAGAGACGGCGGAGTTTGTCCAGGATATCTTCATCAGCCCGTTCTTCCGCGTCTACACGTCTCCGGACGTGAGAGGCGTCGAGCTCGGAGGGTCTCTTAAGAACGTCATCGCGCTCGCGGCCGGCATGGCGGACGGCATGGGCTTCGGCGACAACTGCAAGGCAGCGCTCATGACGCGCGGTATCCATGAGATCGCGGGAACGGCCGTGAAGCTCGGCGCAGATGTGCGGACGCTGACAGGTCTGTCCGGCATCGGAGATCTCATCGTCACCTGCGGCAGCGTCCACTCGCGGAACCACCGGTGCGGCGAGCTGATCGGCCGCGGCATGACGCCGCGGGAGGCCATCCAGGAGGTCGGGCAGGTCGTCGAGGGCTTCTACTGCGCGAAGGCAGCGGCCGGACTTGCGAAGAAGTGCGGCACATCGATGCCGATCACGGAGGAGGTCAACCGCGTCCTCTTTGAGGGCCGCGATCCGAAGGCGGCCGTGACGGAGCTGATGCTCCGCGGGCGGAAGATGGAGGCGGACATCCCGGAGGATAAGCTTCCCGAGGGATGGAGATAACATGCCGACTGCAGGGGCCCTGCCAGTCCATCGCTGACAGGCGTAAGAGTGCCGGCAGAGGACCGCTGCATAAGGCATAAAGAGCATAAAAAATAAGGGACGTGACCTGTCCCTTATTTTTTATGTCCGGATATACAGAAAGGGCTGCTGCCCGGAAACCCGCATCGCAGGGGCCGGCTTCCTGTGTCTGTCAGCCGGATACTTGTCTTTTGATTTGCTCACGCAGAAAACCGTTCACGGAGTCAGCCCCTGCATGTCCTCCGGAATGCTTGCGCAGCGGTAATTTTCATTCAGACTGTCGATCGTCGCCATCTCGACCTCATCGAGCTCAAAGTCAAAGATCTGGCTGTTCTCAAGAAGGCGGTCGGTGCGGACTGTCTTCGGGATCACGCAGACACCCTTCTGAAGGATCCAGCGCAGGCCGACCTGGGCCACACTGCGGTGATGCTTCTCCGCGATGTGCGCGAGAACGTCGCGGTCGAGATAGGCGCCGCGCGCGAGCGGAGAGTATGCCTGGACGACAATCCCGTTCTTCTGGCAGAAATGACGGAGCTCATCCTGGCAGAAGAGCGGATGATACTCGATCTGGTTGACAGCCGGGACAATGCTCGAGTGCATCAGCAGGTCGTCGAGCTGGAACTGGTTGAAGTTGGAGACTCCGATTGCCTTGACGCGCCCGGACTTATAGATCTCCTCCAGCACGTGCCAGGTGTCGAGATAGCAGCCGGGCACCGGCCAGTGCACGAGATAGAGATCGACATAATCGAGGCCGAGCCGGTCGAGACTCCGCTCAAATGCGCCCTCCACGTTGCCGATTCTCTGCGCCGTGTTCCAGATTTTGGTTGTGACAAAGAGCTGGTCTCTCGGGATGCCGCAGCTGCGGATTCCTTCACCGACCTCTTCCTCATTTTTATATGCGGATGCCGTGTCAAACAGGCGGTAGCCCATTGTCACTGCGTCGGCGATCGCAGATTTCGTCTCCTCGCCGGACGCCTGGTACAGCCCGAGCCCGAGCCGCGGCATTTCAATTCCGTTGTTCAGCGTAATTGTGTAATCCATAGAAACCCCTTGTTCCACTTAATAGATTCTGCTAGTATAACATGAAGATTTAAAATAGGTGAAAAGATATTGTTACAAAAATATTACAGAAGGCAGTGGAGACAATGAAAGTCACGGATATCATGAAAAAACGAATGTCCCTGTCCTTTGAGGTGTTCCCTCCGAAAATGGACAAGCCCGTCGAGCCGCTGTATTCGGTCCTTGAGAAGCTGTACTCACTGGACCCGGATTTTATCAGCTGCACCTACGGTGCGGGCGGGACGAATGCTGGCCGCCATATGGAAATCTGCGAGAGAATTCAGAAGTCGGACAACCGGACCGTCGCGATCTCTCATTTTACATGCATCGGGAGCACGAAGGAGGACATCCGCCGGGAAATGCAGGCATCGCTCGATCTCGGGATCGATCACGTGCTGGCGCTTCGCGGCGACATCCCGAAGGGATGGGAGAGCACGCGCGGCGATTTCCATCACGCGTCCGAGCTGATCGCATATCTGCGGGACGTGTTCGGGAGCCGGTTCACGATCGCGATGGCGGGAGCGCCGGAGAAGCACATCGAGGCGCGCTCATTTGACGAGGATATCGCGCATCTGCGCATGAAGCAGGACGCGGGCGCCGATATACTGATGACGCAGCTCTGCTATGACACAGACGGCTTCGCGCGCTGGGTGGAGAAAATCCGCGCAGCGGGCATCACGCTTCCGATTGACGCGGGCATCATGCCTGTCCTAAGCAAGGATTCCGTGATCCGGATGTGTCTCGGCACAAATGGCTGCTCGATCCCGCGGCCGCTCGCCGAGCTGATCAGCCGCCACTACAATGATACGCCGGAGGACTTCCGAAAGGCGGGAATTGAGTATACAATAGATCTGACATACAAATTCATGAACCTCGGCATAAGCGGCATTCATTTTTATACGATGAACAAGGCGGATGCGGTGCTTGAGATCTGCGAGGGCTGCGGCCTTACGCACAGAAAGTAAGTATAGAAAGAGAGGCAGACTATGGGACAGCTTTCAGACATCGAAATCGCACAGAAGGCGGATATGCGTCCGATCACGGAGATCGCGGAGCAGGCGGGAATTCCGGATGAGGCGCTTGAGCTCTATGGCAAGTACAAGGCTAAGATCAACACGATTTCCTGGAAACCGGCGCCGTCCGACCACGAGGGAAAGCTGGTGCTCGTGACGGCGATCACGCCGACCCCGGCCGGTGAAGGCAAGACGACGACGACCGTCGGCCTTGCGGACGGCATGAGAAAGCTCGGCAAGAAGGTCTGCGTCGCGCTCCGTGAGCCGTCGCTCGGACCGGTCTTCGGCATCAAGGGCGGCGCCGCAGGCGGCGGCTACGCGCAGGTCGTGCCGATGGAGGATATTAATCTTCATTTTACAGGCGATATGCACGCGATCGGAGCGGCCAACAACCTGCTGGCAGCGATGATCGACAACCACATCCAGCAGGGAAATGAGCTGAATATTGATCCGCGGAAGATCACCTGGAAGCGCTGCGTCGACATGAACGACCGCCAGCTCCGCTCCGTCATCGACGGTCTCGGCGGAAAAATGAACGGCGTTCCGCGCGAGGACGGGTACGACATCACAGTGGCCTCCGAGGTCATGGCGATCCTCTGCCTCGCGACGAGCGTCCGCGACCTGAAGGAGAGACTCGCGAAGATCGTCGTCGGCTACACCTATGGCAAAATCAAGGACCAGAAGCCGGTGACCGCCGGCGACCTCAAGGCTGAGGGCGCGATGGCGGCACTCCTCAAGGACGCACTGAAGCCGAACCTTGTGCAGACGCTGGAGGGAGCTCCGGCGATCGTCCACGGCGGCCCGTTCGCGAATATCGCGCACGGCTGCAACTCCGTTCAGGCGACAAAGCTTGCGATGCGCCTCGGCGACTACGCGATCACGGAGGCCGGCTTCGGCGCTGACCTCGGCGCGGAGAAATTCTTCGACATCAAGTGCCGCATGGCGGACCTTCATCCGTCCGCTGTCGTTGTCGTCGCTACGGTGCGCGCACTGAAGCATCACGGCGGCGTTCCGCTTAAGGAGCTCGGGACAGAGAACCTCGAGGCCCTCGAGAAGGGACTTCCGAACCTTCTGCGCCATGTCGATAACATCATTCATGTGTTCAAGCTTCCGTGCGTCGTCGCGATCAACGCGTTCCCGACAGACACGAAGGCCGAGCTCGACCTCGTCGAGAAAAAGTGCCGGGAGCTGGGCGTCAACGTCGCGCTCTCGGAGGTCTGGGCGAAGGGAGGCGAAGGCGGAACAGCTCTCGCAAAGGAGGTCGTGAGACTCTGCGAGGAGGGCGATCCGTCGGGCTTCTCATTTGCGTATGATACGGATGAGACGATCGAGGAGAAGCTGAATGACATCGTGCGGAAGGTCTACCGCGGACGCGGGGCAGTTCTCACGCCGCAGGCAAGAAAGCAGATGAACCAGCTCATCGATCAGGGCTACGGCAAGCTTCCGATCTGCGTCGCGAAGACCCAGTACAGCTTCTCGGACGACGCGTCTCTTCTCGGGGCGCCGGACGATTTCGAGGTGACGGTCAGAAATCTCAAGGTTTCGGCGGGCGCTGGCTTTATCGTCGCGCTGACCGGAGATATTATGACTATGCCGGGACTTCCGAAGCACCCGGCGGCGGAGCGCATTGACATCGATGATGACGGAAGGATCACGGGACTGTTCTGATGAGCGAGGAAGAAAAGAAACATCCGGAGCCGGAAATTGGCGGAGAGAAGAAATCCGCAGGGGCTCCGGAACCTGCCCATCCGGTTATGACGGATGAGCAGGTGTATGCGATCCTGAACGCGGAGAGCGAGCCCTCATACGATTGGGCGGAGCGCAAAAAGACTGACGAAATCCGTAAGGATGAGCCGGACAGTGCTTCGGCAGAGGCTGATAGCTCCGGAGGGGGAGGAACGGCCCTGTCCGGAACGGAAGCCTCGAATGACCATGCAGGGGATGAGGCAGAAAAGAGCAGAGAGACGATTGCCGGGACTTCTGCCGCGGGGAGTCTCGCGGACCTTTCCGTCAGCGGCTTCTCGCGGGCCCTTGCGTCGGAGGAGCCCGTTCCGGGAGGCGGAGGCGCGGCGGCCCTCACGGCGGCCCTCGCCGCCTCTGCGGGCGCCATGGTCGGACATCTGACCGTTGGCAAGAAGAAATACGCCGCCGTCCGGGAGGACATGGAAAGACTGATCGGACAGCTTGACAGTCTGCGGACGGAGTTCCTTTCCATGATCGACGGAGACGCAGAGGCCTTCCGGCCGCTTGCGGAGGCTTATGCCATGCCGCATGCGACCGATGAGGAGAAGGAAAAGCGAAATGAAGTCATGGAGACGTGCCTTCAGGGCGCGGCGCTTGCGCCGCTTGAGCTGATCCGCGCGCTCGCGGACCTTGTCGAGGCTGTCGAAGAGGTGGCGGAGAAGGGCTCTGCGATCGCAGTCAGCGATGCGGGCGTCGCGGCTTGCCTTGCAGGGGGCGCGATGAAGAGCGCACTCCTTAATGTCTATGCCAACACGGGGCTGATGAAGAACCGCAGGGCGGCCAAGGCGATGAACACAGAGGCCATGGAGCTTGTCAGTGAGTACGCGGCCCGGGCGGAGCGCGTGTACGGGCGCATCACGGAGAGACTGACCGATCAGTGAGAATTCAGGGAGACAGTTATGAGCTTTGTATTATCCGGTAAGGAAACAGCGAGTGCAATTTTCGAGAACCTGCGTCCGCGCGCGGACGCAGTGACGGCCGCGGGGCATGTGCCGACACTGGCGGTTGTCCGCATGGGAGAGAAGAAAAGTGACCTTGCCTACGAGCGGGGCATCCGGAAGCACGCGGACATGGCCGGGTGCAGCGTCGTCACGGACGCGTTCCCGCAGGACGTCCGGGAGGATGACCTCGTGAGCCGCATCCGTGAGCTGAACGAGGATGAGACGGTCGACGGGATCCTCATTTTCCAGCCGCTTCCGAAGCAGCTTGATTCACACAGGGTGATTGAGGCGGTCTCAGCCGGCAAGGACGTGGACGGCGCCACGGACGCATCGCGCCTCTTTGTCTACACGGGCCACGGCAGCGGATTTGCGCCGTGCACCGCGCAGTCCGTGATCGAGATCCTGGACTACTACGGCGTGGCACTTCAGGGGAAGCACGCGGTGATTGTCGGCCGCTCCATGGTTGTCGGAAAACCGCTTGCGAACCTGTTTCTTGCCCGCAATGCGACGGTTACGGTCTGCCACTCGAAGACGGAGAACCTCGCTTCGATTACAAGGACGGCTGATATTCTCGTGTCCGCGACGGGCCACATCGGCACGCTGGGCGGGGAGCACGTAAGCCGGGACCAGTACGTCCTCGATGTCGGCATCAATTTCGGCCCGGACGGGAAGATGACGGGCGATGTGCTCTATGATGAGGTCGCGCCGCATGTGCGCGCCCTGACGCCGGTTCCGGGAGGCGTCGGCTCGGTCACGACGGCTGTCCTTTTTAAACACGTCGTTGAGAGCGCGGAGGCACGCGTATGACGAGTGAGGCCGCCGCACTGCTGATTATCTGCATTTTGATTGCCGCCGCGGCCGCGCTTATGATCCGGCAGAGAGAGAAGGAAAGACGCGCCCTTTTTGAGAAAAAGAGCCGGGACAGCTTCGGCACTACTCCGAAGAAAGTGCGCTCTGCGGAGGAGCTTGCTCAGATCAGAGCATATGCGGACGAGCGCGCGGCGAAGCATGACGATGGGCATTTTGCAGTCGACGACATCACCTGGAATGACTGCGATCTGGACGGCGTCTACAACCGGATCAACCGCACGATGAGCGGTCCCGGGGAGGAGGTCCTGTACTCCTGGCTCCGGATGCCCGCGCTTGACAAAATGGCACTGGAGAAAAGAAGCGGGCTGATCCGCTTCTTTTCTTCCTCTCCGGATGTTCGCGAAAGAACGGAGAGATGCGTCTATGACATCGGCTACGCGCGCCGCGGCTCAGTCTATGCATCGCTCCGGAAAATGAAGAGCGCAAAGGACCATGGCGCGGGAAAGTACATAGCATCCGGCCTCTTTACGGTCCTCTCAATCGTCCTTCTTTTCATCGTTCCGGCACTCGGCGTTCTTCTTCTGGTCGCGGCTATGCTGCTGAACGCGGTCATCCAGATCCGGGCGCGATCGGACGGCGCCTCGTGCATCGAGGCGTTTTCACTTGTCATTGCGATGATGAAGGCGGCGGAGCGAATCGGGAAGCTGGAGGCAGGAACAGGAGAAGACGCGGAGGCCTTTGTCAGGCAGAAAGAGCACCTTTCAGATGCCGCCCGGGAGCTTGCGGGGTTCCGGAGAGGAGCTGCCTTTGTCACCTCGTCGTCCCATGTCGGGACAGGTATTGGCGATATGCTGATCTCTTACGTCAATCTGTTCTTCCATGTCGATATGATCCGCCACGACGGCATGCTCCGGGAGGTGCGGAAGCACGAGAAGGCGGTGGAGACACTGTTTGACGGCCTCGGCTCTGTTGACGCGGCGATCGCGGCGGCCTCCTTCCGGCAGTCCCTCCCGTATGCGTGCGCGCTGAGCGCTGCGCCGGCGGGCGGCCAAACGTCCGGGAGCGGTCAATCCCTTTCGCAGGCGGAGAGCGCGGCGGCACCTGCCGGTAAAACAGGGCATCCGGCCGCGTATATCCGCGCTCTTGACATGTACCACATCCTTGTGAGCGGCCGGGAGCCAGTCGCAAATTCCATCGACGCAGAAAAAGGCGTTCTCATCACCGGCTCAAACGCCTCGGGAAAATCGACGTTCTTAAAGACAGTGGCGATCTGCGCGATTTTAGGGCAGGCACTCGACATCGTTCCCGCGAGAGAGTATTCTGCTCCGTTTTTCAGAGTGTATTCCTCCATGGCGCTGACGGACAACCTGCGGGGAGGCGAGAGCTACTTTGTCGTCGAGATCCGCTCCTTAAAGCGCATCTGCGACGCGTCGGAGGACGAAAGTCCGGTCCCTGTGCTCGCCTTTATCGATGAGGTCCTCCGGGGGACGAACACGATCGAGCGGATCGCCGCGTCGTCCGAAATCCTGGCAAGCCTTGACAGGCCGGGGACGCTTGTCTTTGCGGCGACGCATGACATCGAGCTCACGTACATCCTCAAGGACCATTACACAAATGTCCATTTCGGAGAGACGATCGAGGGCGGCGACGTTCATTTTGATTACAGGCTGAAGCCGGGCCGGTCGGACACAAGAAATGCGATCCGCCTCCTCGGCGCCTCCGGCTACAAAGAAGCAGTTGTCCGGCGCGCCGCAGACGCCGCGGAGCATTTTGAGAAGACCGGCGAGTGGAAGCTTTGAAGGAGACTGATATGACAAAGGTGACGATTTATACGGATGGGGCCGCGCGCGGAAATCCGGACGGCCCGGGCGGGTACGGTGCCGTGCTTCTCTTTACAGACTCGGCGGGGACTGTGCACCGGAAGGAGCTGAGCGAGGGCTTCCCGAAGACGACGAACAACCGCATGGAGCTCATGGCGGCGATCGCCGGTCTCGAGGCCCTGACGAGGCCCTGCGAGGTTGAGCTGCACTCCGACTCGCAGTACCTCATCAATGCATTTACGAAGGGCTGGATCGAGAGCTGGAAGAAGCGGGACTGGAAGAAGGCGGACAGATCGCCTGTCCTCAACCGGGACCTCTGGGAGCGGCTCCTTGCCGCTGCAGAGCCGCATCAGATCACCTGGATCTGGGTCAGGGGCCACAACGGAGATGAGGAAAATGAGAGGTGCGACTTCCTCGCGACGAGCGCGGCGGACAGCATGAAGCACTGAGAGACCTTGTCTCGGAATGAACGGTGTGCTATATTTAAAAACAGCGTGTTCCAAAGAAACGGACTGTTTCGATGGATGCCAGATTTAATACCCTTGGAGGTCTTATCGTGAAAAAGTATGGAGTCAACGAACTTCGTGAGATGTTTCTCTCATTTTTCGAGGAGAAGGGCTGCCTTCGTCTGAACAGCTTCTCACTGGTTCCGCACAATGACAATTCACTGCTCATTATCAACTCGGGCATGGCTCCGATGAAGCCGTGGTTTACGGGTCAGGAGATTCCGCCGCGCCGCAGAGTGACGACGTGCCAGAAGTGCATCCGCACAGGCGATCTTGAAAATGTAGGAAAAACCGCGCGCCACGGGACATTTTTCGAAATGCTCGGAAATTTCTCCTTCGGCGATTATTTCAAGAAGGAGGCCATTCCGTGGGCCTGGGAGTTTCTGACCGAGCGCGTCGGCCTTGACCCGGACAGACTGTATCCGTCGGTCTATGTCGATGACGACGAGGCGTATCATATCTGGCTCGACGACATGCACATTCCGGCTGACCATATCTACAAGTTCGGCAAGGAGGACAACTTCTGGGAGCACGGCTCCGGTCCGTGCGGCCCGTGTACAGAGATTTACTATGACCGCGGCGAGAAGTACGGAAACGGTCCGGAGGACGTCATGGGCGGCGAGGGAGACCGCTACATGGAGGTCTGGAATATCGTCTTCTCACAGTTCAACAACGATGGCCATGGCAACTACACCGACCTCGTTCAGAAGAACATCGATACAGGCATGGGCCTCGAGCGTCTCGCGGTCGCCGTGCAGGACGTCGGCTCGATCTTCGATGTGGACACCGTCAAGTCCCTCCGCGACCTGATCTGCCAGCTCGCCGGCGGCATTGAGTACGAGAAGAAGGGGACAGAGGAGACGGACGTATCGGTCCGTATTGTCACAGACCATGCAAGGTCCATGACCTTCATGATTTCGGACGGCATCATGCCCTCCAACAACGGACGCGGCTATGTCCTTCGCCGGATCATCCGCCGCGCGGTCCGTCACGGAAGAAAGCTCGGCATCAAGGGCTCCTTCCTTCCGACGCTGGCGCAGAATGTCATCGACGGCTCGAAGGACGGCTACCCGGAGCTTGAGGAGAAGAAGGATTTCATCCTGAGCGTTGTCCGCGCAGAGGAAGAGAAGTTCGGAAAGACCTACGAGCAGGGCATGGACATCCTCGCGAAGATGGAGGAGAAGCTCGAGGAAGAGGGAAAGAAGGAGCTCTCCGGCGAGGACGCCTTCAAGCTGTATGACACATACGGCTTCCCGCTCGACAACACGAAGGAAATTCTCGAGGAGAAGGGCTACACGGTCGACGAGGACGGCTTCGCGGCCGCGATGAAGAAGCAGAGAGAGACCGCGCGCACGGACCGGAAGAATTCCGGAAAGAACGATGAGTACATGGGCGCTGCGGCCACGGTCTATGAGGACATGGACCCGGCAGTGAACTCTGTGTTTGTCGGCTATGACAAGCTGACATGCGACTCGAAGATTGTCGCAATGGCGCAGCTCCGCGGAACAGACACAGACGGAGAGGATGCCGTCACAGAGGCTCTGACGGACGGCATGACGGGCGCCATTATCACGGCCGAGACACCGTTCTACGGGACGATGGGCGGCCAGGTAGGCGACCGCGGAACGATCACGTCTCCGGACGGCGAGTTCACGGTTGAGACGACGGAGCACGTCGCAGGTGCGAAGATCGCGATGATCGGCCGCGTGACGCGCGGCATGTTCCGCGTCGGTGACAAGGTGACGCTGAAGGTCGATGAGAAGAACCATCTTGCCATCTGCCGCAACCACAGCGCGACGCACCTTCTGCAGAAGGCGCTCCGCGAGGTGCTCGGCTCTCATGTCGAGCAGAAGGGCTCCTATCAGGACGCAGAGCGGACGCGCTTTGACTTCTCTCATTTCCAGGCGATGACAGCGGAGGAGCTGAAGAAGGTCGAGGACATGGTCAACGAGAAGATCGCGGAGGACCTCCCGGTCACAACGGATATCATGTCTCTTGAGGACGCGCGAAAGACAGGAGCGATGGCCCTCTTCGGCGAGAAGTACGGCGACAGAGTCCGCGTCGTTCGCATGGGCGATTTCTCAACGGAGCTCTGCGGCGGCACGCATGTTTCCTCCACAGGAAAGATCCGTCAGTTCAAGATTCTCTCGGAGAACGGCGTTGCGGCCGGCGTCCGCCGGATCGAGGCGCTGACCGGAGACAATGTCACGGCGTACTATGAGAAGCTTGAGCAGGAAATGAATGAAGCGGCAGCCCTTGTCAAGGCATCTCCGGAGACGCTCGCGGACCACATCCGCCGTCTGCAGGAGGAGCTGAAGAGCGCAAAGGCTGAGACGGAGGCCCTGAAGGCAAAGGCGGCGCAGGCAGCAGTCGGCGATGTCACGGCTGAGGCTGAGGATATTGACGGCGTCAAGGTCCTCGTGAAGAAGCTCGACGATGTCGATATGAACGATATGCGCACGCTCGGCGATGAGCTGAAGGGCAAGCTCGGCGAGTCACTGATCGTTCTTGCGTCTGCAAAGAACGGCAAGGTCAGCCTGATGGCGACGGCAACGGACGGAGCCGTGAAGAAGGGCGCGCACGCCGGCAATCTCATCCGCACGGCGGCAAAGCTTGTCGGAGGCGGCGGTGGCGGCCGTCCGAACATGGCACAGGCAGGCGGCAAGGAGGTCTCGAAGCTTGACGACGCGCTTGCTGCCGCAAAGGCCGAGGCGGAGAAGCAGCTTGCAAAATAAAATTTATACTTGACGGGCAGAAAGCTCATCAGTATAATATTATTGTTTGACAAATACCCCGAAAGGTGATGGGGGAGGTGAATTCAGTTTATGGCAAATGTCATTGTCAAAGAGGGAGAATCTCTCGACAGCGCACTTAGAAGATTTAAGCGCAGCTGCGCAAAGGCAGGCATCCAGCAGGAAATCCGCAAGCGCGAGCATTACGAGAAGCCGTCAGTTCGTCGCAAGAAGAAATCCGAAGCGGCCCGCAAGAGAAAATATAACTGATAAAGTGAAGGACCCTGGCAATAGCCAGGGCCTTTTTCTTAGACACGGTCAGAAGACGCCAGGGAGGCGGCATGTGTGCGGCAGACCCTGGATATAAAAGCAGGAGGTGGCGTATGAATACAGACGGGACATGCCTGATCGACGTCGGAGGCGGCATGCGCGATGTCTATGGAGCCGGCGTGCTCGACTGCTTTCTGGATGAGGGCATTTCATTTCCGAGGGCGATCGGCGTCTCGGCGGGAAGCGGCAACCTGGTTTCCTTCCTCGCAGGTCAGAGAGGAAGAAACCTCCGGTACTACGAGAAGTACGCGCCGCGTCCGGAGTACATGGGCATGAAATGCCTCCTGAAGGACGGGAATTATTTTAATCTCGAGTATATCTACGGAACGATGAGCCGCGAGGGCGGAGAGGACCCCGTGGACTATGACGCGCTCGCGGCAAGCCCCGTCGATTTCCGGATCGCGGCGTGCGATGCAAGAAGCGGAAAGACGGTATTCTTCAAGAAGTCTATGATCCCGCGGGACGATTATCGGATCATCATGGCCTCCTGCTGTGTCCCCGCCGTGTGCCGGCCGGTTGAGATCGGCGGCAGGCGGTTCATAGATGGCGGAACAGCGATTCCGATCCCGTGGAAGAAGGCATTTCATGACGGGGCAGAAAGGATCGTCGTCATTTTGACGCTGCGCGACGACGATATTCTCGAGCCGGTCGGACACGGCCTGCTCTACGCGACGCTGCTCGCCAAGTACCCGAAGGCATTCCGGATCCTCATGAACCGGCACAAGACGTATAACCGCCAGGTCGAGGAGATTCTCCGGCTTGAGGCGGAGGGCAAGGCCGTCGTCATTGCGCCGAAGGACCTCTACGGCGTCACGAACACGACGCGGGACCCGGAGCTTCTCCACAAGCTCTACGAGGAGGGCTACCGCGACGCGCACGCAAAGATCCTCTCCGGCGCATTTGGAAACCCGCACGCGTAAAACATGGCGCACTTTGCATTTCCCGGAGGTGTACGTGGACTTCACGACAACGAGATATACAATCGCATCAGAAAAAATCAGCAGACCGATGACCATTCTTATGCTCGGGGACCTTCACAATGCAGAGCACGGGAAGGACAACTGTGATCTTCTTGCGGCGTGCCGGAGGGAGAGGCCGGACCTTGTTCTCTGCGTCGGCGACATGTCCGTCGGCGTCCCGGGAGCCCCGTTCGACGGGGCGGTCCGCGTCCTGCGAAGACTCGCGGAGCTTGCTCCGTGCCTCGGCGCGGACGGAAACCACGCGATGAAGATGAAGGCCTTCGGGGACGGCTCCTACGAGCGCTATGAGAGCGAGATCGAATCAGCCGATGTGCGCGTGCTGCATAATCAGACGTGCCTTCTTTCGGTGTGCGGCAACCCGCTTTCCGTGACCGGCATCGAGCTTCCGGCCGAGAAGTACCGGAAAATGAGAACCCCGCACCTTTCGCAGCAGGAGGTCCTGTCCCTGATTGGCAGAAGAGGGGATGAGGACCGGTATCACATTCTCATCGCGCACAACCCGCAGTTTATGGACCGGTATTTTGAGTGGGGCGCCGACCTTGTGGTCTGCGGCCATTTTCACGGCGGGATCCTGCATTTTAAAAACGGAAGAAGCCTCATCAGCCCGTACGGCCTGCCGTTTCCGAAGTACGGCTACGGCCTGTTTTCGAGGAATGGACAGAACGGGATTGTGACGTCGGGGCTCGGCGAGCACACGCTCCCGTTCCGGTTTACGAAGAACAATCCGATGGAAATTGTTGTCATTTCCGTGCAGAAGGCAGAGTGACGGCGGAAGGAAAGGATGTATGGCACTCGAAGTGGAACTCGGGGTCTTTGACGGCCCTCTCGATCTTTTGCTCACCCTGATCGAAAAAAACAAGATCAATATATTTGACATCCCGATCGTTGAGATCACGGACCAGTACCTGGCCTACGTGCAGAAAATGAAGGAAGAGGACCTCGGCCTCATGAGCGAATTCATGGTCATGGCCTCGGAGCTCATTGCCATTAAATGCCGCATGCTTCTCCCGAAGAAGGAGGAGGCGGAGGAGGACGAAGAGGACCCGAGAGACGAGCTTGTCAGGCGTCTTCTTGAGTACAAGACCTACAAGTACATGTCCTATGAGCTGAGGGACCGCATGGGTGAGGCGGAGGAGCATCTCTACAAGGAGGAGACGATTCCCCGGGAGGTGCGGAAATACCGCCCGGACGTGAATCCGGAGGAGGTTGTCGGTTCACTGACGCTCGGAAAGCTCCATGAGGTCTTCGACATGGTGCTGAAGCGGCAGGAGGACAAGGTTGACCCTGTGAGAAGCCGGTTCGGGACGATCGAGCGGGAGGAGGTATCGCTCCCCGAGAAGCTCGAGACGGTCGCGAAATACGCGAAAGGGCACGCGCGGTTTTCATTTCGCGATCTGCTCGAGAGACAGAGCTCGAAAATGCAGGTCATCGTCACATTTCTTGCGGTCCTTGAGCTCATGAAGTACGGCGTGCTGCGGGCCTCACAGAAGGACATTGACGGCGATATTGAGATAGAGACAGCGGATGACGCGGACATCGAAAAGCTCCGCGAGCGCTATCAGGAAGAGGCGGATACAGATGGAGAAGGAACAACAGAAGTTTGAGGCCGCGATCGAGGCCGTGCTCTTTGCGGAGGGCCATGCCGTGCCGGCGGGGGATATCGCAAAGGCCCTCGAGACGGACACGGAGACCGTGCAGCGCGCCATTTCAGACATGCAGAAGAGGTGGCTTGAGGAGGAGCGCGGAGTTGAGATTGTACAGCTCGAGGACTCCTATCAGATGCGCACGCGGAAGGAATTTTATCCGGCACTTGTAAGGCTCGAGCTGAATCCGCAGAAGCCGCGTCTCACGGATGTGCTCCTTGAGACCTTGTCTGTCATCGCATACCGGCAGCCGGTCACGAAGGCGGAGATCGAGAGAATCCGCGGCGTAAACAGCGACCACGCGGTGAACCGGCTGATCGAGTACCATCTTGTGGAGGAGGTGGGCCGGGCAAAGCAGCCCGGAAGACCGATCCTTTTCGGGACGACGCGTGAGTTCCTCCGGTGCTTCGGCGTGAGCTCGAAGGAGGCGCTTCCGGACATAAGCCCGGTGAAGCTCGAGGACTTCCGCGAGGAGGCGGAGGAAGAGGCCGGCGGGGAAAATGAGACGCCTGCCGAAAATAAAAAAGACGGAAATAATGACGGCGAAGTACAGGTGGGGATCTGAGGTCCCCACCATTTTTTTGCGGCTATGAGGAGCGCGAAGCGCTTTGAGTCTGGGCAAAAAACAGTTGCTTTTTTCATTTCCATATTTCAGGAACCTCAGTTCTTGCGGTTGATTTTGACAGGTGATCATAGTATCATTAGCGTGTTGGAATTTTAAAAATCTTATGGAGGACTTAAGATGAGTGAGACTTTAAGCGCAGCAGGCAGCAGGATCAACGCTCTGCTTGATGCAAACAGCTTTGTCGAAATCGGCGGCCTTGTAACAGCACGCGCCACAGATTTCAACCTCTCTGCCAGAGAGACTCCGTCCGATGGTGTAATCACCGGATATGGCACGATTGACGGCAGCCTCGTCTACATCTACAGCCAGGACGTTACAGTTCTGAATGGAACCGTCGGCGAGATGCACGCGAAGAAAATTGCGCGGGTATATGCCCTTGCCGAGAAGACCGGCGCACCGGTGATCGGTCTGCTTGACTGCGGCGGACTCAGACTCGAGGAGTCTACGGACGCGCTCGACGCGCTCGGACTGATCATGAGAAATCAGGCTGCAGCGTCCGGACTGGTCCCGCAGATTACAGTTGTCTGCGGCAACGCGGGCGGCGGACTTTCCGTCGTGACGGCACTGTCTGATTTCACATTTGCGGTTGCTGATAAGGGCCGCGTATTTGTCAACTCTCCGGATGCGATCCCGGGCAACAATGTGGACAAGAAGGACACATCGGCTCCGGAGTTCCAGTATGAGGCCGGAAATGTCGATTTTGTCGGCAGCGAGGACGAGGTCGTTTCCGCTGTCAGAAAGCTTGTCGGCCTGCTTCCGCTGAACAACCAGGATGAGGGAACGGCAGAGGACTGCGCCGATGACCTGAACCGCGTCTGCGCGGGCCTTGCAGGAACCATCACGGATGCGGCTGAGACGCTGCGCGTCCTCGGTGACGGCGGCCAGTTCTTCGAGACAAAGGCCGGATATGCTGCCGATATGGTGACCGGCTTCATCAGACTGAACGGCTACACGGTCGGCGCCGTGGCAAACCGCGGAACGGAGAGCACGCTTCGCGCGAGGGATGCGGAGAAGGCTGCGTCGTTCATCAATTTCTGCGACGCATTCAATATTCCGGTCCTTACGCTTGCGAATGTGAGCGGCTTCCACGCATGCAAGTGCTCTGAGAGACGGATTCCGCGAGAGAGCGCTTCCCTCGCATATGCCTATGCGTCTGCGACTGTCCCGAAGGTCACCGTTGTGACAGGAAAGGCAATCGGCTCCGCGGGCCTTCTTATGGGTTCAAAGAGCATCGGCGCGGACATGGTCTATGCATGGCCGGACGCTGAGATCGGCGCTATGGAGGCACCGATGGCTGCGAAGATCATCGCTGCAGAAAAGAGCGCTGATGAGCTGAAGAAGACGGAAGAGGAATACAGCGCACTTCAGCTGAACGCATCCTCCGCTGCAAGACGCGGCTATGTTGATACGATCATCGCCGATGAGGACACGAGAAAATATGTGATCGGTGCATTTGAAATGCTTTACACGAAGAGAGAAGACCGCCCGGACAAGAAGCATGGTACGGTCTGAGAAAGGCGGTTTTAATGAAAAAGCTTAAACATCTGCTGCTCGTTCTCGTCTGCGTGACGCTCGCCGCGTTCGCGATGACCGGCTGCGAGAAGACCTCCTCCCAGAAGGAGGATGAGGCGCAGTCCGAGATCGAGGCGCAGAACATCAAGGATGTCACGAGTTTTACAAAGAACTTCGCGAACCTCATGACAAAATATACGTATGAGGATTTCGAGACGGCCCAGGAGTCAGGCAACACGATCGTCTCTGTTACGTTCGACAATGACTGGGGCGTCCGCTGGAAGCAGTTCGTCGATGAGTACGGCGAGGTTGCCTCCGCGAAGGTTCTTGACGCAACAAAGTCCGATGGTCTTTATTCGGATCAGATTATCCTCTCCAACAGCTCGAATGCTGATGAGGGCAATCAGATGATCCTCACCATCAAGTATAATGACCAGCTCACGGCGGTCTCCACAACGATCGGGGAGTACTCCGATGACTCCAAGGAGACGGTCGGATCAAAGATGGAGACGGCCGGCATCAATACGGCAACGGGCCTGATCGTCGTCTTCGTGATTCTCGTTTTCCTGAGCTTTGTCATTTACTGCTTCCGCTTCATCGGCGGCAGTGAGAAGCCTCAGAACAAGGACAAGACGGCAAAGCAGGCAGCACCGGCAGCTCCGGCTCCGGCACCTGCGGCAGCAGCTCCGGCAGAGAGCACGGAAGCGGAAGAACTGGCAGATCAGGAAGAGCTTGTCGCAGTTATCGCGGCAGCAATTGCGGCCTCTGAGGGCACTTCACCGGAGGGCTTCCGGGTGCGCTCGATCAAACGGCTTCGCAGCAATAAATGGCGCTAATGCGCATCAGGAGGACAGGAAAAATGAAAAACTATACAATTACGGTCAATGGCACCGCTTACAGCGTAACAGTTGAAGAAGGCACAGAGACAGCTCCGGCAGCAGCTCCGGCTCCGGCAGCGGCTCCGAAGGCAGCACCGGCAGCAGCTCCGAAGGCAGCGGCTCCGGCTCCGAAGAAGGCAGCAGCTCCGGCAGGCAATGCAGGCAAGGTAGAGGTCACGGCGTCCGTTCCGGGCAAGGTCCTCTCTATCTCCGCTCCGGCAGGAACAGCCGTCAAGGCAGGCGACGCAATCGTCGTTCTCGAGTCCATGAAGATGGAGATTCCGGTCGTCGCTCAGCAGGATGGAACGATTGCTACGATCAATGTGGCAGCGGGCGACCAGGTCGAGACAGGCGATGTCCTGGCCACGATGAACTGATTTTTCTGGAGGAATTTCAATGAGTATTCTTGACACCCTGTCAAATCTGGTTCAGCAGACCGGCTTTGCGAACCTGACGTGGGGCAACTACGTCATGATCGCTGTCGCTCTGGTGTTCCTGTATCTGGCGATCGCAAAAGATTATGAGCCTCTGCTTCTGGTCCCGATCGCGTTCGGCATGCTTCTCGTGAATATCTATCCGGATATCATGCTGAACCCGGCCGATAGCTCCAACGGCACAGGCGGTCTTCTGTATTACTTCTACACACTCGATAAATGGAGTATCCTTCCGTCCCTGATCTTCATGGGCGTCGGTGCTCTCACGGATTTCGGTCCGCTGATCGCAAACCCCATCTCCTTCCTGATGGGCGCTGCGGCCCAGCTCGGTATCTACGTCGCGTATTTCCTCGCGATCCTCATGGGCTTCAACGGAAAGTCCGCAGCTGCTATTTCCATCATCGGCGGTGCTGACGGCCCGACATCCATTTTCCTTGCGACAAAGCTCGGACAGACAAGTCTCCTGGGACCGATCGCCGTCGCGGCATATTCCTATATGTCCCTCGTCCCGATCATCCAGCCGCCGGTCATGAAGCTCTTTACATCCGAAAAGGACAGAAAGATCCGCATGAGCCAGCTCCGTCCGGTATCCAAGCTCGAGAAGATCCTGTTCCCGATCGTCATCACGATCGTCGTCTGCATGATCCTTCCGACAACGGCTCCTCTGGTCGGTATGCTGATGCTCGGCAACCTGTTCCGTGAATCGGGCGTTGTCAAGCAGCTCACAGAGACAGCTTCGAACGCCCTGATGTATATCGTCGTCATTCTTCTCGGTACATCCGTCGGTGCGACGACGAGCGCTTCCGCGTTCCTGAATGTCAACACACTGAAGATTGTCGTTCTCGGACTTGTCGCTTTCATTTTCGGTACGGCCGGAGGCGTATGGCTCGGCCAGCTGCTGAAGAAGGTCACACACGGCAAGATCAATCCGCTGATCGGATCGGCCGGTGTCTCGGCGGTTCCGATGGCGGCGCGTGTATCTCAGAAGGTCGGCGCCGAGGCGGATCCGACAAACTTCCTGCTCATGAACGCCATGGGACCGAACGTCGCGGGCGTTATCGGTACTGCAGTCGCCGCAGGTACACTCATGGCGATCTACGGTATCTGACGAGCGATGCCGGCATACGGACGGTGAGCCAGCCGGGCTGAAAATGCAGAGCCGGCGGCGAAACCGGACGGATGCTGATAGCGCGACCAGCGCGACCCGTGCGGAGCACGGGTACGGCATCTGATTACACAATAAAGGAGATAGACATGGCTAAACCTGTAAAGATTACAGAGACCGTTCTGCGTGACGCACATCAGTCTCTGATCGCAACCCGGATGACGACGGAAGAGATGCTTCCGATCGTCCCGAAAATGGATGAAATCGGATATCGCGCAGTAGAGTGCTGGGGCGGCGCAACGTTCGATGCGGCCCTCCGCTTCCTGCATGAGGATCCGTGGGAGAGACTCCGCAAGTTCCGCGCGGGCTTCAAGAAGACGAAGCTGCAGATGCTTTTCCGTGGACAGAATATCCTCGGATACAAGCCGTATCCGGACGATGTCGTCGAGTACTTCGTTCAGAAGTCCGTTGCAAACGGCATCGATATCATCCGTATTTTCGACTGCCTGAATGATATGCGGAACCTTGAGACTGCAGTCAAGGCAGCAAAGAAGGAAAATGGCAAGTGCGAGGCGCAGGTCGCTCTGTGCTACACACTTGGCGACGCGTACACAATGGATTACTGGATCAGCAAGGCGAAGGAGATCGAGAACCTCGGTGCAGACAGCATCTGCATCAAGGATATGGCAGGTCTTCTGCTTCCGGCCAAGGCGACGGAGCTCGTCACGGCACTGAAGAAGAACACGAAGCTGCCGATCGAGCTTCATACGCACTACACCTCCGGCGTTGCTTCCATGACATACCTGAAGGCCATCGAGGCTGGTGTCGACATCATCGATACGGCAATGAGCCCGTTCGCACTCGGCACATCGCAGCCGGCTACAGAGGTCATGGTCGAGGCCCTGAAGGGCACACCGTACGACACAGGTCTTGATATCAACGCTCTGTGCGAGATCGCTGATTATTTCCGTCCGATCCGCGAGAAGTACCTGAAGAACGGTCTGATGAACCCGAAGAACCTCGGCGTCAACATCAAGACGCTTCAGTATCAGGTCCCGGGAGGCATGCTCTCCAACCTGACGAACCAGCTGAAGAAGATGAACGCAGAGGACAAGTTCTATCAGGTTCTCGAGGAGGTTCCGAGAGTCCGCAAGGACATGGGCGAGCCGCCGCTTGTCACACCGTCCTCTCAGATCGTCGGCACACAGGCCGTTATGAACGTCCTGACCGGCGAGCGCTACAAGGTTGTTCCGGCTGAGTCCAAGGATATCTTCCTCGGCAAGTACGGCGCAACACCGCGTCCGTTCAACAAGGAGATCCAGAAGAAGTGCATCGGAAATGAAACTCCGATCACCTGCCGTCCGGCAGATCTTCTGGAGCCGGGCCTTCCGAAGTTCGAGAAGGAGGTCGCTCCGTACAAGAAGCAGGACGAGGATGTCCTGACATACGCGCTGTTCCCGAAGGTCGCTGTCGATTTCTTCAAGTACAGAGACGCGCAGGAGACAGGTGTGGACGTCAAGAAGGCGGACACAGACAACAAGGCGTATCCGGTGTGACACATAAGTCAGACATAGAAAAGAACCCCGGGATTTCCGGGGCTCTTTTTCTGTAAAAAGCTGTGCGAATTAATTTGGCAGAGCCCTGCAAAGCGGGGCATGAGGGTTTCATTTGAAAAATATAGTAGTGATCGGCGGCGGAGCTGCCGGAATGATGTGCGCCATCCTTGCGTCCGGGCCGGACACGGGGATTACGCTGATTGAGAAAAATGAGAAGCTCGGCAAGAAGCTGTTCATAACAGGCAAGGGAAGGTGCAATTTCACAAACGCCTGCACCGAGGAGGAGTTCCTGCCCAATGTCATGAGCAACAGCAAGTTCCTCTACAGCTCGATCTACGGACTGAATTCAAAGAGAGTGATGGAGCTGTTTGAGGAGTGGGGAATGACGGTCAAGGTGGAGCGCGGGAGACGTGCATTTCCGGCATCGGACCACTCATCAGATGTGATTGATACCTTAAAGCGCCAGCTCACAAAGAATCACGTCCGCGTCCTCCTCGATACGGAGGTCAGTGATATTGTGTGTTCGGAAGAGGAGACGGCAGATGCCGAAGCGGCGGACGAAAGAAAGCATAAGCGGATTCCGTCAAGGCGCGCCGAGGGCGTCCGCATACGAAAGGACGGAAGAGAGGAGACGATTCCGGCGGATGCTGTTGTCGTCGCGACGGGAGGAATTTCCTATCCGTCGACGGGCTCTACCGGAGACGGATACCGGTTTGCGAGAGAGCTCGGCATGAAGGTTACGCCGCTCTACCCGTCCCTCGTTCCGATCGCCTGCTCCGAGGAATACATTAAGGAAATGCAGGGCCTTTCGCTGAAGAATGTCGAGCTTCACATCCGCTCAGGAAAGAAGAAGCTGTACGACGGCTTCGGAGAGATGATGTTTACGCACTTCGGGATCACGGGCCCCCTTGTTCTCTCCGCAAGCGCGGAGATCGGGCCTCTGATCGGAAAGAAGGAAATGACTGCGTGGATCGATCTGAAGCCGGCCGTCAGCGAGGAACAGCTGGATGCGAGACTTGTCCGCATTTTCAGCGAGAACCCGAACAAATATCTGCAGAGCGTGCTCGGAGAGCTCTACCCGGCAAAGATGGTCCCTGTCATACCGGAGGTTGCGGGCGTTGATCCGGAGACGCGGCTGCACGATCTGACGCGGAAGGAGAGAGAGGCTCTCATCCGCGCGACGAAGCATTTTCCTGTTTCCATTGTGTCGCTCAGAGGGTATAATGAGGCCGTTATCACGAAGGGCGGCGTGTCCGTCCGGGAAATTGATCCGGGGACCATGGAGTCGAAGAAGGTCAGGGGACTGTACTTCATCGGAGAGGTCCTTGATCTCGATGCGCTGACCGGCGGGTATAACCTGCAGATCGCCTGGTGCACAGCCGCAGCATGTGCGCGCGCCATGACGGAAGAGAAATCGGCGCAGAGCTGACGGAGCTTAAGGAGGAAATATATATGAATATAGCGATCGATGGGCCTGCCGGAGCCGGCAAGAGTACAATCGCCAGAATGGTCGCAAAGTCAACGGACAGCATTTATGTGGACACAGGAGCTATGTACCGCGCGATGGCGCTCTACATGCTGAAGAAGGGAATTGACGGATCTGACCGGAAGGCCGTTGAGGAGGCATGCGCTGATGCGGATATATCCATCGAGTACCGGGACGGGGCCCAGCGGGTCATTCTGAACGGGGAGGATGTGACAGACCAGCTTCGTGAGGAAAGGGTCGGAAATATGGCGAGCCTTACGTCGGTGTACGGCAAGGTCCGCGAAAAGCTCGTCTCCCTGCAGCAGGCGCTCGCAAAAAAGACGAATGTCGTCATGGACGGACGGGACATCGGAACGGTCGTGCTTCCGAATGCGGAGGTGAAGATTTACCTCACGGCAAGTCCTCACACGAGGGCGATCCGCCGGTTCCGCGAGCTCGAGCAGAAGAAGGTCAGTGAGGGTGAGGAGCCGCTTTCCCCGACACTGGCAGCTCTCGATATCAACCGGATCGAAAAGGATATCCGGGAAAGAGATTACCGGGACAGCCACCGGGAGATCAGCCCGCTGAAGCAGGCAAGTGACGCGGTCCTCATTGACAGCTCCGATCTGACGATCGACGAGGTCGTCGTCCGGATTCTCGACATTGTCGACGCGCGGAACAGACAGATCCGGGACAAGCACATCACATATTCGGATGTGCAGAACTGATAGAAATGAGAGGAGCGCAGGGGGTGCCGATTATGGACAAGGCGGAAAGAGAGAATGCTTCGGGACGAGTGACGGTAGCAGAAAGCGCGGGCTTCTGCTTCGGCGTGAAGCGCGCCGTTCAGCTTGTCTATGACGAGGCCGCAAAGGATGCGGGACATGTCTACACGCTCGGTCCGATTATTCACAATGAATATGTGGTGAACGATCTGAAGAAGAAGGGCGTGGGAGTGATCGATGATGATCTCATTTGCGAGGATACCGGCGAAATTCCGCCGGAGGGATCGGTGGTTATCATCCGCTCCCACGGCGTGTCCGAGGAGATGTACAGCCGGATCAAAAACCGGGGATACAAAGTTGTTGACGCGACCTGCCCATTTGTAAAAAAAATACATACAATTGTGAAGGACGCGTCCCTTGCCGGTTATCCTGTGATCATTATCGGAAATCCTGACCATCCTGAGGTGCGCGGAATCCGGGGATGGGTCAGCGGCGACTGCGCGGTGATCGAAAATGAGGAGGATGCACGGAATATGCTTCTCCCAAAGGATAAAAAAATCGCGCTGGTGTCCCAGACCACGTTCAATTATGATAAATTTCAAGAATTGGTTGAAATAATCACGTTTTTAGGTTATCATGTAGTAGTTGCTAATACCATCTGCAATGCGACAAGAGAGCGGCAGAGGGAAGCAATGGATCTGGCGGCCCGGTCGGATGTCATGATTGTCATCGGAGGAAAGAATTCCTCCAACACGCAGAAGCTCTATGATATCTGCCGCAGCCAATGCGCGAATACTTACTACATACAGGATCAAAGTGATTTACAAAATATAACTATCAGTTCCGAGAGCAGAGTAGGTATCACAGCAGGGGCGTCCACCCCAAATACTATAATCCAGGAGGTTTCACAGAATGTCAGAGGAACAGAGTTTTGAACAGATGCTCAACGAGAGCTTCAAGACTATCAGAAATGGAGAGGTCGTTGAAGGCACTGTGCTCGACGTGAAACCGGATGTTGCCTACCTCAACATCGGTTACAAGTCTGACGGCATCCTTACAAAGGATGAATACAGCAATGAAAACGTCGATCTGACAACCAAGCTTGCTGCAGGCGATAAGCTGGAAGTCAAAATTCTCAAGGTAAATGACGGCGAAGGACAGGTTATCCTTACGTACAAGCGTCTCGCTGCCGAGAAGGGGAACAAGAGAATTGAGGAGGCGTTCAACAACAACGAAGTCCTCAAGGCAAAGGTTTCTCAGGTCCTCAACGGCGGTCTCACAGTCCTTGTCGAGGGAACAAGAGTCTTCATCCCCGCTTCGCTCGTATCTGATGTATATGAAAAGGATCTCTCCAAGTATGCGGACCAGGAGATCGAGTTCCGCATCACGGAGTTTAATCCGCGCAGAAGAAGAATCATCGGCGATCGCCGTCACCTGATCGCGGAGAGAAAGGCAGAGGCTGCCAAGGAGCTCTTCGCAAGAATCAAGCCGGGCGACAGAGTCGAAGGTGTTGTCAAGAACGTCACAGATTTCGGCGCATTTGTCGATCTCGGCGGCGCAGACGGTCTTCTTCATATCTCCGAGATGTCCTGGGGCAGAGTTGAGAACCCGCACAGGAACTTCCATGTCGGCGACAAGCTCACAGTCCTGATCAAGGATATCAAGGATGACAAGATTGCACTTTCACTGAAGTTCCCGGAGGAGAATCCGTGGATCGAGGCAGCTGACAAGTTCGCGACAGGCTCTGTCGTAACTGGCCGTGTCGCAAGAATGACAGACTTCGGCGCATTCGTCGAGCTGCTTCCGGGCGTTGACGCGCTCCTTCATGTTTCTCAGATTTCGAGAAATCATGTCGACAAGCCGTCTGATGTTCTCAGCATCGGTGAGGAGATCACAGCAAAGGTTGTTGATTTCAACGCTGAGGACCACAAGATCAGCCTTTCCATCAAGGCTCTTGAGAACGAGCCCTATGAGGACGAGCAGTAAATATGTGTAATGCTTCAGCATAACGAGGAACGCGATGCGTTCCGGGGGTTGAGATGCTGACTTATTACCAAGAATAAGTAAGGACCGCCGCGAATGCGGCGGTCCTTTTTTCGAAAGAGGCGGCTCATGGCCTGTGAGCAATTACCGCCTGCTCCCGAGATAGATCAGCGCAGCCCTTACATAGGTGCTGACCTGCTCTTGATTTTCCAGAAAGGCAGGTCCGGGGACAGCGTACGTGTAGCAGTTTTCCCGCGTCGCCTTCTCGCGGTGGCTCCTGTCCACAAATTCGGCCATTGTCTTGTAGATCGCGTATCCCTCGTGTGGCAGGTAGACGTAATTTTTGATGTCGCTGTGATAGAAGCGGATTTTTCCGTCCTCAATCCGGGAGGAGAGAGCGGCGGTGCGGTCCCTGGCCGTCAGGTGGAAGGGCCCGTCGTGAAAGGCAATCCGGCAGGGCATGTCCCGGAGCGTCCGGATATGGAAAATGACGAGATCTTCCGAAAGCTCGGCCTCTGCCGAGGCGAAGTCTCCGCCAAGAAGCTCGAGAACGGCATCAAAGCCGAGAATGCGCAGGGTCCGCTCCGCGTCCTCGGAGGTGGAAGCTTCGCTGCCTGGAGAAAACAGAGCACTCCCGGCATTTCCGGTGCTGTGATCTCTGCAGGATGAATGAGTCTGCGCGCTTGTTTCCCCGCCTGCGGGGAAGGAGCCGGTCAGACCGAATGAGGCCTCAGAAAGTTCTGCTCTGGCGGAAGAACCGGCGCCTGACTCTGCATGCATCCGAATGTACTCGTCGTAATCGACAAGCTTACCGGAAGGGAGGCCGAGCACCGTCCGGAGAGACCTGTATTCGCGGAAGAGATCCCTTGACGAAAGACCGGCAAGCGGGTTCGGGAGTCCGTAGGCGCTGTATTTTTTCTTAAGGAACGGGATATCGTAGGCCTGCCCGTTAAAGGTGATCACGGTATCGTGCCCCGGGAGATACTCTCCGAGGGCCTTAAGAATGTCATATTCATCCGACTCCTTTTCCGAAATCCAGGTTGTCTCCTTCGGAAGACCCGCCTGCAAAGCTACGACGGACACGGAAATGAGAGGACTGCTCCTCCAGTAGCGGCCGTGAGAGGCGATGTCGAGGATGACCGCATGCTCCGGCAGAAGGTTCGGACCGGGGATTTTTGACGAAAGTGTTTTCAAATAAAACTGCGCGCGGCGCGTCAGGGTGCGTCCGCGTCTGCCTCCTTTCAAATATTTTGCCAGTTCATTATATCATGAAAATAAATCGGCAGGTTCAGGAAGCCCGGCAGGCAGCAATGATGTAACTGAAACCAGAAGAGGATATGAAATGTACGCATATATAAAGGGAACAGTGACGGGGCTCGGCCCTGACTCGGTCGTCCTTGACAACAACGGGATCGGCTATCGGATCAGTGTGCCGGGGCCGCTGCTGGATGAGCTGTCGGTCGGAGATGAGCGAAAGCTGTACACCTATTTCAGTGTCAGGGAGGACGCCATGCAGCTCTTCGGCTTCCTCCGGGAGGATGATCTCGAGGTCTTTCGCTTGCTTCTCGGCGTGAGCGGAATCGGGCCGAAGGGCGCGCTCGGCGTCCTCAGCGTGATGGACGCCGATGACCTTAGGCTCGCGGTCCTGTCGGACGACGTGGCCGCGATCGCAAAGGCTCCGGGGATCGGCAAGAAGACGGCGCAGAAGGTTATCCTTGAGCTTCGCGATAAGCTGGACCTTCAGGATGCGCTGACGAAGAAATCGGAGCACGCGGCGGAGAAGGAGAACCGGCCCGCGAAGGACAGCCCGCAGTCAGAGGCGTTGCAGGCGCTCGCGGCGCTCGGCTATTCCGCCTCCGAGGCATACCGCGCCGTGAAGGCGGCCGCGGACAAGACGGGCGCGGAGGATGTGGAGGCACTGATCCGCGCCGCGCTGAAGGAGATGATATAAATGGCGCGCCGGATTGTGACGAGCGCAGAGGAGACCCGCGAGGACCGGAGGATGGACCTCTCGGAGGGACTGCGCCCGAAATATCTGAAGGATTATATCGGTCAGGAGAAGACGAAATCCAATCTCCGTGTCTATATCGATGCGGCGAAAATGAGAGGCGACAGCCTCGACCACGTCCTGTTCTACGGTCCTCCGGGCCTCGGCAAGACGACGCTTGCTGGAATTATCGCCAATGAGATGGGAACAAACCTCAAGGTGACGAGCGGCCCGGCCATCGAGAAGCCGGGAGAGATGGCGGCTATTTTAAATAACCTGCAGGAGGGAGACATCTTATTTGTCGATGAGATCCACCGGCTGAACCGGCAGGTCGAGGAGGTCCTCTATCCCGCGATGGAAGATTTTGCGATCGATATCGTGATCGGGAAGGGCGCGACGGCCAGGTCCATCCGCCTCGATCTGCCCCATTTTACGCTCGTCGGCGCGACGACGAGGCCGGGCATGCTGACCGCGCCTCTCCGCGACCGCTTCGGCGTGGTCGGCCACCTCGAGTATTATTCCGTTCAGGAGCTGAAGGAGATTATTCTTCGCTCGGCGGATGTCCTCCATGTGAAGATCGAGGACAAGGGCGCGGAGGAGCTCGCGAGACGGTCGAGAGGAACACCGCGCCTTGCAAACCGCCTCCTTAAGCGCGTCCGCGATTTCGCGGAGGTGCGCTACGACGGTGTGATCACGGACCTTGTCGCCTCAGATGCGCTCGATCTCCTCGAGGTCGATCAGTTCGGTCTCGAGAAGCTCGACCGCGACATCCTTGAGACCATGATCGTGAAGTTCGGCGGCGGCCCGGTAGGCCTTGACACGCTCGCATCCTCCATCGGAGAGGATCCGGGCACCATCGAGGACGTCTACGAGCCGTATCTTCTGAAGACGGGCTTCATCAACCGCACACCGCGGGGGCGCGTCGCGACAGAGAGCGCGTACGAGCATCTCGGCTACGACGTGCCGGAGGGCACGCAGAAGTAAGGCAGCTGCTGCGTTACAGTTCACACGCCGCCAGACCTCGGAGAACGGTCAGCGATATCAGGAGCGGTGAGGGCGTTATACGGAGGAGTCCGAAGATCACCCCGAGGAGCTGTAAGCGACGAGGGGAAGCTGAGGAGGACGGAGTCTTGTGAACAGTAACGCTGCTGCGGCGCTGATTCGCGGTTGTATTTTCCAGCGGGTTCGTTATAATGGTCTAAGAATGTTTATCCGGAGGAGTTCATGTCAGAGAAGAATACCGTACAGGTACTGATCGGCGGAAAGATTATGCGGCTTTCCGGCTACGAGAGCGAAGAATATCTCGAGAAGGTCGCTTCTTATCTTAATCATAAATGCGGAGAGCTTGAGGCCCTGCCCGGATGGCGCAGAATGGCGCAGGATTCGAAGGGAACACTGCTGGCCCTTAATGTGGCGGATGACTGCTTCAAGGCCAGAAGCAGGGCGGAAGCTCTGGAAGAGGAATTGCAGCAGAAGGACAAGGAGATGTACGATCTGAAACAGGACCTGGTCAATCTCCAGATTGAGATGGAAAAAATGAAGTCCGGAAGAAACTGACCGGACAGGAGACGGGTGGCTGCCGCGTGGTGACCGCCCGTTTTTTATAATTTCACGAAGAGGTAGCAAAATGAGTACAGAACTACTTGCGCCGGCGGGGTCCCTCGAGGGCCTCAAGGCGGTGATCGCGGCCGGTGCGGACGCGGTCTATATCGGAGGCCGGCTCTTCGGCGCACGGGCCTACGCGGACAACCCGGGAGAGGACGAGCTGCTCGCCGGAATCGACTACGCGCATCTGCGCGGCGTCCGTGTCTACATGACGGTCAATACGCTTCTCAAGGACGAGGAAATGAAGATCCTTGCGGACTACGTCCGTCCGTACTACGAGGCCGGTCTCGACGCGGTCCTTGTCCAGGATTTCGGCGTGATGGAGTATCTGCACCGGACATTTCCGGACCTGCCGCTGCACGCGAGCACGCAGATGACGGTGACGGGGCCAAAGTTCGCTTCGCTGATCCGAAAGTATGGGATCACGAGAATCGTGCCGGCAAGAGAGCTCACCTACGAGGAGATCGCGGCGATCAAGAGGGAGACAGGCCTTGAGGTCGAGGTCTTCGTCCACGGCGCGCTCTGCGTCTGCTATTCAGGGCAGTGCCTCTACTCGAGCATGATCGGCGGCCGCTCCGGCAACCGCGGCCGCTGCGCGCAGCCCTGCCGTCTTCTCTATCTGAAAAATGAGGACCTCGGCGGCGCAAAGTCAATCGTCGATAAGAAAAATGCACGTCATTTCTTAAGCCCGAAGGACTTAAATACAATCGAAATTCTGCCGAGGCTCATTGCGGCGGGAGCTGACTCCCTGAAGATCGAGGGCAGAATGAAGCGGCCCGAATACGCGGCCGGCGTTGTCTCCATTTACCGGAAGTACCTGGACCTGTACCTCTCCGGCGCGAAGTACCATGTCCTTGAGGAGGACAAGCAGAAGCTCTACGATCTCTACAACCGCTCCGGCTTTACGGACGGCTATTTCTCGCGCCACAACGGGCCGGGCATGATGGCGATGGTGAAGCACGAGCTGACGCAGGAGGAGACCGACGCGCGGCACAAGCTCTATGAGGAGATGCACCGGACCTATATCGACCATGAAATGAAGGTCCCGGTCAGGCTTCACGCGGAGCTCTATGCGGGAAAGCCGGTCTCGGTCTCCTGCAGGACGGCTGCCGGCGCGAAGAAGGATGGAGAGATCCTTGTGCCGGATAGACGGCTCGCGGATGCCTCTGCCACTCTTGAGGGGCCGGCTGTCGAGAGGGCACTCTCGAGGCCGCTCGCGGAGGACCGCGTTATGGCAACGCTCCGGAAGACGGGCGGGACCGATTTTGAGGCCGTGTCCGTCAGCGCGGATACGGACGGGCAGGGGTTCCTCGCGGTCTCACAGTTAAATGAGCTGCGCCGGGAATGCCTTGCAGGTCTCCGGGAGACAATGCTCGCGCCGTTTCGGAGAGATGAGAAGTCCCGGAAGAATCATGAGACAATGGACGCGGCATGTGCGGAGCCTGGACACGCAGAGCGGTCCGCCGAAGCCGCTGACGGGGATGCTGCCCGAGAGCTGCCCGCTGAAGAAGCCGGCATACGGGACGCTGCCCGGCGCCTGACAGACGAAGAGGCTGCCGCGCAGGACGCTGCCCGAAACTCGGGCAATGGACGCCTCCGCCTCACGGCCCTCGTCACGACGCGCGGGCAGCTCCGTGCCGTGCTGAAGGCGGAGGATATCGGCCTTATCTACGCGGAGTCGTCGATGCTGCTTGACGCGAAGGACCCGTTTGAGAGCGCAGAGGACTTTATTGCGGCATGCAGGCGGCACGGCAAGGCGGCCGGCATCGCATGTCCCTACATCGACCGCGGAGGCAAGGCGGCCCCCATTCTTGATCGCGCGGAGGAGCTTTTAAGGGACGGTCTCTCTGTTTTCCTTGTGAGGAGCAATGAGACGCTCGCGGATCTTTTAGGGCGCGGACTTGCCCCGTATATCCGGGCTGACACGGGAATCTATACGTGGAACCATGAGGCGGAGCACGTGCTGAGACATTTTGGCATCACGAAGCTGACAGCTCCGTACGAGCTGAATAGGAGAGAGCTTCGCGCAAGGGACAACCGATCGAGCGAGATTGTCATTTACGGATATCTTCCGCTCATGGTCACGGCCCAGTGCATCCGCAAGAACACAGAAAAATGCCTGTATCCGGCGGGCTTTGTCCCCGGAGAGAGAGCGGGTGAGGCGGAGCCTTCGCCGATTCGTCTCACGGACCGCTATGGCATGAAATTTGATGTCAGGAATGTCTGCTGTTTCTGCTATAATATCATCTATAACAGCGTGCCGCTCTGGCTTGCCGGTGAGATGAAGGACCTGCAGGAAATGAAATTCCCGTCAGCCCGCCTTTCATTTACGATCGAGAGCGAGGCGGAGACGGAGCGCATCGTAAAGGCTGTGCGCCTTGCGGCCCGGGGACATGCCGCGGAACCGATCGGGGAACACACGAAGGGGCATTACCTGCGCGGCGTCGAGTGACGGATACAAGGGAAAAGAATGAATTTATTTATACAGATTTCGAAGTACATTTTTATTCTGCTGATGCTCCTTTATGCCTTGAAGGCGTACACGTGCATCGGACAGAAAAATGCGAGAAAGCGGAACAGAAAGCTGGCATCGCAGACAAGGATCATGTACATCTTTGTCACACTCGGGTTTGTGATCATTTTCATGAACCAAAAGAAGCCGCAGCTGCTCCTGCTCATGGCAGGCATCTGGATCTACTTCAGTGTCACACAGAAGCTCTACAAAAAGCTGTACCCGAAGTCGTCGATGCTGCTCGTCAACAACATGCTGATGCTGCTCTCGGTCGGCTTTGTCATGATCTCGCGGATCAACCTATCGGAGGGCGTCAAGCAGTTCATCATCGCGGCGGGGAGCACGGTCATCGCGCTCGTCGTCCCGGTCATCATCCGGAGACTGAAGGTCCTCGCGAAGCTGAAGATTCTGTACGCGATTCTCGGTCTTATCGCTCTCGGCGTCGTCCTGATGCTGGCGACAAGGAGCGGCGGCGCGACCCTCTCCATCACGGTCGGAGGCATCACGATTCAGTTCTCGGAGCTGGTCAAGATCACCTTCGTCTTTTATCTGGCGTCGCGGCTTGCAAGAGACGCGTCATTTAAGAGCATCGTGATCGCCTCTGTCGTCGCGGCACTTCACGTCGGCATTCTTGTGCTGTCGACCGACCTCGGAACGGCGCTCGTCTTCTTTGTGACCTATGTTGTGCTCATTTACGTGGCCTCCCGCAGGTGGCAGTACCCGGTCGTCGGAATCGGCGCCGGCTGTGCGGCCTCCGTCGTGGCCTACCACCTGTTCGCGCATGTACGGCAGCGTGTGACCGCGTGGAAAGACCCGTTCAAGGTCTACGACACGTCCGGCTACCAGATCGCGCAGGGGCTCTTTGCCATCGCGGCCGGCGGCTGGTTCGGCGTCGGCCTCTGCCAGGGCCAGCCGAATTCGATCCCGGTCGCGACGAAGGACTTCATGTTCGCCGCCATCTGCGAGGAATTCGGAGGCGTGTTTTGCATCGCCATGCTGCTCGTCTGCATGTGCCTTTTTATACTGATTGTCAATATCTCCATGCTGATCCACAACCGCTTCTATAAGCTGGTCGCCCTTGGGCTCGGCACGGAGTATGCATTCCAGGTGTTCCTGACCGTCGGCGGCGTGACGAAATTCATCCCGATGACAGGTATCACCCTTCCGCTCGTCAGCTACGGCGGAAGTTCTGTCGCGAGCACCATTATCATGCTCGCGATTATACAGGGACTGTACATTTTACGCGAAGATGAAGGAGAAGAGCTTCTTGAGATTCAGCGGAAGAGATCCAGAGGATACGCAGCGGGAAATCGGCAGTGATGTCCGCAATATTCTCCGGGGAAAAAATGTCCGGAACAATCAGGGCCGGACTCGTCAGGAAAATGCAAACCCCTCGTCTGCCCGCCGGGAGAGCGAGGCGGAGCAGAGAGCGCGTCTTGAAGCGGCCAGAGAGGCGGAAATGAGAAGACGCGCGGAGGCCGAGCGGCGCGCGGCAAATGATTACAATCGCCGTCCGTCCGGAAGAAACGGGGGGAGACGCCGCGTGAAGGAGGATCCTGAGGAGAAAAAGAGGAGACTTGCGGCCGAGAAGGCGGCGAAAAAGCAGCGGAAGAAGGCGACGCGTCCGTACGCGATCATTTCCTATGTCTGCATCGGCCTCTTTGTGCTTCTGATCGCAAACCTCGTGTATTTCAACGTCTACTCTAAGTTTTCGGTCCTGAACAGCCCGTACAACAAGCGGCAGGACACGATGGCGGCCTACGTCGTCCGCGGAACCATTTATTCATCGGACGGAAATAAGCTGGCATATACGAGTACGGCAAGTGATGGGACAGATACGCGCGTGTATCCGTACGCCAATGAGTACGCGCATGTCGTCGGCTATAATTCAAATGGCAAGAGCGGACTCGAATCGGTCTGCAACTACGACCTTTTGTCGTCGCACACAAATATCTTAGACCAGATCGTCAACGGCTTTAAGGGGCAGAAAAATCCGGGCGACAACGTTGTCTCGACGCTGGACAGCCGACTGCAGGATACGGCCTACAATGCGCTCGGGGACTATAACGGCGCTGTGATCGTCATGGAGCCGAAGACGGGAAAGATTCTCGCGATGGTCAGCAAGCCGGATTTTGACCCGAATACCATTGCGAGCACCTGGAACGAGCTTGTGGCGGACTCGGGCAGCAGTCAGCTGCTGAACCGCGCGACGCAGGGACTCTATGCGCCGGGATCGACGTTCAAGATCGTTACGTCGCTTGCCTATCTCAGAAAGCACGGGACGATTGACGGCTTCTCATGGGACTGCACGGGCTCGATCGATGTCGGCGACGGGACGATCCACTGCTATGACGGCGAATCCCACGGACAGGAGGACTATACGCAGGCCTTCGCGAACAGCTGCAACACGGCGTTTTCCCAGATCGGACTTGATGTCGGCGCACAGATCCTCACGGACACGGCGGAGTCTCTTCTGATCGGAAAATCACTCCCGTGCGACATCACGGCATCAAAGAGCCGCTGGAAGCTCACAGACACGGACAGTGACTATATCCTCGCGCAGACGGCCTTTGGCCAGGGCAAGACGCAGGTCACACCGTATCAGATGCTTCTTATCACGAGCGCCGTCGCCAACAACGGAACACTTATGACGCCGCGCCTGATCGATCACATCGAGAACACAGCAGGGCAGACGGTCTCTTCGACGAAGGCCTCGGCGTACAAGCAGCTCATGACGAGCGACGAGGCATCCGTGCTGAAGAGCCTCATGGAAGCCGTCGTGTCAGAGGGAACCGCGAGCGCGCTCAGCGGCAGAAGCTATTCCGTGGCCGGCAAGACGGGCTCGGCCGAGTACACGAAGAGCGACGGAACGATGGGAACGAACTCCTGGTTCGTCGGCTTCTCCAATGTGGATGATCCGGACATCGCGGTCGTTGCCATCGCGGAGGACGGCGGTCCGGGAAGCCAGACGGCCGTGCCGATCGCATCGCAGATCTTTGAGGAATACTACAGCACCCATTAATAGGACTGTGATATAATGATGAACATAGACATCTCATGAGTTGAGAGGTATGGCATGCGCTATTGCAACAGACTGTATATCGGGAAGAGCGCCGAGCGGTATGAGAAGCGGATCCGGGCAAGGCTCGACGCGGGAAAGACGGACACCGGCCATTATCTGATCACGCTCGCATCGAACGGGACGGACATGCTCGATATCATCGGCACCGGGTTCCTTGTGCAGCCTTCTCTTGCGAGGCACCTTCCGATGATTGTCGGAATTGCCCGCACAAAGAAGGAGGCGATCGACATGGTCGTGCAGATGGTGGACGACTGCTTAAGGTCCCGCGGGGACTGTGACCTCAGGGCTTTCTTTGAGAGCGCGGGATGTGAAGCAACCGCCTCTGATCAGTCGGGTAACTGATGAAGTAGCTGTTTGGCATACCGGGAACGCGAAGTGCTCAAGGTCCCGGAGGGCTGAATCGTTACACATAATCATGATAAGAAGAACAAAGACATGGGAATATTTCTGGGCATTCTCGCCGTCATCGGCAGGATTCTCCTCGTTATCCTTGGAATTGTGGTCCTTCTTCTGCTCCTTATTCTCTTTGTGCCGGTCCGCTACAGGGCAAAGGCAGCGGGGCAGGGAAAGAAGATCCGGGCTGACGCGACCGTCACCTGGCTTTTGCACCTCCTGTCTCTCGACATATCGTTCCGGAAGGAAAATGAAGAGACGAAGGAGCCGGCGGAGGGAGATAAGGCCGTATCGGTCCGGCTCCGGATTTTCGGCATTGATCCGGAAGAAGTAAAGAAGAAGCGGGCCGCAGGGAAAAAGAGCAGGAGAAAAGAAAAAAAGAAAAAAGAAATCCAGAAGATAAAGGAAGAAAACCCTGAGCACTACGAGGAGCTGAGGGCTGAGGCGAAGGCGAGAAGAGAGGCCAGGGAAGCCGCAGCGAGGAAGCGCGAGGAGGAAGCCAGGGAGAGAGAGGAGCGGGCCGCTGCCGCCGCCAGGGAGGCGGAGCAGAAGAAGCAGCACATGCGCGCACTTGCTCTCCGGGCGTGGCGGTCCATGAACAAGGCATACCGGATCAGCCGCGCGGTCTTTGCGACCATCTCGAAAGTTTTCAACATCCTGATTGACGGCATTGTATTTCTCGCGGGTCTTCCCGCAAAGGCTGCGGACATGATCGGCCGCATCGCGGAGAAGCTCGCAGACATCGTCGGAAGGATCGTCAGATGGGAGACGTTTCTCACGGACCCGCGGGTGACGAGCGCGGCGGCGCGACTCCTCGGCGATGTGAAGCGGGCGCTCGGACATCTCCTTCCGAAGGATATGTCCGGAGAGGTTGCATTCGGCTTCAGCGACCCGGGGACAACCGGTGAGGTGCTCGCGGCAGTCTCCGCGTTCTATCCGAAGTACGGCGGCAGGGTGCGGATCAACCCGGACTTTGACGGCGAGACGAAGCTCATGTTCGATCTCTCGATGAGTGGAAGGGTCTATCTCTTTTATATTCTTTTCCTCGTCATTCATGTTATAATAGACAAAAATATACGGTATGCCTTTTCGTGGCTGAAGCAGGAGCTCGGCGGCAGCAAGGCGTCAGATGACACGTAAAAAGGAGGAGCCTCATGGCAGACAATAATTTTTCCAATACAGTGAATACTCTTTTTGAAGGAATGGAAGGCTTTCTTTCTTCCAAGACAGTCGTGGGAGAACCTGTCACCGTGGGCGGCGCGACGATTATTCCTCTGGTTGATGTCTCCTTCGGCGTCGGGGCCGGAGCCAATGAGGGCGACAAGAAGATGTCGAACGCGGGCGGCGGAATCGGAGGCAAGATGAGCCCGAACGCGGTCCTCGTGATCGCGAACGGAACGACGAAGCTCGTGTCCGTCAAGAGCCAGGACGGCCTCTCGAAGATCATCGACATGATCCCGGATATGGTTAACAAGTTCGCAAACAAGAACAAGGAGGACGGCGAGGCCTGAGACGTAGCCTGCGCGCCGGAATCGTCTGTGGCCGGGAAAATCAGGCCCGACAGATCTTGTGATGTTTTAAGAATAAAATGCTTGCAATATGGCGGTGCGTCTGATAGAATATCACTGTTGTGGCTGCTAAAGGCCAGATTTTGTTGCAAGGAGGTGTGAAACCGATGGCAGTTTGTGCAGTTTGTGGAAAAGGCGCTCATTTCGGTAACAACGTGAGCCATTCTCATAGAAGATCCAACAGGATGTGGAAGTCCAACATCAAGAAGGTCAAGATTGTGGTAAACGGAACTCCGAAGCACGCATATGTATGCACACAGTGCCTCAAGAGCGGAAAAGTAGACCGCGCCTGAGAATCTGTGCAGAGAACGTTATGACGATTGTAAGGTCTCGCAGAATGCGGGGCCTTTTTTCGTAGATGCGGGTACTTGCCTCAAAAGGCTTTTCATTTTTTGACGCAGAGGGTATAATATTTTAATAATTGTTCAGCTTTAAGAGGTTTCATATCGGAGGATCTGTTTATGAAGGGACGTATTAGTTCAGAATACGGCGAGATTCTCGTTGATTCCGATGTCATTGCCACGTATACAGGCTCTGTTGCCGTGAGCTGCTTCGGGATCGTCGGAATGGCGGCTTACAGCATGAAGGACGGCCTGGTGCATCTTCTTCGCAGGGACAGTCTGAAATACGGAATCAATGTCAGAATCGATAATAACAGAATTTCGCTGACCATCCATTGTATCGTCGCCTATGGTGTCAGCATTCTGACCGTCTATGAGAACCTGTCTGAGGCGGTCAGGTATAAGGTGGAACAGTTTACGGGCTTGAATGTAGACAGGGTCGATGTCGTCGTCGAGGGCATCCGTGTGATCGATGAATGAGGAGGTTATGATCGTGGGTGTTAATACCATTGATGCACCGATGCTGCGCAGGATGTTTCTGACCGGTGCAAAGAATCTTGAACTGAAGAAGGACTATATCAACGAGCTCAACGTGTTCCCAGTCCCGGACGGCGATACCGGGACCAACATGACGCTGACAATCATGAGCGCGGCTGACGCGGTCAGCAAGCTGCCGGAGGGCAGCATGGACGCGATCGCGAAGGCGATCTCGAGCGGCTCACTCCGCGGCGCGAGAGGAAATTCCGGCGTCATTCTGTCACAGCTCTTCCGCGGCTTTACGAAGCAGATCAGGGACTGTGAGAAGCTTGACGCAAAGACGATTGCGGCAGCCAGCCAGCGGGCCGTGGAGACCGCCTACAAGGCCGTGATGAAGCCGAAGGAGGGCACGATCCTCACGGTCGCCAAGGGAATGGCGACAGA
This sequence comes from uncultured Eubacteriales bacterium, assembly GCA_900315305.1. Lineage (GTDB taxonomy): Bacteria > Bacillota > Clostridia > Lachnospirales > Lachnospiraceae > Chordicoccus. Next base: position 37,015 of record OMYS01000026.1, read on the forward strand.
GGCAAAGCTTGCCTGTGAGGAGACGGAGGACCTGAAGGAATTCTTCGACCGCGTGGTGAAGGCGGGCGAGACATCACTTGCCAATACGCCGGAGCTTCTCCCTGTCCTCAAGGAGGCGGGCGTCGTCGATTCGGGCGGATCCGGCCTCATGGCAGTCGTCGAGGGCGCGGTGGATGCATTTAACGGCAAGGAGCTTGACCTCTCATTTGAGACGAAGAGCGCGGAGAAGCCCGCAGAGTCCGGTCACAAGGAGATCAGCACCGACACGATCAAATACGGGTACTGCACGGAGTTCATCATCAATCTCGAGAAGCCCTTCACAAAGGACGATGAGAAGAAAATGAAGGACTTCCTGACATCGATCGGCGACAGCCTCGTTCTTGTCGCGGACGATCAGATGGTGAAGGTCCATGTCCATACGAACCACCCGGGCCTTGCGTTCGAGAAGGCCCTCGAGTACGGAAATCTTGACCGCATGAAGATCGACAACATGCGGATCGAGCATCAGGAGAAGCTCTTCAAGGAATCGGAGAAGAATGCCGCTGCCGCGGCTGCAAGGGAGCCGGAAAAGACGGAGCCGAAGAAGAAGGTGGGCTTCATTTCCGTCACGATCGGAGAAGGCCTGTCGGAGATCTTCCGAGGCCTCGGCGTCGACTATCTGATCGAGGGCGGTCAGACCATGAACCCGAGCACCGACGATATGCTGAATGCGATCGCGAGCGTGAACGCGGAGAATGTCTTCATTTTCCCGAACAACAAGAACGTCATCCTGGCTGCAAACCAGGCGCAGGAGCTTGTGAAGGACTGCAAGGTTTATGTCGTTCCGACGAAGACGATCCCGCAGGGCATCACGGCGATGATCAACTATGTGCCGGAGCGGAGCGCGGATGAGAACTTCGAGACGATGAAGGAGGAGATCACAGGCGTGAAGACCGGCGAGGTCACCTACGCGGTCCGCGACACGAAGATCGACGGCAAGGTCATTCACTCCGGCGATATCATGGGAATCGGCGACGAGGGCATCATGTCCGTCGGGACCGACGTCAAGGATGTCGTGCTGGACATGCTCGGCCATATGATCGATGACGACACGGAGCTCGTCAGCGTCTATAACGGTGCGGACTTCTCGAATGAGGACACGGAGGACCTGACGCAGAAGATCTCGGAGAAATATCCGATGATCGATGTGGAGAATAACTACGGCGGTCAGCCGATTTACTATTGCATTCTGTCTGTCGAATAAGACAGAATCCGGAGCTTTCCGCGGGCCGTGATGAGCGGCCACGGGCGGGAGGCACGGGACAGAAAAAGCGCGCGTGAAAGGAGGAACCTGCAGCAGGGTTCCTCCTTTCGTGATGAAGGGGAGGCGGTCTTCGCCGCCGATGCCCGACTTTG
>OMYS01000023.1 GCA_900315305.1 uncultured Eubacteriales bacterium
GTCGTGGCTTGTCAGCTCGTCGTAGATCAGGCATTTGTAGTTCTCGATATCGTCCTGGACCGTCTGCTCAAGATCCTCATCGCTCCAGAGATGGGCCTCACCGTCAGAGTCCAGATAGCCGTATGCGTTCATCGCCGGGATATCCTCTCTCTGCTGCATGAGATAATCGTTGTAGCCTGTCGACTGGAGCCCTGTGAGGCTCAGAAGGTAGCTCGACAGATAGTTGGCCGACATCGTCTGTTCCTTCGCCTCCGGGATGTCGTAGTTCGCCCAGATAAAGTATCTGGTCGTGTACATCATTTCCTCCTGGTCAGCCGTCAGGTCATCGAGGCTGTTCGTCCCGAGGCAGTACTCCCAGAAGTCATCGCCGATCTGCGGCTGATGGTCACCCCAGAAGCAGATCAGCGTCTTCTGATCGCTCTGACTGTAGTAATTGATCAGCTGCTCGACCGCCTGGTCCGTGAGCTGGATGAGCGACAGGTACTGCTCCGCCTGTCCCTTGTTCGTTCCGTTGAAATTAAGAACGCTGACCGTGCTCTGAAATGCCGGGTTCTTGTACTCGCTGTGGTTCTGCATCGTGACATTGAAAATGAATGTCTTCTGCCCGGCCTTCTTATTTTCCGTCTGCTTCTCAATCTCCTTCACGTCGGCCATGTCGCTCACGAAGCCGCGCACCAGCTCATCGCCGTCAAAGTAGTTGTCGAGCGACAGGAAGTCGTCAAATCCCATCCGCGGATACACAAACTCGCGGTTCCATCCGTTCTTGTAGTACGGGTGCATCGCCGTGACCGTGTACCCCTGCGCGCTCAGCGTCCGCGCGAGCGAATACTGGTCCTGCACGACCGTCGACGGAGACAGGACGCAGGAATTGCCTGTCAGGAACTCGTACTCCGTATTCGCGGTCGTGCCGCCCTTGACGGACACGAGAAGCTTTCCCTCCTGTGTGTTGTCGCTCATCGAATTGATGAACGGCATGACATCCGTGCTCGTCTGAAGGCCCGGGTAAATCGACAGGTCGGAAAATGCCTCGTCCATGATACAGATAATGTTCTCCGGGACGACGCTCGAGGAATCCGTGCTGTCATCCGCCGTTTCATCCGTCTTCTTCTCAGAGGTGCTGATGATCTTGCTGACCGTGTCCGCTGAGTACGTGTCGGGCGCCTTCGGGAACGACGCCTTGGCAAATGCAAGGAACCCCGACTCCATACCAAACAGCCGGTATGTGTACCACGGCTGCCAGTCACGGAGCCAGATGCCCTGGTCCGTCAGGAAATCCGTGTGGAATAAAAGCCCGACGAAGCCGGCCGCGATGGCCACAGAGACAAACCGCGAGGCAATCTTCCCCGGAATCCTCCGGAAATTGTGCCAGTAGCCCGCATGGATGTAGAGGCCGCACACGGCACAGGTGAGCACAAGGCAGGCGACCATCTCCCAGTTCGGCTCATAGGAATAGTTGCCGGACACATTGAGTGCCGTCTGAAAGGACGCCAGGTCGATGAACTGCAGCGGAACGCCGCGGAACTGCTGCACAAAATAGTTCGCCGCTCCCCACGCAAAGAAGAAGCAGTTTCCGATGATCATACCGAGGCTGACCGAATTTACGATAAAGACAAGGATCAGATATATGGCCAGCGTGATGAAAATGCCGAGCCAGATATACCTCGTCTCCATGCTGTACAAATAATAATTATTGATCAGCTCGATCTCATAAAAGCTGAGCGCCGCGTTCGCGAAGATAACCGCAAGTGAGACAATGGTCTTCAGCGGGCTCCCGAACGCATAGCGCTTCTCGTTCTTCTTTCTCTTTGAGAAATACGCCGCGCGAATGCCGTCGAGTCCGACCAGCACGGTGAGAACGGCAAGAACGACAAATACTGCCTCCCGGCAGCTCTCGAGCGGAACGATCACCTGCACCGTCGACAGGGTGTCCGCGCTGAAAAACAGATCGCGGAAATAAAAGAGAATGACAAGGACAACCGCCGTCGGAATCAGTCTCAGAATAAAGAGAACCGGATTCCTGCGCTTTCTCTCCGGCTTCTGTTCCATAAGTTCAGACAAATGAATAACCTCCGTATGCACCTTCAGCAAAAAACTGCGCGGGAGAAGGACCGCCCCTCTCCCGCTGATGTCTTACGCAAAACGGTTCTTTCAGCGAAAGAAGCCGCCTGCCGGAGAAGACGTTTCTTCTCCTTCGATCTCTCACACTCTCGAGACAGGCCTTGTGGCCTCCTCAAGCCACGCGCGCTCCTCTCCGTCAAGAAGCGGAGAAATCTTTTCGCGGACCATCGCGTGATACTCGTTGAGTCTCAGAAGATCCGTATCCGTCATATACGCCGGATCAATCGCGTCAAGATCGATCGGGATGTAGGTGAGAGGCTCAAACTTCAGGAACTCGCCGAACTCCGTCGTCGCCGCCGGAACGCAGAGCGTGATGGACTCCGTGCGGATGCCGTACTCTCCCTCGCGGTAGATGCCCGGCTCATCCGACGTGATCATGCCCGCCTCCATCGCGGGGTCCTCCGCGTTTCGTCTCGGTCTTCCGATTCTCTGCGGACCCTCGTGGACATTCAGAATATAGCCGATGCCGTGACCGGTCCCGTGGTTAAAATCAAGTCCGTACCGCGCGAGCGGCTCGCGCGCGATCGCATCGAGCTGCGTCCCTGTCGTTCCCTTTGCGAACACGGCGTTCATCAGCGCGAGGTTCGAGACAGCAACGAGTGTGAAATCGCGCTTCATTTTCTGGGAGACCTCACCGAAGACGATCGTGCGGGTCTCATCCGTCGTCGCACCCATATACTGTCCGCCCGAATCGACGAGCAGCATGCCGGGAGCATCGACCCTGCTGCAGGACTCCTCCGTCGGCGCGTAGTGGGCCATCGCGGCATTAGCACCGAAGGCCGAGATCGTCGGGAATGACAGCTCCATGAAGCCCGGAATCTCCGCGCGGAGCGCATCGATGTTTGCCGCCGCGGAAATCTCCGTGACATCCTCCCCCGCCGCGACAGCCTTCTTGATCCGGTAAATGAACCGGCACACCTGCGCGGAATCGAGCAGATAGAACTTTTTGGAATTCTCGATCTCGACGGCATTCTTGACTGCCTTCAGCATCTCGGTCGGGTTCTGGTGGTTGATGACCTGCGTCTTCTCGCGCAGGAGATGGACCAGTGAATCATTCGTTGCCGAGTTGCAGACCATGACCGGTCCCTCAAAATGATAGTCCTGCAGATAATCATAGAGATCGTGATAGTCATGAAGCTTGATTCTCTTCTCTCTCGCCCACAGAGACAGCGTGTCCGTCACGACCTCGTCCTGGATAAACAGATCGAAGGTGCTTCTCCCGATCAGTGCATAGGAGAGAGCCACCGGATTGCACTGGATATCGCGGCCCCGGAGATTTGTCAGCCACATGATATCGTCAAGCTTAGAAAGGAACAGGTAACTTGCGCCCGCCTCGAGGAACTTCTCGCGAACCTTGTCCAGCTTGCTCTCGAAGGATTCACCTGCGAGCGAGTCGGGAAGAATCGTCACCGGGTTCTGCGGAAGATTCGGCCTGTCGATCCAGATCTTCGACGGAAGATCGGCGCGGCCCTCGATCCGGCAGTGACGCGATGCGGCGATTCGCCTGTAGCCGGCTCCCGTGTCCGCGTTCACGCAGCGGCCGTCAAAGCCGAGTACCATGCCGTCGTGCAGTGTATCCTGCAGAAATTTTCCGACCGTCGGCACGCCCTTTTCTCCGGACCGCATGAGCCTGACTCCGGTTCCCTCAAGCTCTCCCTGCGCGGAAATGAAATATCTGCCGTCTGTCCAGAGATAGGCACCCGTAGCGTCAATGACCAGAACAACATTGTCGCTCGTGCAGCCCGTGAAATATTCGACAACCTTGAACCGGTCGCCGACATATTCCGAGGCGTGGCAGTCAGACGTTGTCATTAGATATACATCGATGCCGGCGCGCTTCATTTCCGCGCGCAGCATGGACAGTCTGGATACAATTGTCTCTCTATCAGTCATAGTCTCCTCCATGGCATTGCCCGTGCGGACTCCCGGATCTAACCGGTGCCTGCGCACATTCTGTCAGCAATGCAAGATACGGTGCCATTATAACACAAAATCCCTGCTGTGTCGTTCCAACGTTCCAATCGGGCCGCACTGCAAGGCGCGTTAACTAAAAAAGACCGCCGCACCAATAATGGTGCGACGGTCCTTTATCGTCGTGTCAGTAATAATTACTTGACCTGACCCTGCTTCAGAGCAGCCTGAGCTGCAGCGAGGCGGGCAATCGGAACGCGGAACGGGCTGCAGGAAACGTAGTCCATGCCAACGCTGTTGAAGAACTCGATGGATGACGGATCACCGCCGTGCTCACCGCAGACACCGCAGTGCAGGTACGGATTCGTCTTGCGTCCGCCCTCGACAGCGATTCTGATCAGCTTGCCGACACCTGTCTGATCCAGCTTTGCGAACGGATCGGACTCAAGGATCTTGGCGTTCATGTAAGCGTCAAGGAACTTGCCGGAGTCATCACGTGAGAAGCCGTATGTCATCTGTGTGAGGTCGTTTGTACCGAAGCAGAAGAAATCAGCCTCTGTAGCAATCTCATCAGCGATGAGGGCAGCTCTCGGGATCTCGATCATTGTGCCGATTGTGTACTTGAGTACTGCACCAGCCTTCTCGATCTCCTCGTCAGCTGTTGTCTTGACGATCTTTCTGACATAACGAAGCTCACGCTTGGAGGATGTCAGCGGGATCATGATTTCCGGAGCGATCTTCCAGTCCGGATGAGCCTTGGAAACCTTGATAGCCGCACGGATGACAGCTCTTGTCTGCATCTGAGCGATTTCCGGATACATAACTGCGAGACGGCAGCCACGGAGACCCATCATCGGGTTGACTTCCTTGAGGCCTGCGATGACGTTCTTGATGTCCTCGACAGTCTTGCCCTTTGCGTCAGCGAGCTTCTTGATCTCTTCCTCTGTTGTCGGAACGAACTCATGAAGCGGCGGATCCAGGAAACGGATGGTTACCGGCTTGCCCTCCATGACCTCATAGAGCTGCTCGAAATCGCCCTGCTGAAGCGGAAGGATCTTGGCAAGTGCTGCCTTTCTCTCTTCAACTGTATCGGAGCAGATCATCTCACGGAATGCATCGATTCTGTGACCCTGGAAGAACATATGCTCTGTACGGCAGAGGCCGATGCCTTCTGCGCCGAGCTCGAATGCCTTCTTCGCATCTGCCGGTGTATCAGCATTTGTTCTGACCTGCATTCTTCTGAACTCATCAGCCCAGGACATGATCGTCTTGAAGTCCTCATCCTCGATTGCGCCCTCCTGGATCGGAAGTGCACCGTCGTAGATGTTACCTGTGGAGCCATCGAAGGAGATGACATCACCTTCATGGTATGTCTTGCCGCCGAGCTGGATTGTCTTTGTATCCGCATCAACAACCAGTTCCTTGCAGCCTGCGACGCAGCAGGAGCCCATACCACGGGCAACGACTGCAGCGTGGCTTGTCATACCGCCGCGTGCTGTGAGGATACCCTGAGCAGCCTTCATGCCTTCGATATCTTCCGGAGAAGTCTCGAGACGGACAAGAACGACCTTCTCACCCTTTGCTGCAGCAGCCTTTGCGTCCTCAGCTGTGAAGACGATCTTGCCGGAAGCAGCGCCCGGAGCAGCCGGAAGACCCTTGCCGATCACAGTTGCGTTCTTGACAGCTTCCTTGCTGAAGGAGCCATGAAGCAGTGTATCGAGGTTACGCGGCTCGATATCAAGGACAGCCTTCTTCTTGTCGATCTTGCCTTCCTTGACGAGGTCATTCGCGATCTTCAGAGCAGCGCGTGCTGTTCTCTTGCCGTTACGGCACTGAAGCATGTACAGCTTGCCATGCTCGATCGTGAACTCCATATCCTGCATGTCTCTGTAGTGATCCTCGAGCTTGTTGGAGATAGCGATGAGCTCCTTGTAGATCTCCGGAAGAGTCTTCTTGATCTCATCGATCTTCATCGGTGTGCGGGCACCGGAGACGACATCCTCGCCCTGCGCGTTCATAAGAACCTCTGCGTAGAACTTGTTCTCGCCTGTAGCCGGATCACGGGAGAAAGCAACACCGGAACCGGAATCATCACCCATGTTACCGAAAGCCATCATCTGAACGTTGACAGCAGTACCCCAGGAATACGGGATATCGTTGTCACGGCGATAGACGTTCGCACGCGGGTTGTCCCAGGAACGGAAGACTGCCTTGACAGCCTCGATCAGCTGTACCTTCGGATCTGTCGGGAAGTCAGCTCCCTGATTCTCCTTGTACATAGCCTTGAACTGCTTGACGAGGTCCTGAAGATCTGCTGTGTCAAGCTCGGTATCCATTGTGACACCCTTCTGAGCCTTCTTGACATCGATGATCTTCTCGAACTCGCTCTTGGAAATGCCCATGACGACATCAGAGAACATCTGAATGAAACGTCTGTAGCAGTCCCATGCCCAACGCGGATTCTTGGACTGCTCAGCGAGAGAGTCGACAACATCCTCATTGAGACCGAGGTTAAGAATTGTATCCATCATGCCCGGCATGGAAGCGCGCGCACCGGAACGGACAGAAACAAGAAGCGGGTTCGTCTTGTCGCCGAACTTCTTGCCGGTGATCTGCTCCAGCTTGCCCATGTACTCAGCGATCTGGCCCTGGATCTCATCGTTGATGATCTTGCCGTCGTCGTAGTACTGTGTGCAGGCCTCTGTCGTAATTGTAAAGCCCTGGGGTACCGGTAAGCCAAGGTTTGTCATCTCAGCGAGGTTTGCGCCCTTGCCGCCGAGAAGCTCACGCATGTTGGCGTTACCTTCGGTAAATAAATACACCCATTTCCTTGCCATTGTTCTGTTTCCTCCTAGATAAAATTGAACATCTATCAAATGAGCACTAGTATTGTAACATATTTGATAAAAGTTGCAAACACGAAAAGCCTCCGTATTGCACAAAGAACACGGAGGTTTTTCATCAGGCTGCCGGAAAATGCATGTTCATCAGAGAAGCTCCTGGTAGCCGGGCTTGTAGAGATGGCGCGGAATGCCGTCGACCATGATCGGCGCGACGTCGCCCTGAATGAGCGGTCTGACATATGTGATAAATTCATTTGTCACATAGGTGCCCTCCTCATTGACCCACTCTCTCGGGACAAGACGCTCGTCGTTCGCGATCTTATGGACATCCTTGACTTCCGTGCCTGCCTGGTACGGATCATCGGAGAGGCGCTTGATGACGACCATCTTGCCGCTGTCTCCCTCATCCGCCGACTTCATGGCCGCACCGCCGACCTCGTAGGCCTCGAGAATATCGACTCTCGACGCGCAGTGGCTCGCGGACCGCTGCAGTGTGGACAGCTCGATCGCACGTGTCTTGCAGCCGAGCTTCTTTGCCAGAATACTGCAGAGGACGCGCGCCGTGCCGGTCAGCTGCTTGTGGCCGAAGGCATCGACATAGTCCTCGTCCTCATTGCCGAGCTCCATGACGTACTTTCCGTCCGCCGTGCGGATGCCCTCGGAGACGCAGACGACGACGGAATTCTTCTTCTTGAGGAGGCCCTCGCATTTTGCGACAAAGGCGTCCACATCAAAGGGAAGCTCCGGGAGGTAGATGGCATCCGGGCCGTCGCAGTCCTCACCCTTGGAGAGCGCGGACGCGCCGGTCAGCCAGCCGGCGTTCCGGCCCATGATCTCAACGACGATGACCTGGCCGTGCGGGTTTCTCATGGACCAGCCGTCGCGGATAATCTCCTTTACGGAGGTTCCGATGTACTTCGCGGCGGAGCCGTAGCCCGGCGTGTGGTCGGTCAGCGCGAGGTCATTGTCGATCGTCTTCGGGCAGCCGACAAAGCGGATCTCAGAGCCCGTGATAATGCCGTAGTCCGACAGCTTCTTGATCGTGTCCATCGAGTCGTTGCCGCCGATGTAGATAAAGCAGTCGATCTCGAGATCCTCAAGGATCTTGAAGATCTTCTCATAGAGCGCCTGGTTCTCATGGATCTCCGGAAGCTTGTAGCGGCAGCTGCCGAGATATGACGCAGGCGTGCGCTTCAGAAGCTCCGCGTCAAGTCCGCTTGTGATGTGCTCGGAGAGGTCAATGTAGCGGCCTTCCATGAGTCCCTGCACGCCGTGAAGCATGCCGTATACCGTCTTGTAGCCGCGGTCCTTCGCGGTCCGGTAAACACCCGCGAGTGACGAATTGATCGCGGCCGTAGGGCCGCCGGACTGACCGACGATGACATTTCTCTTTTCACGTTTAATCATTTGGCTGTACCTCCCATCGGGCTCTTCCCGCCCTTCTTCAACTAGGTACATATTTTACAATGATTTCCCGTGTCATTCAAGTTTTATTGCGCATTATGTCATATTTTTAACATAGTAGTTGCATGTTTTCGTCATTTTGACATATCATGCGGCGTATAAGGACAGTTGCTGCCGCTTCGCCTGTCCGGCAAAAGCAGACGCAAAAGCCCGGCCGCAGCGCTTTTCGCGCCGGGCCGGGTCCATAGGAAACACATTCACAGCTGTTTCAGCCGAGCTTTGTCCCGCAGTTCGGGCAGAACTTCGGCGGATTTGCCGCATCCTGGAACTGATAGCCGCAGTTCGGGCAGAACGCCTTTTTCTGCACCGCCGGTCTCTTTGCCCCGCAGTTCGTGCAGAAATTTCCCGTGTTTACGGCTCCGCATGAGCACGTCCACGTATTGCCGCCCTGCTGCGGCTGCTGCGCCTGCGATGCTTCTCTTGCGGCCTGTCCCTGCTGCATGAGGCCCGAGATGTTCGTGCCGCCGCCCATGCCGTTCATCATCGCCATGCCGGCAAAGCCGTTCACCGCGCCGTTTGCATTCGCGCCGGCCGCCTGCATGGCCTGTGTCTGGCCCATGCCCATATAAGCGCCGAGCATCGACGGGTCTGTGTAGCCCTTCGTCTCCTGATATTTCTCAATCTTCTGCTTGCTCGCGTCGTCTGCATCCATCATGCCGATCGCGATCCGGAAGATCGAGATGCCGCGTGCCTCGCTCCAGGACTTATCAAGGATCTGATCGACGTCCTCGGTGAGCTTTGCCTCATTTGCCGCAATCTCCGTGTAGCCGATGTGGAGCTTCGAGAGCTGACCGACGCCCTGACGGATCGCTGCGATCGCCTCTGTCTTGATCTGCGGCTCAATATCCGCGCGCGTGATGAGGCCGTTGCCGTCCGATCCTGTCTTCTGCGCGCCGATGACCGCGAAGAATTTCGCCGGGTCCGTAATCTGGATCGAATACATGCCGTTGCCCATCAGCGTCGTCGCGATATGCCAGCAGGGCTTTCCCGTATTCATGTCTGTCTCCCAGTGATCGAAGACGATGTTGCCGGAGCCCCATTTGAAGCCCTGGATCTCGCCGAGGTTGATGTAGTACACGCGCTGTGTATTCGTGCGTGAGCCGCCCGCGAGAAATGACTGGCTGAACTGCGAGGCGAGTGCCTTGAGGCCCTTGTTTTCTCCGCTCATGAGGGACGGCGCCTTCGACGCGTCAAATGTATAGCGCCCCGGAACTGCGCAGAAATCGACGATCCTTCCGTTCTCGACGAGAATCATGCACTGGTTCTCCTGCACATCGATGCCGGAGCCGGACGTGATGATATTCTGGTCGCCGTGCTTCCCGGCGCCTTTCTTTGAAATTCTCTCCCCGCGCTTCATGAGGACGCCGCCCGACATGTCCCCGCTCTCAAAGTAATCGACCCACATGGATTCCGCTGTCGTATTGACTGCGGCCCCTGCCGCGCCGAGTACCGATGCTGCCGCTGCTATAAGTCCCATAATATTCTCCTTTCGTGATCCGGCATTATGCCGGTAAAATTTTATAACAGGCAACGATTCAGCACCCTCAGACTCGGAACGCTTCGCGTTCCTTGTTGTGGTGCTGGGTCGTTACATAATCAGAACCTGTGTCCGCCGCCACTCGAGAAGCTCCCGCCGCCTCCGGAGAAGCCTCCCCCGGACGAGACGTGGCCGCCTCCACCGCCGCCATTTCCAGTGTCCTTCGGAATTCTGTGGCTCGTGACCGTCGTCCCGAGGAAATGCTTATCGTGCCGGAGCGGCGTGTACTTTGTCTCCCTGACCGGCGGTGTCGTCGCCTTTGACGGCTGCGACTTGCTGTGGACGAGCACAATGATCAGAAGAACGAGCACCGTGATAACCGCGCTCGCGGCGATCGACCCGCCCGTCGGAACCAGCGCGTACACCGGGTTATCGAGCTTCTTGAAGCGCGCGAGGAATGCGTCCGCGCAGCCGTAGTAGTCCCCGTCCGATGCATATGTGTAGACGGCATTTTCCGTCTTGTCCTCCCAGTCCGCGTATTTTTCCGACGCGTATTTTCCGTGGCCCGTCGCGAGAATCCAGCGGTTGCTCATATCAATCACAAAGATCATCGCATTCGCGCTGTCATCCGAGCCGTCGGCAGAAAGCCAGTTGTCGATGTAGAACTGCTGTGCGTACTGCTCCGTCGTCTTCGAGGAGTCCTCTGCGTCCGCCGGGATATTGTCCGCCGTCAGGATGATGATGTCGCAGTCCTTGCTGCTCTCGAGGTCCTGCGCCTCCGACTCGAGAACCTCCTTCTCATCGTCTGAAAAGAGGCCCGCGTAATCATAAACGCTGGCCGACGTATCATCAATTGTCGGAATCGTCACGCTCTCGCCGCTGTTTGTCGTGTAGGTATTGTCCGCAAGGCACGCGGATGCTCCCGCAAATACCATGCAGAGCATAACAAGGAGCACGGCTGCCAGGCGGGACGCAAATGTCAAAGCTCTCCGCTGGTGCGAATATTCCAATCTCCCTTTGCCTGCACGGGACGCGCCCGAGGATGTCCGCGCAGTCAGGTTGTCTTTTGTCATCATCACAGCAGCACCTCCAGAAGTCTGATCAGCATAAACAGGACCTGCGTGCCGAGAAATGTCCCCAGCGCAATCTTCAGGATCCGCATCGGATCCTTCGGGATCTCGCCCATCATTTTGCCGGTCTGCCCGTTCATGCCGAATACATACTTCTTTCCCTTGTACTCGGTGTACATCATCCAGACCGGGATCATGACCTGCTCGACCTTCTGGTCGGACCACTGATACTGCTCGCTTTGAATCACCTTCGTCCCGTACGGGCCGACATGCGACATAACCTCCGCCGAGAGCTGCTCCTTTGCGCGCGCCTTCGCGCGGGGTTCATTTGCCGGCTGATCGTCGTCCCAGCGCTGCGTGTAGAAGCCGGCCAGATACGCGGGATTGAAGGGCTTAAGCTTCGAGAAGTCAAATGGCTCGATGGAGTCCATCATCGTGTTGTCCATCTCCTTCATCGCGTCAGTCGGAATCCGGTCGAACTGCGCCTCGCCCTCCTCATCGATCATATACCGTGAGACCTCCGTGATCTCCTCATCGCCGCGGACGAAGGTGCGGATGTTCTCGGCGCGGACATTCAGCATCGCCCTGCCTTCAAATGAAAACAGCCAGTATGGGACGTACATTCCCTTGATCTTCGCGGTCTGTGACTCACGCGTGAAGAGGCGCGGCGTCAGGATTGATTTCTTGCACAGCTTCTGGTACGCGGCGACGACCTCGCTCCGCTCCCTCTCGAACGGAAGCACATAGTCGGGACGAAAATCGCCCTGTACGTTGCCCTCCAGCGTGATGGCCCGGTTGCAGTAGACACAGGTCGTCGCAACCGTCTTCTTTGACGTGATGACCTCCGCCCCGCAGTTCGGGCATTTGTAGACGACGAGGTCATCCGTCGACACGGAATCATCGGTCGCCTTCGCATCTCCGGCATCCGCTGCCCCGGCAGCTCCTTCCGCCCCTGCCTGCGGAATCGTCTGGTCTGTCGCTCCCTCATCCGGCTTCCAGTCGTACTCGGACGGATCATAGTCCGAACCGCAGTAGTCGCAGTGCAGCTTTCCGCTCTTCGGATCAAAATACAGCTCTGCACCACAATTCTTGCAGCTGTACTTTTTTGCCATGCACATGTCCTCCTTTTTTCAGAATATTATTGACAGCTGTCCTATGATTGCCAAATTACTCTCTCAATATAGCATCTCCTACCTGAAGTTACAACTGCCAAAACGTCCGCTCCACTGCGCCAAGTGTATAAGCAAAGCGGGCCGCGCGTCCCGGATTTCCCCGGGGCACACGGCCCGCCTTACTATGATTGTAATGATTCACATACCCATTCAGCTTAGAATGTGAACTTGTCGCGGAAGTAATCGCGGAGCTCTGCGATCGGGACACGGACCTGCTTCATCGTGTCTCTGTCGCGGATGGTGACCGCCTTGTCCTCCTCGGAATCAAAGTCGTACGTGATGCAGTACGGCGTTCCGATCTCATCCTCACGTCTGTAGCGCTTGCCGATCGCGCCTCTGTCGTCGTAATCGCAGTTCCAGTCCTTCGAGAGCTGTGCGTAGATCTTCTGCGCGGGCTCTGCAAGCTTCTTCGAGAGCGGAAGAACAGCAATCTTGACCGGTGCGAGCGCCGGATGGAAATGAAGGACGGTGCGGGCATCGTGCTTGGCCTCATCGAGCACTTCCTCGTCGTAGGCGCTGCACAGGAATGCGAGGACCATGCGGTCCGCGCCGAGTGACGGCTCAATGACGTACGGAATGTACTTCTCCTTTGTCTCATCATCGAAGTATGTCAGGTCCTGGCCGGAAACCTCCTGGTGGCGGGACAGATCATAGTCCGTTCTGTCCGCAATGCCCCAAAGCTCGCCCCAGCCGAACGGGAATGTGAACTCGACATCGGTCGTTGCCTTTGAGTAGAAGGACAGCTCCTCCTTCTCATGATCGCGGAAGCGGAGCTCCTCCTCCTTGATACCGAGGTCGAGAAGCCATTTTCTCATAAAGCTCTTCCAGTAGTTGAACCACTCAAGGTCCGTGCCCGGCTTGCAGAAGAACTCAAGCTCCATCTGCTCGAACTCGCGGGTGCGGAACGTGAAGTTTCCGGGAGTGATCTCATTTCTGAAGGACTTGCCGATCTGGCCGATGCCGAACGGAATCTTCTTTCTGGATGTACGCTGGACATTCTTGAAGTTCACGAAGATGCCCTGCGCTGTCTCCGGACGGAGATAGACAACGTTCTTCGCGTCCTCTGTGACGCCCTGGAAGGTCTTGAACATCAGGTTGAACTGACGGATCTCCGTGAAGTTGTGCTTGCCGCAAGACGGGCAGGGAACATTGTGCTCTTCGATGAAGTCTTCCATCTGCTTGTTGGACCAGCCGTCGACGCTGCCGCCAAGGTCGATGCCGTTCTCAGCCGCAAAATCCTCGATCAGCTTGTCCGCGCGGAAGCGCTCATGGCACTCCTTGCAGTCCATCAGCGGGTCAGAGAAGCTTCCGAGATGGCCGGAGGCAACCCAGGTCTGCGGATTCATGAGAATCGCGCAGTCGATGCCGACGTTGTACGGGCTCTCCTGGATGAATTTCTGCCACCACGCCTTCTTGACGTTGTTCTTCAGCTCAACACCGAGGTTGCCATAGTCCCACGTATTCGCAAGGCCGCCGTAGATCTCGGAACCCGGATATACAAATCCTCTGGATTTTGCGAGCGCTACGATCTTGTCCATCGTCTTTTCCATGATTTCAATTCTCCTTTAGGTATATACTACACATTACTAGGCATTATAATCCTTCGGAGCGCCTTCGGTAAAGGGCGAATCGAATTTTCATGGCTTTAACTATGCGTCCGCGTTACTGTTCACACGCTATCCAAAGTCGCATGCGGTCGCGAATATCAGGGCGGTATCGGGCAGACTCCGTCCTCCTCAGCTTCCCTTCGCCGCTGACACAGCGGCGAAGGGTGATCTTCGGACTCCTCCGTATAACGCCTCACCGCTCCTGATATCGCTGACCGTTCACCGAGGTCTGGTGGCGTGTGAACTGTAACGTGTCCCCCATCAGGCTGAGATAGACGTCCTCGAGGCCGCGGGCGCCGGGGATCTCGCGGATCAGATGCTCTGTTGTATCCCAGCGAAGCACCCGCCCGCGCTTAAGAAGGATGACCTCATTGGCGATGCTCTCGATATCACTGACTACATGGGTCGAGATCAGCACGATTTTCTCTCCCGCCACTGTCTTAATGAAATCCCGGATATGGGCCCTCTCCGACGGGTCAAGACCGGCAGTCGGCTCATCGAGAATAAGAATCTGCGGATCTCCGAGCAGCGACTGCGCGATCAGAATTCTCTGTCTCATGCCGCCCGAGTATGTCTTCATTTTGCGGTACTGGACATCCGTGAGATTGACAAGCTGCAGTACCTGACCGATCTTCTCTCCAGCGAGCCGCCGCGGTATGCCCTTCAGGGCGGCCATATACCAGAGAAACTGGTCTCCGGTCCAGTCGTCGTAAAGCTTCTGCTGCTGCGGAGCATAGCCCAGCATAGCCCGGTATGCCCCGCCCATGTTGAATATGTCTTTTCCGTCCAAGAGAATTTTTCCTTCCGTCGGTCTCAGATTTGTCGTCATGATATTCATCAGCGTAGATTTTCCGGCGCCGTTCGGTCCGAGCAGGCCATACACACCTGCCTGCATGGATCCGCACACATCGTCAAGAGCCCAGGTCTTCCCTTTGTCATAACTCATCCGAATATGATCTATCGAAAGTTCCATCATGTCCTCCATGTCCGGGAAGAATCCGTGTATTCTTCAGAGCCTCACGCCGAGCAGCAGACTCTCCACCGTGAATCCGCTCCGGCATGCCGCTGTCAGCACCGCAGCTGTCAGAAGAAGCGGGAGTGCAATACACACAAGCTCGCTTTTTATATGCTTCTGGATCCAGATTTCAAGCAGTGCAAGCAGATACAAGAAGAAGGCAGCGAGAATAATCGTGCCGACCATAACCTGCACAATGCTCAGGGAAGATCCGCTGCCGCCAAATATATAAAAGTCTGAAATTTTCTGGCCACCGCAGGTCATTCCGTCAATCTGCCAGTATCTGGCCATAAGTACAACTGCATACTGGACAGCCGATATCAGAGTCAGGATAGCTGTTGCTATTCCTCTCGCATGCCTTAGCTTTTTCCGTCCATACCGGGTTGACCGCAGCAGCAATTCCATCCCGCTCTGCAGATCGGGCGAGACAATGCAGCTCGTCATCAGAAGAACTGTTGCCGCTGCGCAGAGAAATGCAGACGCATTCTGAACCGGATTCTTCCATATTCCTGCATATTCCTTTTCGTCGACTACATACTTTGAATACAGATTTCCTCTCTCTTCAAGGAACGCCACCTGGGCTTCCACGTCCTCAAGGCCACGCTCATAAAGATCATACTCCATCATGTAATAATCCGCCTGGTCCGGATCTTCAGCCATCGCCGCTGCATTCATCCGTTCTGTCTGCTCATTTCGTGCCGCTTCGCATTGCGCGAGCGTCCGCTCTGACACCTTTCCCTCCATTCTGCTGACATACAAATGATAGGCGGCCTCTTCATTTGTCGGATAAACTCTCTCCTTCCGGATCTCCCTGATCTGAAAGACCGTCAGAATTGCAAGCGCGCAGACAACCAGGATTCTCCTGTGGATGAAGAGTGATTTTGCCAGCTCAAATCCAGTCAGTGCCGATGTATGATACATGCGGGAGAGCTTCTTCAGGACCTGTTCTGTACCGATACGGAAGCCCGCCGTCCTGCCGCACACATTACTGCCGGATCGGATGACTCCGAAAGTGCCGGTCATAGCTGTTGCTGTAAGCCACACCACGGCCATGCAGATATTTTTTGACACAGGAAAACCGGCTATGTCAAGATTCCTGTATGTTCCCATTGAACCGCCAAAGCTCCAGAAGCGGAAGAGGCTCAGAATTCGCAGCGCCGCATATCTGCCGGTGAGCTGAATCTGACTGCTGACATATACCTGTCCGGCAGATACAGCCCCGATAATCAGAATAACCTGCCACATGCCGGAAAATGCACTGCATATCCCCCAGATCAAAATGAAGCACACGAAGCTGAGTCCTGCCCTGACAAGACTCTGCAACGCGACGCACTCTCCCATTGTCAGTGTCCCGCTAAAGTCGCGCAGAGCCGGAATGCTCTGCGCAGAGACCGAAAAGTCAAGTGGCCCGTAGAACAGACTGTACATAATCAGTGAAAAGCTTTCCTCTGCCAGTGTATACAGCAGCGCAAAAACAGCCGCAGCTCCGATCTGAGCGGCAGCCAGCATAGTCCTTCCTCTGCACGCAGAAGATGTCAGCACGGCTCTTCCACTTCTTCGCTCCCTGAGCACCAGGAAGTACGTCACCGCCATGCCGAATGCGAGGACAAAAAAGAAGCCGTAGTCATAAGCCACATATTGGTTCCATCCGATCTGGTTTCTTTGTGAGACCAGATTTTCATTAATTTTGCTGTAATCATGCAGCGTTTTTACTGCGTTGCGATATGCGAAGGATTTTCTTTCTTCTTCCTGTGTATTGTCCTTTGTCCAGGTGCTCTGCTGTCTGACTGTATCAAGAAACCGATCATATTCCGAGACATATTCTGACTGCCTCTCATTTTCCGCCAGGATATACGCGTTCTCATCCTGATGCAGGAACAGGGCACGAAACGCATTTGTTCCCTGTTCCTGCCAGACGATGGTCCCCGCGCTTAGCACAAACAGGAGTCCTGCGGTCAACATGAACTCACGAATGTGAATCAGTCTGCTGAGCTCCCAGCGGATGATAAACAAGAGTCCTGAAATCCGCTTTTCCATCTTTATTCACCGTCTTTTTGTCCCACCAGTATAGTCTGGCAGCACTGCTTTTCTGATCGACATAAAACATTCCCAGTTCATTGCCCGGGGCAGGTTCTGACATCCCAGGATCAAACGGCAGTGTGCAGGAAAGGATCTCATTCTGGTCCGCATCCATCATGACAAATTCCGGAGATTCATCAGCCTTCAGAATATTTACTCTAAGCACATTTGAGCGGAAAATATGATCCTGATCAAAGTAGATAGCACGAGTTCCCTCGATTGGTCCCAGAAGCTTCTGCGGATTTGTTCCGTCTAGGTCTGCTATATAAAGACTCTTCTGGATGTTCAGGATCTCCTCTGTGTCATCTGCCGTGAGGTTGTCACTATACTTCCCTGCAGAATATACCAGTCTTCCCTTCCAGAAGCCGCACACATATTCCGGATCACCATCATCGGTCTCCATGACGCGAAGACGTTTGCTTTTCAGATTATAGACATAGCAACGCTCGTATACCTTGCTGCCGGGATCGGCATAAAGCGAGACAAAATATACATAGTTTCCGAATGCCTGCAAATTATAGAAACCGCTGAAAGTTTCATCGGAATCCTGATCATCCTTCAGAATAATTTCATCCTTTTTTGCTCCATTGAGGGCCATGCGCTTCAGCGTGTAGTGCTGAGTCACTTTTTCCGCATCATTCTCGCTGTAGGCCTCCTCATAGTACAGATATCCGCGATGAATCATCCAATTATCAATTGACGTCTGCTTCCATGTACGGACAAGATCCTTCGTACTGCCGTCCTGTGCAATCTTCCACAACCTTGACATGTACACGAGACCTGTGCTGTCGAATATGTGCTGTATACGGTAGATAGCCCCTCCGTAGGCCGCTATCCCCACGGACTGTTCAGGGTCATCTTCTTTGGCATAGGCATTGCATTCGTCCATCCGGTCCGGATCCGTCTCCTGATCGTGAAGACAGCTTGTTCTGCTGCACAGTGGACGAACAACCTGTTCATCCAAGTTTGCAAAATAGATATAGTCATTGTGTATGAAATAGACATTCCGGCCGACGGTCTGAATATCCGGAAGCGTGTTTATGGAAGGTTTTTCAAACAGGTACTGAAAATCATAGTCTTCATGGTAAGTATTGTCGCGTGGTACGTCTGAGGTTCGAATCCTGCTGACAGACCAGACAATCAGGCCGGTGGCAGCGGCGATAATCGCCGCTGCCACCGCGATCCTGGCCTTTGAATGCCTCATCATGGCGCAACACCTTCGGACGTTCTCACCCATCCGAAAGTGTTCCCATTGTGCACAACCTTGTGCAGACCATACGCTCCCAATTTAATATACGGGCTTGAAATCGAAACCGATGCAGAAACTCCGGTATTCGTACTTGAAACAGGGCCAGCCACTTTATATGCTGCCCGGTTTGTCGACGGATTTAAGTAGTAGAGACCAACCTTCACATACCGCGTTCCACCAGCTACCGGCCAAACTGTCGTCGCCGTCGCTGATGTACTCGTTGTGTAAAGAGTGCACTTTACTTCCGCTCCTTCAAATACATATGTTGCGGCCTGTGCACTAATCGTTGTCTCACAAAATGCCATTGTAAGAACCAGCATCAAGCTGCAGATCGTCTTTAAACCTTTCTTCTTCATCACGAATTCCTCCACAAACAGAAACACGCATCAAATCAACCGCGTTCTTTATGTGCATCGGAATCACCTCCGTTCGATGAACTTCAGCAAAGCCTTCCTCTTACCGCATTATTTGGATATATCTAATATATACAATATCTGTTACATTTTAATTTCTTATTTCTTAATTTTTCATATATTTTACGATCGTATCGGTCGTATTATAAGCATTATTGTTTGGTATTGGTGAGCTAGGAGAGTATAAATATGTCATTTTTTACAAGTCGACAAATAGTATCATGATACGATCATTTCTTCTTCATGCCGCAGTACGAAGTTACCATTATACAGTAGCCTTGACGGTATGCACTTAGTACCCAGTATTCAGTACATGTGCATTCAGATTTACAAACGAAGTGCCGAAAAGAGAACCTCTGTCTACAGAATTCTTCTTCCCGGCATATTTACCTTATTATTTCTGCTCTGTTTCTCTGATCGCCTCGATCACGGCCAGGCTCTTGAACGGCCTGTCGACGGTCCGTCTCATCTCCCGCCTGACAAAGGTGGTGAAGCTCTCCTCCGCGTCCTTCGTGAGCGCAAATGAAAACAGCCTAGGAAGCGGCGCGTACGCCGCGTACCTGACCGCATAGAACGCGCCCTCGCCGAGTCCCTTCTCCGACTCCGGAATCTCCGCCACGCCGTTGATTCTCAGCATACGAAGCTCATAGACCCGCCGGATGAGCTCCGGCTTCATGGCATTTCGCTCGAGCGCCTTCAGCGCCACGAAAACGAGATTCACCATCTCCTCCGCCTCGTCGCCCTCCTGCCCGAAGTACATCGCAAGCTCAAGAAAATAAAAGCCGTAGAAGGAGCCGGGCTGCATTTTCACGAGGTCCTGAAAATATTCGGCGGCGGACGCCGTAGCCAGCGTATAGGCGTCGCGTCCCTCGAAGAGGGAGAAGCGGGCAAAGACGAACGGAGTTGTCACCGCGATCAGCGGGCTCTTCGGCCGCCTCGCGCCGTGCGCAAATGCCGTGATCTTTCCGCGCTCGCGCGTCAGGATCACGACTCTCCGGTCATACTCCCCGACCGGCTGGGCCAGGAGAACAACTCCCGTCAGCTCAACTGTCTCTCTCATGCTTCACTCCGAAAGAAGGCCTTATGTCTCCTTCTTATCCTGATAGCCGTACAGCTTCAGGAGGTTCTGATTGTCTCTCCAGTTCGGGCGGACCTTGACGAACAGCTTCAGATAAACCTTTCCGCCCGTCATTTCCTCGAGGTCGCGCCGCGCACTCTGGCCGATGCGGCGCAGCATCGTGCCGCCCTTCCCGATAATAATACCCTTGTGACTGTCCTTCTCACAGATAATCGACGCCTCGATCTGTGTGAGGCCGTCCTCGCGCAGATGGTAGCGCTCGATCGTTACTGCGATGCCGTGCGGGACCTCCTCGTTCAGATACCGGAGGGCCTTCTCGCGAATGACCTCCGCTGCGATGTCGCGCATCGGCTGGTCCGTCAGTGTGTCCGCGTCGTAGAGCATCGGGCCCTCCGGAAGATTCCGGATGATCGCCTGCATAAGCTCCTCAAGATTCGTCCCCCGGAGTCCGGACACGGGAACAATCGCCGCGAAATCTCCAACCTTTCCCCAGCTCTCCATCAGTCCGCGGGCGGCCGTCTTTTCAACCGTATCCATCTTTCCAATCACGAGGATTACGGGCTTTCCGACTCCCTTCAGGGCCTCGGCGATTTCCCTGTCGCCCTCGCCGACATAGTCCGACGGCTCAACGAGCCAGAGGATCACGTCGGCCTCCTTCAGGGCGCCTGTGGACACGCTCAGCATGTACTCACCGAGGCGGTTCTTCGTCTTTCTGATAATGCCCGGTGTGTCGAGGAAGACGACCTGGCCCTCATCGCACGTATAGACCGTGCGGATCGCCTGCCGCGTCGTCTGCGGTTTGCTGCTTGTGATCGCAATCTTCTGACCGATCAGATGGTTCATCAGCGTCGATTTGCCGACATTCGGCCGCCCGATCAGCGCGGCAAAGCCGGATCTGAATTCCGTCATAGCTTCATGGCGGCCGCAAGGTACGCATGCCTTAAGCAGCCGCTCTCCTCCCTTCGGTAAATTTTTCCGTGGCCCCCTGCCATAATTCGCAGAATCCGGACAGGAGCCACAAGCATTGGCGGGCTTTAAAGAAGCCGCTCGATGTGGTCAAATAAAGCTACGTCATGCTTCACGGCAGTCTCTCCTCCGACGACCGCGAAATTATCCTGCGCGAGGATATCACGGACGACCGGCGCGAGCGCGCGGATGTCCGCGTCCGTCGCACCGAGGATCTCATCTCTCGACTTCTGCGTATCCTCCTGCGTCACGCCGGAAAGGTATGCCCGCATCGAATACGAGCCGTCCATAAACGGCGTGAGCGGCGTATCGATCCCGCTCATCGTGCCGATGATATACTTCGTCATCTCGTCCTCGTCCGCCTTGAAATTCTCGAGGTAATCCGGAATGCCGAGATATACCTCCTTCGTCCTTGCAAGGTTCGGATCGCGGTAGGACGTAAATGTGCCGATCCCGTCTCTTCTGAGGCCCGCGCTGCACCCGTAGGCGCCGCCCTGCACGCGGATGTTCTGCCACAGGTACGCATAGCTCATGAGCGTCTTGTAGATCTGCATGACGCCGGTGTACGCGTGGCCCGCCTTCCGGAAGTCTCCGGCCATCGCGACATACTGAACCTGGCCCGGCGTCGTGAAGCCCTCATTCAGCCTGCCCAGAGGACTTGTGATATACGGGGATGAAAGCGCATCGCCCGACGGATATGCATTTGCCGTGACAACGAAGGGCAGAGCGGCGCGGAGAATTCCGCGGTCCACCATCTCGCAGCTTGCGCTCACAAGGAGCCTGTCCGGACGGAAGAGAATGCCCATGAGGCTTTCAAGCGCTGTGCGGACAGACTCCGCCTTCTCGTCGTAGTGCGCCTCAATGTCCTGAATAAATCTGAAAAATGAGATGCCGCTCACGAGCTCCGAGAACGCGCCCGCCGACGTGAAATAGGCAAGCGCCCGTCCCGCGGCCGCCGCATGGCCCGACGTCTGAATCGAGATTTCCGCCTGTGACCGGATCTGGGAGATGATCTCGCGGATCCGCTTCGCGTCGTCAAACTTCGTCTCCGTGATAATTTCGCGGATGAGCGACGCGGCCTTCGGGAACTTCGAGTACAGAGCCTTCACGCGGACGCCGAAGAACGCCTGGTAGCCGTCCGGATTCTCTGGATCATCTGCCATCGTGATCCCTGTGAGGATTCCGCCCGTCTCCGCGTTGATCTCATTATTGAGGTCAGCAAAGCCGTGTTCCTTCGTGTCAACGTTCGCAAGGACTGCCTTGAGGATGCCGACATACGGGAGAAGCTTTTCGGGAACATAGCGAAGGTCCCACAGAAAGTCCGCGTAGAGAATGCCGTTGCTCGGCTCGTCGTGGTAGACGACCTTTACCTTCTGCCCGTCCGCATCCTCAAGGTGCACGTCATTTTTAAGCTTCAGGGCTTCCCGGCGGATATCAGAGCGCTTAAGGACCGGGAGTGTCTTCAGCGCCTCCGGACTCTCCGGCGCCGCCTGCCATGCCTTTAATTCCTTCGTCTCCCGGATCAGCTCCGCAATCTGCTCATCCGTGAGGCTTGCCTTAAGCTCCGCGAGCTTCTGTTCCGTCGCCTGCTCCTTTTTCTCCGTGAGGCCGTGCTCCGGAGTAAGGATAACGACAGCTCCGCTCGGGTTCGTAAGAAGCTTTTCCTTCACGAGCTTCTCAAAGTACCCGTGCTCCGCGTCGCGCCGCAGCTCCTCGTAGGCAGGGAGCGGCTTCAGCGCGTTAAATGGCGCGTCGTCGTCATAGAGCCAGGTTCCGAGCACATCGATGCTGTACATGAGTCCCTTCGGGTAGGACGAGTAGTCCGCCTCGCGGAACTGGAACTCAAGGTAGTTTAAGCCCGCCCGGATCGACTTCGGATCGATGCCGTGCTCCGCCTGCTCCGTCAGCGTCTTCTCGATGATCTCGCGGAAGCGGCCTGCGTCCGCCGGATCTGCATTTTTCGCCGTGATCGAGAAATACGGCTGCGCGATCCCATCGTCATACTCCCCGTAGACATCGCGGCCGATGCCCGCGTCGAGGAGCGCCTGCCTGACCGGCGCACCCGGCATCGAAAGAAGCGCATAGTCGAGCACGTTAAATGCGATCGACTCCTTGATGTCGAGCGGATTGCCCGCCGTCACGTTCCATGTGAGGTATGTGTTGTGATCGAGCGGCTCCTCGTCAGAGACCGGATACGGCTTCTCAACCGTGACGATCTTCCCCGACGGCTTCTCAGTCCGGATCGCGGAGTCGACGTTCTTTCTGTCAAATGCAGACAGATACTCCCTGTCGATGAAGGCAAGCGTCTCCGCCATGTCCATATCGCCGTAGAGATAAATATAGCTGTTTGACGGATGATAGTACGTCCTGTGGAAATCGAGGTACTGCTCGTAGGTGAGGTCCGGGATGTGCTCCGGCTCGCCGCCGGACTCGACACCATAGGTCGTATGCGGATAGAGGGCGCGCATTGTCTCGCGCTCAAGGACCGTCTCCGCTGAAGAGTAGGCACCCTTCATTTCATTGTAGACGACGCCGTTTAAGCGGATCGGGTCCTCTGGTCTTTCGATCTCATAGTGCCAGCCCTCCTGCCGAAAGATATTCTTCTCCCGGTAGATGTTCGGGTAGAACACGGCATCCAGATAGACGTTCATGAGGTTCCGGAAATCCTGGTCGTTCGTGCTCGCGACCGGGAACATTGTCTTGTCCGGATAGGTAATTGCATTTAAAAATGTATTGAGCGAGCCCTTCACGAGCTCGACAAACGGGTCCTTCAGCGGATATTTCTTCGAGCCGCACAGGACCGTGTGCTCAATGATGTGCGGGACGCCGGTGGAGTCCTTCGGCGTTGTCCGAAACGCGATGTTAAACACCTTATTTGTATCCTCACAGGGAATGAGCACAACTCTCGCGCCGCTCTTTTTGTGCCGGAGAAGCCAGCCGTCGGCATGGATGTCCGGCAGCTGCTCATGCCTGATCACTTCATATTCCTTCAGATCTTCAATCTTCATTAATGCCTCCGATAGCTATTATCTCCCCACAGAAGATTGATAAAATCAGTCCGGCGAGCCTGCTCTCCGCCCTGATTTCATCAATTTTCTGTGAGTGCTGAATAGTTACATCTTAACACGAAACAGGGCCCTCCGCAATTGCGGAGGGCCCTGCCCCATATCATGCAGCATATAAGCTGTGCTTTATTTTGCCTTGTAGAATTCGATGAGCTTCGTGTAGTTCTCGAAGCGCTCCTTCGCCTCTGCCTCGGACTTTGCGAACAGCTTCGCCGCACGCTCCGGGTTCGCGCGCTTCAGGGAATTGTAGCGCACCTCGCCCATGATGAAGTCCTGATAGGAGTCTGTCGGAGCCTTGGAGTCAAGGATGAATGCGTCCTTGCCCTCTGCCTTGAGCGCCGGATTGTACCGGAAGTTTGTCCAGTATCCGCACTTCACAGCGAGCTCCTCCTCGGTGATGGACTTGCCCATGCCCTTGCGGATGCCGTGGTTGATGCACGGAGAATATGCAAGGATGAGGGACGGTCCCGGATATGCCTCAGCCTCGGCAATCGCGCGGACAGCCTGATTGTAATCAGCGCCGATCGCGATCTGCGCGACGTAGACGTAGCCGTATGTCATCGCCATACCGGCGAGGTCCTTCTTCTTCGTCTCCTTGCCGGCTGCCGCGAACTGAGCGACCGCACCGGTCGGTGTGGACTTCGAGGACTGTCCGCCTGTGTTGGAGTAAACCTCTGTATCGAAGACCATGACGTTGACGTCATGTCCGGATGCGAGGACGTGATCGAGTCCGCCGTAGCCGATATCATATGCCCAGCCGTCGCCGCCGAAGATCCACTGGCTCTTCTTTGCCAGGAAATCCTTGTTGGCGAGAACTGCCTTCGCGTCCTCATTGTCGACACCCTCGAGAGCCGCAACCAGTGCGTCCGTCGCCGCGCCGTTCAGCGCGCCGCTCGTGAATGTCTCGAGATATTTCTTTCCTTCTTCCGCCGCGATGCCCGCTTCAACGAGCTTCTCGACCTTCGCCTTCAGGTTCTTGCGGACTGCTCTCTGCGCGAGCTCCATGCCGAAGCCGAACTCCGCGTTGTCCTCGAAGAGGGAGTTGTCCCATGCCGGTCCCTTGCCCTCGGCATTGACCGTGTACGGTGTGGACGGTGAGCTGTTGCCCCAGATGGAGGAGCAGCCTGTTGCGTTCGCGATGTACATTCTGTCGCCGAAGAGCTGTGTGACGAGCTTTGCGTACGGAGTCTCGCCGCAGCCCGGGCACGCGCCTGAGAACTCAAACAGCGGCTTTCTGAACTGGCTTCCCTTGACCGTATTGATCTTGTACTTGCTGATGACCTCCGGCTTCTCCGGTGTCTTTACAGCCGCGTCGAAGACCGGCTGATCGACCGGTGTGCCCTGTGCCGCCGGGACCATCGTGAGGGCCTTCTCGCCCTTCTTGCCCGGGCAGACATTCGCGCAGGAGCCGCAGCCCGTGCAGTCCATAGCGGAGACAGCGATGCGGAACTTCATGTTCGGGAACATGAGAAGCGGCAGTGTCTCTGAGCCCTCCGGAAGCGTCTTCGCCTCTTCTTCTGTCAATGCAAACGGACGGATGACGCCGTGCGGGCAGACATAGGAGCAGCGTGTGCACTGGATGCACTTCGTGGAATCCCACATCGGGACCATGACAGCGATGCCGCGCTTCTCGTAAGCGGCCGTACCGGACGGTGTGGAGCCGTCCACATAATCCTTAAATGCAGATACCGGCAGGTTGTTGCCTTCCTGTGCGGAGACCGCATTCTGAATGTTGTTGACAAAGTCGATGACCGGACCTGTGCCCTCGCGCTTCTTGAACTCAAGACCCTCGTCCGTGCAGTTCTTCCACTCGTCCGGAACCGGAATCTCGCGGACCTGCTTTGCGCCTTCCTCGATCGCGGCCCAGTTCTTCTCGACGATGTCCTGACCCTTGCGGCCGTAGGAGCGCTGTGCGGCATCCTTCATGAGCTGGATGGCCTGCTCCTCCGGAATGATCTTCGCGAGCTTGAAGAACGCGGACTGCAGAATCGTATTGATACGGGTCGGGCCCATGCCGACCGCGATACCGATCTTCACACCGTCGATCGCATAGAACTTGATGTGATGGTCTGCCATGTACTTCTTCATCTGTCCCGGCAGATGATCAGCGATCTCATCATCGGCCCACGGGCAGTTGAGAAGGAAGGTTCCGCCGTCGACAAGCTCCTGGACCATGTTGAACTTCGTGACGTATGCCGGATTGTGGCACGCGACGAAGTTTGCCTTGTGGATGAGGTATGTCGACTTGATCGGCTTCTTGCCGAAGCGGAGATGCGACATCGTGACGCCGCCCGACTTCTTGGAGTCGTAGTCGAAATACGCCTGGGCGTACATGTCCGTGTTGTCGCCGATGATCTTGATGGAGTTCTTGTTCGCGCCGACCGTTCCGTCTGCGCCGATACCCCAGAACTTGCAGTTGATCGTGCCTTCCGGCGTGCAGACAAGCGGCTCGCCGACCGGAAGAGACAGATGTGTGACATCGTCGTCGATACCGATTGTGAATTCTCTTCTGTCTGTATTTTCAAAGACAGCCTTGATCTGGTTCGGAGCTGTGTCCTTGGAACCGAGACCATAGCGGCCTCCGTTGATCTTTACGCCGTCGAACTTCGAGCCCTTGAGTGCCGCGACGACATCGAGGAAGAGCGGCTCGCCCTCGGAGCCCGGCTCCTTTGTGCGGTCGAGCACGTTGATGACCTTTACGGTGTCCGGGATGGCATCGATGAGTGCCTTCGCGGAGAACGGACGGTACAGACGGACCTTGACGACGCCGTACTTTCCGCCTCTTGCGTTGAGGTAATCGATGGTCTCCTCGATCGTATCGTTGACGGAGCCCATCGCGATGATGATGCTCTCTGCATCCGGTGCGCCGTAATAATTAAAGAGCTTGTAGTTTGTCCCGATCTTCTCGTTGACCTTGTCCATGTACATCTGAACGATGTCCGGGAGCTTGTCATAGAACGGGTTGCATGCCTCACGCGCCTGGAAGAAGATATCCGGGTTCTGCGCAGAGCCTCTCTCGCACGGATGGTTCGGATTGAGCGCGTGGTCTCTGAAGCGCTGAAGCGCCTCCATGTCCATCATGTCCTTCAGATCAGCATAGTCCCACGTCTCAATCTTCTGAATCTCATGAGATGTGCGGAAGCCGTCGAAGAAATTGATGAACGGAACAGAGCCCTTTAATGCCGCGAGATGAGCGACCGGCGTGAGGTCCATGACCTCCTGCACGGACGACTCGCAGAGCATCGCGCAGCCTGTCTGACGACATGCCATAACGTCTGAGTGATCGCCGAAGATATTGA
The DNA here is from genome assembly GCA_900315305.1 of uncultured Eubacteriales bacterium. Taxonomy (GTDB): domain Bacteria; phylum Bacillota; class Clostridia; order Lachnospirales; family Lachnospiraceae; genus Chordicoccus. The sequence continues at coordinate 26,827 of OMYS01000023.1, forward strand.
GCGCATGTGTCGCGACGCAGCGCGCGGAGACATCGAAGACACCCGGCAGCTGCTCACCGGCTACCTTGTAGAGGTTCGGGATCATGAGAAGAAGTCCCTGAGAAGCCGTGAACGTTGTTGTCAGCGCGCCGGCCGCCAGAGATCCGTGGAACGCACCGGAAGCGCCCGCCTCCGACTGCATCTCGGTTACCTGTACTTCCTGGCCGAAAATATTCTTGCGTCCGGCAGTCGCCCATTCATCAACATGCTCCGGCATGACTGATGACGGAGTGATCGGATAAATCGTGGCAACTTCTGTGAACGCATAAGAGGCATGAGCCGCAGCTTCATTGCCGTCCATGGTCAGCATTTTTCTTTTAGCCATTGATAATTCCTCCTGCATTATTTGAAAATCCGTTCATTTTTCCGGTTTTCATATTGAACAGATTATAACATAAGCTTGGACAGATGTCCATTCTGTCACTGTCATGTTGCATAAAATATACAGGAGAAAATAGCCTCGTCACGAAATATTCACAATTTTTTCATAAATGACCTGATCATCTATTGTCACAATTGAAGTTGCGCCCGCCTGCTTGACGACGGATTCGAGGCCGCTTCCCTTCTTCACGACATAGTAGTCCGCATCGTCCTCGGCAGCCGCCTTCTTAAAGGCCTCCGCGCTCTTTGCTGCCGTCCCGTCCTGCAGAATATCCGAGAGAAAAATCGACGCGTCATAATCGCGGACATCTGCCTGATAGTCCTCATTTTCAAAGGCGACAGTCTTTATGTCCTCCGGCGAATGCTGATCGAGATAGTCACAGATCCGGACGAGCGTCCCGTCGGCGGCGTACACATTCTGCGGGATCCCCGCCGGCAGGACCTTCGTCAGCTCCGGCTCTCCCGTGATCGCGAGAAATGCAATGACCCCTGCCGTAAGGACAAACTTCACAGCTCCCGACTTGAATCGGAAAATGAGGGCCACTGCCCCGGCCGCCGTGAGCGCTCCGGCCGGCAGGAGCCACAGCACCCGGTAGTAATCGCCCTCCATGCCGCCCTGCACCTTGAAGAGCACCGGATAAATATACGGATTCAGCATTGTGAGCGCGAGAATGAGAAGCGGGTAAAGGAACACCAGTCTCCCCTTCCGTCTGCCGAAGATCATGACAAGAACGAGCGCGCACGCAGCCGTATACAGCATCCACGACGCGCCCTGGTACGTCAGGACTGTCTTCCTTAAGAACGACATTCCCGTCTCAACCGCATTGTATATATCCAAACCTAACCTCCTTTACGCGCACGGTATGCCCGGAAGAAAATAGCAGAGCGCCATCCCCAGGGCCGGAACGACAAGGCACGCCAGCATGCGCAGGAAGTGGCGCCCCCGCTTTCCAATGATCATTTCCGGAATCATCACCGCGATCAGAAGGACCGCATAGAGAAGGATCCCCCACTTGCACGTGCCGACCGAGACGACGCCGGCCAGGAAGAGATGCATAAAGAGCGCCTTCCCGTCATGCTCATACATCATCAGCACGAGCAGAAGGACCGTCGGAACCACAAGATTGGCGAAGACAGCCTCGCCGCTAAAGCCGCAGCCCTCGAGAAGACCGGACGGCGTGTACACAGTTCTTGAGAAAATCTCCGCGGCGACAGCGATCAGCACTGCGGCGAAGGCCTCCGTCTTTCTCCCGTCAAAGAGATGAAAAAACAGTCTCCAGAGGACGATCACGGACAAAATGACGACCAGCGCCTCCGTCTCAAAGCGGGCGATTGTAAGCGGCTTTAAGCCCGAGACTCTGCACAAAAATGAGAGACCCGCCGGCCAGCGGTTTAAAAGAACGGACGGGGACATCATCGTAAGCTTCTCTCCCGTCGCCGGATCAAACGTACTCAGCGTGTCATTCAGCATGTCCGTCGTCATCGTGCTGACCGTCGCCCCGCTGTCAGTTACGGTAAAGCCCGAGCAGATGCAGTAGGCCGCGTACGCGAGCGCCGTGAGCACAAGCAGCGGCTCGGCCGCGTGCCTTCTGTGATGCTTACGGAACCACCGGACATGCTCCGTCCACGTCCCAATCCTCATGACAAGAGACACCGCCGTCATGGCGCTTAAGGCGACGGCCCACACCCGGCAGAGCATCGTCAGCGTCATGCCGAGCCACGTGCAAATGACAGCGATGACTTCAAAGACGCCGGCATAGAGAAAGAAGCCGGCGAGTACATTCTCGGAGACCGACCGCAAGCCGTCCTCCCTGTGATATGGAAGTCCCGTTCCCAGAATATAGAAAATCAGAAGCTCTGCGGCGAGCAATACTCCCGCTGCCGCTAATTCCTGCATAGATACTCCCCCTGTAATAAATAACTACTTAGCGCCCATGCGCGGACGCAAGCGCTCCGGTCCCCGCTCCCCAGGTCCCGGAAAAGCGAAAAGGGCCGGTCCCGGAATCTTCATTCCGGTCCGGCCCGTCAGTTCTGTCAGTCGTCTGCTTCCTCGTCCTCGGATGCGACATAGACCTGGCGCTTCTTCGCCATCTCGTCGCTTGCGAGATACTCGTCATAGGTGCCGACCTTGTCGATCAGCGTGCCGTCCGGCAGGAATTCCATGATGCGGTTCGCCGTCGTCTCGACGATCTCGTGGTCGTGCGTCGTGAAGAGGATGACGCCCGGGAACTTGACCATGCCGTCATTGAGAGACGAGATCGACTCCATATCGAGGTGGTTTGTCGGCTCATCGAAAATGAGAACATTCGCCCCCGAAATCATCATTTTTGAGAGAAGACACCGGACCTTCTCGCCTCCGGAGAGGACCTTCACCTTCTTCACGCCGTCCTCGCCCGGGAAGAGCATGCGGCCGAGGAAGCCGCGGACATACGTCGCGTCCTTATTTTCCGAGTACTGTGTCAGCCAGTCCGCGATCGTCAGATCGTTGTCGAACTCAGCGTTGTAGTCCTTCGGGAAATACGCCTGGCTCGTCGTGATGCCCCACTTGTAATAGCCCTCGTCCGGCTCCATATTTCCGCTGATAATCTGGAAGAGCGTCGTCTTCGCGAGCTCGTTGCCGCCGACAAATGCGACCTTGTCCGTGCGGTTGATGATGAAATTCAGGTCCTTGAACACGACCTGGCCGTCAATCGTCTTCGAGAGGTGCTCGACATAGAGGACGTCGTTGCCGATCTCGCGGTTCGGACGGAAATCGATGTACGGGTACTTGCGGCTCGACGGGACCATCGTGTCGAGCTGGATCTTCTCGAGGGCCTTCTTTCTCGATGTCGCCTGCTTGGATTTGGATGCATTTGCCGAGAACCGGGAAATGAATTCCTTGAGCTCCTTGATCTGCTCCTCCTTCTTCTTGTTCTGCTCGCGGCGCTGCTTCTGCAGGAGCTCCGAGGACTTGAACCAGAAATCATAGTTTCCGGCGTACAGTCTGATCTTGCCATAGTCGATATCCGCCGTCTGCGTGCACACCTTGTTCAGGAAGTAACGGTCGTGGGACACGACGATGACCGTGTTGTTGAAATTGATCAGGAATTCCTCGAGCCAGTCGATCGCGGCGAGGTCCAGATGGTTCGTCGGCTCATCGAGAAGAAGAATGTCCGGGTTGCCGAACAGGGCCTGTGCGAGGAGCACCTTGACCTTGATCGGGCCGTCGAGAGACGCCATCTGCCTGTGGTGCAGCTCCGTCTCAATGCCGAGGCCGTTAAGAAGCGATTCCGCGTCGCTCTCGGCCTCCCAGCCGTTCATTTCCGCGAATTCGCCCTCGAGCTCAGAGGCGCGGATGCCGTCCTCCTCCGTGAAGTCCGGCTTCGCGTAGATCGCGTCCTTCTCCTTCATGATCTCGTAGAGCCGCTTGTTTCCCATGATGACCGTGTCCAGCACGTCGTACTGATCATATTTGAAGTGGTCCTGCTCGAGAAATGAGATGCGGTTTCCCGGCGTCACGACGATGCTGCCCTGTGTCGTCTCAAGCTGGCCGGCCAGAATCTTGAGGAACGTAGACTTGCCCGCGCCGTTCGCGCCGATCAGTCCGTAGCAGTTTCCCTCTGTAAACTTGATATTCACGTCTTCAAAAAGTGCCTTCTTGCCGACGCGGTATGTAACGCCTACTGCTTCAATCATGTACAGTCTCCTTAAATATATTAGATGTTAACCATTCAGCGTCCCGGATTCAGAA
>OMYS01000015.1 GCA_900315305.1 uncultured Eubacteriales bacterium
AGACGATGAGGTTGATAGGGCAGAGGTGGAAGCACGGCAACGTGCGGAGCTGACTGTCACTAATCGGACGAGGATTTGACCAATAAAGCTTAAGAGCGGTGGACGAAGCGGATCAGCGTGCCGTGCTTGCACGGGCACGCATGAGACGATTCGGACAACATTAGCGGAGCTAATGACACGAGCAGCGAAGCTGCGAGTGACCGCTCTTAAGCAAGACCTCAACAAGTTCGTATATGCGGTTTTGAGGGTGTGTTTATACCACACAAGAGCTCTCAGCTGAGAGCTCTTTTTTCGATACCTACACTTTAGCGCGTTAAAACAGTAAACACGTGGTTTTAGTGAGTTGTAGCGCTTGAGCCCCAAATCCTGCCAGAAAACCTACAACAGTATCGCGTGAAAGCAAGATCGGGTCGAAAACCACTACGCCCGATCAGAATCGTATCGCGCGAGAGCAAGATCCGGTCAAAAACGAAAACTCCCTTATATCTTGCATTTGGAAAACGAATGGTATACCGTAAAGTGTACAAAAACACATGCTGATTGCGGCAGGCGTATGTCTCGTCCTCGGGTGCGTCGGTCTCGCGTTGTTCTGAAGGTGTCGCCGTCTCATGATTCGCATTGAAACTGGACGAAATCGGTAAATACAAGTAAACTATAGGGTACAGATGTTGCTATAACAAAAAGATGACAGAGTACTGTTTCATCCGCAATGAGACCTGAGAGCAGACTGAAAATGGCATCGCTCTCAGAGGTACATGCGGTTTGACAGCAGACAGAAAAGAGGTAAGCATAATGGCCTGGTATGATGAAGCTGTATTTTATCACATTTATCCGCTCGGACTGACCGGAGCGCCGAAGACAAATGACTACAAAACTGTGGGCGACCGCCTGAACAAGATTCTTCCGTGGATCGACCATATGAAGGAAATCGGCTGCAACGCCCTTTATATCGGACCGCTCTTTGAGTCCGGCACGCACGGCTATGACACGACCGACTACAAGAAGCTCGATACGCGTCTCGGGACAAATGAAGACCTGAAGAGCTTTGTGAAGACCTGCCACGACAAGGGTGTGCATGTCATTTTCGATGGCGTGTTCAACCACGTCGGCCGCGATTTCTTCGCATTTCAGGATCTGAAGAAGAACCGCGAGCAGAGCCGCTACAAGGACTGGTTCTGCAACGTGAATTTCTGGGGCAATAACGAGTACAACGACGGCTTTGCAACAGTACATTTGCGACGTCATCCGCTTCTGGGTGTCGGAATTTGATGTGGACGGCCTCCGTCTCGATGCGGCTGACGTGCTCGACTTTGATTTCATGGCGGCGCTTCGCCGCACGGCAAATGAGGTAAAGCCCGATTTCTGGCTGATGGGCGAGGTCATTCACGGGGATTATCCGCGGTGGATCGACGAGACACACCTTCACTCCGTGACGAATTATCAGCTCCACAAGGCCCTGTATTCGGGCTGCAATTCGCACAATTTCTTTGAGATCGCGCACACAGTCCGCCGTCTTGTGAACGGTGACGGCCGTCCGGAGGGCTGCCGGCTGTACAACTTCGTGGACAACCATGACGTCGAGCGAATCTTTACGAAGCTCGAGAACAAGCAGCACATGATTCCGGTGCACGCGCTTCTCTTCACCCTTCCGGGTATCCCGTCCATTTACTACGGGTCCGAGTTTGGTATCGAGGGCGCGAAAATGAGAGGCGGCTCGGATGACGCGATCCGTCCGGCGCTGAATCTTGACGACTACAAGGACGCCGTAAAGACGAATCCGTACACGGCTGTGATCGCCGCGCTCGGCCGCATGCACGCGCGCGAGGCCGCAGTGCTCGCCTACGGAAATTATAAAGAAGAGCTGCTCACGACGACGCACTATGCATTTTCAAGAAGCCTGCAGGGACGGACTGTCTACACGACTGTGAACAACGCGGACGACGAGGCGTGGTTTGACCTGCCGGCAGGCGGCGCGGACTCCTATACGGGCGCCATTTTCGGAGAGACGGTCAAGGCGGACAACGGACAGATCCATGTCAAGATCGGCCCGAATTCCGCGGAGGTCTGGGAAATGGCCGACGGCGGTGCGAGTGTCGATACAGAGGAAGTCAACCGCCTGATGAAGGAGCTTGAGGAGAAGCAGAAGCAGGAGGCCGAGAAGAAGGCTGCCGCGGAGGCAAAGGAGGCGGCGCTCGAGGCAAAGCTCGAGGGAACAGTCGCTGTTCCGAACAAGCCGTACGAGGAGATGTCTGTCGAGGAGCTGCAGGCTGCGATCATCCTCAAGATGAAGAAGAACGGGCCGGTGACTGACCAGATGCGGAAGACGGTCTTCGACAACGTTTACCACGACTCACTCGTCAACTGGGTGAAGAGCTTTAGGTGATTATACGAATGATGGCCTGGCGCGTGGCTGCGTCAGGCTTATATTGACTTGATATCAGAGGGAGGAGTCTGCTATGCGGGAAAATGACAGCTCCGGCGCGCAGAAGAAGGCGCACCGGCTTCCGCACTTTGTCGGTGACGGCGCAATGAACGTCGGCCTGCGCGGGAAAATGCTGTTTGTCTATCTGATCGGCGGCTTTCTCCCGATGGCTCTCATTATCATGATGCTGCTCGCCCAGCAGAGAAGCACGATTCTGTCAATCTCGAAGTCGTCCGCGTCCCACGAGGTGCAGTTCATTTCCCGGAATATGGGAGAGGAGGCGCGCATCCTCTGTGACGTCTCGAAGCAGCTTTACTTTGACGACACGCTGGAGACGATCGCGGACACCTCATTTTCCGATTACACGGAGGCGGTCGGCCTTTTTGACAAATACACGGCCATCGACAGTATCGTCAATGATTATTCGAGCCACATTGCGAGCATCAGTATTTACATCGACAACCAGACGATGCCGGGCAACTCGGAGCTGATCCGCGTGACGGACGACGTGCGCTCGAGCGACTGGTACGAGCAGGCATTTACGGACGGGGGAAAGGCGAGATGGTGGTACATTGAGAATCCGTCCGACGGCGAGCACTATCTCTCTCTGGTGCGGCTCATCCGTGACAAGGAGCGGAACGCGGTCGGCGTCGCGGTCCTCCGGATGAATATGCAGAACCTCGTGTCGCAGCTCAGCCAGCAGGAGGGCGCGAACTACATCATGATCGACGGCGAGGAGGTCGTCAGCAACCGGCAGGGCGAGCACAACGACGCGGTCCTGCGGAAGCTCTACAGCCGCTACATCGGCGAGAGCGGAAGTGAGAAGCGGAAGGCGTTCGGTGAGACCTGCCTGCTGACCTACAGCACGCTCGAGAGCGACGACTACGAGAATCAGCTGCTGATCCTGCGCGCGAATTCCTACCGCGACATCTTAAATGACGTGGACAGCGCGATGCGCACTTCATTTGTTCTTGTGCTCGTCTGCGCGGGCTTCTCCATGTTTATGATTTATATCGTGTCGCGTCATTTCAGCAGCCGTGTGAGCCGCTTTAAAAATGAGATGAGCCGCGCGGCGCGCGGGGAGCGCCATCTCGCGAAGTCGATCGGCGGGCGGGATGAGATCGCAGAGCTCTATAACTACCTGAATACGATGATCACCGACATCGACAAGCTCACGAGAGACGTCTATGAGAGCCGGCTCGAGGGGGAGCAGCTGAAGAGCATTCAGAAGGAGGCGCAGTTCGAGACACTGGCCAGCCAGGTGAACCCTCATTTTCTGTTTAACACGCTCGAGACGATCCGCATGAAGGCAAGGCTCGCGGGCGACCGCGAGGTCGAGGACATGGTGAAAATGCTCGGCAAGATCATGCGCCACAACATCGAGGTCCGCGACTCGCTCGTCAGCGTGAGGAGTGAGCTGCAGATCGTCGAGTGCTATCTGAAGATCCAGCACTACCGGTTCGCGTCCATCACCTATGACATTCACCCGGACCCGCGGACGGAGAAGATCATGATTCTCCCGCTTCTTATTCAGCCGCTCGTCGAAAATGCTTATGTCCACGGACTTCGCGATCACCGGAAGGGCGGTCTCATCACCGTCTACACGTATCTTGAGGGAAATATCATGACCATCAAGATCACGGACGACGGCTGCGGCATCGAGCCGGAGCTGCTCGAGATTCTGAACCGGAAAATGAAGAGCGGCGGCGCGGGAAACCGGGTCGGCACGATCGAGGACCGCGACCTGCACGGATCCGGGGAGAATGACGGAGCTGCGGCAGGCGTGCGCGGCGCCGAAGAGAAGAACGAAGACGCGGCAGACCTGCTCGGGAAGGACGCCGGCGCGTCCATTGGCGGCGCCGATGAGAAGACAGCTTCGACGGGCTCCGGCGTGCCCGGAGCGGCGAAGCGCCCGGAGGACGAGGAGAAGAGAAGCCACATCGGTCTCTCGAATGTCAATCAGCGGATCAAGCTTTTCTACGGAAGAAAATACGGCGTCAATATCTGGAGCGAGGTCGGAATCGGGACGGTCATTATCCTGACAATCCCGGTGTGGCTTCCGGAACATCAGAAGCAAGAAAAACAGCAGGTCATTTCCGGACCGGATGCGAAGGTCTGAGGCCGCGAGCCTTTCGGACACGAAGAAGGGACATCGCTTGCGTTTCCGGACCGGATGAGAAGAATTGATGCATGAGATGGAGTTTGTTGCAGATGAAGGAGCTTAGAAAATTTGCGGCGCTGACGCTCGTGTCGGCCGCCGTCATCACCGGCTGTGCCGCGCAGAAGGGGAGCGGGAGCGTACAGAAGAGCACCACGTCCTCGGATGAGAGCAATGATCCGGTTACATTTGTGTTCTATAATGCCGACGGAGTCAGCGACCCGTGGACAGATCCCGTCGCGCAGAAGATCACGGAGGCGACGGGCGTCACGCTGCAGACCGAATTTCCGTCAGATGCGGGCCGCGACTCCGTCGATCTTATGATCGCGGACGGCGACTACCCGGACCTCATTTTCGCGAAAAATGACGTGAGCTCTCTGGTGGACGCCGGCGCGCTGCTCGACCTGACCGATCTGATCGACGAATACGGGCCGAATATCAAAAAGCTCTATGGGGACGACCTGAAGAAGCTCCGGTACAGCGAGAGCGATTCGTCCATTTATCAGCTCTGCAGCTACCAGGCGGATGAGGACGTGCTCGAGACCTCCGGGACGGCGCAGCTGCAGTGGGCGGTTCTTAAAAACAGCGACTACAAGATCCCGTATACGCTGGCAGATTATGAAAATGAAATCCGCGACTACATGGAGCAGAACCCGGAGATCGGCGGACAGCCGACGATCGGCATTTCCATCTGTGTGACGGACTGGCACTGGTTCATCACGCTCGCAAACCCGGCCGCCTATATCGCGGACGGCTCTCAGGACAACGGCCAGTGGCTGATTGCGGACGACGGGACGACGACATACGCACCTGGCTCGGAGAGCGAGAGGGAATATTTCCGCTGGCTGAACCGCATGTACCACGAGGGAATCCTTGATCCCGATTTCGCGACGCAGACGCATGACGATTACATGAAGAAGATCGCGGACGGCCGCGTGCTCGGCCTGCTCGATGCCGACTGGGATTACAGCGACAGCGAGATGAAGCTGGAGGACCGCGACGAGTATGACCGGACCTATGCCGGCCTGCCGGTCACGATTGATGACAGCGTCACGTGCAGGATCGCCTATCGTCAGGGACTTGCGTCGGGCTGGGGAATCGGCATCACAAAGGCCTGCAAGGACCCTGTGCGCGCCATTAAATTCCTCGACTGGATGTGCAGCGATGAGGCGCAGGTCCTGACCCACTGGGGAATCGAGGGCGTCAACTATTCTGTAGATGAAAATGGAAAGCGCTATCGGACGGATGAGGAGATCAAGGCCGCAGAGAGCGACGCGGGCTACCGCGCGAGGACCGGCGTCGGCTTCCACACATACCCGTTCCCGTCCTATGGAGAGGGAGCGACAGACAGCACCGGCAACACGTATCAGCTGACGAACCGGGATACCGTCATCAGCTCCTACAACGAGGAGCAGAAGGCCGCGCTCAAGGCCTGGGGCGTCGACATGCTGACGGACATCTTCCCGCAGGAGGACTCGTCAGAGGAGCCGACGCACGCGCCGGGCGGAGAGATCACGCTGAGCAAGGAGCTGAAAGAGCTGAAGGATACACTGGACGAAACCGCCCGGCAGGGACTCATCAGCTGCATCCTCTGCGACGAGGCGGACTTCGACGCGCAGTACAGTCAGCTCGAGGCGGACCTTGCGGCCGCCGGCGCGGAGAAGGCCGGCCAGATGATGACGGAGGAAGTACAGTCTCAGATGAAACTCTGGGCGGAGAATTAAATGATTTATACGTTCTGTCAGAGTTTTATCAAGAGATGAAAATTCGGGCGGAATGAATCTACCGTAAGATACGGCCCGGTTCTCAGGCCGAGATGGCTGCCGTTATGTGGAGGAGCCCGAAAATCACCCTGAGCCGCTGTGTCAGCGGCGAAGGGAAGTTGAGGGGGACGGAACCTGGCAGCCATAGGCCTGAGAAAACACGGGCCGTTCCCACGTGTGGCTCAGCCGCCCGGAGATTCACCACCCCTGTCCCTTCCCGCCGGGGGAGCGCCTGTACTCGTTCGGCGTCAGCCCCACATACTTCCTGAACTTCTTGTGGAAGTAATCCACGTCGCGGTAGCCGAGCCGCTGCGCGATCTCATAGACCTTCATCGAGCTGTTCTCAAGGAGGCGCTTCGCCTCATCAATTCTCACCCTGTCGACATACTCATTGAAGCTGCAGTCCGCCTTCGCGCGGAACAGCTTGCCGAGATACGAGCTGTTGTACCCGAACAGCGGGCCGATTTCCTCGAGCTTCAGCGTCTTGCCGCAGTTTGCGCGGATATACTGCTGAATGCGCTGGATCGTGTCATCCCCCGCGTTCGTGTGAACTGCATTTGCAAATGACTCAAACTGACGGTCAAGAAAATCGAGCGTCTCCCGGAGCGTCGCGATCGTTCCGAGCATAGTTGTCGCGTGACTCTCACTGCTGAGACCGGTCAGGTCATTGTGGTAGATGTGCGCGATGTCCTGCCGGACGGAAATGTAAACACCGGTCAGGAACACGCGGCAGGCGGAGACACTGCAGCCGGAGCCTGTGAGGATCCCGCGAAAAATTACTGTATATCCGCATTTCCTGCCGGCAGAGACGGGAAATGCGGATTTTTCCTGTATTTACGCGGTTTTTTCATTTTCAGGAGAGGGGAAATACCGCTTTTTTTCTATCTAGAAAAATTCCTGCAGTACAAAAAATGAGGGTATTTTTTCTAAAAAAAAATCGGTGTTTGAAATGCCTCCGGAATTTTACAATTCAATTACATTGTACCGGGTACGAGTGATGGAACGGGAACCGGCCGGCCGCCGGGTCCCGGGCAAGGAGGGATTTTTATGAAAAATGGAACTGCGGTCAGCGGAAAGATGGCACCTGCAGCCGCGAAAGACCGCACAGATCCGATCTACAGGTTTATCCGGATTGTGGCAGTCGTGAGTATCTTCTTCCTGTTCTTTCCGGGGCTGAATCCGGCGAGAATCTGCGGACTGATCAACAAGAACATCTCACTGTTCACAACGGGCGTGTCCTACAGCGCGCTCACGAACGGCTTCGGCAAAGCCTTCCGCAAGGCATGGGTGACCGAAGCGACCATGCGGGGGCTGCAGTTCAGCTCACTCGCAATCATCATCGGCATCATCGCTCAGTGCGCGGCGTCCGTCTTCACGACAGGCTCGAACCGCATGAAGCGGATCAGCACACTGGTCGTCATCGGCGGGACGGCGCTCTCGATCATCGGCTGCGTCGGCATTTATCTTGCGTATCTCACGATGACAACGACCATCAAGCCGCAGAAGGTCCTTCCGGAAATCCCGGGAACGTTCTTCGCGATGCTGGTGATCACGGCGCTCATGCTGATCGCGGCGGTCCTCGCGATGGTCCTCGGCAAGCGGTCGAAGAAGGGTGATCCCGTCACGATGCCGTCGAAGTTCCAGCTGTTTGCGATGTGTCTTCCGTTCATTATTCTCTGCTTCCTGTTCGGATATCTTCCGCTGTACGGCTGGAGATACGCGTTCTTCGACTACAAGGCCGGCGGAACGCTGAGCCTTGACAACTTCGTCGGTACGAAGTGGTTCACCTACCTCTTCACGAATGACTCGACAAGAAGCGATATCATCCGCGTCATGAAGAACACGCTCGGTATCTCGGGCCTCGGCATTGCGACGAGCTGGTGCTCCATGGCGTTCGCGATCTTCTTAAATGAGATCAAGAACAAGCACTACCGCCGCTTCGTCCAGACGTTCACGACGATCCCGAACTTCATTTCCTGGGTCCTGATCTTCGCGATCGCAACCGCGATCTTCTCATCGGACGGCTTCATCTCAAGCCTCATGGTCAACGCGGGAATCTGGAAGAAGGGTGTGAACATGCTCGCCAACGGCCATCACGTGTGGCTGCAGATGCTGGCATGGAGCCTGTGGAAGGGCCTCGGCTGGGGCGCAATCGTCTACATCGCCGCGATCTCCGGCATCGACCAGTCGCTCTATGAGGCGGCCAATGTCGACGGCGCCGGACGCTTCGCCAAGATGTGGTACATCACAGTGCCGGAGCTGATCCCGACCTACATGGTCATGCTGCTCATGGCTGTCGCAAACATCCTGAACAACGGCATGGACCAGTACCTGGTCTTCGAGAACTCGGCTAACTCGGCGAACATCATGGTCCTTGACCTCTACGTTTACAAGCTCGGTATCGGAAGCGGCCTCATCCCGCTGTCCACTGCAATCGGTATGCTGAAATCCGTCGTATCGGTCATCCTGCTCTTTGTCGCAAACGGCATCAGTAAGGTGACGCGCGGATCGTCGATCATTTAAGGAAGGAGGAAATGAACATGGCTAAACGGACACCGGCCTTCAAGGCACAGAAGGTTAAAATGTCGGCCGGCGACTATGTGTTTGCGATTATCGACTATCTCGTATTCGGAATCTTCACAGCTGCCTGCATTTTCCCGTTCTACTACCTGATCATCAACACGATCTCGAACAACAAGCTGGTAGCGGCGGGCAAGATTAACTTCTGGCCGGTTGGCTTCCATCTGGACAACTACGCAAATATCTTCAAGCTCAATGATCTGGGCAATGCATTTGTCGTGACACTCTCCCGTACGATTATCGGAACGGCGCTCATGGTCTTTGGCTCAGCGCTCTGCGGCTATCTCTTCACAAGAAATGAGATGTGGCACAAGAAGTTCTGGTACCGCTTCGTTATCGTCACGATGTACCTGAATGCAGGTATCATCCCGTGGTACTTGAACATGAGCATGCTGGGTCTCACAAATAACTACCTGGCATACATTCTTCCGGGCATCATGGTTCCCTACAACCTGATTCTCGTGAAGACGTACATCGAGTCGATTCCGCCATCACTTGAGGAGTCGGCACAGCTCGACGGCGCAGGCTACTGGCAGCGGTTCAGCAAGATCATTCTTCCGCTCAGCAAGCCGATCCTCGCGACCATCGCGATCTTCGGTGCAGTCAACAACTGGAACTCCTTCCAGGATTCCCTGATCCTGATGCAGGGCGCTCCCAAGCTCTACACACTGCAGCACAGACTGTATATCTACCTGAACCAGTCCTCGAACCTCTCATCCCTGATGTCGGGCTCCGGCAGCGTGAGCTCCTCGGCGGTTGAGAACCTCTCAAACATGAAGATTATCAAGTATACCGTCGCAACCGTTTCGGTCATCCCGATCCTCGCGTTCTATCCGTTCATGCAGCGGTACTTCGAGGGCGGCATCATGCTCGGCGCGGTCAAGGGCTGATCACGTAAGGCAAGCAGCCATTCAGCACCCTGCAGAAAAATAAAGTAACTACTCAGCACCCCACAGACTCGGAACGCTGAACAGAAACAAATTAGGAAAGGAAAGGAACACTATGAAAAACAGCACATGCAAGCGTGTCCTGGCAGCGGCTCTCTCCGCAGCCATGGCAGTCGGTCTCGCAGCCTGCGGCAGCACGTCCTCTTCAGCGACGGGCTCCGTCGTGACAGGCACAGACTCCGGCACTTCATCAACAGGCAAGTCCGATAACTCCTCCAACGGTCTTGAGGCGGATGACCTCGACGATATCATCCCGGATGACACCGTCACACTGACCTGCTACTCACAGCTGTCGAACTACTCCGGCGAGATGACCGGCTGGTTCGCACAGGTCCTGAAGGACAAGTTCAACGTCAAGATCAACATCGTTCCGGAGACGGACGGCGCGTTCTCGACCCGCATGGAGTCCGGCAACCTCGGCGACATTGTCATTCTCGCTGATTCTTCTCAGTATCAGCAGGCAGTCGACAAGGGCATGCTCCTTGACTGGAACGATGATGACCTCGTTGAGGACTATGGTCCGTACATTTACAACAACATGCAGACAGCCCTGAAGTCAAATGCAAAGATCTCAGGCGGCACGACATACGGCATCGGCTATGATGTCGGAACATCTGCTACGGCACCGACCTCCTTCATGTACGACTGGTCGACGCGCTACGATCTCTATCAGAAGATCGGCAGCCCGGCCGTCACGGATCTCGATTCCTTCGCAGACATGCTCATCAAGATGGAGCAGGCAGAGCCGACAAGCTCGGACGGCAAGAAGAACTATGCGGTCTCCCTGTTCAGCGACTGGGACGGCAGCCTCGCGATGTTCCCGAAGGCAATGGTCACTGCGTACTACGGCTATGATGAGTTCGGCATCGGCTTCTATGATTCCAGAACACAGTCCTACATCCCGGCGGTCGCTGAGGACAGCCCGTATGTCGAGGCTCTGAAGTTCTACAACAAGCTGTATCAGGCCGGCGCCATGGATCCTGACTCCGAGACGCAGGGCTGGGATGGTTTCTCAGAGGATATCAAGAACGGCAACTGCTTCTTCACTCCGTTCAATTACATGGGCGATGAGATGTTCAACACAGATGCGCATCTCGCAGCCGGCGAGGCTATGTACCCGGTTGTTCCGTCCAAGGCAACGACCATCAACTATGGCCAGAACATCTACGGCGGCAACCGGATCTGGTGCATCGGCAATGACTCCGAGTATCCGGAGCTCTGCATGGCCATCATCAACTGGCTCTGCACACCGGAAGGCAAGCTCACGGACCTCTATGGACCGGAGAACGTCTGCTGGACACTTGATGACAACGGAATTCCGTCCTTCACGGACCTCGGCAAGAAGTGCCACTCTGATTCCTCGACTGAGCTGACAGGCGACTACAGCGGCAAGTATTCAGACGGCGCAGACCAGATGAACAACACGACATGGGCACTCGACGCGTCGATCCTCGGCACGAACGATGACTCCGTGACATACAATTCCACAAGCTGGCCGTCAAATGAGGCCGACAGCTCCTATCAGATTACAAAGGACTGGGAGAACGCAACAGGAAGCAAGTCAATCGACGAGTACATGCGCTCCACGAACTACACGCTGAGCCCGGGCACGAACTACGCGGCATCCTCGATGAGTGATGAGTTGACCGTCACGGCAAACCAGGTTGAGGACTGCATCAAGACCTACAGCTGGAAGGCTATGGAGGCTTCCTCTGATTCGGAATTCAACTCCATCATCAAGGAAATGATCTCCAAGTGCAAGGAGTATGGCATCGACGATGTCAACGCTTACTATGAGAAGGAAGCGAAGAGCCGTGCACAGGCTGAGAATGATCTGAATGCTTACCTCAAGAAGAACGGTGAGTCGACCGTCTCCACGATCGGTTCGGAGTCCGCTGCGTCCACGACAGCAGCTTCGACAACGTCCGCAGCGTCCGGATCATAAAATTTTAGGTATAGTTTCTGCTTTGGAAAGAGTCTGTCGGATCGTCCGGAATCATGGTCCGGCGGGCTCTTTCCGGCTTTATCTGGGAGGATAACATGCATTACATTCATGAACAGGCGCGTTCCGCGTCGAAAACGGCACTCACACAGGCGGAGGAGCTCTTCGGAAAGCGGCTCTTCGCCAACACAGACGCCTCGTATCTGTCGGGAGACAGGACCCGTCTGCTGGCGGCGACGGGACTTCCCATGGTCATGCCGGTCTGCGACCATCTGCGGGCTGTCAGCGGCCTTAGAAGCATCCTTGAGAGCGGAGGAAGCTATCTCTTTGATTTCTCCGATGGTGTCGCACTGACGGATGAGAAGGGAAATGAGATACCTCTGGACAGAGATACGGCAGCTGCTGTTGCCGAGACGTTCACGAAGGTTTCGCTGAGCCGTGGATCAATCGGAAGAGACGGCAGCCTCACGCTTGATCTCAAGACCTATCCGGTCGGCCCGCACTACAATGTCAACCTGCTGCTCGGCTGGAGAAACGGGTTCCCCGCGCCGCTTTTCACGACGCCGAAGAGCGCGGTCGACAGTCTCGGACGCGGCTCGTTCCGCGCCGGAGGTCCTCACCAGGTGCTTGCAAGCCGCTGCGTCCTGCAGCCGGAGGAGAACGGCGAGCCGGTGAACCGCCAGTTCTACATTTACGAGGACGGAAAGCAGATATTCTATTCACTCGATGTCGACGCCATGAACAGCGCGCACTGCGTCCACAGCCAGAACCGGACGGTCATCACCTGCGTCGCGACGGGACTTAAGATCACGAGAACGATCTTCCTGCTTATGCAGGAGAATGGCATGCCGGATGCGACGGAGCTGCAGCACATCGAGATCGAGAACCTCGAGGCCGGCACGAGAAACCTCAAGATCGTCTGCACCGGCGAGTTCGGTATTGCCAATGCGGTGACCGTTGCGAACGATGTCGTCTACGCAAACCTCGTGAACCAGAGCGAGATCGTCTACGACGAAAATGGAAAGCCGGTCTGCGTCACGATGCACCACAAGCCGGAGGAACAGAAGGGCGAGAAGAAGTTCGCGGTCCTCATGAAGGACGGCGAGACGATGGACGACTTCTGCACGAACTACAGCGAGTTCGTCGGAAACGGGACGATCGAAAGACCGGAGCTCGGCGATCACATGCCGTCGAGACCGCACAGGAATTTCGTTCCGTTCTTTGCGATGGGCAAGTCATTTTCCTTACGGCCCGGCGAGGTCGCAAAGATTGACAGCATGGCCTGCATGATGGATCGGAAGGACGATGTGTCCGAGGCCTTCGACGACGCGCTCTTTACGCTGGTTAACCGCTTTAAGGAGCCCGATGCGGCAAATGAGGAGCTCGCGAAGGTCGAGGCGTTCCAGGAGACCTATTCCTCCTATCTCCGCCCGCAGACCGGCAATACGAGGTTCGACAGCTATGTCGGACGGAACCTTCCGTTCCAGGTCCTCTATCAGACCTTTGTCTCGAGAGCCTTCGCGTGGACACAGAAGTCCTACCGGGAGACGGGCTTCCGTGAGATCCAGGACATCTACGCATCTATGTACTACATGAACGCGGCCGGATACGCGGACCTCGCGAAGCAGCTCGTCAGCTGCTGGGCCGTCAACGTCTTCCGTATGGGCTACGCGTACCACGACTTCACGTGGAAGGGCAAGGAGCCGGGCGACTGCTCCGACGATCAGCTCTGGCTCGTACAGGCTGTGTACAGATACTGCAAGATGACGGGCGATTTTCATTTCCTGAAGGAGGAGCTGAAGATCGCGGGAGAGGACGCGGCGCGCCCGCTCGCGGACACGCTGATCGCAATTCTTCAGTACAGCGGCCGGATCTCCGTCGGAAAGCACGGCCTTCCGCTTCTCGACAAGGCGGACTGGAATGACACGCTCCGGCTCGACAAGGTCGTCATCAAGGGACCGGAGAAGGAAGCGCGGTACAGAATGCAGCTTCATGAGAGCGGAAAGGAATACGCATCTGTTCCGTTTGAAAATGACTGGACAGAGTCAGTTATGAACGCGTGCCTCCTCAAGATCGCGGCGGATGAGACGGCAGAGCTCCTTACGCTGTGCGACAGCAAGGCGTACGAGAAGGAGATTGCATTTGCAAAGGAGGTCGCGAAGGACACACTCGAGAGCACGCGGAAGAACGCATGGAAGCAGAACTTCTACGCCCGCTGCCTGATCAACGACGGACGTGGATATACGTATCTCGGCGCAAAGGGCGACGGCCTCTCCGCAGATCCGGCGCTCGACGGCAGCTATTTCCTGAACAGCTTCGGCTGGTCGATCCTCGCGGATATCGCGACGGAGGAGCAGATCGGAACGATGCTTGACGTCGTCGAGAAGAACCTGAAGACAGACGCGGGCCTTCGGCTGTGCACATTTGTCGCGTATGAGAAGCTCGGCGTCGGCACGGCGACAGGCCTCTACTACCCGGGTGACCGCGAGAACGGCGGCGTGTTCAAGCACGCGGCGATGATGTCGACGGCGGCGATGCTGAAGGCGGCGAAGGAAGTGAAGAGCCCGGAGCTCGCAAAGCGGCTCGCTGACCTCGCGTGGTTCATGATCGGGAAGACGCTTCCCTACACGACGCTGGAGCATCCGTTCGTGACGAAGGGCAACCCGCGGTTCTGCACACAGTACAACAACTGCGTGACCGGTGAAAATATCGGACCGATGCTGTCCGGCACGGCGAGCTGGCTCACGCTGTCGATGTTCGAGGCGCTCGGCGTGAAGGAGGACGGCGACGGCATGGTCATCCGGCCGTGCCTTGACCCGGAGACAGAAGCGGACATGACGTATACAATGCACCGCAAGGGCGTGTCCCTCACGGTACAGATCGTGGCGGACGGAAAGTTCCGCGCGGATGAGAAGACAAGCTACGAGCTCGACGGAGAGAAGTCCGGCGAGCGGTTCACATGGCCGGAGAGCGGCAGCCACACGATGGTTGTGAGACTGTAATCTGTATTTCAGCACCCCTCGGAGAATTGGGAAAGATGAAGGGAGAGCTTGCTCGCCCGGAATCTTTTCTGATTCTCCGGGGTGCTGAATAGGTAAGCATTTTTTGAAAGCCGCATGGAGGTATGGATATGAAATGGCTCAGTATGGACAGTAAATTTGCGACGGGAATGACGCAGTTCATCAATGTCATTCTGCTGACGCTGTGGTTTCTCATCGGCTGCCTGCCGATTATCACGATCGGTCAGTCCATCATCGCGGCCTACCGCGTGACGCTCGACATGACCTATTACAACGACAACTATGTCGGGGTCACGAAGACGTTCTGGAAGGCGTGGAAGGACAACTGGAAGCACGGCATGCTGCTGACCCTCATTTTCGGGGGAATCCTCTATGCGGCGTGGATCAGCTGGCAGCTCTTCGACAAGACGGCGGACAACCCGTGGTACTTCCTCGCCATCACCATCTTCCTCTGCCTCGTCGTGCTTGTCAGAGGGTTTTACATTTTCGCGCTTGAGGCGAGATATGAGAACACGCTCCGTCAGAACCTGAAAAATGCAAAGCGCATCTTCGTGTGGTACTGGAAGCAGACATTTGCGGCGATCGGGTGCCTGGCTCTTGAGTTCGTGCTGTTCTTTATGATCAACAGCACGTTGGTGCTGATCGGCTATATCTTTGAGCCGGTCATCGCGATCTTCACGATCAGCGCATTTGCCGCGAAGATCTTCCGGGATCTCGAGAGGAAGAACGGCATGCTGGACGAGGACGAGCAGTACCTGTAAGTCCTGTTTTTAAAAAGGAGACATATGATTCGTATCGGAGTTGATTATTATCCCGAGCACTGGGACCGGTCTCTGTGGTCCCGTGATCTCGACCTGATGAAGAAGGCGGGGGTCACCACGGTCCGCATCGCGGAGTTTATGTGGGGGCTTCTGGAGCCTTCAGAGGGGGAATTTCATTTTGAGCTGCTCGATGATTTCGTGAAAATGGCGGGCGATGCGGGTATCGAGCTTATTCTCGGAACGCCGACGAACTGCCCGCCGATGTGGATGTACAGAAATTACCCGGAGACGCTCTCTGTTGAGCGCACAGGGCTTCCGACGGAGACAGGCATACGCGGGCACCGCTGTATCGAAAACCCGCTGTTCCGCTCATTTGCGGCGGATATCATCGACCGCATGGCGGAGCGCTACGGAAAGAACCCGCATGTCATCGGCTGGCAGATCGACAACGAGCTCTCGGCCAATCACTGCAACTGCCGGGAGTGCACGCACAAATTCCAGGAGTGGCTGCGCCGGAAATACGGGACGCCGGAGGCCATGAACAAGGCGTGGGGCGCCGACATCTGGAGCGGTCAGATCAGCGACTGGAGCCAGGTGCAGACGCCCAAGGGGCAGATGTACAGCTACGGCTGGCTTAATCCCGGCTACATGCTTGACTATGAGCGCTTCGCCGCGGAGTCGACGGCCGGGTATATCGCTTTTCAGATCCGCGAGCTCCGGAAATATGTGCCGGAGTCGGTTCCGATCACGACAAATGCGTGCTTCTGCGAGCACACGATGGATTTCCACCGGAGCTTTAAGGACCTCGATATCGCGGGCTACGACAACTATCCGGGCACAAAGATCCCTGACGATCCGGACGTGGTTTACACGACGGCGGCTGACCTCGACCTTATGCGCGGCGTGAAGCGGAAGAATTTCTGGATGCTCGAGCAGCTGAGCGGGCCGATGGGCTGCTGGGGGGAAATGCAGCCCGTTCCGAGACCGGGCATGCTGAAGGGCTATGCCCTGCAGACGATCGCGCACGGGGCCGACATGGTTCTCTTCTGGAGATGGCGCTCGGCTGTCAAGGGCGCGGAGACATTCTGCCAGGGGCTCATTTCCCACAGCAACGTGCCGGGGCGCAGGTTCCGTGAGTTTGCGGACACGGCAAAGACCGTCCATGAGCTTCAGTGGCTTGACGGGACGGTCGTGAAGAGCCCGGTCGCGATTCTCTGGGGCTTTGAGCAGTTTAACGCGTTCAAGACGCAGTACCAGTCGCCGGGCTTTGACTACCGCGACCAGGTGAAGCGCTGGCAGGCGGCGTACGCGTCGCTCGGCGTCAATGTCGACATCATCGATGAGGAGCAGCCGCTTGACGGCTATCGCGTCGTTGTTGTCCCGGCGCACTATGTGACAAGTCCTGTCACAGCCGCGCGTGTGGATTCTTTTGTTCGCGGCGGCGGGACGGTCCTCGTGACGTGCCGGAGCGGCGTCAAGGACAAGGACAACGGGTGCATACTCTCGCCGCTTCCGACGGCCTTCCGCAAGGTCTGCGGCTGCTCGGTCGATGAGTATGACCCGATCGGGAAAAAGGACGTGCAGATCGCGTTCCCGGACGAGACGCTGACGGGAAGCGTGTGGTGCGACCTGCTTCTGCCGGAGGGCGCGGACATCCGCGCGCGCTACGCGAGCGAGTTCTACGCAGGAACGGCGGCGATTACGAAGAACCACTGCGGCAGCGGCACCTGTTTCTATATGGGTGTCTGCGGTAAGAGACCGCTCATGAAGCGGATGGCGAAGGAGACGTTGGAGAGCGCCGGCGTGCCGTTCATCGCGGACCTCCCGGACAACGTGTGGGTGAACACGCGGGAGAGCGGAGACGGAAGCGTCAGAGGGCAGTTCATTTTCAATGAGACGGACAGGGAGCAGAGCTTTATGCTTGACGGAGAGACGATGAGCCTTGCGCCATTTGAAATGAAAATCCGGCGGATCCGCTGAAAGAAAGCAGACGGGCGGCTGCAGGGCATGAGAGGGGACATGCCTTGCGGCCGTCTTTTTTGTTTGCTTATGGGGATGTAAAAAACAGGAGGCGGTCACTGGCCGTCTCCTGTTTCTTTTCCTTCGCGGATTTCTTTTTTCATTTTGATCATCTGGCAGAGCGTAATGGAGTTCGTGACGACCGTCGCCCCGCTGAAGAACGCGCCCGTGTAGGAGCGGATCAGGAAATAGTAGACGACCCATGGCACGAAGCTTGCCGTGACGAGCAGCTTGAAGGCGATCGGATTCTGGATATCCATGAGCAGCACGTAGACGGTGCACACAACAAATGGCAGCCAGCCGAGTGCGCCCTGCGTGTTGAAGCGGATCGTGAGGTAGAGCGATGCGGCGATGAGCAGCGCCTTGACGTACCACGTCAGCTTGTCCTTGTAGCAGATGATGTTCCGGATGACGCTGAGCACATTGCTGATCGCGCCGGTGATGCCGCCGAGCATCGTCATACTGACGGTCTGCATCAGAAGCTGGACCGACTGCCAGGCCAGAATCTTCGACTTCTTCTTCATCGTGCCGGACCAGATCATGACCATAGCGGCGGCGAAGTCAATGATGTTGGCGATGATAATAACTGCCATAAGTCTTCCCCCCAAAAAAGATATGTTGAAGCTGAGAACATCCGGCTTGCAGAATGTTTTCAGCTGTGGTACGATGAACACACAAAAAGGGTACTACCGGCAGACGGCTGACCCGTTCATTTACTTGGCTTAATGACCGCTGAACTTTCCGGGTTTCAGGCGGTCATTTTCTTTCAGAGTGATCTTTTCCGAGGGCATAGCCAACAGAAAAAATGCCAGGCCGAAGCTCAGCACACTGATCAAGTCCATAATACTCATGTGCATGCCCTCCCTTCTACAGATTTCCGCACGGCGGATTTCTATATGATCGGAGGGTCGCAGTCCCTCCGCAGAGGGTCAACCGCCTACCGTGTCAGGTAGTACCCATGTCAGCAAGTATACCAGAGGCATAAATGGAAATCCAGTTGAAGGTATTAAGTTTGGATTATTGATTTTAAGAGAGTATGCCGCTGACCAGCTGGGGTTGTAAATAAGTGCTCTGAATGAAAATTTTGAAGATGTACGGAAGACCTTTCTGGGCTCTTCTGTACATCTTTTTTCATTCCGCTTTTTCACCTGCGCCGCGATCGGGTCCTTCGCTGCCTGCACAAAGGTCATCTTGATAAAAATGCTATGGAGAAAATATAAGACCCAATTAAGTCAACAGGTATTCTGGAAGTTCGCTTGAATTTTTATAGTTTTAGGATATACTAAAAGTAGGGTAAGCAGGGAATTCCCTACTTTTTATGAAAGGAAGTGATCATATGGCATCTACAACTTTTGTTGATAATGCAAAAGTCATGGCTAAAGGCCAGGTTACCATTCCAAAGGATGTTCGCGAGATACTTGGAGTTGGAAGTGGTGACAGAATTACATTTATCGTTAATAATGGAGAGGTTAAAATTGAAAATTCTGCCGTTTATGCCATGAAGATTCTTCAGATGGAAATGAAAGGAGAAGCGGAAAGGGCCGGCATAAAAAATGAACAGGATGTTGTCGATCTGGTTAAGTCTGTAAGAGACGAGGAATAATAGCCAATGAAGATCTTTATCGATACCAATGTTCTTATCTCTGCAGCCCTTTTTCCAAACAGTATTCCCTATAAAGCCTTTCAGAAAGCAGTGAGCGAACCGAATATTGGTGTTATTTGTGATTTGAACGTGGATGAGCTAAAGAAGATTTTTGCTAGAAAATTCCCGAATAAAATACAGATTCTTAACACGTTCCTGTCCATAATTATGACATCAGTTATGATCGTTCGTGTCCCAGACGGACCAATTTCTGGGGAAGAAAAAATAAGGGACGAGAAGGATCGCCCGATTTTCCGCGCAGCAATTTCAGCTGGTGTAGACATCTTCCTGACAGGGGATAAGGATTTTCTTGAATCTGGTATTGAAGATCCAAGAATCGTAAGTCCTTCAGAATTTGTAGCGTATAAGAAAGAACAAGAAAAATGAAGCTTTATATATGATGGACAGAAGACGTTCAAGATCTTCTGCCCATCTTTTTCATTCTGCCTTTTTGACCTGCGCCGCGATCTGGTTCTTCGCTGCCTGCACGAAGGCCTTCAGCAGCGCGAGCTGCGTCGGATCATCCTGATAAATGAACTCCGGGTGCCACTGGACACCCATGAAAAATGTCTTGTTCTCGGCGTACAGCCCTTCGACAAGACCGTCTTCCGCGATCGCCATGATCTTGAGCTGCGGTGCGACCTTGCGGATGCCCTGATGGTGGTAGCTGTTCACGCCGATCGTCTCCTTCCGGCATATATCCCAGAGAGGCGTGCCCCTTACGATTGTGACATCGTGGGCCGGCCGGTTGTACGGAGGCTGCATGTGGTGCTCGACGATGCACTCCCCGTCGAACTCGGACGGAAGGTCCTGGTAGAGCGTGCCGCCGAGCGCGATGTTCATGACATGAAGGCCGCGGCAGATGCCGAGAACCGGCAGGTTGTGGCTGTAGCACCAGCGCGTGATCTTCCAGTCGAGCGCGTCGCGGTTTCTGCACCAGTCGCCGCACTCCGGCAGCGGCGCTTCCCCGTAGCGGAGCGGCGAGACATCATGTCCGCCCGTCATCAGGAACCCGTCCAGGTGAAGCGCCAGCTCCTCGAAATCGGACTGGTCGATATGGAGCGGAAGAATGACCGGAATCGCGCCGGCGGCCTTCAGGCCGTCGAGATAGCCCGGCAGCATCCAGACACTGACCCGGCTGTTGTCAAAGAGCGGCGAGACGCCGATCAGCGGCTTGAGAAAACCGTTCCTCGCGACTCGCGGAAGCTGCGAATACTCCTCGTTACACATACGCACACCCCCTTTACTCAGGCATCGACTTTCATTTCCGTCAGTATAGCACATGACTTTTATTCGGAAAATGATCCACGTATTTCTGTATATTCTGACATACATATTCCCCATAAATGGATACAGAACTTATGGATACGTTGTTTCTGCCCATCCTGCAGAGACGGAAGGCTGGTTCTTTTTAAGACAGGCCGTGACATATAAAGCATATGCCCGCCGATGCCGCACCCTTGGCAAGGTATCCCGGACGGAGTATCATCGGAGTTGTTATCGCGCGGGAAATCTGGCAGCCCCGCACAGGTGAAGAAGAACCATCGCCGGCCGCGCAGCTGTGAAGGCTTGCGCAGGCGAAAACGTCCCGGACGGCGGACTTGGATATGTCCGTTAGGGAGCGATGAAAGCACAGGAAAGGAAAGACCGAATATGAGACGCAGAATCGAAAATGGCGTCATGCTGCAGTATTTTGAGTGGTATCTTCCGGCGGACGCGACGCTCTGGAAGAAGCTGACCGCAAAGGCCGAGAGCCTCGCCAAGCGCGGCGTCACGTCTGTGTGGCTGCCGCCGGCGTACAAGGGCCAGGCCGGCATCAATGACGTCGGCTACGGCGTGTACGACACCTATGACCTCGGGGAGTTCGACCAGAAGGGAACTGTCCCGACGAAGTACGGCACGAAGGAGGAATATCTCGCCTGTATCCGCGCCCTGCAGGAGAGCGGCATCGATGTCTACGCGGACATCGTCTTAAACCACATGATGGGCGCGGACGGCTGCGAGGAGGTCGACGCAGTGGAGAATATGCGCGGCGACCGCACGCAGGAGATTACGCCGGTCCAGTCGATCAAGGCCTGGACGGAATTTACATTTCCCGGACGGCATGGAACATACTCCGACTTCACGTGGGACGCGACGTGCTTCAGCGGCGTCGACTGGGACGAGCGGAAGGAGAAGGCCGGCATCTACAACTTCGAGGGCGTCAGCTGGGACCCCGGTGTCGATAAGGAAAACGTAAACTTCGACTACCTGATGGGTGCGGACATCAACTTCAGCAATCCGCGCGTGCGCCGCCAGCTGGCCACATGGGGCCAGTGGTACCTCGACACGACCCACGTCGACGGCTTCCGTCTCGACGCAGTCAAGCACATCGACAGCAGCTTCTTCGGCGAGTGGCTGGGCACGCTCAGACGGAACAACCACAAGGAGCTGTTCTCGGTCGGCGAGTACTGGAACGCGGATATCAACGTGCTCGAGGGGTATCTCGACGCGTGCGGGCGCTGTATGTCGCTCTTTGACGTGCCACTGCACTTCAACTTCTTCGCGGCGAGCCACAGTTTCGGCAATTTCGACATGCGCCATATCTTCGACGGGACGCTCGTGCAGCGCGATCCCGAGAAGGCGGTGACCTTTGTCGACAATCACGACACGCAGACCGGACAGGCGCTCGAGAGCGCGATCCTCGACTGGTTCGTGCCGCACGCCTACGCCCTGATACTTCTGCGGCCGCAGGGGTATCCGTGCATTTTTTACGGCGACTACTACGGCGTGCAGAAATTCGGGGACCAGGGCTTCACGGGCGAGATCGACGTCATGACCTATATCCGCCGGACACGTCTCTTCGGCGAGCAGCGCGACTATTTTGACGACGAGGACGTCATCGGCTGGACGCTCGAGGGCGACGACGCGCATCCGGGCTCGGGCGTCGCGGTCGTGCTCACGGACCGCTGCGGCGGCGAGAAGACGATGCTCGTCGGGGAGCGCCACGCGGGCGAGGTCTGGGTCGACGCGCTGAACATCATGCAAAATGAGGTGACCATCGACGAGGACGGGATGGGTACATTTTCCTGCGCGGACGGCTCCGTCAGCGTGTGGGTGAAGGAGCCGGACGACGGCGAGCAGCTCGTGATCGAGCGTCTCGACGAGACGTCGGAGAGCCGCGCCGTCCGCCAGCCGGCGGGACAGCCGCACGCGTGAATTTCTGTTCACTCCGTATTAGACCCTGGAGAGCGGTCAATGATATCAGGAGCGGTGAGGGCGTTATACGGAGGAGCCCGAAAATCACCCTGAGCCGCTGTGTCAGCGGCGAAGGGAAGTTGAGGGGGACGGAGTCTGCCCGATACCGCCCTGATATCATTGACCGTATCCAGACCTGTATGCGGAGTAACGATAACCGCGTGAGGTCTGGCTGGCAGTCCGGCCGATTTCTGGTATACTGGAGACAGCCGGTGAGACGGCTGAAAAGGGGGATGAGCTGACATGAGTGAAGAGAAGAAACATGACACATCGCCCGCCATGGACAGTGCTGCGCATATGGTGTGCGGCGCCGGCAATGATGAGCGGCTGAGAAAACAGCTTGACTTTATTCTGGAGATTGACAAGGAGAAAAATATCCTGCGGCAGACGCATCTTTCAGGTCACGGCCGCCGGGAGGACGACGCGGAGCACGCGTGGCATATGGCGGTCGCGGCGTATCTTCTGCAGGAGTATTCCAACGAGCGGGTCGACATCGGCCATGTCCTTATTATGTGCCTGATCCACGACATCGTCGAGATCGACGCGGGCGACACCTACGCGTACGACAAGGAGGGACTTGCGACGCAGAAGGACCGCGAGGCGCGGGCGGAGGAGCGCATTTTCAGCATGCTTCCTCCGGATCAGGCGAAGCAGATGAAGGCGCTGTTTGATGAGTTTGAGGCCTGGGAGACGCCGGAGTCGAAATTCGCGCACGCGATGGACAACCTGCAGCCGCTTCTTTTAAATGACAGCAACGGCGGCGGAGACTGGCGCGAGCACGGCGTCAACGAGTGGCAGGTCCGCGGCAGACAGTCGAAGACGAGACTCGGCTCGGAGACGCTGTTTGAGCTGACAGACGGGATCATCGCGGAGCACGTGCGCCGCGGCGACATCAAGCCTGGACACGCAAGCTGAGGCTCTGGCGATTTGCGGTGCGCATTGCATCAGGCCTGGACACGCGCATTAACCATGACGTTTGAGGGGAGGAAAACAGTCTATGATTGAGGATTACGCAAAGGCAAAGCGGATTGGAGACAGAGAATGCCGGAAGGCGGTGTCTGAGGGGAGATATCCGTATCTCCTGTCGCTCGACAGCATCGCCCCCGACGCGATGAACCTCTCGCAGGAGCCGCTCGGCATCAAGGAGATCCCGATCTCCATGATCGCCGGCACGGTGACGGCAGGACGGCAGAATGCATTTTCCTACGGATTCATGCCGATCCTGGCAGAGAAGTCGGAGTTTGCGACGAAGTGGTCGCACCTCTACGACTCGCAGAAGAAGGAGGGCATTCACGACCCGATCCTGTGCTACGAATACATGAACCGCTTCTACGTGCAGGAGGGCAACAAGCGCGTCTCGGTCACGAAATTCACGAAGGGCTATTCCGTCGCGGCGGATGTGCGGCGCCTGATCCCGAAGAAGACGAACGACCCGGAGGTCATCATTTACTACGAGTTCCTGGATTTCTACGCTGTGACAGGTCTCTTCGACATTACATTTTCCAAGGAGGGCTCGTACCTGAAGCTCGCGGAGCTCTACTGGCAGGACCTGAAGAAGCCGTGGCCGGATGAGGTGAAGGAGAACCTGCACCAGGACTTCCTGAACTTCGACGACGTGTACGAGCACAAGGGCGGCGAGCATATGGGCATCACAGTCGGCGACGCGTTCCTGAAGTACCTGTCGATCTACCGGCCGGAGACGATCCGCAACGACAGCAAGGCGGAGATCGCGCGGAAGATGGCGACGATCTGGAATGAGTTCGAGACGACGGCAAATGAAAATGCCCTAGTCGAGGAGCCTGTGGCTGTCGGCAAGACGGCGGCGACGAATGTCATCGAGTCGATCCTCGGGAAGCAGTACACGACAGAGCATCCGCTCCGGGTGGCGTTCATTTTCTCGAGCAATCCGGAGGACTCGAGCTGGGCGTATGGACACGAGCTCGGGAGAAATGAGGTGCAGTCTGATTACGGCGGCATCGTGGACACGATCCGTTTCGACAACTGCCGGACGGAGCCGGAGGTGGACAAGGCATTTGACACGGCGGCCCTCGATAAGGACGACGTCGTGATCGCGACGTCCGAGACGATGATGGACGCGGCGCTCCGCGCATCGGTCAATTATCCGAACATGAAGATCCTGAACTGCTCGATCAACCTCGCGAGCAGCGCGGTCCGCACGTACTATCCGAAGATGTATGAGGCGAAGTTCCTGATGGGCGCGCTCGCCGCGTCGCTGAACGAGGGACACAAGATCGGCTATGTCGCGGATTCGCCGATCTACGGAAATATCGCGAGCATCAACGCATTTGCGCTCGGCGCGGCCCTCGCGGACCCGAAGTCGGAGATTTATCTCAAATGGACGGGCGTGAAGGACAGCGACTGGGAGGCGGACTTCCGAAAGGAGGGAGTACATCTCATTTCCGGCATGGACTTCATCCGCCCGAAGGAGGCTTCGCGGAAGTACGGCGTCTACCACATCGCGGACGACGGCAAGGTCGAGAACATCGCGGCTCCGATGCTGCACTGGGGCGCGTACTACAAGCTGATTATTGATTCCATCCTGAACGGAAACTGGAACTCCCGCGAGACGGTCAAGAAATCGCAGGCGCTGAACTATTGGTTCGGCTTAAAGGCCGGCGTGATTGACCTGATCCTCTCGCAGAACCTGCCGTATTACTCAGGAAAGCTCGTGAATTTCCTGAAGCAGAACATCATGAACGGCGTGCTCGATCCGTTCGGCGGGGAGCTCAGAAGCCAGGATGGCATTATACACAAGGCCGATGACCCGGCACTTACCAATGAGCAGATCATCACGATGAACTGGCTGAATGACAACGTCATTGGCAAGATCCCGGTCATGCGGGAAATGAGTGACGCCGCGAAGGAGACCGTTGCGGTCAGCGGCGTCAGCGGAACAGAGAAAAGTCAGGAGTGATACGAAATGAAGATACTGGCGATTGCCGATGAGGAAGACAAGGGTCTGTGGGATTTCTTTTCGCCGGACCGCGTGAAGGACGTGGATCTCATTATTTCCTGCGGCGATTTGAACCACAATTACCTCGAATTCCTCGAGAGCATGGCCAATGTGCCGCTGCTCTATGTGTCGGGAAATCATGACGGCGGGTACGGGCAGAGACCGCCGGAGGGCTGCGAGTGCATCGACGACCGGATCTACAATTTCCACGGCCTCAGAATTCTGGGGCTCGGGGGATCGATGCGCTACAAGCCGGGTCCCTGCATGTACACCGAGCAGGAAATGAAATCCCGCATCGGCCATATGATGCCGGAGATTATGCTGAAGAACGGCTTTGACGTGCTCGTGACGCACGCGCCGGCCAGAGGCTACGGCGACATGGAGGACCTGCCGCACACAGGCTTTGAGTGCTTTAATACGCTGATGAACAGGTGGCATCCGAAGTACATGCTCCACGGACATGTCCATCAGACCTACGGGGGCGGAGACTTCAAGCGGGAGCTTATGCATCCGTGCGGAACGAAGATCATCAACTGCTTCGACAAGTACTACATCAACATCGGAGATGAGGACCATCCGAAGGCCGGGAAGACCGGCTCGTTCCTCTACGATTTGTTCATCCGGTCGCAGATGAAGGTGGGGACATTCAAGTGACCGCCGTGGCTTAACATCTGAGAAAGGAGAAAATGCACATGAAACTATGCTGAATAGTTCATAGTTTTTTTAGATAAATATGGGATGATCCGACTTGACGCATCCGTGCAGGCCATTATAATATAAGTTATTACAGGAATGTTACGAATCTATAACGGAAAAGACGGGATGCTGGATGCTGATAGAAAAGAAGATTAATGCGTATATTCATAATGTGATCGTGCGTCTTCCTCTGTACGCGCGCAACGGCGCGGACCAGGACCTGCGCGACATGATCTACGAGATGCTCGACGACTATGCGGGAGACCATGAGCCGGATATTCTGGACTGCCGCGATGTACTGCGGGACCTCGGTTCTCCGGCAGAGATGGCGGAGGCATACAAGCAGTCCGTGAAGCTTGAGAGAGAAAGAAACAGAGAGCAGGA
The DNA here is from genome assembly GCA_900315305.1 of uncultured Eubacteriales bacterium. Taxonomy (GTDB): domain Bacteria; phylum Bacillota; class Clostridia; order Lachnospirales; family Lachnospiraceae; genus Chordicoccus. Next base: position 26,546 of record OMYS01000015.1, read on the forward strand.
GGGTGTCCGGAAGCTCACCAATGAGCAGCTTCTGCACATCATGTCCACGGTGTCCGCGGTTCTGATGGTTGTCGCGGCACTGCTGATCGGGTTTGGCCTGGTCGCGGTGAGCGTGAAGCTGACAAGCAGCATGCTGCCGCTGTTCATCGGGGCTGTGCTCGCGCTGGTCAGTGTGACGGGACGCGGCTTCTCCCAGAGAGAGCTCTACTCAAGGGGGATGTGACGGCTACCATCCCGCGCAAGTGTTTAGAGACAAGTAAATGACAGTTGTGGTAGAATAGAGGCTGCCGAATGAGTCCGATCGGACTTGTGCGGCGGCTTTCTTTATGCCCGGCGTTCATTTTGCGGAGGCCGGGAGGCGGGCAGGACCCGCGGAACAGAAACACATACCGGCAGGAGGAAAACATGAGCTTTCAGGAAGAGGATTTAAAGAACGGGAGCGTACGCCTGAGTGACGACGAGAAATCCGTCGTCATCATTGATCAGACGCGTCTTCCGAATCATCTGGTCTATCTGACCTTACATACGCCGGAGGAAATCTACGACGCAATCAAGTCCCTTGCGGTCAGAGGGGCACCGGCGATCGGCATCTGCGCCGGCTACTCGATGTATGTTCTCGCGCGTCAGCATCAGGACCTTGCGTATGATGCGTTCCACGCAGAGATGAAGAAGGAGGGCGAGTACCTCAATTCATCCAGGCCGACGGCAGTCAACCTGAGCTGGGCGATCAAGCGCCAGATGAAGGTCATCGAGGACCACAGCGCGGAATCCGTTCCGGATATCGTGCAGGCGATGAAGGAGGATGCGTACAACATCCACAAGGAAGATATTGAGATGTGCACGAGAATTGCGGAGTACGGACTTACACTTGTGAAGCCCGGCGACGGCATTCTGACCCACTGCAATGCGGGCCCGCTCGCGACATCCAAGTACGGAACCTCGGTCGGACCGGTCCTCCTCGGCAAGGAGAGAGGCATCGACTTCAAGGTATTCGCGGACGAGACGAGACCGCTCCTTCAGGGCGCGCGCCTCACATCCTATGAGCTGACAAAGGCCGGCGTCGACGTGACGCTGATCTGCGACAACATGGCCTCGATCGTCATGAAGCAGGGCTGGGTACAGGCGTGCTTCGTCGGCTGCGACCGCGTCGCGGCAAATGGAGACTTCGCGAACAAGATCGGAACGTCCGGCGTCGCGATTCTCGCGAAGTACTACGGCATCCCGTTCTATACGCTCGGTCCGACATCGACGATCGACATGAGCTGCCCGACCGGCGATGACATCAAGATCGAGCTCCGCGATCCGGAGGAGATCAAGAAGAAGTGGTACAAGGAGCCGATGGCCCTCGAGGAGACCAAGTGCTATAACCCGTCATTCGACGTCACGGACCACAGCCTGCTGACGGCGATCGTCACGGACAAGGGCATCGTATATCCGCCGTTTGATGTGAATCTTAAGAAATTGTTTGGGTGATAAGTCCCGGTCGCAGTGCACAGGACGCGGCGTGCTTGCACGCCGGCGGACGTGTGCACTAGCGACGACAACAGGCATGAGCATGGAATGACGCGTAAGCGGCATGAGAATGCGAATGGCTGTAGGATTGCGGAAGCTGCGAAGCAGCGAAGCAATCCGTCGGGACTTATGAATGAATGTTTTATGATAAGGAGGTACTGAAACATGATGACATCTTCACCGTCTGCCTGCATCGAACTGAAGCCGGGCACTCATTTTGCAAAGGTTGTGCTTATGCCGGGAGATCCGCTCCGCGCGAAATATATCGCGGACCACTATCTGGAGAATCCGGTCCTCGTGAACGATGTCCGCAACATGCTTGCGTACACAGGAACCTACGAGGGCAAGGAGATCTCCGTCATGGGATCGGGCATGGGCGTTCCTTCTCTGTGCCTTTACCTGCACGAGCTCTACACATTTTTCGGCGTTGAGGCGGCGATCCGCGTTGGCTCGGCCGGCGGACTCGGCGACGATGTGCACGTTCGCGACGTCGTGCTCGCGATGGGCGCATCGACAAATGACAACTTTAACTCCGCTGTCGATCTTCCGGGTCAGCTCGCTCCGGTCTGCGATTTCGGCATGCTGCAGAGCGCTGTGAAGGCTGCGGACGAGCTCGGCGTCAGAGCAGACGTAGGCTCTGTCTACACCTCCGACTTCTTCTATTATCCGGATCCGGAGATCAACAAGAAGGCGAAGGCGACAGGCCATCTCGCGCTCGAGATGGAGACAGCCGGCCTCTACATGCAGTCGATCCTCGACCACAAGAAGGCACTCTCGATCCTGACGATCTCCGACCACATCTTCACGGGCGAGGCGCTCTCGGCGGAGGAGAGACAGGACAGCTTCCACGAGATGATGGAAATTGCGCTGAAGACAGCCGCCGCGACGGTCTGAGATAAAAGTTTTATTAAGCGTTTTCCCGTCTGCTTGTCACACCTATATTTTCGCTGTATGATGTGTCTGAATTCAGGCGGGAAACAGGAAAAGGTTGAAGCGATATGAAGGATTTTTTCAGCAGGCTGAATGATTCCGTCCGCAAATTCATGACGGGACGATACGGGACAGATGAGTACGCGAAGTTTCTGCTGACCGTGACGCTGGTACTGTGCATCCTGACCCTGTTTATCAGAAACTGGGTCATGTATCTTCTGACAGCCCTTGCATTTGCCTGGTCTTACTACAGAATCCTGTCGAAGGACTTTGAGCGGAGACGGGAGGAAAATGAACGGTTCAGGGCCCTTGAGTCCAGGTTCGGACGCTGGTGCCGCGTTCAGAAGAGAAAATTTGACGGCCGCAGAGAATATCGCTTCTTCAAGTGCCCGAACTGCGGACAGCAGGTCCGGGTCCCGAGAGACAAGGGCCGGATCCGTATTACCTGCCCGAAATGTCATACTCAGTTTGACAGGACTACGTAAACAGGAGCGGCAATATGTTCGGCTATGTGACGATTAATCAGGAAGAGCTGAAAATCAGGGATTTCAAGAGGTATCGCGGCTTTTACTGCGGACTCTGCCACTCTCTGAAAATGAGATACGGGATCCGCGGACAGGCGATTCTTCCGAACGACATGACATTTCTCGACATTCTCCTCAACGCGCTCTACGAGGCGCCGGTCACGGAGATCGAGAGCAATTGCATTCTGCATCCGTTCCGGAAGCAGCTCATGATTTTCAACGATATCACAGATTACACAGCCGACATGGGGCTTCTGCTTGCCTACTACAAATGTCTCGATGATGTCAGTGACGACGGAAGCGCCCGCGGAAAGGCGGGCGTCCGTCTTTTAAAGAAGCATGCGGAAGTGATTATGGACCGGTATCCGCGCCAGGCGGAGGCGGTGAGGACCTACATCGAGAAGCTGTCTTCATTTGAAAAGAGAAAGGACGGCAGTCTGGACGAGGTGGCAGGCCTCTCGGGCGACGCGCTCGGCGAGATCTTCGTCATGAAGGAGGACGACATCTGGGCGGATGTTCTGCGGAAAATGGGCTTCTACATGGGCAAATTCGTGTATCTCATGGACGCGTTTGACGACCTCCCGGAGGATGAAAAGAAGGGGCTTTATAATCCCTGGACGCCGTACCGGGACAGAAGGGACTTCGACGCGCTGGTCGAAAATACGCTGACCATGATGATGGCGGACTGCGCGAAGGAGTTTGAGAAGCTTCCGATCGTACAGGATGTAGACATTCTGAGAAATATCATATATTCTGGGGTCTGGGTGAAGTACAGAGGAATTCTTAAGAAAAGAAATGAGGACAGAGCCGAATGATCTCAGATCCGTATAAGGTACTCGGCGTCAGTGAAAACTGCACGGATGCCGAGCTGAAGAAGGCATACAGAGAAAAATGCAAGCAGTACCATCCGGACGAGAACCCGGATGACCCGACCGCTGAGGAGAAGTTCAAGGAGGTCCAGGAGGCGTACCGCCAGATTGTCGATGCGCGCGCCAATGGCACGAGCGCGTACGGCAGCGAGCCGGGCGGAGACGGCCGCGGGTACTCTGACTTTGACGGCGGCTTCGGCAGTGCATTTGACGATTTCTTCGGCGGCTGGACCGATTATTCCGACCAGCGCCGCGCGCAGCAGGAGCCTCCGGAAATGCAGGCGGCGAGAAATTATATCAATTCGGGCCACTATCAGGAGGCCATGACGGCGCTCAGTCAGATGCCGGAGGACGGGAGAAGCGCGCGGTGGTATTACTACGCGGCGATCGCCTCGCAGGGCATGGGAAACAACGTCGACGCGATGAACTACGCGAAGCGCGCGGCGGATATGGAGCCGGACAACGCGCAGTACTCGCGCCTCCTGCAGTCTCTGCAGAGCGGCGGCACGTGGTACCAGAATCGCGGCGAATCCTACGGCGGCATCTTCCCCGGCGGCAATGCGGCGGGCTGGTGCGTGAGTATGATCGCGATCAACTGCCTGTGCAACCTCTGCCTCGGAGGCGGAAGGTTCTTTTAAGTGATCAGCACCCATCGGAGAATCGAAAAAGATGGAGGGAGAGCTCGCTCGCCTCATATCTTTTTCGATTCTCTGATGGGCGGACAAGCGGCGAAGCCGCTCTGACCGCCCAAAACGAGGAACGCGAAGCGTTCCGAGTCTGGGTGCTGATCATAGAATAAATTTATCAATAATTTCGGCTACGCCGGAATGCTCACAGTCGCGGACAGTTACATAGTCCGCGGCTTTTTTTACCTCGTCGGTCGCATTTGCCATCGCGCAGCCGATGTGCGCGGCCTTCAGCATCGCGATGTCATTTTCCGCATCACCGGCGGCGACGGTGTTTTCCATCGGGACGCCGAGATGAGAGGCGATGTACCTGACGGCAAAGCCCTTTGAGATTCCCTCGCGGACAAATTCAAGATACCACTGGTTCGAGAAGAACACGCTGATCCGGCCCTTTGCCCAGCCGGAGATATCCTGCCGGAACTGCTCGAGCCGGTCGTGCTCGTCGAGGCTGACCATGAGGACCTTGGCCGGATCCTCGGGGATTGAGTCGGGAAGATCCGGCATGACCTTGTAGGTCATGTGCATTTTTTCGGCGTAGAAGCGGACCTCCTTGTCGTCTGCCGGCGTCAGGATATTTTCGCTGTCATACGTCTGTACATGGAAATGAGCTTCCTTCGCCTTGTGAAAGATGTAGGCCGCCTCTTCCTTTGTGATCGTGTTCTTATAGAGCGGCTTTCCCGCGCCGCAGTCCCAGATCAGGGCGCCGTTAAAGGTGATCGCGTAGCAGCCATCTGTGTCGAGGTGAAGCCTCCGCACGATCGGGAGCGCTCCCGCGAGCGGCCGTCCCGTCGAGATGACGATCTTATGCCCGGCGTCAAGCGCCCGGCGGATCGCGGCGTCGACCTCCGGTGTGATTTCCTTTTTTGCATTTAAGAGCGTGTCGTCAATATCGGTGAAGAGAATGCGTGTCTTGTTTGCCATGGTGTTCTCCTTTATCTTCATACCTTATCTCTGGTTCTGCGCATATTATAAACGGAGATGGGATGAGGCGCAAATTGAGCTGAAATATTTCTTCGTGTGTGCAGATCAGGCCGGGAACTTTTGCGGCGGGCCACGCCGCGTTCAAGTTGTCATCCTTCAGGATACACTTTTGAGCAAGTGTCATTCGCGGCTGGTGAATTTATTGCAAAAATGTGCACAATCGCTATACTTTAAGAGATCGGAGATGTTTTTTATACATTTTTGATAGCACATATATTTCTCAATGATATGTGCCATATGGTTTTGTGAAAAAGCTTCAAATTAATCAGGAGGGTATTTACTATGGCTAACAAACTGGTTCATGCCGCAGAGCGCAAGGCTTTCGAGCTCGTTCTTGATACGGCAGGTAAGAAGGCCGTCAAAAACCGTGAGCAAGGATATGTTGATGTCGTCAATGCAATTCAGAAGCTGCTCGGTGACGCATGGCCGCCGGAAGCCTATGACAGACTTCGTGCGACCTTCAGCAAAGAAGGCAAGTGGACAAAGTTCTTCAACGACCTGATTGACCGCGTTGATCTTGACTACCTGAAGGGGCTTTTCATGAGCTTCGGCTTTGAGGCCGGCTTCACAGGCTTCCAGGAGACAAGAAAATCCGCGAAGAAGTATGGCTGCGGTATTCCGTGGGTCATCCTTTTCGATCCGACATCCGCATGTAACCTTCACTGCACAGGCTGCTGGGCATCTGAGTACAGCCGTCAGCTGAACCTGACCTATGAGCAGATGGACAAGATGGTCACAGAGGCCAAGGAGCTCGGCATCCACGGCTTCGTCCTGACAGGCGGTGAGCCGACTGTCCGCAAGAAGGATATCTTTAAGCTTGCGCAGAAGCACAATGACTGCGGCTTCATGCTGTTCACGAACGGCACGCTTGTTGACCAGGAGTTCTGCGATGAGATGAAGAAGTCAAAGAACATCGTTCTCTCCATGTCCATCGAGGGCAAGGAGGAGGCGACAGACAACCGCCGCGGCCAGGGTGTCTTCCAGAAGGTCATGGACACGATGGACCTGCTCCGCAAGAACGGTCTTGTCTACGGCGTCTCGATCTGCTACACGCACCAGAACTACAAGGCGGTTACATCGGATGACTTCCTTGATTTCCTGATCGACAAGGGCGTTGCATTTGCATGGTACTTCCACTTCATGCCGGTCGGCATGGACGCAACTCCGGAGCTTATGCCGACACCGGAAGAGCGTGAGTACATGTACCACAGAATCCGTGAGGTCCGTGGCTATGAGGGCGGCAAGCCGATCTTCTGCATGGACTTCCAGAACGATGGTGAGTTCGTATCGGGCTGCATTGCGGGCGGCAAGTATTACTGCCACATCAACCCGAATGGCGATGTTGAGCCGTGCGTGTTCATTCACTATTCAAGCGCGAACATCAAGGAGAAGAGCCTTCTCGAGTGCCTGCAGCAGCCGCTGTTCAAGGCATATCAGGCAAATCAGCCGTTCAACGAGAACCTGCTTCGTCCGTGCCCGATGCTCGAGAACCCGGAGAAGCTGCAGGCAATGGTTGCCGCAACAGGCGCAAAGAGCACCGATATGACAGAGCCGGAGACTGCGGAGCATCTCTGCAGCAAATGCGAGAACTACGCAAAGGAGTGGGCTCCGTACGCGGACAAGCTCTGGAAGAGCACACATCCGGATTATCAGATCAAGACGAACGCCTGAGTTCATTTCCATATGAAGTATTGACAGACGGACCTGTTGCGGCAGGCCCGTCTGTTTTATGTATAAGGCCCGATTGTGGCACATTAGCACAATGGAGGCATAACGGCCTGATTGCTATAAATGCAAATCCGATGTATGATAGGGGCGTACAGCCCTGCATTTTGCAGGACAAGGGGAATATAGATAAGAGGGATTTTTATGAAAAGACTGAAAGGAAAGCAGGTTCTGGCGGCCGTGTTTGCGGCTGTCCTTGGTGCGAGCCTTATGGGCTGCTCACTTCGCGCGGGCAGTTCATCGGATTCCAATGTGATTGAGTCGGGCACGACGCTCTCGACGATCGGTGCGCAGGAGATCACGCCGACGCCCACGCCGGACCCGAATGAGGGCCTTCTGGTCATCGGAACGAAGGCGAGCGGAAAGCACGTGTATAAGGTCCGGTTCGACAATGAGACGGGCAAGACGATCACCGCGTTTCAGATCCGCGACGAGTCGGAGGACGACTTTGAGCCGGACCTCCTCCAGGGAAATGAATTTCCGAGCGGCTCCAAGGTGCTGTGCTACTACGACGCGGGCGATGCGTTCAAGGCGCTGAAGGCTTCGTCCTCGGCGGATTCGGCATCGGAGAGCACGGAGAGCGCGGCGAACGGACAGAATGTTGTGAATGCCGCGGAGGATATCCCGGACTTTTATATCCAGCTGACATTTTCCGACGGACAGGTCGCTGTGCTTCACGATGTGCCGTTCAGCGAATTTGAGGAGGCCATGATCTGCACGGATGCGGGCACGTATTATTACCTGACATATGAGACGGCGGACGGGACCAGCGTCACGACGATGAAGGCGGAGAAGAAGATGAAGGAGCAGGCCGACGAGGAGGCAGCCGCGGCAAAGAAGAAGGCCGAGGAAGAGGCTGCGGAGTCGGAGGCAGCTGCGAAGAAGGCGTCTGAGAAGGCGGCGGCAGAGAGCGAGGCAGCTGCGGCAAAGAAGAAGCAGGAGGAAGAAGCTGCGGAGGCCCAGAAGCAGGCTGAGGAAGAGGCGGCAGCGCAGAGCGCGGCAGCGGCAGCAGCAGCGGCCCAGCAGCAGGCCGAGGAAGAGGCAGCGGCCCAGAGCGCGGCGCAGGCTGCTCAGGAAGCGCAGAATAACGCGCAGAACAATACGCAGAATAACACACAGGACAACACACAGAATAATACGCAGAACAACACGCAGCAGAACCAGACCGACAATGGCGGTACGGTTGGAGCTGCGGATGGAAGCGGCAGCGCTTCGAGCTGACAGAGGTGGGGCTGTGAAAAAACGTGAAATCGTTTTCTCATGGCCCCTGCTTTTTTGGATAACGCATTCGGATCTGGCCAGTCCGCGAAAGTCACGGGCCGGATTTCCTAAAAATTCTATGAACCGTAGCACAGTTTCTTGACATATCGTCAGTGCGAGATTACCATCAAATATATGATTATAGTGTCAAAAGTCTGAGCCCACGGCAAGCTTGCTTGCCAGTGAGGGAAAGACTTTATGACACGCACCGGCATGAGCAAGTAGTGGGGCGGGGGCCCCACGGATTGCGAATGGCGGGGAGCGCGGCGAGAGCTGCGCAGCAGCGCAGCCGTGCGTAATCGTTTTTGATATTTTTACAGAAAACGCGTTCAGGGAGGTAACTGCGATGGGCAGTAACATAAAAAAACCTGACAGGAAGCCGTTTTATGTCTACCTCGTGATTGTCATTATCGCGATGCTCCTGATCAACATGCTGCTTCTGCCTCTGTTTACAAGCAGACAGTATCAGGAAGTGGACTACGGCACGTTCCTGGACATGGTCGACGAGAAAGCAATCTCGACCGTCGAAGTGAAAAATGACTACATTTATTTTGAGAGCAAGCAGGGCGTCTACTACAGGGTCGTCGCCATGGATGACGCGAACCTCGTGTCGGAGCTGCATGAGGCCGGATGCCGGTTCAGCCAGGTCGATACATCCTCGAGCCCGCTCGAGACAGTCTTCTTCGGCTGGATCCTTCCGCTTCTCATTTTCTACGGCCTCGGTGTTCTGATCTCGAGAGCGATGCTCCGCCGCATGGGCGGGGGCTCCGGAATCGGCGGAAACCCGATGATGTCGTTCGGAAAGAGCAATGCGAAGGTCTACGTCCCGTCCACTACATCGATCAAGTTCAGCGATGTCGCGGGCGAGGAAGAGGCGAAGCAGCTCCTGCAGGAGCTTGTTGATTACCTGAAGAACCCGAAGAAATACGCGGACATCGGCGCGCAGTGCCCGAAGGGCGCGCTGCTCGTCGGACCTCCCGGAACCGGCAAGACGCTTCTCGCGAAGGCTGTCGCGGGCGAGGCAAATGTTCCGTTCTTCTCAATCGCGGGCTCTGAATTTGTCGAGATGTTCGTAGGTATGGGTGCATCGAAGGTCCGTGACCTCTTCGAGCAGGCAGAAAAGAACGCACCGTGCATCGTCTTCATCGATGAGATCGATACCATCGGTAAGAAGCGTGATGGCGCGAACGCGATCGGCGGAAATGACGAGCGCGAGCAGACACTGAACCAGCTGCTCACAGAGATGGATGGTTTCGATGGCTCGAAGGGCGTCATCATTCTGGCCGCGACGAACCGCCCGGAGGTTCTTGATCCGGCGCTGCTACGTCCGGGCCGTTTCGACAGACGGATTCCGGTCGAGCTTCCGGACCTGCAGGGCAGAATTGATATCCTCAAGGTTCATGCGAGAAAGGTCAAGATCGCCGATAACATTGATTTCGCGGCGATCGCGAAGATGGCTGCCGGCGCTTCCGGTGCTGAGCTCGCCAACATCGTCAACGAGGCTGCGCTCCGCGCGGTCCGCGAGGGCAGACGGTTCGTCATCCAGCAGGATCTGCAGGAGTCGATCGAGGTTGTCATCGCAGGCTACCAGAAGAAGAGCCGTGTCCTTTCAACCAAGGAGAAGCTGATCGTGTCGTACCACGAGATCGGCCACGCGATGGTCGCTGCGTACCAGTCCAACTCGGCGCCGGTACAGAAGATCACGATCATTCCGCGTACGTCCGGTGCCCTCGGCTATACGCTCCAGGTTGAGGAGGATGAGAAGTTCCTTCTCTCCAAGGAGGAGCTGCTCAATAAGATCGCTACGCTGACCGGCGGCCGCTGCGCAGAGGAGCTGATCTTTAACTCGATCACAACCGGCGCTTCCAATGATATCGAGCAGGCGACGAAGATTGCCCGCGCGATGATCACGCAGTACGGCATGGACGACCAGTTCGGCATGGTCCAGCTGTCGACCCAGAACAACATTTATCTGGGCGGTGACACGACAAATGCGTGCGCTCCGGAGACGGCGAAGACGATCGATGATATCGTCGTCAAGGTTGTTCAGGCGCAGCACGACAAGGCCAAGAAGATCCTGAGCGAGCACAAGGACAAGCTTCATGAGCTCGCGAAGTTCCTGTATGAGCATGAGACGATTACAGGCGAGGAATTCATGAAGGTCCTGAATTCTCCGACTGATCCGCAGTTTCAGACGGAGAACTGATGAGACGGTGACAGACATCTGAAGAAGACCGCAGCCATACGGGCTGCGGTCTTCTTGTCCCTGAGAGGAGGACGTATGGAAAATGCAGAAAACCCGGCGCGAGAGCATGTCATTTTCCATGTGGACGTGAACTCGGCCTTTTTGTCCTGGACGGCGGTCGACCGCCTGCGCCGCGACCCGGACGCGCTTGATCTGCGGACGGTCCCGTCCGTTGTCGGCGGCGACGAGGAGACGCGCCATGGAATCGTGACGGCCAAATCAATTCCCGCAAAGAAGTACGGGATCAGGACCGCGGACACGGTCGCGTCCGCCATGAGCCGGTGCCCGGGGCTTATTGTGGTGCGGGGCGACTTCGCCGTGTACAGGAAATACTCCCGCGCATTTCTCGATATCCTCCGGAAATACAGCGGCGCCGTTGAGCAGGCCTCGATCGATGAGGCGTACGTCGACATGACCGGGCAGGAAGGGCGGTTTATTTCCGGAGGACGGGCGCATGCGGACTGTGCGTATCAGACGTCCGGACTGTTCTCGTCCATGGACGCGGCGTCCGGGCCGGCACGTGCGGATGATCCGGCCGCACTTCCGTTTCCCCTGAACGCCGCGTATCTTATCAAAAATGAAATCCGCGACACACTCGGCTTCACGGTGAATATCGGCATTTCCTCAAATAAGCTGCTCGCGAAGACGGCGAGCGATTTCGAGAAGCCGAACCGTGTCCACACGCTGTGGCCGGAGGAGGTTCCGGAGAAGCTCTGGCCGCTTCCGATCGGAGAGCTGTTCGGCTGCGGCCGCTCGACCGAACGGCGCCTGCAGACGATGGGAATCCACACGATCGGCGATGCCGCGCACACAGACGAGAAGGTCCTGAAGGCAAGCCTCGGCGAAAAGAGCGGTGCGTATATCTGGAACGCGGCAAATGGCATCGGCTCGGTCAGCGTCCGGAGCACGCCGGAGGAAGCGAAGGGCTATTCCAATGAGACGACGATGCGGCGCGACATCACGAGGCATTCCTTCGAGAAGGAGGCCCCGGGGGTTGTGAAGGAGCTCTCGGAGCATGTGTCGCGGCGCCTCATCCGCGACGGCGTCCTCGCCTCGACGATCGGCATAGCGGTCAAGACGGACGGCTTTCACCGGCACTCGAGGCAGATGCAGCTTGACCAGTCGACCAACCGGGCAAATGACATTTACCTCGCGGCGATGAAGCTTCTCAGGAATCTCGCCTATGAGCTCTTCGAGAAAAATGAGAACCTCCGCCTCATCGGGGTGAGCGCGACGAAGCTCGATACCGGGCAGTACCGGCAGATGAGCCTTGCGGATTACGCCAGACAGGTAGAGCAGGAGAAGCGTCTGCGCGCCGAGCGGGAAAAAGAAGAGGAGCGAAAGACGAAGCTTAATGCGATGATGCAGAAAATCCGCGGCGAATTCGGGGATGGGGCCGTCGTGACGGGAGCCGATCTCAGGAAGCGCGAGTAAATCGTTACAGTTCACACGCTATCAGTCCTCGGAATGCGGTCAGCGATATCAGGAGCGGTGAGGGCGTTATACGGAGGAGTCCGAAGATCACCCTGAGCCGCTGTGTCAGCGGCGAAGGGAAGCTGAGGAGGACGTGATATTTGCGACCACATGTGATGCTTGCCGCGTGTGAACAGTAAATCCGTCTTGACAGGGCCTGCCGCCTCATGCTATATTGGATAAGCTACAGGTGACAGGTTCTTTTTTTTTGCGCAAAAATGCGACGGGATTTCATTTTGCAGTGGGTTCCGGAGAAGAACCACGACAGCTAACGATAATCATTGGAGGTGTAAACCGTGCGTACAAGGATAACATTAGCGTGTACAGAGTGCAAACATCGCAACTACAACACCACGAAGGATAAGAAAGAGCATCCGGAGCGGATGGAGACGAGAAAATATTGCAAATTCTGCCACAAGCATACCCTGCATAAAGAGACAAAGTAATTACCGAGGTAAATACAATGGCGGAAAAAGAACAGAACTCGAACGCCAGGCCTGCTGCTAAAGCAAAGAGCAAGGCCGGGAAGGAAAGCTTCTGGAGCGGCGTAAAGAAGGAATGGAACAAGATTATCTGGGTGCCGGCCAATGAGGTTGGAAGACAGACAGGTCTGGTTGTTTTCATTTCCATTGTGCTCGGCGTGATTATTACGGTCATTGATCAGGGCGCGCTTCACGTTATTGACTGGATCCTTTCCTTCTGACAGTTGTTGCAGAAGAAGAATCCGCAGTTTACAAGGGGAAAAGATGTCAGAAACAAACTGGTATGTCATTCATACTTATTCAGGCTATGAGAATAAGGTAAAGGCCAACATTGAGAAGACCGTCGGCAACCGTCACATGGAGGACCAGATCCTCGATGTCGTTGTGCCGCTGGAGGAAGTCCAGGAGACAAAGAACGGTAAAACCAGAACGGTAGAGCATAAGATGTTTCCGGGCTACGTACTTGTCAACATGGTTATGAATGACGAAACATGGTACGTCGTCCGCAACACGCGCGGTGTGACCGGCTTTGTAGGACCGGGAAGCAAACCGGTTCCGCTGACACAGGGCGAGATGCAGAAGCTCGGATTTGCTGGCGGTGCCAAGACACCGGAAGCACCGGAGCCGAGAATCGTCGTCGATTTCGAAAAGGGCGATATGGTTGTCGTTATCGCGGGTGCCTGGGAAGGCACAGAGGGCGCCGTTCAGGCGGTCAATCCGCAGAAGCAGACAGTCACAATCAACGTCGAGCTCTTCGGCCGCGACACGCCTGTTGAAATCGGATTTGCGGAAGTCAAGAAGAAATGATCATCCCCGCCGCGCCGAAGAAATGCCGGCAGCGGGTTGAAAGGGATACTCATGAGTGGAAGGGCCGCAAGGACCCGCACTTACCACATTAGGAGGAAATATCATGGCTAAGAAGGTTACAGGTTACATCAAGTTACAGATTCCGGCTGGCAAGGCAACTCCGGCTCCGCCGGTAGGCCCGGCTCTCGGCCAGCACGGCGTAAATATCGTACAGTTCACAAAGGCATTCAATGCCAAGACAGCTCAGATGGGCGACGTTCTCATCCCGGTTGTCATCACGGTCTATGCAGACCGCAGCTTTACATTCATCACAAAGACTCCGCCGGCAGCTGTCCTGATTAAGAAGGCACTCAACCTTCCGAAGGCATCCGGTGAACCGAACAAGAACAAGGTCGGCAAGATCACAAAGGCTCAGGTCAAGGAAATCGCCGAGACCAAGATGCCGGATCTCAATGCCGCAACAATCGAAGCCGCTATGAGTATCATCGAAGGCACATGCCGCAGCATGGGCGTCGAGGTAGTTGACTGATTGAGGGTGGAAGGAATACAGGATTCCGCTATTACCACAAGGAGGAAAGTATAAAATGAAACACGGCAAGAAATATATGGAAGCTGCCAAGGCTATCGACCATTCCAATCTCTATGATCCGGAAGAGGCAGTAGCTCTGGTTAAGAAATCCGCAACAGCAAAGTTTGATGAGACGATCGAAGCTCACATCCGTACAGGCTGCGACGGCCGTCATGCAGATCAGCAGATCCGCGGCGCCGTTGTCCTTCCGAACGGAACAGGCAAGAAGGTCCGCGTCCTTGTATTCGCAAAGGGTGCAAAGGCTGACGAGGCAAAGGCAGCAGGTGCTGACTATGTCGGCGAGATGGACCTTGTTCCGAAGATCCAGAATGAAGGCTGGCTTGATTTCGACGTCGTTGTCGCTACACCGGATATGATGGGTGTCGTCGGACGTCTCGGCCGTATCCTCGGACCGAAGGGCCTCATGCCGAACCCGAAGGCCGGCACGGTCACAATGGATGTCACAAAGGCAGTCAAGGATATTAAAGCCGGTAAGATCGAGTATCGTCTCGACAAGGCTAACATCATCCATGTTCCGGTCGGCAAGGCTTCCTTCACAGAGGAGCAGCTGTCCCAGAACTTCAAGGCTCTCATGGACGCTCTGGTAAAGGCTCGTCCGTCGACAGTCAAGGGCACATATCTGAAGTCCGTCACACTGGCTTCTACAATGGGCCCGGGTGTCAAGGTCAACCCGACAAAGTTCCAGTAATATGAAAAATCAGGTTGACAGCCTGGCGATATAGTGATAGATTATTTAGGTCAAGCCGAAGACAGCAGGTGTTCCCGTATGGAGCGTAAGCGTTGCCGCCTGCCGAGGATCTGATTGTTCATATTTTATGAAATCATATCATGCCTCGCATCTTCGGATGCGGGGCATTTTTTATAGCACGTTTTCGTGATATAAAGGCCCTTCGGGGCAGCTTTCGAGCTTGAAAAATAATACAGGAGGAAACAAAGTTCATGGCAAAGGTAGAACTGAAGCAGCCGGTCGTTAAAGAGATTTCTGAAGCCGTTAACGGCGCGCAGGCAGCAGTACTGGTTCAGTACCTCGGCCTTACAGTTGAGCAGGATACAGCTCTCCGTAAGGAACTCCGTGAAGCTGGCGTCACATACAAGGTATACAAGAATACCATGATGAAGCGCGCTTTCGAAGGCACGGAATTTGAAGAACTGAACAAGCATCTGGATGGCCCGAACGCTCTTGCGGTCTCAAAGGATGACGCAGTTGCGCCGGCAAGAATTCTTGCAAAGTATGTAAAGAATTACAAGTGCTTCAACTTCGTCGGCGGTGTCGTCGAAGGTAAGTATCAGGATGAGAAGGGCCTGCAGGCTCTGTCCACAATCCCGTCAAGAGAGGTTCTTCTTGGAAGACTCCTTGGCAGCATGCAGTCTCCGATCACAAACTTCGCCCGCGTTCTCAAGCAGATCGCAGACAAGAACGGAGATGCTCCGGCAGCAGATGCTCCGGCAGAGGCGTAATCGCAGCCTGACCGCTATGGCAGGATAATTCGTGCGACGGCACTCGTTTCAGGATGGTCCCGATCCGTCGGACCAGTCCGCATAACAAATAATATGGAGGAAAATTAAAAATGGCTAAGCTTACAACAGAAGAGTTTATCGCAGCTATCAAAGAGCTGACAGTTACAGAACTTAACGACCTCGTCAAGGCTTGCGAGGATGAATTCGGTGTCTCTGCAGCAGCAGGTGTTGTTGTCGCAGGTCCGGCAGCAGGCGCTGGCGCAGCTGAGGAAGAGAAGACAGAGTTCGATGTCGAGCTGACAGAGATCGGTGCTTCCAAGGTTAAGGTCATCAAGGTTGTCCGTGAGGCAACTGGTCTTGGTCTCAAGGAGGCTAAGGACAAGGTTGATTCCGCTCCGTGCGTTATCAAGGAAGCTGTTGATAAGGATACAGCTGAAGACCTCAAGAAGAAGCTTGAAGAGGCTGGCGCTAAGGTTACTCTTAAGTAATTTCGCCTTTATCATGAATGCCCAGAGCCTCGCGGGAATCTCCCGCGGGGCTCTTTCTTATGGCACTGCAATTAAAACTGCCTCTTGACAGCTTGAAAATTGCGTGATACTCTTGAGAATGCACTATTGTGGTGCAGTGTCCATACTATGCTCTTTTTTGGAGGCTATTTCCTGGCGGGAGAAACGGACCGGCAGGCATTCGCCGGAAGGACCCCGGCTGAAGAGAATGCTTTCATTGGAAGGACATGCGCAACCAGTAACATCACAGTAAATATAATTATTATACGGGGTAAACGTCGAATGGAGAAAAACAGAATTCGTCCTATGAAGTCCGGGCGTTCGATTCGAATGACCTACCAGCGGCAGAAGGAAGTCCTTGACATCCCGAACCTGATCGAGGTGCAGAAGGATTCCTACGACTGGTTTGTCACCGACGGCCTGAAGGAAGTCTTTGATGATATTTCGCCGATTGAAGATTATTCTGACAAGCTGAGTCTCGAATTTGTCGACTTTCATCTTGCTCGGGACGAGGTCAAGTATTCAATCGAGGAGTGCAAGGAGCGTGACGCAAATTATGCGGCGCCTCTTAAGGTCACCGTCCGTCTTCATAACAAAGAAAACGGAGAGATCAAGGAACATGAGATCTTCATGGGTGATCTTCCTCTGATGACTGATACCGGCACCTTTATCATCAATGGCGCCGAGCGAGTCATTGTCAGCCAGCTCGTTCGTTCCCCCGGCATCTATTATGATATCACGCATGATAAGATCGGTAAGAAGCTGTACTCCTGCACAGTCATTCCGAACAGAGGTGCATGGCTCGAGTACGAGACAGATTCCAATGATGTCTTCTATGTCCGTGTTGACCGGACAAGAAAGGTTCCGATCACCGTCCTGATCCGTGCCCTCGGCGTAGGTACGAACCAGGAGATCATTGATATGTTCGGTGATGAGCCGAAGATCGAGGGAAGCTTCACAAAGGACCCGGCTACGAATTACACAGAGGGTCTTCTCGAGCTGTACAAAAAGATCCGCCCGGGTGAACCGCTCGCAGTGGATTCTGCGGAGACGCAGCTGTACAACCTGTTCTTCGATCCGAGACGTTATGACCTTGCGAAGGTAGGCCGTTATAAATATAATAAGAAACTTCTTCTTCGCAACCGCATCACGGGCTTCGAGCTCGCAGAGGATGTCACATCCACACAGACCGGCGAGGTGATCGCTGAGGCCGGTACGGTCGTTACAGCTGAGCTGGCTGACAAGATCCAGA
The DNA here is from genome assembly GCA_900315305.1 of uncultured Eubacteriales bacterium. GTDB lineage: Bacteria > Bacillota > Clostridia > Lachnospirales > Lachnospiraceae > Chordicoccus. The sequence goes on from OMYS01000015.1 coordinate 43,845, forward strand.
ACGAGGCTGTACCATACGTATGGCTTCATGTCGAGGAAGTGGACCGTCCGATTAAGGTTCTGTCCTCCATGATGGTCGATATCGGCACATGGATCAATATGACCGAGCAGGAGAAGAAGGACGCAGGCATCACTGAGCTCGTCTACTATCCGGTCCTGAAGGAGATTCTGGATCAGAACCTTGACGGCGAGGATCTTGCGAGAGAGCTGAGAAAGCGCATCCACGAGCTGATCCCGAAGCACATCACGAAGGAAGATATCTTCGCTTCGATCAACTATAACATGCATCTTGAGTACGGCATCGGCACCAAGGATGATATCGATCACCTCGGAAACCGCCGTATCCGTGCAGTTGGTGAGCTGCTTCAGAACCAGTTCCGCGTCGGTCTCTCCAGACTGGAGAGAGTTGTCCGCGAGCGTATGCAGACACAGGATGTCGATGCGATTTCGCCGCAGACACTGATCAACATCAAGCCGGTTACAGCTGCAATCAAGGAGTTCTTCGGATCCTCCCAGCTGTCCCAGTTCATGGATCAGAACAACCCGCTCGGCGAGCTGACACATAAGAGACGTCTCTCCGCACTCGGCCCGGGCGGTCTGTCCCGTGACCGCGCCGGATTCGAGGTCCGCGATATTCACTATACGCACTACGGCAGAATGTGCCCGGTCGAGACACCTGAAGGCCCGAACATCGGTCTGATCAACTCGCTGGCCTGCTATGCGCGCATCAACCAGTATGGCTTCATTGAGGCTCCGTATCGCGTGATCGACAAGAGTGATCCGCAGAATCCGAGGGTCACGAAGGAAGTCCGCTATATGACGGCGGATGAAGAGGATAACTACCATGTGGCACAGGCTTCTGAGCCGCTGGATGCGGAAGGCCATTTTGTTCATAAGAATGTATCCGGCCGTTACAGAGAGCTGACACAGGCTTGGGACCGCAAGGTATTCGACTACATGGACGTCTCTCCGAAGATGGTCTTCTCTGTCGCGACATCGCTGATTCCGTTCCTGCAGAACGATGATGCGAACCGTGCCCTCATGGGCTCCAACATGCAGCGTCAGGCTGTCCCGCTTCTCACAACAGAGGCTCCGGCAGTCGGTACAGGTATGGAGGAGAAGGCAGCGGTTGACTCCGGTGTCTGCCAGATCGCAAGACATGCGGGTACGGTCAGCTCTGTATCTTCCACAGACATCGCAGTCACCTGTGATGACGGAACGGTCGACAGATATCATCTGACGAAGTTCCTTCGCTCCAACCAGAGCAACTGCTATAACCAGAAGCCGATCGTCAACAAGGGCGAGCGCGTCGAGAAGGGCGAGGTCATCGCAGATGGTCCGTCCACCTGCGGCGGAGAGCTTGCTCTCGGCAAGAACCCGCTGATCGGTTTCATGGAGTGGGAAGGCTACAACTACGAGGATGCTGTTCTTCTTTCTGAGAGACTTGTTCAGAACGATGTCTACACATCCATTCATATCGAGGAGTACGAGTGCGAGTCTCGTGAGACGAAGCTCGGACCGGAAGAGATCACAAGAGATGTTCCGGGTGTCGGTGATGAGGCTCTGAAGGATCTCGATGACCGCGGAATCATCCGCATCGGTGCGGAGGTCCGCGCCGGGGATATCCTCGTCGGCAAGGTCACTCCGAAGGGAGAGACAGAGCTGACAGCTGAGGAGCGCCTGCTTCGCGCGATCTTCGGTGAGAAGGAGCGCGAGGTCCGCGACACATCGCTCAAGGTTCCGCACGGTGAGTACGGTATCGTCGTTGATGCCAAGGTATTCACAAGAGAGAACGGCGATGAGCTTCCGACGGGCGTCAACCAGTCGGTCCGCATTTACATCGCGCAGAAGAGAAAGATCTCTGTCGGTGATAAGATGGCCGGCCGTCACGGAAACAAGGGTGTCGTTTCCCGCGTACTTCCGGTCGAGGATATGCCGTATCTGCCGAACGGACGTCCGCTGGACATCGTTCTTAACCCGCTCGGCGTCCCGTCCCGAATGAATATCGGACAGGTCCTCGAGATTCACCTGAGCCTTGCGGCTATGGCCCTCGGCTTTAACGTCGCGACGCCGATCTTCGACGGCGCGAAGGAAATTGATATCCAGGATACGCTTGAGATGGCCAATGACTATGTCAATACGTCCTGGGAGGATTTCTCAGCAAAATACAAGGACATCCTGGATCCGGGTGTCTATGAATATCTTGGCTCTCATCTGGAGCACAGAGCGCTCTGGAAGGGCGTTCCGATCTCGCGCGACGGCAAGGTCCAACTGCGCGACGGCCGTACCGGCGAGTTCTTCGACGGCAAGACCACGATCGGACACATGCATTACCTGAAGCTGCACCATCTGGTCGACGATAAGATCCATGCACGTTCGACCGGCCCGTACTCTCTGGTTACACAGCAGCCTCTGGGCGGCAAGGCTCAGTTCGGCGGCCAGCGTTTCGGAGAAATGGAGGTCTGGGCACTCGAGGCATACGGCGCATCCTACACGCTGCAGGAGATTCTGACCATGAAGTCGGATGATGTCGTCGGCCGTGTCAAGACATACGAGGCGATCATTAAGGGAGCCAACATCCCGAGCCCGGGCATTCCGGAGTCCTTCAAGGTTCTCCTCAAGGAGCTTCAGTCTCTGTGCCTGGATGTCAGATGCCTGGATGAGAATGGAAATGAAGTCCAGCTCAAGGAGTCCGTTGATTACGGCGACACTGACTTCCGGTCCGTCATTGAGAGCGACAGCCGGAACCACAGAAACGACGAAGAAGAATTTGCAAAGCACGGCGGATTTACGCAGCAGCATTTCGACGACAAGACACAGCAGCTTGTGGACGATGAGGATCTTCTTTCGGATTCGTATGAAGATGACTCCGAGGATGACAGTGAATTCCTCGGCGGCAGCGAAGACGACAACGAGTAAAAAATTAAACACGCGCGGCGGGCGGTGCTCATTTTCCGGAGGGAAATGAGGCCGCCGCTTACGCGGTTTCAAGGTGCAATGTGACGATTTTTTACTGGAGGTAAAGAATGGCAGAGTTTTACAAACAGCAGCAGGAAGAGTACAAGCCGACGACATTTGATGCCATCAAGATCGGTCTTGCTTCTCCTGAAAAGATCCGCGAGTGGTCCCATGGCGAGGTCAAGAAGCCGGAGACGATCAACTACAGAACTCTGAAGCCGGAGAAGGACGGCCTGTTCTGCGAGAGAATTTTCGGACCGTCGAAGGACTGGGAGTGCCACTGCGGCAAATACAAGAAGATCCGCTATAAGGGTGTCATCTGCGACCGCTGCGGCGTCGAAGTCACGAAGTCCTCTGTCAGACGTGAGAGAATGGGCCACATCGAGCTGGCGGCCCCGGTCTCCCATATCTGGTATTTCAAGGGTATTCCGTCCAGAATGGGTCTGATTCTGGACATGTCCCCGAGAGTTCTCGAGAAGGTTCTGTATTTTGCAAGCTACATTGTTCTGGATCCCGCTGATGCGGCTCCGAACCTGGAGAAGAAGCAGATCCTTACAGAGAAGGAGTACATGGACGCCCGCAATAACTACGGCTACAATTTCCGTGTCGGCATGGGCGCTGAGGCAATTCAGGAGCTTCTCAAGGAGATCGATCTTGACAAGGAGTCTGCTGAGCTGAAGAAGGAGCTGAAGGACGCTTCCGGCCAGAAGAGAGCGCGTATCATCAAGCGTCTCGAGGTTGTGGAGGCCTTCCGTGAGTCCGGAAACAAGCCGGAGTGGATGATCCTTACGGTTATCCCGGTCATTCCGCCGGATCTTCGCCCGATGGTCCAGCTGGACGGCGGCCGTTTTGCGACATCCGATCTCAATGACCTGTACAGAAGAATCATCAACCGGAACAACCGTCTGAAGAGACTTCTCGAGCTCGGTGCTCCGGAGATTATTGTAAGAAATGAAAAGAGAATGCTTCAGGAGGCTGTCGATGCCCTGATCGATAATGGCCGCCGCGGCCGTCCGGTCACGGGCCCGGGCAACAGAGCCCTGAAGTCTCTGTCCGATATGCTGAAGGGCAAGTCCGGACGTTTCCGTCAGAACCTGCTCGGCAAGCGAGTCGACTACTCAGGCCGTTCCGTTATCGTCGTCGGCCCGGAGCTCAAGATCTATCAGTGCGGTCTCCCGAAGGAGATGGCGATCGAGCTCTTCAAGCCGTTCGTCATGAAGGAGCTGGTTGAGAAGGGCATGGCCCACAACATCAAGTCCGCGAAGAAGATGGTCGAGAGACTGGAGCCGTCCGTATGGGATGTCCTCGAGGACGTCATCACGGAGCATCCGGTCATGCTGAACCGTGCACCTACGCTCCACAGACTTGGTATCCAGGCATTTGAGCCGGTTCTTGTAGAAGGCAAGGCGATCAAGCTTCATCCGCTCGCATGCATGGCCTTCAACGCCGACTTCGACGGTGACCAGATGGCTATCCATCTTCCGCTGACCGTTGAGGCGCAGGCAGAGTGCCGCTTCATGCTTCTTTCACCGAACAACCTGCTGAAGCCGTCTGACGGCGGCCCGGTCGCTGTTCCGTCGCAGGATATGGTCCTCGGTGTCTACTACCTGACGCAGGAGCGTCCGGGAGCAAAGGGCGAGGGAATGAGATTCTCCAGCCTGAACGAGGCGATTCTTGCATTTGAAAATAAATACATCACGCTGCAGACCAAGATCACGGTCCGCCGCTCCAAGACGATGCCGGACGGCACAACAGTCACCGGCAATGTGGACAGCACGCTCGGACGGTTCCTCTTCAATGAGATCATTCCGCAGGACCTCGGTTTTGTGGACAGATCGAAGCCGGAGAACCTCCTGAAGCCGGAGATCGATTTCCTGATGAAGAAGGGCGATCTGAAGAAGATGCTCACAAAGGTCATCGGTATCCACGGTGCCACAACAATGGCCGAGGTCCTCGACCACGTCAAGGCTATGGGCTACAAGTATTCGACACTCGCCGGCATGACCGTTGCGATTTCGGATATGACTGTCCCGGCTGACAAGCAGGAGCTGATTGAGAACGCGCAGAAGACGGTCGACAAGATCACACGCAACTACCGCCGCGGTCTTGTCACGGACAAGGAGCGCTACAACGAAGTCATCAACGTCTGGAAGGAAACAGACGCGGTCCTGACCAAGAAGCTTCTCGACGGCCTTGACAAATACAACAACATCTTCATGATGGCAGATTCCGGAGCCCGTGGTTCCGATAAGCAGATCAAGCAGCTCGCCGGCATGCGAGGCCTCATGGCTGATACAACCGGTCATACCATCGAGCTCCCGATCACATCGAACTTCCGTGAAGGTCTGGACGTTCTGGAGTACTTCATGTCCGCGCACGGCGCCCGCAAGGGTCTGTCCGATACGGCTCTCCGTACGGCCGACTCCGGTTACCTGACAAGACGAATGGTCGATGTCTCCCAGGAGCTGATCATCCGCGAGACAGACTGCGCCGAGGGACGCGACGAGATTCCGGGTATGTGGGTCTATGCGTTCAAGGACGGCGATTCTGTCACAGAGTCTCTCCAGGAGAGAATCACAGGCCGCTTCGCGGCGATGGATATTGTCGACAAGGATGGCAACATCATCGTGAAGGCGAACCATATGATTACGCCGAAGCGCGCGGAGCGCGTCATCAGCGAGGGCGTCGATGAGAAGGGCAACCCGATCGAGCGCGTCAAGGTCCGTACAATTCTGACCTGCCGCTCAAGACTCGGTATCTGCGTCAAGTGCTATGGCGCGAACATGGCAACAGGCGAAGCTGTTCAGGTCGGTGAGGCTGTCGGTATCATCGCAGCGCAGTCCATCGGTGAGCCTGGTACACAGCTGACCATGAGAACCTTCCATACGGGCGGTGTCGCCGGCGGCGATATCACACAGGGTCTTCCTCGAGTCGAAGAGCTTTTCGAGGCCCGTAAGCCGAAGGGTCTCGCGATCATCACGGAGATCCCGGGCAAGGTCCAGATTGTCGAGACGAAGAAGAAGCGCGAGGTTGTCGTGACGGATGAGAACGCACCGGAAGGCAGCAAGGAGCGCCAGAAGACATATCTGATCCCGTATGGATCCAGAATCAAGGTCAGAGATGGCCAGATGCTCGAGGCGGGCGATGAGATCACAGAAGGTTCTGTCAACCCGCACGACATCATGAAGATTCGCGGCACGCAGGCTGTTCAGGACTATCTGCTCAGAGAGGTCCAGAAGGTTTACCGTCTGCAGGCCGTTGATATCGCCGACAAGCATATCGAGGTCATTGTCCGTCAGATGCTCCGCAAGGTCCGCATCGAGAAGAGCGGTGACACAGATTATCTGCCGGGCTCTCTCGTCGACGTCATCGAGTTCGAGGACGAAAATGAGAGACTCATCAAGGAGGGCAAGGAGCCGGCTGAGGGCACGAGAATCGTTCTCGGTATCACAAAGTCCGCTCTGGCGACAGATTCCTTCCTGTCCGCAGCGTCCTTCCAGGAGACGACAAAGGTTCTGACCGATGCCGCGATCAAGGGCAAGGTCGATCCGCTGATCGGTCTCAAGGAAAATGTCATTATCGGCCAGCTGATTCCTGCAGGAACCGGTCTCAAGCGCTACAGAAATGTCAAGCTTGATACTGACGCGCGAATCGAGGCTGAGAAGGCCGAGCGGGCAGCTGCAGAGGCAGCCGCTGCGAATGGCGATGCGGAGAAGGCAGAGGCTCCGGCCGCTGCTGATGCCGGAAAGCCTGCTGCAGAGTCCGACGACCTCATCAAGGATGATGATCAGGTGATCACGGACGAGGGAACAGATAAGAATGAGACACTGGATGTGAAGGAGTAATTTCCGGAGCTTCTATAGTAGTAACAGCACCCGGGTGCGGGATGGGAAACCATTCAGCGCCCGGGATTTTTTTGTGTGAAAATTTGGTGAAAGCCCTGTGACCGGCCGCCTCTTAACACGATGAACACAACTGCTTTTTACAATGATGAACAGTCAGAACCACAGGATGACGGTCTGCACGGCCTGCGCCTTTGGTCCTGATAAGAATTGCATGGTTCTGCTATAGGCCGAAGGGCCCGTAAGAAGGGGAATATCAGAACTGCCGCAATTGATCCGAGACGGGGATCGTCTGCCATAAGACAGATGCATCTGGCCGTCTGATCAGCATACAGACAGTTATAAAAGATAACCGGAGGTCGTAGCAAACATGGCAAAGAAGAGAAGAGCACTGTGGCGTGCCCTGTCCAAACGAAAGAAGCGCACCATTATCGCGGTCACTGCCGCAGCGGCGGTTGCGGCTGCAGCGGGAGGCACTGCATTTTACAGGGCGAGAAAGGCATCGGCGGCGACGAAGCAGGCATCGGCACAGGTAGTCTCAGCCGAGGTCACGAAGGGAACGATCAGCAACACAATCACGGGGAGCGGCACACTTGCGCGCGACGATGCGGAGGCTGTCACGGTCCCGGCTGGTGTGACAATCGACGAGGTCCTGGTCTCGAGCGGAGACACGGTCACGCAGGGACAGACGCTTGCGACGGTTACGCAGGCGTCTGTCGCGAGCGCAATCGCCGATATTCAGTCGTCGATCGACTCGATTGACAGCCAGCTTTCGGCGATCGATGAGGACACGACGGATGAGACGGTAAGCGCCGTGGTGTCCGGCCGCATCAAGGAAATCAATATGTCGACGGGGGATTCTGTCGAGACCGATAATGAGAGCAATCCGGTCCTGATGACTATTTCGGCGGACGGGCTGATGGCGGTCGATCTGACCAATACGGGGTCCGCCGCGGCCGGAGACTCCGTGACAGTTACGCTTTCGGATGGAACCGCGCTGACGGGAAACGTGGCATCGGCGGCCGGTGACACGGTGGTTGTGACATTTTCAGATGAAACGGCGGCGGTCGGGGATACGGTGACGGTCACGGACGGCGATGTTACGCTCGGAAGCGGCTCGGCCTATGTGCATCAGCCGCTTGAGATCACAGCGTCATCCGGAACGGTGTCCGCCATCTATGTCTCTGTCAATGAGTCGGTCAGCCAGGGCGATGAGCTCTTCTATCTGACCGGTGTATCCGATACGACAACTGAAAATGAGCTTCTCTCGGAGCGGAGCGAGCTGACTGACGAGCTCACGGAAATGACGGAGCTTGTGAAGACGTGCCAGATCACTGCTCCATACAGCGGAACGATCGAGAGCGTCAGCGTGTCCGCGGGAGAGGAGACATCCGCGGCAAGCTCCAGTACAAGCACAGCGAGCACAAGTACGACGAGCTCCTCGGGAAGCACGTCGGGCACGACTGCGTCGAAGACGGCGTACTCGGCGGGCAGCGGATCGGATGGAAGCGCCGCTTCGGAAGATGAATCGGGTGACGGAAATTCTACATCGACAGGCTTCACGCTGCTCACGAATAAGAGTGCTGTTTCTGATTCTGCGTCAGCATCCGGCTCATCGACATCATCTGTCGATTTGTCTGCGCGGTCTGGGGGCGTGACGCTCACGTCAACGTCCGGATCGTCGACGTTAGCTACAGGCTCGTCCGTACAGTCTGGCTTCGTGACGCTCACGGCGAGCACATCGTCGGAAAGCTCATCTGCTTCTTCGGCAGTGAGCAGCACATCCTCAGCAGCTTCCTCATCGGATATTACAGTTGGAAGTGCGTCCGCAGATTCCACGCAGACAATCAGTAAAAATATCTATATCCCGCTCACCATTTCGGCGGGCACAGAGGCCTCCGCGGACGATCTTCTCGCAAAGGTTAACGCGGCGCTCACTTCAGATTCCTACAATATTACATCCTACACGGCGACGGACATCGTCTTCAGCGGCATCAGCGAGGGAGATACGATTTCGGCGGGCAGCACGATTGAGGTCTATGTCACACTCACGCCTTCCGAAGGATATGCATTTGCCGAGAGCGGAAATAAGGTGCTCACGACGGACTCCAATATTTCCTGGGACAAGGCGACGGCAGTTACCCCGGCTGATGACGGGACGGTGACGGCTGCAATGCTTGTGACGATTCCGGCTTCTTCAGGAAGCTCGAGTTCCGGGTCAGGAAGTACATCTTCGGGATCGGGGAGTTCGTCGTCCGGGTCTTCATCAGGCACAGGCAGCTCGTCGACAGGCTCTTCAACGGGAGCAGGCAGCTCGTCATCCGGGTCTTCAACGGGAGGAGGCTCTTCGGCGGGCACCGGAAGCGCGTCAGCAGGCGCTTCGGGAGAGAATCCCTCTGCAGGCGCGGACTCATCCACAGGTATCTCGGGAGGAGGCTCTTCTGCGGGCTCTTCGGGAAGCAGTTCCGGAAGCTCCGGTTTTGCGGCAGCGGCCACAGAAGCATCGGATATTCTCTCTTCGAGCACGACATCCGGCTCGGGCGCGTCGTACAACGCGACGACGGGAAGCGTCATCAGCACGAGTGATGCATCCTCGGGTTCTTCCGGCACGGCGGCGTCTGCGGATTCATCTACAGGTTCTTCAACTTCTTCTGAATCATCGTCCTCTGATTCTTCCGATCTCTACAGCTCCGGCACGATGACTGCATTTACTATTTCGACAGACGAATACATGGATGTCTCGATCAGCGTCGACGAGCTCGACATTCTCTCTGTTGAGGAGGGACAGTCGGTCTCTGTTGCACTCGACGCGATCGATGGGCAGACATTTGACGGAGAAGTTTCTGATATTAATACAGAAGGAACAAACAGCGGCGGGTCCACGAAATATACGGTCACGGTACGGATCCCGAAGGATGACGACATGCTGGTCGGCATGAGCGCGACCGCGACGATCACGACGGAATCTGCCGAGGACGTCCTGACGGTTCCTGCCTCCGCAATTCAGGAGCGCGGGAGCAAGACCTACGTCTACACGGAAAATGACGACGGTACGCTGTCCGGTGAGACGGAGGTCACGACCGGCGTATCGGACGGGACGACGGTTGAAATCACGGACGGACTTTCCGAGGGCGACACAGTCTACTACAGCCAGCTGACCGGCGACACCATTTCAACGGATGACGATGATACCGATGCCCAGAATATGGGCGGCGGAATGGCCATGGGCGGCGGAGGCGGCGAGATGCCGTCCGGCGGCGGTAATGGCGGAGGAAATGGCGGCGGCGCGCCGGGAGGTAACTGACATGAAATATTTCGGACAAGCAATGATCCTCTTTCATGACGTCTCCAAGGTCTATCGGATCGGGGAAAATGAGGTCCGCGCTCTCGACCACGCGAATATGCGGATTGACCGCGGTGAATTTGTCAGCGTGATCGGCCCCTCCGGCTCCGGAAAATCAACGCTGATGAACATCATCGGCTGCCTCGACCTGGCCTCCGAGGGTGAATACTTCCTCGAGGGACAGCCGATCGAGGATTACTCGGAGAGCGAGCTGGCGAAGATCCGGAACAAAAAGATCGGGTTCATTTTCCAGGACTTTAACCTGCTCGTGAAAATGACAGCCTACGAAAATGTCGAGCTGCCTCTCATTTACCAGAGACTGCCGGCGAGGCAGCGGAGGGAGCAGGTGGAGGATGCGCTAAGCCGGGTCGGTCTCTGGGAGAGAAGAGACCACCGGCCGACGGAGCTCTCCGGCGGGCAGCAGCAGAGAGTCGCGATCGCCCGCGCGCTCGCGACGCACCCGTCACTCTTCCTCGCGGATGAGCCGACAGGAAATCTGGACCAGAAGACGGGCCGCGAGCTCATGGATATTTTTCATGAGCTGCATGAGGCCGGCAGCACGATCGTTCTGATCACGCACGACGCGCATGTGGCGAAGGAAGCGTCCCGCAGCATCAAGATTCTCGACGGCCATGTCGGTGACATAAAGAGCCGCGACGAGATCGAGGAGGTGGTCTGATGATTCTGCAGTCCGTAAAAATGGCGTGGGCGTCTGTCATTTCCAATAAAATGAGGTCCTTCCTCACGATGCTCGGCATTATCATCGGCGTCATGGCGCTCGTCGTCCTCGTTTCGATCGCGGACGGCGCGACAAATGAGGTCACGGACGCGATTTCCTCCATGGGAACGAACCTTCTCACTGTCACCATTTCAGATGACGGAGGAAATCCGGTCAGACTCTCCGAGATGGACGACATCCTGGCGCTTGACGATGTGTCCGAGGCGGCTCCGGTCGGGACGGATTCTCTGACGCTGAGCTCCGGCGAGGAGTCGGAGACGGGCTCCGTCACGGGAACGACTGCTGATTATCTCGACATCGAGGGACTTGAGCTCTCGGCGGGGCGGTGGCTCAATTCGTCGGATGTTGACAGCAACACGCGCGTCGTCATCATCAATCAGGACACGGCGTATGATATCCTCGGCGTGACATTTACAACAGATGCCATTGATCAGACCATCGACATCGCGGGTATTCCCTACACGGTCGTCGGCGTGCTCGCGGAGGACGACTCGGTCACATCGTCGGCGTCCTCGTATGAGGCCTACATTCCATACACGTCGCTTGAGCGGATATCAAGTACGGTGTCAGATGTCACTTCATTTGTTGTGGCGGCGTCGGATGACAGCAGACTCGACGCGGCGGAGAAGAGCGTCGAGACCTGGCTCTACGACCGCTTCGGAGATGAGGACGCGTATGACGTGACCAATATGTCCGAGGTCGCGGACACGATGGACAGCGTCACGAATACGATGGCACTCATGCTTGGCGGCATCGCGGCGATCTCGCTTCTCGTCGGCGGCATCGGCATCATGAACATCATGCTGGTGTCAGTCACAGAGCGGACGCGCGAGATCGGCATCCGCAAGGCGATCGGTGCCGGCGCGGGAAGCATCCTCGCGCAGTTCCTGATCGAATCGCTGATGCTCTCTCTCATGGGGGATGCGCTGGGGGTTGCCAGCTCGTGGATTGCGCTCCGGATCATCGCCGCGGTGACCGGCTCGTCCTACACGATGGACGGAAAAGTCGTGCTGGCCGCGACCGCATTCTCACTCGTGATCGGCGTCGTCTTCGGCCTCTACCCGGCGCGGAAGGCCGCAAAGAAAAATCCGATTGACGCCCTTCATTTTTCGGGATAAAATGAGAGCAAAATCTTGACTTGACAACTGCATAAGCGATATAATATACGGGCGTGTCAGAATACGCCCGTATTTTGATGCCATCAAGACAAATGAAAACAGCCGAACTGCCACGTGAATGTGGACGAAACAAAGGAGGAATCATCAAGGAATGCCTACATTTAACCAGTTAGTCAGAAAAGGAAGAGAGACTTCTGTTAAAAAGCCGAAGGCTCCGGCTCTTCAGAGATCCTTCAACTCTCTGAAAAACCACGCTGTCAAGGCAAGCTCCCCGCAGAAGCGCGGTGTCTGCACAGCAGTCAAGACTGCGACACCGAAGAAGCCGAACTCAGCTCTTCGTAAGATCGCCAGAGTCCGTCTTTCCAACGGAATCGAAGTTACATCCTATATCCCGGGCGAGGGCCACAACCTTCAGGAGCACAGCGTCGTTATGATCCGCGGCGGCCGTGTCAAGGACCTTCCGGGTACCAGATATCATATCATCCGCGGTACTCTTGATACTGCAGGTGTTGCGAACCGCAAGCAGGCCCGCTCCAAGTACGGCGCAAAGCGTCCGAAGAAGTAATTTTCGCATTTCCTGTCTGAGAGAAGACCGGATACGGAATGACTTCAGACAACCGGTTCCGCCGATGTGCGGGACAGCCGTTCGAAGCGGCAACAAAATAAGCTTTAGGTTCATGTTTTGAATTATGAAAATGTACGGTATTTCGGATTTCCTTCCGGCTGTGGGAAATACAGAATGCGTCCGTGCGAACACATGATTTTAAATGTGAGTACCTGTGATTGAATCTATATGATTTAGGAGGGAAGTAACGTGCCACGTAAAGGACATACTCAGAAGAGAGAGGTCTTAGCAGATCCGATTTACAACAGCAAGCTCGTTACCAAGCTGATCAACCAGATCATGCTCGATGGTAAGAAGGGCGTTGCACAGAAGATTGTATACGGCGCATTTGCTCAGGTCGAGGAAAAGACAGGCAAGAAGGCTGTTGATGCTTTCGAGGAAGCAATGAACAACATCATGCCGGTTCTGGAAGTAAAGGCAAGACGTATCGGCGGTGCTACATATCAGGTACCGGTCGAGGTTCGTCCGGACAGAAGACAGGCGCTGGCGCTTCGCTGGCTGACCACCTTCTCCCGCAACCGTTCCGAGAAGAGAATGGAAGATCGCCTTGCAAATGAAATTATGGATGCCATCAACAACACAGGCGCATCCGTCAAGCGTAAGGAAGAAATGCACAGAATGGCAGAAGCCAACAAGGCATTCAGCCATTACAGATTCTAATTTTTCTAATTTTATTCGGGAGATACTATGGCTGAACAGAGAGAATATCCTCTTGAGAGGACCAGAAACATTGGTATCATGGCTCATATCGACGCCGGCAAGACCACTCTGACAGAGCGTATCCTGTACTACACAGGTGTCAACTACAAGATTGGTGAGACACATGATGGTACAGCAACCATGGACTGGATGGAAGAGGAGCAGGAGCGTGGTATCACGATCACATCCGCCGCTACCACCTGCCACTGGACTCTGGAAGAGCAGACAAAGCCGAAGCCGGGCGCTCTTGAGCACAGAATCAACATCATCGATACACCGGGGCATGTCGACTTCACAGTCGAAGTTGAGCGTTCTCTCCGCGTCCTCGATGGCGCCGTCGGCGTCTTCGCGGCAAAGGGAGGCGTTGAGCCGCAGTCCGAGAACGTCTGGAGACAGGCGGACAAGTACAACGTACCGCGTATGGCATTTGTCAACAAGATGGATGTCGTCGGCGCTGACTTCTACGGCTGCGTACAGCAGATCATCGATCGTCTCGGCAAGAACCCGGTCTGCATCCAGCTGCCGATCGGCAAGGAGGACGAGTTCAAGGGACTTATCGACCTGATGGAAATGAAGGCCTACATCTATAACGATGAGAAGGGTGTTGACATCTCCGTCACAGATATCCCGGACGACATGAAGGACCTCGCGCAGGAGTGGAGAACCAAGATGGTTGAGCAGCTCTGCGATCTGGATGAGGACATGATGCTCGAGTACCTTGATGGTAAGGAGCCGTCCGTCGATGAGATGAAGAAGGTTCTTCGTAAGGGCTGCTGCGAAGGTACGGCGATCCCGGTTACCTGCGGTACTGCTTACAGAAACAAGGGTGTCCAGAAGATGCTCGATGCAGTCATCGAGTACATGCCGAGCCCGCTTGATATCCCGCCGGTAGAAGGCACGGATCTCGACGGCAACCCGGAGCATCGTGAGTCCGACGACAGTGAGCCGTTCTCCGCTCTGGCATTCAAGATCATGACAGATCCGTTCGTCGGAAAGCTCGCTTACTTCAGAGTTTACTCTGGTACGCTGAACTCCGGTTCTTATGTCTTCAACTCCACGAAGGGCAAGAAGGAGCGTGTCGCACGTATCCTTCAGATGCACGCGAACAAGAGAATGGAGCTGGACAAGGTTTACTCCGGCGATATCGCTGCAGCGATCGGTCTTAAGTTCACGACAACAGGTGATACGCTCTGCGACGAGCAGCATCCGATCATCCTCGAGTCCATGGAGTTCCCGGAGCCGGTCATCGAGCTCGCAATCGAGCCGAAGACAAAGGCTGGCCAGGAGAAGCTCGGCGTTGCACTTGCAAAGCTGGCTGAAGAGGACCCGACATTCAAGCAGCACACAGATCCGGAGACAGGCCAGACAATCATCGCCGGCATGGGCGAGCTCCATCTGGAGATCATCGTCGACAGACTGATGCGTGAGTTCCACGTTGAGGCCAATGTCGGTGCTCCGCAGGTTTCCTACAAGGAGACATTCTCCAAGGAAGTCAACCAGGAGTACAAGTACGCAAAGCAGTCCGGTGGTCACGGCCAGTACGGTCACTGCAAGGTTATCTTCACACCGATGGATCCGAACGGCGATCATCTCTACGAGTTCGAGAACACGACAGTCGGCGGCTCTGTCCCGAAGGAATATGTCCCGGCTGTTGATGACGGTATTCAGGAAGCTATGAAGGCCGGTACACTCGGTGGATATCCGGTTGTCGGCATCCATGCGAACCTGTACGACGGCTCTTATCACGAGGTCGACTCCTCCGAAATGGCATTCCATGTAGCAGGTTCTATGTGCTTCAAGGAAGCTATGAAGAAGGCAGATCCGATCCTTCTTGAGCCGATCATGAAGGTTGAGGTTACAACACCGGAAGAGTACATGGGCGATGTCATCGGCGATATCAACTCCCGCCGTGGCCGCATCGAGTCCATGGAGGATATCGGCGGCGGCAAGCAGATCAACGGCTTCGTTCCGCTGGCTGAGATGTTCGGTTACGCAACAGACCTGCGTTCCAAGACACAGGGCCGTGGTAACTACTCCATGTTCTTCGAGAAGTATGAACCGGTTCCGAAGAACGTCGCCGCAAAGATCCTGAGCGGCAAGACGGACGAGAAATAATCATTCGCAATAAAAATGCGGATGTCTCCGGGCGCGATGCAGACGCCGCGCCCGGAAATACATATATTTTTGCGGTATGCCGGAGAAAATGCCGGCGGACTGCCGCAGACATTCAATAATGCTTGCAAATACAGGCATTTTGAAATATAATCACAGTAGTGTCTTCTATTCACAGAATACTCTAAGGCGCCTTTTTTCGAGGACGCAAATAAAGGAGGATTTACAGAAATGGGAAAGCAGCATTTTGAAAGAACAAAGCCGCACTGCAACATCGGTACGATCGGCCATGTCGATCACGGCAAGACAACTCTGACAGCAGCGATCACAAAGGTCCTTGCAAAGAGAGTTCCGTGCCCGGGCAACCAGCAGGTTGATTTCGGCAACATCGATAAGGCTCCGGAAGAGAGAGAGCGTGGTATCACGATCAACACAGCTCATGTCGAGTACGAGACAACAAAGCGTCATTACGCTCATGTCGACTGCCCGGGGCATGCTGACTACGTCAAGAACATGATCACAGGTGCTGCTCAGATGGATGGTGCTATCCTTGTTGTCGCAGCTACTGATGGTGTTATGGCTCAGACAAAGGAGCACGTTCTCCTTGCCCGCCAGGTCGGTGTTCCGGCTATGGTTGTCTTCCTTAACAAGTGTGATATGGTCGATGATGACGAGCTCCTTGAGCTGGTCGAGATGGAAGTCACAGAGCTCCTTACAGAGTACGGCTTCTCAGAGGATACACCGATCATCCGCGGTTCCGCTCTTCAGGCTCTGAATGATCCGGACGGCAAGTGGGGCGATGCGATCATGGAGCTCATGGACGCTGTCGATGAGTGGATTCCGGAACCGGTTCGTGATACAGATAAGCCGTTCCTGATGCCGGTCGAGGATGTCTTCACAATCTCCGGTCGTGGTACTGTTGCTACAGGCCGTGTTGAGCGTGGTACTCTGAAGCTCAATGATCCGGTCGAGATCCTTGGTGTCAAGGATGCAAAGGAAACATCCGTTGCTACAGGTATCGAGATGTTCCACAAGCTCCTCGATGTCGCTGAGGCTGGTGATAACATCGGTATCCTTCTTCGTGGTATCGATCGTACAGGCGTTGTCCGTGGCCAGGTCGTTGCTAAGCCGGGCACAGTCACATGCCATCACAAGTTCACAGCTCAGGTTTACGTCCTGACAAAGGATGAAGGCGGCCGTCATACACCGTTCTTCAACAACTATCGTCCGCAGTTCTACTTCAGAACAACAGACGTCACAGGTGTCATCACACTTCCGGAAGGAACAGAGATGTGCATGCCGGGCGATAACGTCGAGATGACAGTTGAGCTGATTCATCCGATCGCTATGGAGCAGGGTCTTACATTCGCTATCCGTGAGGGTGG
>OMYS01000070.1 GCA_900315305.1 uncultured Eubacteriales bacterium
AATGCCTTCGGATCGAATTCCCGGCCGTTAGCCTCGAGCGCCGTCTTCCGGGCGGCAAGCTCAGGGCTTGCCGGCGGCTCAGACGAGGCAGTCACGCCATTTTTCTCGCGGGCCTCACGGAGGGCCTTGTCAACTTCCTTGAAGTTGAGCTCGCGCGTAAGGCCAAGGGACTCGTCGGTCTCGCGGCCGAGAAGAGCCTGCTTCGGGTCGGTCTCAGATGCATTTTCCTTCGAAGCGGCCGGCTTTGCAGCGATGCTCTCTCCGGCGCCCGTCATCGGGTCGGCCATCTTCCGGTAGCCGCCGCCCGCGATCTCGCCGGCGAATTCACTGCTGGTCTCCTTGAAAAGGGCGTCAAGGTCAATTTCTTTCGGCGGCTCATCATTCTTCACGGCGCTGTCGATCGCCTTGTCCACCTCGCTCTGCTCCGGCTTTGCGGCCGGCTCTGCTGATTCATGTCCGGTTTCAATCGCCGGGGCCGGGTTCTCCGCCTCGCGGCTCTCGGCGTTCAGCTCTTTCTCAGCCTCTTTGCGCGTCGTGTTCTGCGCAGCCGCGGCCTCGATGACATCTTTCTCTTCCTTAATCGGAACATCGCGCAGATCAGGAAGTGTGCCGGTTGCCGGGATGCTGTCCTCCGGGATCTTCAGGCTGTCAACAAAGCGCGTGAGGAGGGAAGGCTTCTTGTCGGAGGACTTGCTATCAGACTTTTCAGCACTTGATGCGCCTGTTGCGGAGTCCGCGGCGGCGGAATCTGATCCGGCCGTCGCGCCTGATGCAGAGACTGCGCCGGCGCCGGTATTGTTTCCTGCTGTCAAACCAGTCGAAGAACCGCTGCCTGTTGTAAAGGCTGCAGAGCCATTACCTGCTGTGGAGCCTGCTGCTGATCCTGCGTTCGCACCTGACGTGGTGCCCGATGTCGCAAAACCTGCCCCGACACCTGCAAGGCCTGCGCTGTCTGCGGCGAAGCCTGACGCGGATCCTGTGCCCACACCCGGTGCAGATGCCGCAGAGCTTGTACTGCCTGTCGATCCGCCGAAGCCTGCGCCTGCCGCGCTTCCTGCAGCAGAGCCTGTTCCAGCGCCGTTATTACCTGCGGCGCCTGCCGCAGAACCGGACGCAGAATTATTGCCTGCTGCAGAGCCTGTTCCAGCTCCTGCCGTGCTTCCGGCAGCCGGATTCCTCTTCGCGGACGCTCTGCGGACCGGGCGCTTTCCGTACTCCGTCATTGCGTCGTACTTTGCGCGCTGCGACGGCGTGAGCGGAGTGATACTCATTTTCAGCTCGAGGGCCTTGAGCACATACTTGCCCTCGGAGAACCAGAGAATCATGTCGTCGCACTCCTCGACGCATTTTTCGTTCTGGCCATTCTTCCTGTAGAGGCGCGCGAGCTCATACGCCCAGCGCTCCGTGTACTCGCGGTCCTTGTACTCCTTCAGGACATCGATCTGCTGCTGAATGGGCGCGCCGGACGCTCTGAGGAGCTTGTACTGCAGGATATATTTCGATGTGTCATTTGGCGACACGCTCTCGAACTCGCGCAGATATTTCTTCGCGTCATCCAGCCGCTTCAGGCGGATGCAGATCTCCGCGAGCCGATACAGAACGGCCTTGCCGGACGGCGCGCGCTTCAGCGCGTACTCGAGCACGCGCAGGCTGTCCTCGAAGCGATGGTCCATCTCGTAGACCTCGCCGATCATACAGAGCGTGCGGGCGCTGCGGACGCGCTTCCAGTCGACCTCGTCGGCAGTCGACGCGGCCTCATGGAACTGTCCTTTCTCGGCATAAGCCGTGATCTCTTCAATTTTTGATTTATACTCAGCCTTATCCAATTTATAGCTCTCCTTGACCCCTGGCGGGGCGGAATAAAACTCTCCACAATCTGTCTCAGTTTAACATACGGAGGGATTTCTGTAAAGTTGAGGGAGAGTAGGGGCGGAGGAGTGTATGAGGGGGAGTAGGGGCGGAGGGGTGAGATTGGAACCGAAGCGCTACGGGCGGGCCGAATCGTCCAATATCGCCCCTTGTAAGATTTCAGCACAGGTGCTACAATAACTATACAAGAAAGGGTACTACCGGCAGACGGTTGTCCCGGGTTATTTATTAGTTAAAATGACCGCCAAACTTCCCAGGGTCGGGCGGTCATTTTCTTTCAGAAAGATCTTTTCCGAAGGCATAGCCTATGGAGAAGCATGTCAGGCCAAAACCCAGCACACTGATCAAATCCAAAATACTCATGTGTATGCCCTCCTTTCTACAGTTTTCCGCTTAACGGATCTCTATATGATCGGAGAGTCACAGTCCCTCCGTAGAGGGACAACCGCCTACCGTTCCAGGTAGTACCCATAAGAGCAGTATACCAAGCGAACAAACGAAAATCTACTAGTACAACGACATCAAGTTTCTTTCTGGGCGAGATCGGAGCTGAAGCACTACGGCCGAGTCGAATCGTAGCGTCTCCTGCCCCAATCTTGCTTTCACGCGCTACTGCTGTTTCGTTTCCGGGCTTGATTGGGGCTGAAGCCCTACCGCCCGGCCGCACCGTAGCGTTTCCAGGCAAGATTGGATCAAAAGTCCTACCATCTCCGCCCCCCCCGCAGCGCTCAGAATCCTCAAGAACGCAAAACAGGCAGGCATCGCGCCGTAAAGCGTGTGCCTGCCCGTCTACTGCCCACAGCGAGGAGCGCAGAACGTTCCTCGCCTGCGGTGCTGAATATTTATTTGTCGATGACGACCTTGTCGAGGTGCCAGATATCGTCGACGTACTCCTTGATCGTGCGGTCGGAGGAGAACTTGCCGCTGCCATGCGGGCCCAGCCTGCCCTGTCGAGGTAAGCCTTCTCGACCCGCTTCTGCGCCTCCGCGTAGCTGCGGAAATCCGCAAGGATGAAGTACTTGTCCGCCGGACCATATTTGTTCGTCAGCAGAGAGTCATAGATCGGGCGGAAAAGTTCCGTATCCGGATCAAATGTGCCGTTGATCATCTGAACGAGGACCTGACGAATCTCGGAATCCGTGTTGAAGATGTAGTTCGGATCATAGCCGCCGTTGTGCTCGTAGTTAATGACCTGATCGGACGAAAGGCCGAAGATAAATGCATTTTCCTCGCCGACTTCTTTTACGATCTCGACATTTGCGCCGTCCATCGTGCCGAGAGTCGGAGCGCCGTTCAGCATGAACTTCATATTGCCGGTGCCGGAAGCTTCCTTCGAAGCCGTGGAGATCTGCTCGGAGACATCCGCCGCCGCGAAGATGATCTCGCCGTTCGAGACCTTGTAGTCCTCGATGAAGACGACCTTGAGCTTGCCCTTCAGGTCCGGATCGTTGTTGACGGAATCCGCGACGGAGTTGATGAGCTTGATGATCAGCTTCGCGATCTGGTAGCCCGCGGAAGCCTTCGCGCC
This sequence comes from uncultured Eubacteriales bacterium, assembly GCA_900315305.1. Taxonomy (GTDB): domain Bacteria; phylum Bacillota; class Clostridia; order Lachnospirales; family Lachnospiraceae; genus Chordicoccus. The sequence goes on from OMYS01000070.1 coordinate 3,398, forward strand.
GAAAATGAAGGTTCTCGGGTAGAACGCCATCTCCGGATGCTCCTTCAGCTGGTTGCGCAGGTACATGACATGCATGATGTTGAGAAGCTGTCTCTTGTACTCATGCAGACGCTTGACCTGGACATCGAAAATGGAGTTCGGGTCGACCTCGATGTGGTTGTGGCGCAGGATGTAGTCCGCCAGTCTCTGCTTGTTCTTGTATTTGATGTTCATGAACTCCTGCTGAGCCTTCGGATCATCGACATAGAGCTTGAGGCCGGAGATCTTGGAGAGATCCGTGATCCAGCCGTCGCCGACCTTGTCCGTGACCCAGGACGCGAGGAGCGGGTTGCCGTGAAGCAGGAAACGTCTCTGCGTGATACCATTTGTCTTGTTGTTGAATTTCTGCGGCATCATCTCGTAGAAATCCTTCAGGACGTCCTTCTTCAGGATCTCCGTATGAAGCTCCGCGACGCCGTTGACGCTGTGGCCGCCGACGATGGCGAGGTACGCCATGCGGACCTGGCCGTCGTAAATGATCGCCATGTTCTTGATCTTGTCGTTGTTGCCCGGATACTTCGCCTGGATCTCGTTCAGGAAGCGGCGGTTGATCTCCTCGACAATCTGGTAAATACGCGGAAGCAGGCGGGAGAAGAGGTCGATCGGCCATTTCTCGAGAGCCTCTGCCATGATTGTGTGGTTCGTGTACGCGCAGGAGCGTGTCGTGATGTCCCACGCCTGGTCCCAGCCATAGCCGTAGACGTCCATGAGGAGACGCATAAGCTCCGGGATCGCGACGGTCGGGTGTGTATCGTTGAGCTGGAAAGCCGCATGCTCCGGAAGGGAGTCGAGTGTGCCGTACAGCTCCAGCTGCTTCTCAAGAGCGGTCTGGACAGACGCGGAAATGAAGAAGTACTGCTGCTTCAGTCTGAGCTCCTTGCCTGCCATGTGGTTATCATTCGGGTACAGAACCTCTGTGATCGTGCGCGCGAGGTTGTCCTGCTCAACAGCCTTGTCGTACTCTCCTCTGTCAAATGAGGACAGCTCGAAGTCGTTGATGGCCTCTGCGTCCCAGATTCTCAGTGTGTCGACGACGTGGTTCTTGTAGCCGACGACCGGGATATCATACGGAACAGCGCGGACGGATGAGTAGTTCTCGTAAATGTAGTGCGTCTGGCCTGTCGCCTGATCGTACTCGATGCGCGTGTTGCCGCCGAAGCGGACCTCCTTCGCGTGCTCCGGGCGCTTCAGCTCGAACGGATAGTAGTTCTTCAGCCAGTTGTCCGGCACTTCCTTCTGGAAGCCGTTGACGATCTTCTGACGGAACATGCCGTAGTGGTAGCGAATGCCGCAACCATACGCGTGGTAGCCGCCTGTCGCGAGCGAATCCATAAAGCAAGCCGCAAGACGGCCGAGACCGCCGTTGCCGAGTGCCGGATCCGGCTCCTGGTCCTCGATCGCGTTGATATCAAGTCCGAGCTCCTCGAGCGCTTCCTTGACACCCTCGTACTCGCCGAGGTTCAGCAGGTTGTTGCCGAGCGCGCGGCCGATCAGGAACTCCATGGAGAGATAGTAGACGATCTTGGTCTTCTGCTCGTTGAATGCCTTGCAGGAGTCCATCCACTCGTCGATGATCGAGTCCTCAATGACGTCCGACACGGCCTGGAAGATCTGCTGCTGTGATGCTTCCTCGATGTCGAGACGGTACATCTTTCTGACATTTTCCTTGACGTCTGCGATGAACTTCTCCTTGTCAAACGCATGCTTTGTCCCTAATGTAGCCACCTTATTTACCTCCTTGGTGTGTTGCTGCATTTTAAGGCTCCGGGCTCTGTGCCCCGGAGCCGTGTTCCCTCATGATTACTGCTTCTCTACGCCGAGCGTGACTGCCTCGGTGTTGATCTTCCAGTCCTTCGTGTAGCCCTTCGTCTCGCCGTAAATGATGTCGTCGGCGAGGACGTCGTGCATGATCTGGGCCTTGTTGGCCGCGAGGATGTCGCGGATCTTCTCATTTCCGTCCGCGTAGACCTTGATGCGGTCCATGACCTCGAAGCCGGCCTCCTTGCGCATCGTCTGGATCTTGGAAATGAGCTCTCTCACGAAGCCTTCCTCAATAAGCTCCGGTGTGAGATGCTTGTCCATGACGACGGTGATGCCGTTGTCGGACAGTGCCTCAAAGCCCTCGACCTGCTTGATCTCGACGAGAAGGTCTTCCTCCGGAAGCTCTGTCTCTTCGCCGTTAAGCGTGACCGTGACGGTTCCCTTTGACTTCAGCTCTTTTGCGGCCTTGTCCGCATCAAGCTGGTTCACAGCCTTGATGACAGCGCCCTTCATTTCCTTCGGGAAGTTCTTGCCGATCGCCGCGAAATTCGGCTTGATCGTGCAGCCAGAGTACTGGCTCAGGTCGTCCTTCATTTCCAGGCTCTTAACGTTCAGCTCGTCGAGAATGATCTCCTGATAATATTCCGGGATCTCGAACGGCGCGTTGATGTACATCTTTCCGATCGGCTGGCGGTTCTTGATGCCGCTCGCGTTGCGGACAGCGCGGCCGAGGACGACGACCTTGAGCAGGTGGTCCATGTTCTCCTCGAGCTTCTTGTCGATCATGCTGTCATCCGCTGACGGATAGCTGCACAGATGGATCGATTCCGGCGCGTCCTTGTCGATCGAGCGGACGAGGTTCTGATAGATCTCCTCTGTCATGAACGGGATCGTCGGCGCCGCGAGCTTGCACAGTGTCACGAGGCAGGTGTAGAGCGTCTCATAGGCGTTGATCTTGTCCTGCTCCATGCCGGATGCCCAGAATCTCGAGCGGCTTCTGCGGACGTACCAGTTGGACATGTCGTCGACGAACTGCTGCATCGCCTTGCCGGCCTCTGTGACCTTGTAGTTGCTATAGTTCGAATCGACTTCCTTGATCGTGCTGTTTAAGCGTGAGAGGATCCACTTGTCCATGACGGACAGCTTGTCGTACTCGAGCTTGTGCTTTGTCGCATCAAAATTGTCAATGTTCGCGTACAGAACGTAGAACGCGTAGGTGTTCCACAGGGTGCCGAGGAACTTGCGCTGGCCTTCCTGTACAGCCTTGCCGTAGAAGCGGCTCGGCAGCCACGGTGCTGATGAGACGGTGAAGTACCACCGGATCGCGTCCGCGCCGTATTTATTAAGTGCCTCCATCGGGTCGACGGCATTTCCCTTGGACTTCGACATCTTCTGGCCGTTCTCATCCTGGACAAGGCCCATGATGATGCAGTTCTTGAATGCCGGTGAGTCAAAGAGAAGCGTCGAGATCGCGTGCAGCGAGTAGAACCAGCCGCGCGTCTGATCGACGGCCTCGGAAATGAACGACGCCGGGAATTCTTTCTTGAACAGCTCCTGATTCTCAAACGGATAGTGGAGCTGTGCAAATGGCATTGATCCTGAGTCGAACCAGCAGTCGATGACTTCCGGTACGCGGTGCATCGTGCCGCCGCACTTCGGGCACTTGATGGTGATCTTGTCGACATACGGCTTATGCAGCTCGATGTCGTCCGGGACGTTGTCGCCCTTCTCCTTCAGCTCTGCGATGGAGCCGATGGACATCTTCTCGCCGCAGTCCGGGCAGGTCCAGATGTTGAGCGGTGTGCCCCAGTATCTGTTTCTCGAGAGCGCCCAGTCCTGGACATTCTCAAGCCAGTCGCCGAAGCGTCTCTCGCCGAGGGACTTCGGAATCCAGTTGATCTTCTTGTTGTTTGCGATGAGGCGGTCACGGACTGCCGTCATCTTGATGAACCAGGATTCTCTCGCGTAGTAGAGAAGCGGTGTATCGCATCTCCAGCAGTACGGATAGTCATGCTCGAACTTCGGCGCCGCAAAGAGAAGGTTCTTCGCAGCGAGGTCCTTCAGGACCTCCGGATCGGCGCTGATTGCGCCCTCTTCCTTCATTTCCTTCTCTGACGGCTTCGCGCGCATGCCGGCAAATGGCGTCTCCTTCGTCATCTTGCCGTTCTCATCGACGAACTTGACGAGCGGAAGGTCGTATTTTCTTCCGATTCTCGCGTCGTCTTCACCGAAGGCCGGGGCGATGTGGACAACGCCGGTACCATCGGTCATAGTGACGTAATCGTCGCACATAACGAAGAATGCTTTCTTGTGCTGCTTGTCAGCTGCTTCCTTTGCGCAGTCGTAGAGCGGCTTATATTCCTTGTACTCGAGGTCCTTGCCCTTGTAATGTTCAAGGACTTCCGCGTCCTCGCCGAGGACCTTCTCCACGAGTGCGGCCGCCATGATGTAGGTGTAGCCGTCCTTCGCCTTAACCTTGACGTAGTCATCCTCCGGGTTCACGCAGAGCGCAACGTTGGACGGAAGTGTCCACGGTGTTGTGGTCCATGCGAGGAAGTAGACATCCGGGTCATCCTTCGTCTGGAAGCGGACGATCGCGGATCTCTCCTTGACTGTCTTGTAGCCCTGTGCGACCTCGTGGCTTGAGAGCGGGGTGCCGCAGCGCGGGCAGTACGGGACGATCTTGTATCCTTCATAGAGGAGTCCCTTGTTGTAGATCTGCTGCAGTGCCCACCACTCGGACTCGATGTAGTCGTTGTGATAGGTGACATACGGATGGTCCATGTCTGCCCAGAAGCCGACAGCGTCGGAGAATGTTCTCCACATGCCCTCGTACTTCCACACGGATTCCTTGCACTGCTTGATGAACGGCTCGACGCCGTATTTTTCAATATCTTCCTTGTGCTTGAAACCGAGCTTCTTCTCGACTTCGATCTCGACCGGAAGGCCGTGTGTGTCCCATCCTGCCTTTCTCGGAACGCACTCACCCTTCATGGTGTGGTATCTCGGGATCGTGTCCTTGATGACACGCGTCAGGACATGACCGATGTGCGGCTTGCCATTTGCCGTCGGCGGGCCGTCATAGAACATGTAGAGAGGGTGTCCTTCATTTTCCTTGACGCTCTTCTGGAAGATTTTATTGTCATTCCAGAACTTGACCGTTTCTTTCTCGCGGTCAACGAAATTCATGTTGGTGTCAACCTTTTTATAAAGCATCTGTTTCCCCTTCTGCAGCTTTCTCGTCGCTGCTGAATCATGGTATAGTTCGCGCGGGTGACCGCGCGATGGGCAGGATATCCCTGTCATAGTGATTAATTGTACTTTTCTATGGCATGTAATGTCAAGGTTTTCGGGGATATCCGGGCATGAAATCGATTACAGGAAGGGGACAAGAAAACCGGCGGGACGTCCCGCCGGCTTTTCTGTGCCATCATATTTGATTTAGTAATACCAGTTCTCCCCGATCAGGATGGAATGTCCTGTTGAATTCCTGCTCCGGAAGTTCAGGTAGCTGTGGTTTCTGTA
>OMYS01000090.1 GCA_900315305.1 uncultured Eubacteriales bacterium
GTCACTGAGCCGGCTATCTTCGGTGTCAACCTGAAATACAGCTTCCCGTTCTTCTGCGGCATGACAGGCTCCGCGATTGCGGCTGTCATTTCCGTCAGCACAAGCTGCACCGCAAATGCAATCGGTGTCGGCGGACTTCCGGGAATCCTGTCCATGCAGCCGCAGAGCTGGGGCCCGTACGCGATCGCCATGGCAGCTGCAGTGGTCATCCCGTTTGTACTCACACTGATCATCGGCAAGAGCAAGGGCATCGACAAGGTCGCTGAGCAGACAGGCAGAGAGCAGGCTATGGCAGAGGCAGCCGCTCAGGCAAAGCAGATTTCTGAAAATGAAAAGAAGCCCGTGAGCCTCAAGGCATTTCTCGACGGCAAGACTGTCCCGATGAACGAGGTCCCGGACCAGGTATTCGCATCACTTGCGCTCGGCAACGGCATCGCGATCGAGCCGACATCGAATGTGCTGAAGGCTCCGGCCGACGGCACGGTCACTGTCACAATGGACGAAAGCAATCACGCAGTCGGACTGACACTGAAGAATGGCGTTGAGGTCCTGCTTCACATCGGCCTCGACACCGTCAATATGAAGGGCGACGGCTTCACGCCGCTCGTGAAAATGGGTGATTCCGTGAAGGCAGGTCAGGACCTCATCCGCTTCGACGCGGACAAGATCAAGGCAGCCGGACATCCCCTCATTACTATGTGTGTCGTCACAGATGACGGCGGCTTCGGAAATATCGTCTACTATCCGGACAAGACGGTCCGCGCAGGCGCCGATACCGTCGCCGACATCAAGTGATGTCCATTCCCTCTCACGAAGCGGGCGGGTTATGCCCGTCCGCTCTCGTCATATAATAGAAAGGAGGAGCCGCCAGAGTTCATTTCACGACTTTATGAGCGGCATACGCTATGAGCGATTTCAGAAACAGCACAGTCTACCAGATCTATGTCAAGTCCTTCTGCGACTCGAACGGCGACGGCATCGGCGACCTGAACGGCATCCGGTCGAAGCTCCCGTATCTGAAGGACCTTGGTGTCGATTACGTGTGGCTCACGCCATTTTTCAGAAGTCCGATGAATGACAATGGCTATGATGTCGCCGATTATTATTCCGTCAATCCGATGTTCGGTACGATGGACGATGCGGACGCAATGATCCGTGAGGCAAATGAACTTGGCCTCGGTCTCATGTTTGATATGGTTTTCAACCATACTTCGACCGATCACGAGTGGTTTCAGAAGGCGCTCGCCGGCGATCCCACATACATGGATTATTACATCTGGAAGGATCCGGTCAATCGCGATGCGGACGGGCACATTATCCAGAGGTCCACGAGATCAGATGAATCGACAAAGGCCGCAGACCTCACTCCAAGCGCAGGTTCCCAGCCGTCCGATCAGATCCCGGCTCCGGCTCCGAATTCCTCGCCCGAGGAAATCCGCGCCTTCGCGGCATCATATGTTCCGACGAACTGGGTATCGAAATTCGGCGGTTCAGCCTGGGAGTATGTCCCGGCCTTTAACAAGTACTACCTTCACCTCTTTGACAAGACGCAGGCCGACCTCAACTGGGAGAATCCGCGTGTCCGCGAGGAGCTGAAGAACGTGATCCGGTTCTGGAAGGCGAAGGGGCTGAAAGGCTTCCGCTTTGACGTGGTGAACCTCATTTCCAAGCCGGCAGTCTTCGAGGATGATTTCGAGGGAGACGGACGGCGCTTCTACACGGATGGGCGGCACGTCCACGAGTTCCTGCGCGAGCTTGCGGAGGACACGGGAATCGCCGACATGATGACGGTCGGCGAAATGTCCTCGACGTCGCTTGCAAACTGCATCCGCTACGCGAACCCTGCATCCCATGAGCTGAAAATGGTCTTCTCGTTCCATCACCTGAAGGTCGACTACAAGAACGGTCAGAAGTGGGAGCTTATGGCGCCTGACTTCCGAAAGCTCCGCGAGCTCTTTACCGAGTGGCAGGAGGGCATGGAGAAGGGCGGCGCGTGGAACGCCGTGTTCTGGAACAATCACGACCAGCCGCGCGCGAATTCCCGCTTCGGCGATGTGACGCATTACTGGAAGGAATCCTCGAAAATGCTCGCCACGCTCATTCATCTCATGCGCGGCACTCCGTACATTTACGAGGGCGAGGAAATCGGCATGACGAACGCCGGCTTCACATCTATCGACCAGTACCGGGACGTCGAGTCCATCAACTACTACAAGATTCTGACAAATGAAGGAAAATCTCCGGCGGAGGCGCTTCACATCATCGGTGAGCGCTCTCGGGACAACGGCCGCACGCCGATGCAGTGGACGGCAGGCAAATATGCGGGATTTATGCCGGATGACGCAAATGAGGAGCCCTGGATCGGTATCCCTGACAATAAAGATCATATCAATGTCGCCACGGAGAGCCAGGATCCCGCATCGATTCTTTCTTATTATAAGAAGCTGATCCGTCTCCGCAAGGAGTATGAAATCATAGCCGACGGTACAATCCATTTCACAGACCCGGAAAATGAGAATATCATTTCCTACGTCCGTGAGCTCGGAGGCCGGAAGCTCCATGTCTTCTGCAACCTTCGCGGCGCGGAAGAGCCGCTCCTTGCAAATGCCGGCGGCTTCGATGCGACTGGCATGCAGCGTCTGATTGACAGCATAGAGGATGAAACCTGTGCCGGCAGGTCGGACGGGACTGCCGGAAATGATGGTGCAGACGCTGCCTCAGGCGCGAAAGACAGCACAGATGCGGTTCTTCTTACGAAGCTCCGTCCCTACGAGGCAGTCGCACTGCTCGAAGAAAACTGAAAAACAAAAGAGCCACGGCATATCCGGCCGGGGCTCTTTTGAAGCTTTACTCCTTGCGGTTTTCTTTTGCTTCCTGCTCCAGCCTGTGGAGCTCATCATCTGTGATGACCTGTGTGACAACGGCCCGGACATCCTCGTAGGAGAAGCCTCTCTCGAAAAGACGTCCTGCTGTCTGCAGCGCTTCACGGGCTTGTCCTTTAGTCAGACCTTCCGCCAGACCTTCCGCCCGACCTTCAGCCCGACCTTCAGCCCGGCCCTCAGCCCGGCCCTCAGCCTGACCTTCCGCCCGGCCTTCGCGTCTGGCACGCTTGGTTTCGTAATCGAGTACCTGACCTCCCATGATCTCGTTCACTTCCT
>OMYS01000005.1 GCA_900315305.1 uncultured Eubacteriales bacterium
TTCACGGACTTCACCTCATTGAGATACGCGTCGTAAAAGTACTGCATGGAGTCGTGACGGAAATGAAGATAATTCTCAAGCTTATCGGAATCCAGATAATACTGGCCGTGGAAATTCCGTGTCGCAACATATTTCGGATTGATTACCGGATCGAGCGACGTAAAGCCCATCTCCCGGTACATAATCCTGTACATATCAATCGTGCTGACCCGGCAGGACTCTCCGCCGCCGATATTGTAGATATGTCCCCAGAAGGCCTCCGGAAGGCTCCCGTCCTCCGTAAACCCGGCAATGTTCCGCATAAGGCGCCCCGAGTCGCGGTCCGACACATACTCGAGCACATTATCGAGGCAGTTGTGGAACTGGATCGAATCGCGGATCTTCGCCATTGCGGGACCGATGATGCCCGTCTGTCTGAGGCTGACCCAGTATTTCAGTCCGCTCTCGACGACCATCCGCTCCGCGGCGACCTTCGAGACCGCGTAGTAGTCATACATGCTCGGCTTGATCGGATCGCCGACCCGTCCCCAGTGGATCGGCGGCATCCGGTCTCCGGTCTCCGCGACCGTTCCGATCGAAACAAACCGCGTCGTCTCCTCCTGATGAAGCTCCCGGATCGCCCGGATGAAATTTCTCGTGGACCCGCAGTTGACCTGCATCGCCTTCTCCGGGTAGTAATCCGCAAACGGCGAGACAAATGCAGCGATATGCAGCACAATGTCGCAGTCCTTCACGAGCTTCTTCACCGTCTCATAATTCGTGAGGTCCCCGTACGCGATCGTAAATCGTGGGTTGCCTCGAAACGGCTCGAGGTTCTTTCTGCTCTTTTCACCCGGAAGGTCTGTCGCGACAATGCGGTAGGATCCGTCATCCTCCGCCATCTGACGGACCGTCTCGATTCCCATGCCGCCGGCAGCTCCGGTGACCAGCACCTTCAGGTTCTTCATTTGTCATTCTCCTTTCATGCCGAGGCCGGTACTGCCCCCGTTTCTTTTTAGTAATTGGTTTTCGTCTTTCGCGATAGAGAATATCAGATTGACGGATTTCCGACTTATATATGTGTGCTATAATTTATTTATATGTGATGGAATGTAAATGGATCGTCAGATTCCATCCGGAACGTTCTTAAGAAATTATCCAGGCATGAAGTCAAAAAACCGGAAGCAGAGAAAGGAACCTGTACAATATGGAAAATGAAAAAATAGCGAAAATAGACGGACGCAGCGCGCGCCCTTCATTTTCAGAGGAAGATCTGCGCTATCTGGGAACCGAGATCGGCATGCTGGCCGGCATTCCGGTGCGGCTCCTGACGAACGGTCATGTCGACTTTTATTACTCCGTCATCCACCTGCCTGTGGACCCGATGACGCTCCACATGGAGGAAATTCTGTCTGTTCCTGGGCCGGTCGGCTACTATACGACGGAGGATTTCTATTATTACGGGATCGTCCGCTCCGGGAACCGCCGGATGGTCATCGGCCCCACAAGGCAGGTGCCGGACACGGACCAGGACCTCCGGAGGCTGGCCTTCCGCTTAGGGTTATCGGACAGAAACGAAATCGAGGAGCTGATCGGCGGCATGAAGAGCATCATCCGCTGGTACAGATGCTGCTTCCGGTCTGCTTTATTCTGACCGGACAGAAGCTGAGTCTCAGGGATCTGACTATCTCAGGCAGCGAGCAGGGCTCTATTGCGACCGAGCTGAAAACAGAGGAGGCGGACCGCTTCTTTGATAACAGCGACGAAACCTGCGAACCTGCACAAACGGCCGCAAATGCAGACGCCCCACAGCCGGAGGAGACGCAGCACAATTCCTACGGCCAGGAACAGCTCATGCTGCGGATGATCCGCCAGGGGGATATGGTCTCGCTCAAGGCATGGATAGACAGGGCCCCGGCGATCCGTCCCGGGAGCATGGCGCCAAATCAGCTGCGCCAACAGAAAAATACATTTGTCACAACCGCGACGATTGTCTCAAGGGCGGCAATCGAAGGAGGCGTCCCTGTCGAGGAGGCCTTTCAACTGAGCGACGCGTATATCCGGAAAGCGGAGCTTCTTCCCGACCCGGACCGGATCATGAACCTGCAGTACCACATGGTTCTCGATTTCTGCGACCGGGTCCGGATTCTCCAAGGCGGCGGCCATCCGTCCCCGCTGGTTCTCAAGGTCCACGCCTACATCCTGCAGCACCTCTCCGAGCCGGTCACGACAGAGGACATTGCGGATGCCCTCTTCATGAGCCGCTCGTATGTAAGCCGCTGCTTCCGGAAGGAAGCCGGCGTCACACTGCAGCAGTACATCCGTGACAAAAAGATTGAGGAGGCAAAGCGGCTCCTTCTCTACACCGACAAGCCCGTCACCTCAATCAGCGTCTATCTCGGCTACTCCTCGCCCGGCCATTTCTCGCGAGTCTTCCGTGAGAGCACGGGAAAGACGCCTATGGAGTACAGAGAAGATCGCAGCATGCGCACTGCAAATGAGTGAACTACTCGGTCATTGAATGGCCGAGAATCCCCGCTCGGCCCTCTTGAATCCTACAGTTCACTCAGCGTCAGCCTTAAAGCGCTGGAACTGTAATCAGACGCGGCCACTCTCGAAATCGGTCTGTGTGCAGAGCGGACTGAAACTCGCGCATAGTCTTTATGAATTTTTCACACAGAAAAGGCCATTTATGTGGTATGATTTGTGTATATCGCAGGCCATCCTGCGCCAACACAAAATTCAAAGGAGGGTTATTTATGAGCTTTCAAAATGTAGTCGTTGCCGGCGGCGGCGTCCTCGGCACACAGATCGGCTTTCAGGCAGCATACAAGGGTAAGAACGTGACATTCTGGCTCCGCAGAAGGGTCCATCGGCCGCACCCAGCCGAAGCTTGACCGGCTGAAGGGCATTTACCTGAACACGCTGGAGGCGCACAAGGCTCTCTGCGGCACAGATACGCAGCGGTACTCGCACGGCCTCGTCGACGGCGTGAAGGACCTCACACCGGAGAAGATCGATGAGCTGAAAGCACAGGTCGAGAAGGCCTATGACAGCATCAAGATCGAGCTCGACATGGCAAAGGCAGTCGCCGACGCGGACATTGTCATCGAGTCCATGACAGAGGATCCGAAGGCAAAGATCGATGTCTACACGAAAATGAAGGACCTGCTCCCGGAGAAGACTGTCATCGTCACGAACTCCTCCACCATGATTCCGAGCCAGTTCCGCGATTATACGGGCCGCCCGGAGAAGTATATGGCACTTCATTTTGCAAATGAAATCTGGAACGGCAATACGGCCGAGGTCATGGGCCACGACGGGACTGACCCGAAGGTTTACGACGAGGTCGTCCAGTTTGCGAAGGAGATCGGCATGATCCCGCTCTGCCTGAAGAAGGAGCAGCCGGGGTACATCCTGAACACGATGCTCGTCCCGGGCTCACCTGTCGGTCCGTTCCACATCCTCGATGTCGTCGGCCTCAAGACCGCGTACGACATCTGCAGCATGAACCCGCAGGCGAAGGACCCGAACTCCACGATGGGACGGATCTGCGCGATGCTGAAGAAATACCTCGACGAGGGCAAGACCGGCGTCAACGCGGGTGAAGGCTTCTACAAGTACAAATAACCGGCTCATACGAGCTTCGACCTGGGAGGGGCCGCGGCAGATTTGCCGCGGCCCCTCTCTCTGTGCTATACTTGTCGCAGACTTCCCCGGTTCCGGGAGGAGAGCCGCTCTCGCGGCTCAGCCGGCATCTAGAGCAACCATATATAATCCCGTTAGAATGCGCGGCTGCCGGGAAAGTCTTTCTCAGACAGTCAGAATCCCCACCTGCAGCTGCAGATGGGGATTTTTCAGGCGTGTTATTTCCTTACCGTAAACTTCGCGAGGCGCACCTCATTTTTCGCATCCGGCTCAAAGACCATCGGGACATCGAGCCACTGCTTCTTCCCGTGATTGGAAATGAGGACCCTGCTCCCGTCCTCGTCGTATCCCGTCAGCGTCATCCAGTGCCAGGTGTCGTCGCCGAGCTCCTCCTCCCGGGTGTGTCCGAGGATAAGAAGCGCAACCGGCGTGTCCTCGTCGATCGCCTGACGAATATACGCAAATGCGTCCCTCGCGTGCGTCCAGTCCTTCTCCGTCCGGATCTCACCACTTGCCCACGCGCCGTTGTCCTTCACATACTGCACAAAATGGTCGCGGAACACGGTCACATGCGGAAAGCCCATATAGCCGGGATGCATGTAGTGCCTGTACATCAGCGTCTGGAGCTCCACGTACTTCTTCTGGCTGTAGACAGGCGCCCCCGCGATATCAGGCTCCGTCCCGACGCCATAATACGCCGCGAGGTTTGCGCCCGCGACAGACGCGCAGCCCGCAAACCTCGCCCATTTCGGACGCTTGAACCAGTTCTGATCTCCGCCGTACGCGATTCCCGATTCCGTCACAACCTGTGGGAATCCGGTCAGCTCCACCGTATGAAGCTCTGCATTTCTCTCAGCCATATACGCATCTTCCTTCCATACACAAGGGCTGTCCCGCATATGCAGAACAGCCCTGTCATAAATCTTATACAGCCACAGTCTTCGGCGGCTTTTTCATTTCAGTACCAAAAGCAATCAATTGCGGCTGATGCCGATGATGTCGAGAATCCGGATGAACAGGTTCACGATATCGACATAGATGTCCGCCGCGCACTGAACGGCGTTGACCGCATTTGACGGGTAGCGCTGCGCTCTCGCCCAGTCAAAGCCGATATAGCCGCAGAACAGAAGGACCATGAGCCAGTCGAAGGCCGTCCACAGCGCGGGCGCAAGAAATGCAACGACAAGGCTTGCGAAGATGGAGACGAGAAGCGAGATGCCGAGAACCCGTCCCATCCTGAGGAACACCTGCGGTGCAAGTGTCGCGAGCGCCATCATGATGCCCGTCGTGCACGCCGTGCAGATAAATGCGAGCGCGATCGAGCCTGTGTCATAAAATGACACGAAATACGTGAGCAGAAGCCCCATCGACGCGGCGAGGACTGTGAAGCCCGCGATGCCTGCGCCGACGCTCCGGTTCCGATAGACCAGCGCCATGCCGCCGAAGCTTCCGATCAGATAAATGAGAAACACCGCGAGCGCCGGAATCTGAAGAATCGAATTCCGCAGCAGTGTCGCCTCGGCGACGTTAATCAGCGTGCCGAAGACGAGCATGCCGCCGATTACCAGATTGTACTGTGTCCGAGTGAGCGGCGTGCCGTCAAACTGACGGACGCGGGCGAGCTTATATTGCCTTGTATCAAAATCCGCCATAGTATATACCTCCTTATTTGTAACGGTTCAGCGCCCGCAGCGAGTAACGCGATGCGTTCCGGGCCTAAGGGTGCTGAATCGTTATCCTCAACCTGCAAAATCCGGGAACGGGCTATCCGTCCGGTTTGTTTACAAGGTATAATACCTACTCGCGCAATGTTCGTCAACAAGGCATACGCCTTCTATCTGTGAAATTTCTGTAACAAGTGATCGTTCGCTCGAACTCAGTGACGGCATTATACGTCGGAGCCTGCCGCCTCCTCGCGCGTCCTCTTCCAGTTCGCCATCGGAACCACGCGCTTCCGATAGCACCGCTTGAGAAGGATCACAGCGACAGCAGCCGCGACAAGCTCACCTGCCGGGAATGCCCAGAAAATGAGCTGCTCTGCATTTGCCATGCGCGTGAACACATAGGCGAGCGGAAGCGGGACCGCAAGAAGCCTTAGGACCGAGACGATGAGCGAGCTGTTGCCGGACTGAAGCGCCTGGAAGACGCCCTGCAGCGCAATATTGATGCCCGCGAACACGAAGCCGAGGCTGATGATGTGCATGGCCCTGACACAGAGCGTCTCCGTCTCCTGCGTCAGACCGAAGATCTGCGCGAGCGGGTGCGCAAAAAGCTGCATGAGCACAAGACCAATGAGCATGACGACCGTCGTGTCAATAAGGCCGCATTTAATACCCTCCTTCACGCGCTTCTGCGAGCCCATGCCGTAGTTGTAGGAAATGATCGGCGTGATCGCATCTCTAAGGCCAAAGCCCGCGAAGAAAATGAACTGCTGGATCTTGTAGAAGATGCCGTATGCTGTGACGGCCGACGCCGACACCGCGCCGAAAATAATATTGACGCCATAGGTCATGAAGCTCATCAGCGCCTGCATGATAATCGCGCTGATGCCAATGCTATAGATGCCGCGGATCGTTCTTCCATCAGGCTTCAGATAGCGGAAGCCGCTCTTTATTTCCTTATTTTTCGTGTACTGAAAGATCATCGCGAGGACGAGCGAGACCATCTGGCCCATGACCGTCGCCCAGGCCGCGCCCGCGATACCCATTCTCGGGCAGCCGAGAAGGCCGTAAATCATGATCGGGTCGAAGACGATATTCGTGAGCGCACCCGCGATCTGCGCGGTCGTCGACAGAATCGTCTTGCCCGTCGACTGCAGGAGCTTCTCATAGATGCCGTAGAGCAGGTTGCCGAAGCACAGCAGCGTACAGATCCGGAGATACGTGCGGCCCATGCCGAGCACGATCGGGTCCGACGTCTGGCTCTTCAGATAGACATCAATGCCCGTCAGTCCGAAAATGAAGAACACCGCGGACAGCACAATGCCGAGAAACACGCCATTGCCCGCGACGCGCGCCGCTTCCTCCGTGTCCTTGAGACCGAGCATGCGCGAGAGCATCGCGCCGACACCGACGCCGGTTCCGATTCCGAACGCGACGATCAGCATCTGGACCGGAAATGCAAGCGTGAGCGCGTTGACCGCGTACTCACCGGTGTGTGCGATGCCCGGCTCATCCGCCATATTCGCGACGAACATGGAATCGACGATGTTGTACATGGCCTGCAGCACCATCGAAACAATAATCGGAATGCCCATCGAAAGCATGACCTTCGATATTTTTTCCGTACCCATTTTGTTAGTTACAGCCTTTTCCATTCCTGCCTCCTGAATATTTTTCAAGTTACACGGCACCATGCATCAGAGCCGGTTCAGACCGGTCATGAAGCCCCGCGGCCGTGCAGTCAAAGCACTGCCGGCTGCGTCCGTGCAGCGACTCACGAGCACAAAAAAACAGCCCGGCTTGGAGTTATGTCTTCCAACACCGGGCTGCCCTTGCAGTCGCTTTACTTATATACTACTCTATTATATCGGTTTATCCACCGGATTTCTAATTGTCAAATGCACGAAATTCCGGACGGTTTTCCTTCCCTTTTTGACAGTCTCCCGTTTCCGCCGCGTGGCGCTGCTGTACACACACCATCTAAACTCAGGGCCGTCCTGATCGCCGCAGCTGCGCCAATCGCATACAGCATTTGCAGAGTAACACACCCTTGTGTACAAATCCAGCCTTCATGATATACAATACAGACAGGCGCTATGCCCGAAAGGAGACACATCATGAAATCACTTCTGATCAAAGACACAACGAGAGAGGACCGCATCCGCATCGTCGAGCAGGCCTTAAGCTCCTGCGGCGGAGCCTGTAATTTCTGCAACGGCTGCGACAATATCGGCGGAGGGAGCATCGACGAGCTCTATCTCCCCTACATCAACGGGGAGAAGGAGATCGCCGAGATCAACGCGGAATATCACCGCAACATGGTTCACTGAACCGTGACGTGCAGGATCGCGACATTGCTCTTATTGCCGTCGCTGTCATCACAGCTGTATTCCACATCGTAATTGCCCGGCGTGCTCGTATCGAGCTTTCCGCTGGATGCGGCGCCGCCGACATTGATCCGCTGTGAGAGCGTCGCGCTGCTGTCCTTGTCATCCGTGAGCTGGGAAATATAGGACATATACGAGAATTTCTCGCCGACAGAAAGCGTCACATAGTGGACCTTGAGGTAGAGACGCGGCGCATCCGCAGCGAGTGTATTGCGGACTGCCTCGTCCGCCTGCTCAGCCTGCGTCTCCGGGTCCGGAGTCGGCGTCGCCGCGCTCTCCGAAGCTGTACTCTCTGCCGCCTCGCCTGAGGATGCAGAGGCCGTCTCCTGTTCCGGCTGCGCAGCAGTACTGGCCGCCGAATCAGCCGCAGAAGCGGCAGGCTCCGCAGAAGCAGCCGCGGACTGCGTATTTGCAGGCTCCGCGGCACCGGCCACCGGCATGACCCGCGTCTTCGTCGTCACATTGCCCGCGTCGTCCTTCGCCGCATACACAAGCGACGCGCTTGTCCCATCGTCAGACTTGCTAACCGATACAATTCTCAGCGTGTCCGTGACATCACCGTCGCGCTTATCCGTGGCCGTCACCGACTCGAGCAGGTCAGAATCAGCCTCTCCATCCGTGTAGGTCGAGCCGTCGTCCGGAAATGTGATCGACGGTCCCTTTCTGTCTGCCGACAGAGCAAGAATCAGAATCACGACCGCGAGGACCCCGGACGCAGCTGCCAGTATCATACAGATTTTTCTTCTCATGTCCGTTTCTCCGCCTCCGTGCCATCATCTTCCGACGCAGAGCCTGCGTCATGCATGCCCGCGTTCACCTTGGAAAAAAGAATCTGCTCCACAGGATCAGGGACATCATCGTCCGTCCCGCTGACGGCGTATGCGTCCTTCGGGGACTTCTTCTCCACCGGCCCGTACTTGGAAAAGTACCGCCGATTGCGCCAGACATCCGCATTATTCAGAACGACGCCGAGGACCGGACAGCCGGCTGACTCGAACCGGCCCGCAGTCTTCTGCGCAAAGTCCGCGTCCGTCTTTCCCGCCTCGACGATGAGGAGGGCGCCGTCACACAGCTCCGCGACCAGCGCACTGTCAACAGACTCCGTGATCGGCGGAATATCCATCAGTATGTAATCAAAGGACTTTTCCAGAGATTCAAGAAGCAGCCCGACGCGGCGCTCCTTGAGGAGCTTCGTCCCTTCGTTGGTCGGCGTTCCCGCAAGCACCATGAAGAGGCCGTCAATATTCGTCTCGAGAAGAACCTCCGAAAATTTACATTTGTTCGTGAGCCACTTGGAAAAGCCCGTACCGCCTTCATTTTTCACCTGAATGCGCGAAAGCGGCATCATCTTCTGAAGGTCCATGTCCATAAGGAGCACGCGGCAACCCTTCTGCGCAAGCTTCCTCGCAAGAAGCAGGGAGACGGCCCCACGGCTCGCCTCCTTCGCACAGCTCGACACACAGATGATCTTCGCGGTCTCCGTCCCGATCAGACGTTCCGCCATCGCGTCATATTCCGAGTCGATCTCCCACCGCATCTCAGGGAGTCTGATTCTGATCCGCTTCATTCCGCACCTCCCGTACTGCCATTTTCCGGCTCATCCATATCCTCCGGAACGCGTGAGCGCAGCTCATCCGGGTCCTTCGGGATCATGCAGAACGTATCAAGTCCCAGAATCTCCCGGATCTCGCTGTCCGTGCGAAGCTTTCTGTCCGCCATGCAGAAAATGAACACCGCGATGACTCCTGCAATGATCACGGCGATCCCGGCCAGAAATCCGTTCCGGACCGCGTGCACACCCGAGCCGGACGTCGGAATATTCGCCCTCGAAACGATTTTAACGGTTCCTGCCTTCGCGACTGAGCTGTACTGCCGCGCAGCCTCCTCAGCAACCGCCTCGCAGAGGTCCGCCGCGCTGTACGGATCGTCCGCAGAAACCTTCACATAAATCACCTGTGCATTCTTCGCCGCTGTCGCGGTCACATGCTTTGCAAACGTATGATAGGGTATGCCGGCATCTGTGACTGAAGCCAGCGCAGCCTGCAGCACATCATCTCCCGTCGTGATTTCGAGGCAGTTATTCACGAGCTTTGCATCGGAGTCCGATTCGCTCTTATCACTTGCTGCCGGAGTTGTCCCGCCGGCCGTCTCTGTAATCGCTGAAGCCGCCTGGTCCGCAGCCGTCGCCGCAGCAGCGCCGCTCTCTGCAGCCTGCGTAGTGCCCGCATCCGTCCCGCTTCCTGCTGCCGGCGCAGTGTCTGCGGAAGCCTCCGTCGACACATAGATGCCTGCCTTCGACACATATACAGGCTTCACCAGCACCAGCGTGAGCAGCGCCGCAAGCAGAGCCGCAGTCACCGCGGCCGCCAGAATCACCGGGCCCTCAGTTCGGAGCTCCTCCGGCATTCTTCTGAGCGCCCGTTTAAGCGCGCCGCCCGAAGTTCCCGCCATCGTTCCTTTCTTCATTGATATGTCTCCTATCGGTTGATATGTAATTTTCCGACGATTATCGCCTGGAAACCCTCCTGCCGGACAGCCGCCATAATCCGGCAGCAGGGCAGATGTTCCGTTCATCTCATGATGCCAAAAAATCAGTAACGATTCAGCCCCCCAGACTCGGAACGCTTCGCGTTCCTCGTTGTGGGCGGACAGAGCGGCTTCGCCGCTTGTCCGCCCATCGGAAAAATGATGAAACCGTCTGGCGAGCAAGCTCTCCACCCGGATTTCATCG
Source organism: uncultured Eubacteriales bacterium (assembly GCA_900315305.1). GTDB lineage: Bacteria > Bacillota > Clostridia > Lachnospirales > Lachnospiraceae > Chordicoccus. The sequence goes on from OMYS01000005.1 coordinate 10,407, forward strand.
TTTTTCCGATGGGTGCTGAATAATTACCAAAATTATACCATAGAAATGAGAGAATGTGCCACACGGCGAAGAAAACAGGCGGACTCAGACAAAAGCTACCCATAAAAAGAGGAGTGCCCCGACAGCTGCGAACTGCCGGGGCGATTATTATGAAAGATTATTGTGAGGTTATCTCACGGCCAAGCGTTTTAAACAACCATTCATCACTTGTCGAAAAAGAATATAGCAAAATAATGTGAACAAACTATGAACGCGGCGTTAAATATTGTTAAAACGCACTGTTTTTATTTTACGCTCCTCATTTTTTTGTGCATAAGTCCTATTACGATGTCAGACCCTTGATCCAGTCGATGACGGCCCGGAACACAGAGGACAGCTTCGAGAAGAAGCCGTTCACGTCGTCATTTGTAATTCCATACTTGCTGAGATCAAGTCCGTTCGCGGCCGCCGCCTCATAGACGCTCTTGACCTGCTCAGTCAGCTTGTCCGGGTCGAGATTGAGCGCCGCGATCTTCTGCATGACATCGGCCAGAGCCTGGACCTCCTCGTCCGACAGCGTGATACCGAGCTGATTTGCGACATCCTTTATAACCTTAGTGATATCCGACTCGCTTGTGTAGTTCTTCTCCGCGACAACCTGCTTAACCGCCGCGACGAGCTGCGTCGTCTTATCGGAATCTCCGGTCTCTGAGGCGATCTGGCTCGTCGTGACCAGCTCATCGGTCGCCGTGTCGATCTCCGTCGCAGATACTGTGTCGCCGCTGATCACAGCGTAGGCCTTCATCGCGCCAACGAGCGCCGCCGTGCCTGAAATCGAGGTCGGCGCCGCGACAATCACGTCTGCATCGGACATGCCGGCCGTAACCAGCGCATTCTCGTACATTTTATCTGTGACATAATTGATATTGTGCGTCGTGACCTTGATACCGCTGCCGCTCTTCGTCTCCGTGACCTTGCAGGATGAGAGTGCGCGGGTCCCGATGTAGCTCGACGCGATCTTTCCGTCGAGGTACTGATGCTCCTCGGCATTTGTGACCGTAACCGTGTTGGAGGAAGTCAGATCCGACGACTTGACCTCGAGCAGATTGAGAACTGTGCTCTTCTGACTGTCCGAGAGGTCAGCGCCGAGCGACACGACCGATGTAACCGTGTCCGCCATTGCGGCGACAGGCGTCACCGCGGCTGTCAGTGCCGTCACAGCCGCCATAAGAAATGCAGTCCACTTTTTATTCATTTTAATTCACCTTTCCTTTGTATCCAGCATTTTGTAAAAAGCGGGCGGGTCCGTCTTCCGGACCCGCCCATTTCCGTGAAGCATGGTTATTATATTGTCACCGATGAGATAAAGCCATAACAGAAATCTGAAGATTTCCCGGAAAATCTGTTACGGCTTCATTTCAATTTCGTCGCGTCAGCCTCCTCTACGGCGCTGAAGCCCGCGTGATCTGCGGCCCCCAAGGATCGCACAGAGAGTTCTGTCACCCCTCGCTGCCGGTCTCCTCCGAGAGAGCGCTCTTGCCGTCCCCGTACAGCTCATCCTGCAGCTTCTGGATCGTATACGTCATATCCGGAACGAGGATCTCGCCCTGCGTCGTAAAATGTCCGTCGAACGGGACGCGGTCCTTGACGACCGAATACTTCAGCAGTGACGGGACCTCTGTGATCAGGCCGAGGAGCGTCGTCTGGCTGATATCATGTGTCACATACGGAAGGATCTCCTTGACAAATGAATTCAGCTCCGTCGCGCTCATGCCCTTCATTTTCTCCATCATCTTCGTGAGGACGGTTCTCTGGCGCTCTGTGCGCTGGTAGTCGGACTTGCCGACATAACGGATCCGGGCGTAAGCGACCGCCTCATAGCCGTCGCACGCGATCGTCCCGGAGCCTGAAATCTGGTGCTGCGTGTAATCGACGCCTGCGGCATCGCACATCGACTTCGAGTAGCTGTTAACGAGCGCAACCTCATCATCCTTGATATCAAGCGTGACACCGCCGATCGCGTCGATAATCTTGACCATGTCCGTAAAATCGACCCACGCGTAATTATCGATATTGACCTTGTAGTTGTCCTCGATGGTCTTGACAAGAAGCGGCAGACCGCCGTATGCGCAGGCCGCGTTCAGCTTGCGGACGCCGTGGCCCTCGATATTCGCGTAAAGATCACGCATAAAGGAGACCATGTGGATCGTCTTTGTGCGCTTGTTGATCGAGAGCAGGATCATCGAGTCGGAGTTGCCGGACCACGAGGTGTCGCGGCGGTCTACGCCGACAAGAAGCAGATTGTAGACGTTGCTGTCGTTCGGCAGTGCAATGTCGTCCGTCGAGTCCGTGATCTCCGAGGCGAGAGCCGCCTCCTGGTCCGATGTGAGTCCCGTGCTGTCGACGACAGCATTCGGGTCATCAGAGATGGAGCCGGATTTTCCGGCATAATTGCTCAGCTTGTAATAATTGTAGAATACCGCATAGGCCCCGCCCAGAAGCAGAGCAAATACAACGAGAATAACCGTCGGAATCAGCCAGCGTTTTTTCTTTCTTCCGTGGCTCTTCTTTCTTTTGTCGCTCATACCATTTTCATCCTTCATGAAGCATTCTCCTGACTTTTCATTTGTGCAGAATCATGACTGTAAAACCAACCTATAGAACATAGCACAAAATGAACCATCTGTCATTGTAAGATATGACGAAAACACGTGCGGAGACTGTTCCTATGCTGTGCACGGCCTGAAATTGTAGATCGCAGCTGACGGCAGCGCCGCAATCGCTGAAGAGCCAGAAGGAGTTACGACTCGGTCGACAGTCCGAGTTCCTGCTCAAGCTCCGTGATATTGTCCGCGAGCGCGCTGCCGGCGGAGGATGTGTCCGACGACGCGCCGCTCTCGTCCGTTCCCGCCGTCATCTCATTTAACGCCTCAGTACCGAGATTGATGACCATATCATTCATGCAGAGAATGATCTGCCGGTTCATCGTCCCGTAGTCAAAGGATTCCGAGCTGAGCGAGTCCACGATCGACTTGATCTTCGACTTCGCGTCCTTCGCACTCATGTCGCCGGACTGGTAGGACTTCGCGATATCAAGCGCCTTCTTCGCGGCGCTCTGCACATCACTGTCCACGACCTGAGCGGTCTGGTATTTGTCTGTGACGGAGGAGTCGGCAGAGGATGATCCGGAGCTTCCGCAGCCGCAGATCAGAGCTGCGAGCACAGAAGCAGTTGCAAGCATTGTCAGGACTGAGCGGTATGTTTTCATGGCAGTTTGACCTTTCGAATTCTGTTTTGCTCAATTCTCGCCGATGCGTATCCATTTGTCAATGACCGGTTCTCGCCGCCTGTCCGCCCCTACTTCGTATAAGTCCCGACGGATTGCTCCGCTGCTTTGCAGCTCGCGCAATCCTACAGGCATTCGCATTCATTGCTCATACCTGTTGTCGTCGCGTGGTTCAGCACCCCCAGACTCGGAACGCTTCGCGTTCCTCGTTGTGGGCGGACAGAGCGGCTTCGCCGCTTGTCCGCCCCACGAAATGACTCAGAAATCTCCCAACGAGCAAGCTCGTTGTTCGATTTCCGGATCATTTCGTGGGGTGCTGTTGATATACATATACAAAAAGAGCTTCGGCACTTGCCGAAGCTCTCATTCGTGCGCCTCCAGGGACTCGAACCCTGGACACCCTGATTAAGAGTCAGGTGCTCTACCAACTGAGCTAGAAGCGCATATCCTTTCGTTCTCGCGAACGCAAAATATAGTATAACAGCCCTCCGCGTGAATTGCAAGCATTAATTCAGATTTTCGCAAAAATTCTTGCCTTAATCACTTCGTGGAGTGCTGAATAAAAAAGAAGAAGCTCCGGCATTTGCCGAAGCTCTCACTCGTGCGCCTCCAGGGACTCGAACCCTGGACACCCTGATTAAGAGTCAGGTGCTCTACCAACTGAGCTAGAAGCGCATATAACTTGTCGCTCTCTCGAACGCAAGTTATATTATACGATCCGCGAACCAATAACGCAAGCACTTTTTTAATTTTTTGTGATTCTTCAGCACCCCGTTCCGAGTCTGGGGGACTGAAGATGCTGAATAGTTACAATTTATTCAGCGCACCCCATCACGGCTTATGATAGACCGCGATCAGCTTATTGATCTTGTTGCCGAGAGCCGAGAATTTCCTCTCGTACTCCGTCATGATGTTGCCCTCGTTCATCGCCAAATCGTGATGCAGGTCCCGCGTCGACGCGACGAGCTCCCAGTTCGGGCAGGCCGCGATCTCCTCGAGCGAAAACTCGAAGAGCCCGTTGTTGTCCGTCTTGAACTCGATGCGGCCGCCGTCCTTCAGCACCTGCTCGTAGCGGGCCAGAAACTGGCGGGACGTCAGGCGGCGCTTTGCGTGCCGCGCCTTCGGCCACGGATCAGAAAAATTCAGGTAGATGCGGTCAAGCTCACCCTCCGCGAAGATGTCCGGCAGAAGGCGCGCGTCATTCCGCAGAAAATGAAGATTCTGCGGAACCGGGAGCGGCTGCTCATTTTCCTCATGCTCCTGCTCGAGCTTGTCGAGCGGCGTGCTGTACGGAATGCCCTCCATCCGCTCACACGCGCGGAACAGGACACTCTCGTACATCTCCATGCCGAGATAGTCGCACTCCGGGTGACGAAGCGCCATCTCAATGATAAAGCGCCCCTTGCCCATGCCGATCTCAATCATGAGCGGCCGCCCGTCCACATGCCACGCGCCCTTCTTCGACGCGGGGTCATGGATGACGTATTTGCTGTTTTCGACAATGCCCTTTGCTTCCGGAATATTTCTGAGTCTCATGAGAACCCTTTCTATCTGTTTTTTCTCAGGAGGCCTTCTTTTCCTTCTTTTCCTTGGCCGCCTTGTCCGCCTTCTGGCGCTTGATGACCTTGAGGCGCGTGAATTCCTCACGCTCCTTCTCCTCAAGTGCATTTGAAATCGTCTTCACCAGCGCCTCGTAGCGCGGGATCGTGATATTCTGCAGAGCGTTCGCACGCTTCTGCGTTCTCTGAATGTCGGCAGCGAGACGGTATGCGGAAATTTCGACCTGCGACAGGCGGATCGTCATTTCCTTCACCTTCTCAAATGAATTTCTTGCGCGGTCGAGCGCGTCGCGCGTCCGGTAGAACGCATACGGCGGCTTTGAGTCTGTCTCTTTTTCGTAGCAGACCAGCGGAATCTCCGTGCCCATGATGGAACGCGTGTGAATCTTGATCGAATCCTCGACCGGGATCGACGCCGCGATCATCTGGACATTGGAAATACCGAGCTCAACGTTGGCGGCCTGAAGGTCCAGATACGCGGCCTTGTAGGTCTGGTCAATCTGTGTCTGGATCTCCTTGGCCTGGTCCGTGAGCGACATCAGCTCGCGCATCAGAATATTCCGCTTTTTATCCATGAGGTCATAGCCCTGACGGGCCAGCACCATGGAATTCTTTGCCCGTATTAAATTGCCTTTTGTAGGCACCTCATTTGGATCCATACATTTTCCTCTCTCATCAGGGCTGGCGCCGCATTATTCAGCTGCGGCTGCCACATCCTTCGGATCTGCCGGCTTGTAATACTTGTCAAGCAGCTTCGTATCGACACGGTCGAGCTCTGACTTCGGCAGCAGGCCGAGCAGCTTCCAGCCGAGGTCCAGTGTCTCGATAATCGAGCGGTTCTCCTGCGGTCCCTGTCCGACAAATTCCTTCTCGAAGGCCTTGCCGAATGTGAGGTACTGACGGTCTGTCTCAGACAGCTCGTCCTCGCCGATGACGGAGGCAAGTGATCTCGCGTCCGTAACCTTCGCGTAGGAGGAGAACAGCTGGTTTGCGACCGCCTGATGGTCCTCTCTCGTGTAGCCCTCGCCGATACCGTCCTTCATGAGTCGGGACAGTGACGGGAGAACGCTGATCGGCGGGTAGATGCCCTGGCCGTGCAGGTTTCTGTCGAGAACGATCTGGCCCTCTGTGATGTATCCTGTAAGGTCCGGGATCGGGTGCGTGATATCATCGTTCGGCATGGTCAGAATCGGGATCTGTGTGACCGATCCCTCCTGTCCCTCAACGATACCGGCGCGCTCATAGAGCGAAGCCAGATCGGAGTACAGGTAGCCCGGATAGCCCTTTCTGGACGGGATCTCGCCCTTTGATGAGGAAACCTCACGCATTGCCTCGCAGTAGGACGTGATATCCGTCAGGATGACGAGGATGTGCATGTGCTTCTCAAATGCCAGATACTCGGCAGCTGTCAGCGCGACCTTCGGTGTGATCAGACGCTCGACAACCGGGTCATTAGCCAGGTTGAGGAACATCGTGACGTGGCTCGATACGCCGCTCTCCTCAAATGTCTTGCGGAAATACTCCGCGACATCGTACTTGACGCCCATCGCGGCAAATACGATACCGAACTTGCCCTCCGCGTCCTTTCCGATGTTCGCCTGCTGCACAATCTGTGCCGCCAGCTGATCATGCGGAAGACCGTTGCCGGAGAAAATCGGCAGCTTCTGGCCGCGAATCAGAGTTGTCAGTCCGTCGATAGCGGAAATACCTGTCTGAATGAAGTTTCTCGGATACTCGCGGCGGCACGGGTTCAGCGGAAGACCGTTGACATTGACCTTCGTGTCGGAGACGATCGGACCGAAGCCGTCGATCGGACGGCCGATACCATCAAATGTACGGCCCAGGATGTCCTCGGAGAGTGTGATCTCCATCGGATGACCCGTCAGTCTCGTATGTGTATTGGTCAGGGACATACCCGTCGTTCCCTCGAAGACCTGAATAACGGCGTAGTCCTCATAGCACTCGATGATACGGCCGAGCTTCTTCTCCTTGCCGTCCACCGTGAACTCAACAATTTCATCGTAAGCGGCGTTCTGTACGCCTTCGAGGATGACGAGCGGGCCGTTGATACTGCTTAAGCCTAAATATTCAATTGCCATTTCGCGCCTCCTTATGCGTTCTTCTCGAGCACCGTCTGATAGAAATCATCAATCATCTTGCTGTAGTCATCGAACATTTCGAGATGGTCATTCGGAACATCGTACTTGATGGCGATGACCTTGTCGTAAATGCCCTCCGCGCGCAGCACGGACATCGGATGACCCTGCTGGACGAGCTTCTGGGAGACGTGATAGAGCTTCAGGATCGTCTCCATCATCAGGAACTGCTTCTTCAGCGGGACATTCTGGTCGTCCTTGTGGAACGCGTTCTGCTGCAGGAAGCCGAGACGGATGACACGCGCGATCTCAAGCGTCAGCTTCTGGTCGTCCGGCAGAACGTCGGAACCGATCAGCTTGACCGTCTCATTCAGCTTGTCCTCTGCGTTCAGGATAGCGACGATTTCTGTTCTGTCGGAAATGAACTTCGGATCGACATGCTCCTTGTACCACGGGCTCATATCACCGACATACTCGGAGTAGGACTGCATCCAGTTGATGGCCGGATAATGACGCGCATAAGCGAGCGCCTTATCAAGTCCCCAGAAGCAGCGAACGAAGCGCTTCGTGTTCATTGTGACCGGCTCGGAGAAATCACCGCCCTGCGGAGAGACAGCGCCGATGATCGATACAGAGCCCTGCAGGCCGTTTAATGTCGTGACCATGCCGGCTCTCTCGTAAAATGCAGACAGTCTCGATGCCAGGTAAGCCGGGAAGCCTTCCTCGGCCGGCATTTCCTCCATACGGCCTGACAGCTCACGCAGAGCCTCAGCCCAGCGGGACGTGGAGTCTGCCATGATTGCGACATCATAGCCCATGTCTCTGTAGTACTCAGCCAGTGTGATACCTGTATAAATAGAAGCCTCACGGGCCGCAACCGGCATGTTCGATGTATTCGCGATCAGAGTAGTACGCGCCATCAGCTTGTTGCCTGTCTGCGGATCCTCCAGCTTTGAGAAGTCCTCCAAGACCTCAGTCATCTCATTTCCACGCTCGCCGCATCCGATGTAGATGATGACGTTCGCGTTCGAGAACTTCGCGATGGAGTGCTGCGTCATGGTCTTTCCGGTACCGAAACCACCCGGGATCGCAGCCGTGCCTCCGCGCGCGATCGGGAAGATCGTATCGAGGACTCGCTGGCCCGTGACAAGCGGCTCAGATGCCGGGAGACGCTTGAGTGACGGTCTCGGGACACGAATCGGCCACTTCTGCGCGAGTGTGAGGTCCTGTGTCGTGCCATCCGGAAGCTCGACCGTGATGATCGGCTCGAGAACTGTGTAGCGGCCGTCCGGCTTCACGGACTTGACCGTCGCGGACTCGATGAGCGGAGTCATCATGCTCTTGTGAACAATGGACGGAGTCTCCGGGCATGTCGCGATGATATCGCCGCCGTGGAGCTTGTCGCCCGGCTTCACAACGATCGTGACGTCCCACTTCTTCTCCTCATCGAGACCCGATGCGGAGACGCCGCGGGTAATATATTTGCCGGACTGCTCTGCGATCTTCTCGAGCGGTCTCTGAATACCATCGTAGATATTGTTCAGAATGCCAGGGCCGAGAAGAACGGAGACTGCTGAATCCGTGCCGTAGACGAGCTCGCCCGGCTTCATGCCGGATGTCTCCTCGTAGACCTGGACCATCGTCGTATCTCCCTGAAGGGAGATGACCTCGCCTACCAGCTTTTCCTTTCCGACATAGACCATTTCAGACATCTTGAACCCGACCGCATTCTTCATATAAATGATCGGGCCGTTGATGCCGTAAATTACACCAGTTTTCTCGCTCATTCCTGGACACCCCCCTCGAATGAATAGTTGTCCCTCTGATCGGCCATCAGCGTCTTGAACGAGTTGTCGATCAGAACATTTCTCGAGCGGATAACGGCGCGCATACCTCCGACGAACTCTTCCTTCGAAATCTGCGGTGTAACACCGGTCTCCTTCGCAAGTGAATCTGCTAATGCCGCGTCAGACGGATCGATGTAAACCGTCATTTCATCCTTGCCCGCGAACTTCTTTGCCTCGTTGATCTTGCGGACAAGGAACTCCTCATAATCCTTCGTACCCTTGAACGCCTGCAGCTTTTCCGCCACGCGCTCAAAGAGGTGCTTCTTCAGTTCATCCTGCCTCTGTGCGATCGTCTGACGGATATCAATCTCACGGGAGGAGAGCTGCCGGTTAATCTCACGCTCAGTCCGGACCTTCTCATCTCTGACCGCATCGGCCGCCTGCTGTCTGCGGACTGCCTTGTGCTCCTCAAATGAGCGGTCCAGCTGCGCCTGATATTCGTCCAGCGCCTTCTGGCTCTCCTGCTGTGCCGTCTCGACGGACATATGCAGGAAATTCTCTAATTTTTCGTCCTGTGTCATAATGTATCTTTTCCTTTTATATCAGAAAATGAGACCCGCCGCTCCGGTCAGGTCACAGCTTAAGCCCGATGGCCTCACCGACATAGGCAGTAATGAAGTCCGGCCGGCGGCCTGAGCCGTGGCGGTCCGGAACATCAATGATGAGCGGCAGCTTGTGCTGCAGTTTCGCAGCGTTGACGACGTCAGGAAACTCCCGGCCGAATTTCTCCGTGAGAAGGAGAATTCCGATATCGGTGTCTGCAAACGCCTTGTCCAGAGCTTCCTTCAGCTCGTCCTTTTCGTGAACGACGACGCCCTCGATACCCGCGAGGCGCATGCCTGTGAGGGTATCGACGTTGTCAGATATTAAGTACATTTTCATGGAGTGGCCTCCGGATGTCGAAGATTACAGAGAACCGATGATCATGAATGCGATGATCAGACCGTAGAGGCAGACACCTTCTGCAAGGCCGACATAGATAAGAGATTTACCAAGAATAGACTGGTCTTCGCTGATTGCACCGAGTGCTGCGGATGCTGCAGATGCGACTGCGATACCACCGCCGATGCAGGAGATACCAACGGAAAGAGCTGCTGCGATATAGCCCATACCTGTTGCAAAGCCGCTGCCTGAGGAAGCTGTTGCTGCAAGTGCGCTTGTGTTGCCGGCGAGGATGGAGACCGTCGCGACAATAAGAAGACCGAAGAATGTAACGACATTTACTGCCAGATGAGACTTGAATCTGCTCTTCGTGCGCTGTCCCTTGAGAAATGAAACACCCGGAACGATGATGGAAAGAACAAGTGCGATAACCATTGTAATTTCAACTGCCATAGCCATAATTATGACCTCCTGTAAAAGTAGACTGTAAATAGACTGTATATTCCCTTAAGCGATCTGTTCCCATTCCCCTCCGGCGCGGCAGATGCCGCGGCCGCAGGTCTTACGCGTTCTTTTCCTGCTTCAGGAACGGCTTGAACTCCTTGCCGTCACCTCTGTAGAAGCGGGAGAACATTTCGTAGTACTCGAGACGAAGGACCTGAATACCAACGATCAGGCCTTCCATGCCCATGACGAAAATATTTCCGCCGATCACGACGCCGATATTCTTTCCGCCATTTGCGAGCATAAGCACGACCTCCATCATCGCCGCATGCGATACAGCGAACGCACCGATACGGATGAAGGAAAGTGTGTTGGAGAAGAACGAGAGCAGTGTCTCGAACATCTCAAAGAAGCTCTGGACGATAAACATGCCGACGCCGACCTTCTCCTTCGGCTCCTTGTGTGTAAGCTTCGCTGTCAGCGGCTCCTTCAGGAACATGACGGCGAGCGGTACCACGAAGAAGATAATAATAAACGCCGCGCCCAGGAACTGCTTGTGGTTCGTAAACGAGCAGATGATGAAGATCACCACGCCCGTGTAAAAAATGAAGCCCGTCAGCGAGTTCGTTCCGAACAGCTCGCCTTCCTTGTCTCCCAGCCTCTTCGAGTTGATGATGTTCAGGATCATCGTCGTGAGGATCAGGAACATGCCGAAGACGACCGCGACAACGAGGACCGTGTTGATCGATCCGATGCCCGGAAGCGTAATCTTCGAGGTCCGTGGTCTCAGCCACAGTGCCGGTGTCACATTCTCAAATCCGAAGCATGAGCCGAACAGGAATCCGAAGAGCGTCGAGAACACGCCCGCGCAGGAAATAATTCCGAACAGCGGCGCCTTCTTGATCTTATACAGGATTCCTCCGAGAATCAGCAGGCAGAGGCCCTGGCCCCAGTCTCCAAACATCGCTCCGAAAATGAACGAATATGTGATCGCGACGAAAATTGTCGGATCCAGCTCCTTGTAGTTCGGCAGGCCGTACATTTTCACATACATCTCATACGGCTTGAAGAGCTTCGGATTCTTCAGCTTTGTCGGCGGCGTCTCGCCCGTGTCCTCCGCGTTCTCCGGAACACAGACGATCTTCGGATCATTTTCGATCGCCTTCTCGAACTTCGGGAAGTCGCTCTCACCCATCCATCCGCAGATGATATAGTACCGGTCGGTCTTCGTGCTCATGACCGCCGCATCCTTGCGGATGTCGAAGTCCTGCGAGAGCTCCGAGAGAAGCTTCTCTGCTCCGAGCAGTCTCGATGCCTCATCGCGCAGGCCGTCGCGGATCTCCTTCTTCAGCAGCTTCAGCTCAGATGCCGCGGAGTCGCTCTCCTTCTTCAGCAGATCGTACGCGTCCTCCAGTGTTCCCTTGTATCCGGCCGGAATGAAGACCCGCTCGAAATGCATCGAGGAGTACACGGCGTCGATCTTGTGGGACTCGCGGATCGGTGCGAAATAAATACCGTAGACGTACTGATCATCCTGCTTTGTCACCATGAAGATTGTGTCGAAATTATCATAGACATAATCCTTGAACTTCGAATAGAAGCTCTTTGGCATTCTGCCGAACCGGAAATCGACGAAGTGATAGTTCAGCAGCTGTGTGAAGTCTTCGGGGAGGCTTCGGAACGGCGCGAGCGTAGCCATCCGTCCGTCGTAATCCGCGATCTTCTCCTCGAGCCCCTTCTTCTGGGCGTTCATCTCATTCATGCCGCTGCTCACGCGGTCGAGGACCTGCTGCACTTCCTCGAGCGTGACATCTGCCGGCTTCACGCCTGCGGCAGCGTCTCCCATCTGGTCCGTAAGGTTTTTGACCCTTGTGAGGAGCTCCTTGTATGGATTCGGCTCCTGAAATGGCACCAGATTCTTGACATCGGACAGCTCAGTCATCGCATTTTCGAGATGGATCTCGTACTTTCTGAGATACGTCTCCGTGACCCTGTCGATGTCATCCTTCGGACCGGTGAGAGTGATGAATTTCATTTTCTCAATCATAACTTCCTCCGGTTACCTGCGAGTAACATAACGTAATGATTCTTCCGGTTTCAGTCCGTAACGGACGCACTCCAGAGCGGTTGTCAGTCTGTAGAGCTCGTGTTCCTTCCAGTACAAGTAATAATAGAGAGTCGCGATAGAATACGGCTGCTTTTCTGCCTCTCTGGCAATGACGTGCTTGCAGATCTTTGTGTACATATACTGAAGATTGTCCAGATTGAGGTCCGGATAAACCTTTCCGTACCAGGTCGCACGCAGGGCCTTGGCATAGGTCTCTCTGTTCTCCGCCTCGACCAGCGCCCGGATGTCCGACTTCTTCAGCTTGTAGAGAGCCGGAATCGTCAGCGCGTAGACATCGACGCCGCTCATATGGAAATAAGCCTTGGCGCGGTGGATGTACCAGAGATTCAGCATATCAAATTTTGTTCCGTAGAATTTCGTCAGAATCGCTGCGCTGCCCTTATCGCCACCGATCTCGTCCTTGTCATGCCAGATTGTACTGAAGTGATAAAGATCAAGTGCCGTCTCGTACTTGAACAGAGTCGGCTCGGGGCGGTTATATACGCCCTTCACCGTATCGTAATACGGTGTCTTTGCCAGTGCCTTGATGAAATCCTCCACGGTGCGGGCCTCGTAAAGCGGCTGCATAGAGAGGTCCGTGTAGTTGTCGAAGAAATTCCGGAAAATGAGCACATCCTCTGAAACATGCTCGCCCTGCATAATCGCCGAGAGAATCTGTTTCAGGAGTCTTACCTCGTAGCGTCTCGCATACCGCCTGAGGAAGATCTGCTGGTCCTCTTTCGCAAAGCGGTAAATCTTCTCGTAATCCCTGAACAGTGAATTCTCCATGTAGCGTTCGATCATGCCGCGGTGAAGCATGTTGTCAGGAATCTCAGAGAGCGCGTTCGCATATCCGGGATTCTTTTTCAGGTACTCGGCGACAGCCGGAACATCGGGCAGCTGGACAATCTCTTCAAATTCCTTGTCGGTGAAGAACCGTCCCTCCATGGCCCTGATCTTCGTCGTGACGCCGCTGTAAGAAAGAAGTCCCTTCATTGTCACTCACATCCTTATTTTAATATTGCCCGGACTATCGCGTCCGCCTGTTCGTCTTCCCCGTCCCGGAAGCGCGCGTCCATCGCACTCAGCTGACGGTCTGTGTCGTCCTGCAGTTTCTGAAGCTGAGCGTCGAGTCTTTTCTGCAGGATATCCTTCTGCTCGGCGATCTGTCTGGCGGAATCTGCGTCTGTCGTCTTGTCGAACTCAGCAGTCCTGGCATTCATCGCCTTCGCAAGCTCAGCCTTCTTACCGGCCGTCTGCCCGAGCACATTCTCAGCCGCTGTCTCTATATTTGCCAGTTGGTTCAGAACCGCTACGTCCATATTCTGCCTCCTCTTTATTTGTATAGTCTCAAATCAGCCGCATCTGCCCACTCCGACCTGTCCGATGTCGGAATCTGATCCGGCACCTTCCGAAAATCTCACGGAACATCCACATTTCCGGAATCGGTCAGAGCTGTCAGATGAGGCTGATTCTCCGCTACCACGTCACACCTTACTACTTTTTGTACCATATGTAAAACACACATCTGCCGAAGTTAATGAAATGTTCACCGTTTTTTTGCGCATTTTTACCAAAAATGTGATATCGATATCGCCAGGATAAGCCTTTGATATGATGTGGAATTTACGTTTTTTTCCTGCCAGTTACAAACAGGCGGCTTCTGTAACAGGCAGGTAAAATTCGGTGGATAAAGTGGATAAGTCGGTGGTTAACTCGTGTGAATATGGCAAAAATGCCCGTTTCCGAGCTGTAAGAGCCGTGTTTCTATGTGGATAACTTTTGTGGATATGTGAACATGTCTGTGGAAACAGACAATGGAACACGTCCATTCCGGCAGGCGCGCGTTCCTTTTCCGGCCCGGGCCTGATTTCATGCATTTTACGCAGAAAATGAACGAAAGCTCCCTTAAAATTTCTCCGGGCCTGATTTTTCTGCATACACGGGTGTTCTTTCTGTATAAAACCGCGTACATAAAAAAGGCGCAGATCTCCCCCTGCACCTTTTCCACGTTTTTTCTCTAAGCATTCCGCAGATATCAGGCACGCGCGGTCATGCATATCCCTCCAGTGTGTCATGCGAGCATCCCACAGGTATCAGGCACGCGCGGTCATGCATATCCTCTCATTGTGTCATGCGAACATACCGCGAACGTCGAACGCACTCACTCGAGCGGCAGCTCCCGGACTCCGTCTCCTGCGTCGACGACATAGAACGCCGCCTCAAGCCCGTATTTTTCCTTGTAGCCGCTATAGAGTTTCTCCTTAAATTCAGGGATCGAGGCTTCCTCGACGAGGCTGACCGTGCAGCCGCCGAAGCCGCCTCCCGTCATGCGGCTTCCGATGGTCCCCGGCAGAGACTGCGCCGTCTCCACAAGGAAATCAATCTCGGGACAGGACACCTCATAGTCGTCCCGGAGCGAGGCGTGCGATTCATTCATCAGCGCGCCGAAGCGCCGGATATTGTTGACACGCAGCGCGTTGACGGCGCGGATCGTACGCGCATTCTCATAGACCGCGTGGCGCGCCCGCCGGATCAGCGTGTCGTCCATGATAACATCCTTGCACGACTCGAACTGGTCCCAGCCGAGATCGCAGAGATTATTGATATTGACGACTGTCTTCAGCTTCTTCAGAGCCTTCTCGCACTCCTTCCGGCGCTTATTGTACTCCTCGACACTGAGCTCGTGCTTCACCTGACTGTTCGTGATCACAATTCTCGCCGTGCCCAGCTTCAGCGGCACATATTCATATTTGATGTGCTCCGCGTCGAGGAAGATCGCGTTGTCCTTCTTTCCCATCGCCGACGCGAACTGATCCATGATTCCGCAGTTCGTGCCGACGAACTTACTCTCCGCCCGCTGGGCGAGGACCGCCAGCTCTATATTGTCTACATTTGACACCTGGTAGAGCTCCCGGATGATCTCCGCCGTCAGGACACCGAGTGTGGCAGAGGATGCAAGGCTTGAGCCAACCGGCAGATTGCCCCAGAACAGGATCTGGCAGCCCGTCGGGAACTCATTTCCGTGCTGTCTGTACGCCCAGAAGACGCCCTTCACGTACCCTGTCCAGCCGTCACCGGCCGGGTCGTACATGACGATCTGATCCGGATCAAAGCTCCGGACATCTGTTTCATCTATATTCAGAGAGACGACCGACACCTTCTTATCATTAGTCAGCCTTGCTATTCCGTATGTACCGAGACTCAGCGCACATGGCAGTGCGTGTCCTCCATTATAATCTGTATGTTCTCCGATCAGGTTGATGCGGCCCGGTGCAAAAAATGCACGGATCTCTCCGGCCTGATCATGTTCACCAAAAATCTTCTCGAATTTATTTTTCATTTCCTGCAGTGTCATATTCAAAATGCCCCCTAATCCGCTTTCTCAGGCGGCTCCTTAATGTCAGTTATAGTTTTAACTCCAGCGGAAATCCCGCCGGACAGTAGATATATATGCAAACGTCCGCGCGCCTTCGGCCCGCGAACGGAAAAATCACCAATTCTTATTCAGTTTACAGAAAAATGTCTTCTATTGCAATCGACAAACTATCCTTATTTTACCGTATCTTTTCATCATTTTGGCGATCCGTATATGAAAAGCAGCCGGTCAGAGCCGGCTGCCTTGTGTGATCGTTATGTGATTTTACGCAGAGGGAAAACGTGCCGGCCGGTATTTTACGATCGGCTTTACGCGCTCTCCCCGTGTCCGGGCACAGCTGCCCGCGGCTTAAGCCTGCGCAGCTGTGTCAGCCTGCAGAAGATGCAGCAGACGCTGCTGTCTCTGTGGATGATGCCGCTGCCTCCGTGGACGATGCTGCGGATTCTGCCGCCGCCTCTGTGGATGAGGCCGCGGAGCTTGCCGTCTTCAGTGTCACGCCGTAATCGTCCGTGATCTTGACATCGCTCCATGCGCTCTCATTGACCTTGATCGTCGCATCCTTCTTCCATTTTTCAATCAGCGCATTGTACGCATCCTGCTTCTTTGATGTGACGAGCTCTGACTTCTTGCTGTCCGTCTGGTCCTGATCAAAATTCTTGTCGAGGCGGACGACATAGTAGGTCTTGCCGTCTGAGCTCGTGACGACATGGTCAACCAGCGTTCCGTCCGAAAGACCCTTGACCGCGGAGACAATGGCGGAATCGACGGTTCCGTCCGTCGTATCATTCGTCGTGAAATGGCCGGTCGTCGCGGAGAGTGACGAATCAACGCCCGACGCGAGCGTATTCATGTCTGCATTTGCGACATCGCTCTGTCCCTTGACTGCGGCGAGCACAGCCTGCGCCTTGCTCAGAGCTGCTGCCGATGCGTCCTCAGAGCTTGTGCTCTCCGTGGAGGATGCCGCCGACTCCGAGGAAGAAGAGGAGGATGTCGTGTCCGCCGTGACGGCGACGTAGGTGACTGACGTCTGCTGTGCCTCATCGTCCGTGACAGTCGTGTCCGTATCGGCGACCATCGGATCCATCATCTCAGAGGAAATGGTCTGCAGCTCGAGCAGCGTGACGACGTCATCCTTTGAGGCGCCGACCATATTCTGGACGGATTCACTGTTGCCGTCAATATAGCTCTGGGCCGCATTTTCGATCTGCGTCTTCTGATCGTCCGTGAGGGCTACATTGTAGTCCGACGCGTGCTGCTTGCAGAGCATCATCTGCTCGAGGTCCTCAATGGCGCTTTCCTTCATGGACTCGCCGTATGTCTCCCCCGTCGAGGAATTCGTCACGTAATCGAAGAGTCCCGTGGACCCGAAGTAGGAGCCGTACGCCTTGTACATGCTGGCCTGCTGGTATTTGACGTAGAAGCTTCCGACACCGACGTCAATGCTGTCGTCATTGACCGTGAGCAGCGTCTTCGTGCCGTCAACCTTCGTCCGGCTGCTTCCGCAGCCTGCGAGCAGACCGCAGCCGACAACCGCCGCGAGAACCGCCGCTGAGATTTTCTTACCCATATTCATAAAATCGATCCTCCACTCATCCCTCCGGCGCCGGCATGTCCGCTGCCGAAGGGGATTATTTCGTCTTTTGATGCAATTAAGGTAATGCTGCAGCACCTCCATACTCGGAACGCTTCGCGTTCCTCGTTGTGAGGCGGACAGAGCGGCTTCGCCGCTTGTCCGCCTCACGAAATGATCCAGAAATCTCACAATGAGCAAGCTCCTTGTTCGGTTTCTGGATCATTTCGCGAGGTGCTGAATAGATACAGTATAAGCTCATTTCATGGTTTCGGCAAGCGCGGCGGTGAATGTTTTCAGCGCCTTCAGCATGGTTTCCTCGTCCTGCGGTCCATGATAAATGAACCCCGTTCCGCTCCTTGCAGCCATGACCGTGAACTGTCCCGCATAGTGGCCGATGATGACCGGGACCTGCGACACATCAAAGCCCGGCTTCTCTCCCACCGTGAGCCTCACCTCGCGGCCCGTCTGCTTGATCTCGGTAATTCCCGCGCGGCGCGCCGTCGCCTTGAGATCAGCAATCTTAAGGAGCGAGGCAACTGCCCGCGGAAGGTCTCCGTAGCGGTCAAGCAGCTCGTCCTGAATGTCCTCGAGGTCCGCCTCGTCTGCGATGCCGGCGATGCGCTTGTAAAAATCAAGCTTCTGGAACTCGTCCGGGATGTAGCGATCCGGGATGTAGGCGCTGATATTGAGATCGACAACGGTCTCCGTCTCGGTCTCCGGCTCCTCGCCCTTCGCCTCCGCGACGGCCTCACTCAGCATCTTGCAGTAGAGATCATAGCCGACCGACTCGATGTGGCCCGACTGCTCCGCACCGAGCAGAGAACCCGCACCGCGGATCTCGAGGTCTCGCATCGCGATCTTGAAGCCGCTGCCGAGCTCCGTGAACTCACGGATGGCCGAGAGCCGCTTCTCCGCGACCTCCTTCAGCATCTTGTCTCTTCGGTACATGAGGAATGCGTACGCCGTCCGGTTCGTCCGTCCGACGCGCCCGCGCAGCTGATAGAGCTGTGAGAGACCGAGCTTGTCCGCGTCGTGAATGATCATGGTGTTTACATTTCCTATATCAAGGCCCGTCTCGATGATCGTCGTCGTGACGAGCACATCGATGTCGCCGTTGATGAAGTCGACCATGACCGACTCGAGCCGCTCGCGGGTCATCTGGCCGTCCGCGTAGGCGACGCTCGCCTCCGGCACGAGGTCCTGGATACGCTTTGCCATGTCCGCGATATCCTTCACGCGGTTATAGACATAGTAGACCTGACCGCCGCGCGCCATCTCGCGCGAAATGGCCTCGCGGACCATTTCCGGATTGAATTCCATGACATAGGTCTGAATCGGGACGCGGTCCTGCGGCGGCTCCTCCAGAATACTCATGTCGCGGATGCCGATGAGACTCATGTGAAGTGTCCGCGGGATCGGAGTTGCCGTCAGCGTCAGCACATCGACATTGTTGCGAATCTGCTTGATCCGCTCCTTGTGCTTCACGCCGAAGCGCTGCTCCTCGTCGACGACAAGAAGCCCGAGGTCCTTGAATTTGACGTCCTTCGAGAGCAGGCGGTGCGTGCCGATCACGATGTCGACCTGTCCGTTCTTCAGGTCCTTCAGCGACCGGTCGATCTGCTGCTTTGTCCGGAACCGGCAGACGAGGTCCACCCGGACCGGAAACTCCTTCATCCGCTGCGTAAATGTATTAAAATGCTGCTGCGCGAGGATCGTCGTCGGCGCGAGCACCGCGACCTGCTTGCCGTCCTGCACGGCCTTGAATGCCGCGCGCAGCGCGATCTCCGTCTTGCCGTAGCCGACATCTCCGCAGATCAGGCGGTCCATGATCTTCGTGCTCTCCATGTCCCGCTTCGTGTCTTCAATCGCCTTCAGCTGGTCCTCCGTCTCCTCGTACGGGAACATTTCCTCGAATTCCCGCTGCCACTCGGTGTCCGGGCTGTAGACGAAGCCGTTCTTCTGTCCGCGCGCCGCGTAGAGCGCGACAAGCTCCTTCGCGATTCCCTGCACGGACGCCTTCACGCGGCTTCGCGTCTTCTCCCACTCCTGTCCGCCGAGCTTGTTCAGCTTCGGCTTCGCGGCCTCGGAGCCCGCGTATTTCTGCAGCTTGTCGAGCTGCGTCGCAAGGATGTAGAGATTGCTCCCGCTGTACTCGATCTTGATGTAGTCGCGGAGCGCGCCGTCCACTTCTACCTTCTCGATGCCCCGGTAAATGCCGAGTCCGTGGTCCTCGTGTACGACATAGTCGCCGACAGACAGATCGGAGAAGCTCGAAATTTTCTTTCCGCTGTACTCCTGGCGCTTTCTGCGCTTCTTCCTGTGCTTTCCGCCGAAAATATCCGAGTCCGAGATCACCGCGAAGCGGATCTGCGGGTACTCAAAGCCGCGCGACGCGTGCCCGTACATGACGGCGATCTGCCCGGGCTTCAGCGGCTCCGGGTCCGATTCCATCGAGAGAAATACCGCCGGCAGGTCCATGTCAGAAAGTCCCTGCGCAAGGCGCCTTGCCCGTGAGGGCGACGACGACAGCACAATGACGCGGTAATTCTTCTTCATGTACCGGCGCAGGTCATCCGCGAGGAGCTCGACGCTGTTGTTGTACGTCGCGACCGCCTGCACGGAGAGGGCATACTCACCTGCGATCTCCCAGCCCTCGCGGCGCATATCGAGCGTTGACATCGCGACGCAGTGCATGCCCGAAAGCCGCGCGCGGAGCTCATTGTCCGTGAGCATCTGTGGTACCGATTTCATATCGAAGCCGCCCTGCTCCGCCCGGTTCTTCACACTCTCCGCAAGCTCCGTCACGGCCGCGTGCGCCGCGTCCGATATACGGTTCGGATCATCGAGAAAGACCTCTGTGTCCTTCACGCCAAACCAGGAAATGAACGGTGCCGCGGCGCCCGTGTGGTCATTTGCCGGATAAACCGTTATCTGTTCAATGTTCTCGATCGACCGCTGCGTCTCCGGATCAAAGATCCGCATGCCGTCGAGCTCGTCCCCGAAGTACTCGATCCGGACCGGATGGGTCTCCGTCAGCGGCCAGATGTCCAGAATATCCCCGCGAAATGAGAACTGCCCCGGCATTTCCGCCGCCGCGCAGCGCTCATAGCCGAGCATGACGAGCTCCTTCTTCACTTTCTCGAAGTCATGCGTATCTCCCACCGCAAATGAAATCAGCTGCGCGCCGAGGGCCGACCTCGTCGTGACAAAGTCCATCAGAGCCGTCACCGGCATGACAACCGTCACGCTCTCCCGCTCCGTCAGCGCCCGGAACACCTCCATGCGCTGCCGGTCAAGCTCATTCGAGGCAATGTCCGCCTGATAGAAGAGCAGGTCCTTGGCCGGATACAGGAGCGCGTCCGGATCATAGAAGCGGACATTCTCATAGATGGTCCTCGCCGTGAGATCGTTCTCAGATACGACGAGCGACACGGGCACACCTGCGCTGAGGCCTGCGATCATCTCCGCCTTCTGTGCCTCCACACAGCCGGAGACCGCGATAATACCCGTCACGCGTCTCATTTTTTCACGGACCGCCTCATAATCCGCGAGCTCCTTCAGAGGCTCCGTAAATATCAGATTCTTCTTCATACGCTCCTGTCTGCCCCGAATCGACTCCGTCGGGGTCATAAGCTGTTATATCGATTCATATCAGCTCATACCATCTTCTCTTTCGCAGCAGGCGCAGCTGATCAGCCGTTATAGCGGTTCATCGCCGCGTCTGCTCCGTCCGTCACGATGCAGGCGACTGCCTTCATCGCCCGCTCCTGCGCCTCATCGATCAGCGCCCGGTCCTCCTTCGACGGATGGGCAAGCACCCAATCCGCGAGGTCCCAGCCCTGCGGCTTTGCGCCCGTTCCGACTCTCACGCGGACAAAGCAGTCTGTCCCCAGCTGTTGAATAATATTCTTCAGCCCGTTCTGTCCGCCCGCGCTCCCCTTCTTCCGGATGCGGAGGTGCCCCGGCTCCAGATCGATGTCATCGCTGATCACGATGAGCTGTGTCTCCGGGTCAATTTTATAAAAGTCCACGGCCTCCCGAATGGCATTTCCACTCAGGTTCATATAGGTCAGCGGCTTCATGACCAGGACCTTCTCGCTGCCGATCATGCCCGTCCCACAGAGGGAGTGAAATTTCTGTCCAGACTGAGGGATCCGATACTCGTCGATCAGCCTGTCTGCCACGTCAAAGCCCATGTTGTGCCTTGTTCCGTCGTACTGTCTTCCCGGATTGCCGAGTCCTGCGATGATATACATATGTTCTCCTTTACACGCCAAAATAAGACCGCGCCTTCACATCCCGCGGTCTTTCATCCGGCTAAGTATACCAGACGAATGGATATTTCTCAATGCAGATGGGATGGGTGATTCCCTCATACCGGCCGCACAGTTACAGTTCACACCATATGTACAGTTGGATGCCATAGCGAATATCAATACGTTGTCGGGCACGTTCCGTCCCCCTCAGCTTCCCTTCGCCGCTGACACAGCGGCTCAGGGTGATCTTCGGACTCCTCCACTTAATGCCCTCCAACGTATCTGATATCGCTTATGGCTTCCAAAGTTCCGATTCGGTGTGAACAGTAACGCCGCACAAAAAAAGGCAACACATCAGCCACAGGCAGATGGCTCATGAATAATCATGGATCTGTCCTGCTCTGATGTATCGCCTTTTTCCCTTTTAGTCCTCCGGATGATCAGATGCAAACTGTCTCTGCATCATCTCAGCCAGCTGCTGACGCTTGCTGTTTGATACCTGCAGCTGTGTTCCCTCGACCATAGTAAGAATCGTTCCGTCCAGCCGCTGTGCATAAAAAAGATTGACCGCGCAGCTTCTGCTGATCATAAAGAAGTCATCGGAAAGTCTCGACATGACCTTTGTCAGACTCTCCCGGATTCGTATGTCGCTTCCCTTGTCCGCGCGGTGGATCACCGTGTAGTTCCGATCGGCTTCAACATAGTAGATATCCGCGAAATCCAGAAGATAGGTCGTATTCTTCGTATCCTTGAAGGACACGCGCGGGACCATCTCTCTGTCCGGGAAATACTTCTGCATATACTGCATGGCCTCTTTTTCGGCCTTCTGTGCAAAGTCATCACCGGAATCCTGAATATAGAGAATGCTCGACATATGAATATGAATGATTTTCAGTTCAGAAGCCGATCCTTCCCAGATGAAGGTGACCCGATGCCGGTCAACCAGTCCTCTTTCTTCCTCTCCCGAATCAGTCTTCAGAACATACCTTCCTGCCACTGCACATGCATTCTCATCGCTCCAGACGATCTCGAACTGCTCATCCTCCATCTTAAGCTTCGGCATCTGAACTCTCTTGCGTCCGAGATAGTCCAGAAATTCCTCAACGCCGTGTGTGTACTCCTGATCTCTCGTTCCGATCCACTGTATGTCTGGATGCGCATATGTCTGAAGAGCTGTGATGTCCCCGCTCCAATATGTTCTCAGAATTTCCCCGGTCAGGCGAAGCGTTTCTTCCTGCAGTGCTTTCTGCATTCCCTTACCTCCGTCGTTATAGGTTATGCTGATATCCTTCAGCCAGCCTGCCGCACTGCCTCCGCCAGTAAATGTGCGCACAAACCTCATGCAGGTTAATCTGCACGTATGATAAACATACTGGATTTCCTCGGTGAACACAATGGAATTTTGGAACGTCAGGTATAAAACCGCCCAATTTGAGGACGAACCCTGAATTTTTGTCAGCGTTGATTTTTTGTAAATTCTCCCGAATTCGCACGAATCTCATACAATGTTTCAGCGATTCGTGGTAGAATAAAATTAACGAAAACCCATCAGCAATCATTCGCTAGCTTATTGAAATTCCCGCAGGATGGCTTTACTGGGAATATCTTCATTTACTATTATGACAAAACATTCAGGAATCGGTGATGGTTTTTTTCGTGAAAAATAGGAAAGTGAGGTTTTATCATGAGTCAAAACAACATGTTGGCAATGATTCTGGCCGGCGGACGTGGCAGCCGTCTGAAGGACCTGACAAATAAGGTCGCAAAGCCGGCAGTGTCATTCGGCGGCAAGTACCGGATTATCGACTTCCCGCTCAGTAACTGTGCGAACAGCCACATTGACATCGTAGGTGTTCTGACACAGTACGAGTCCGTTCTTCTGAACAGCTACGTCGCAGGCGGCGGCCGCTGGGGTCTCGATACCAGAGACAGCGGTGTCTTTGTCCTGCCGCCGCGCGAGAAGGCAGACACCGGACTTGATGTCTACCGCGGAACGGCTGACGCCATTTCACAGAACATCGATTTCGTCGATTCCTACAATCCGGAATACATCCTCGTTCTTTCCGGCGATCATATCTACAAAATGAACTACGAGGAGATGCTCCAGTATCACAAGGACCAGAACGCAGACCTTACCGTCGCCGTCCGTCCGGTTCCGTGGAAGGAGGCTCCGCGCTTCGGCATCATGAACACAGATGACGAGGGCAGAATCACTGAATTCCAGGAGAAACCGAAGGAGCCGAAGAGCAACCTGGCATCCATGGGCATCTACATTTTCACATGGAAGACGCTCCGCAAGGCTCTGGTCGCCGACATGAAGAATCCTGATTCCTCCCATGACTTCGGCAATGATGTCATTCCGGCCTTCCTCAATGAAGGCAAAAAGCTGGTTGCGTACAGATTTGAGGGTTACTGGAAGGATGTCGGAACCATCGATTCCCTCTGGGAGGCGAACATGGACCTCCTCGACAGCAAGAACGAGCTGAACCTCAACGATCCGGGCTGGAAGATCTACACAGAGGATGCTTCTGCACTTCCGCAGTACATCGGTCCGGACGCCAGCGTCGATGTGGCTTATATCACGCAGGGCGCTCATGTTGAGGGCTCCGTCAAGAAGTCCGTTCTTTTCACCGGTTCTTACATCGGTAAGGGAGCAAAGGTCATCGACTCTGTCCTGATGCCCGGCGCAAGAGTTGAGGACGGCGCCGTCGTCACACGCGCGCTGGTCGCCAATAATGTCAAGATCGGCAAGAACTGCGTAGTCGGATCCGCAGACAGCGAGAATATCACACTTGTCGCCAAGAATGTGAAGGGGGACGACTGACATGGCAAATGCATTTGGTATCGTAGCACCATCCAAGAGAAATATTCATGTGGAAGGAATGCAGGACTACCGCCCGCTCGCGGCGTTCTCATTTCTCGGAAGATACAGGATCATCGACTTCCCGATCTCCTGCATGAGCAACAGCGGCATCGACCACATCCAGGTCTATGTCACCAGCAACCCGCGCTCTCTGGCAGAGCATCTGGGGTCCGGCCGTCACTACAACATCAACTCCAAGCACGGCAAGCTTCAGCTTCTCTTCTCGACGGCAAGCTCGGAGAACGACATTTATAACACGGATGTCCGCTCCTACATGGACAACATCGAGATCATCCAGAGAATGAACCAGGAATATGTTGTGATCGCACCGAGCTACATGGTCTTCGCGCAGGACTATGACGCACTTCTGAACGACCACATCGAATCCGGCGCCGACATTTCTCTGCTCTATCAGAGAGTGGACAACGCGAAGGAGCACTATCTCGACTGCGACGTTCTGACGTTGAACAAGCAGAAGGGTGTTCTTTCCATCGAGCCGAACCTGGGCACAGCCAACAACAAGACGATCTTCATGGACACTTATGTCATGAAAAAGGACCTGTTCATCACGCTCGTCAAGGAGGCCTCCAAGATCTCCTCGATGTACACGCTGTCTCAGATCATCAGTGAGAAATTCAATGAGCTCGATGTCAGAGGCATCCAGCACAAGGGCTTCTGCGCTGCCATCACAGATCTGAAGAGCTACTTCGACGCAAACCTTGAGCTGATCAAG
Source organism: uncultured Eubacteriales bacterium (assembly GCA_900315305.1). Classification (GTDB taxonomy): domain Bacteria; phylum Bacillota; class Clostridia; order Lachnospirales; family Lachnospiraceae; genus Chordicoccus. The sequence goes on from OMYS01000005.1 coordinate 35,411, forward strand.
CCGGAGCAGGCAGACCAGCTGTTCAACGGCGATGCGCCGATCTACACGAGAACAACGGATTCCTGCCCGACAAAGTACTGCGACGGCGCAGTCGTCCGGAACTCTCTGATCTCCAACGGCTGCACGATCAAGGGCACCGTCGAGAATTCCGTCATCGGCCGTGGCGTCAACATCAATGAGGGCGCGGTCGTCCGGAACTGTGTCATCCTTGCTTACTCGGACATCGGCAAGAATGTCGAGCTTGAGAATCAGGTCATTGATAAGTGGGCGAAGATCGGACACGAGGCGAAGCTGATCGCGGACGCGGACAAGCCCGGATACATCAAGAGAAACGACGTGCTGTAAAGCGCGGATTGCCTTATACCTTATCCTTCATCATATGCGGGGAGTGTCACCGAAAGGCGGCGCTCCCCGCGTGTTTTCTTTCAGCGAAAAAAGGAACGATTCGGCGCTCCAGATTCTGCGGCGTGCCGGATAACAAGAAAAGGAGCGTCCGGCTGGCAGTCCGGGCGCTCATTCGCCATTAATGGGGGATGGCTTGTATTATTCCATTCTATGAAGAATGTTAATACCGATGTGATTGACAAAGGGCGATCCGTTTTTCATAAAATGTTTGCTTTTGTCTGGAATCGTTTCCTTTGATGGTTCTATATTATCATAAACTGTCAGCATTGCAACTGGCAATATCTCACAAATTAGAGATTTAAAAATTGTCTATTTTTAACATCAGGTTTACACATTCCGGGCTGTATGCTGACAGGTCGGCCCGTTATTTCTTAAATACAGGCCGTTTTTTTCTGTTTCTCATCCATTTCCGGGTTTTCCCTTGGAAAATCAGGTTGGAAATGCATTGCCCGATTCCAGTATGGCCGTCCACAACGAGGAACGCGGAGCGTTCCGAGTCTGGGGTGCTGAATAGTTTCAGCAGTGCTTGGAATATTACAAGTGGTGTCCCGTCTTTGTCACTCACCGGATTCATTCCGCTTACGCTTCACGGATGTCCCGCACACTCCCGCCCTCCTGCAGGCTGAATGGGACCGTCTCATAGATCGCCGGCGTCTCCTCCTCGATGCACTGAATCAGAATCTCCGCTCCGCGCTCCGCCATGCGCTCCGTATTCTGCCAGATGGTCGTGAGCACCGGATTGCAGAACCGCGAAATCTCAATTCCATCGAAGCCTGTGACCGATACATCTGCCGGCACCCGTTTTCCGTGATCATACAGTGCGCGGATCGCACCGATCGCCATGATGTCCGACATGGCAAAAATAGCCGTCAGATCCGGATTATTCTGCAGGAGCTTCTCCGTCGCGGCATAGCCCCCTTCAAATGAAAAGCGCGAATACGCGTACTGCTTCTGCATGTCAATTGCCTGCCCATGTCTCATAAAAGCAGCCTGGCAGCCCGAAAGGCGCATCAATGACGGCTTCGACTTCTGCGGGTCGCCTCCGATGATGCCGATCCGCGTGTGTCCCTTGTCAAACAGATAATTGATCATGCAGATTGCCGCACCATAGTCATCCGTCGAAATACTTGAAAGGTTCGGCATATTCATGGAGTCCGCACTGTTCGTCACGAAAATAACCGGCGCATCTCCGCCGCTCAGGAAATTGCACACCTCCGGATTGGAGCCGAGCATGACGAAGCCGTACGGCTTCTGCTCCTTCTGAATCCGGGCCGCCTCAGCGGTCTCGTCATCCTCCTCATCGATGTAGTACACAGAACAGCTGTAGTCCGCGTTCTCAAATGCAATCTGCATCCGCTCGAGAATCTCCTCGAAGAGCATATTCTGCCGGCCCTTGATGATGATCGCGATGCCCGAATGAGTCTGAATGCGGAGGCGCCTCGCATTTTCGTTCGGCTGAAAATTGTTTGCCTCCACGACCTCCATGATCGCTCTGCGCGCCTTGTCGCTCACATTCGGATTGTTATTAAGTACCCGGGAGACGGTTCCGACACCGTATCCCGAGAGTCTGGCTATTTCCTTGATAGTCATAGGCCACCCCCGGTTTCTGCTGAAAATGAACACTCCCCTCGGCGAATATTTCTGTGCCTGAAGGCAGTGGCTGCTGCTCCTCATAATCATTCCAAAAAACCTCCCAGCCGCCGCAGCAGATGGAAGGTTATTCATCGTCTTATATCAGTTCTGAAAGCATCCGGTCAATGCGCCCTGCGCATGGCAAGCACATTTTTCAGGCTCTCCAGCACACTGACCATGTGATATTTCAGAACAAATGCCGCGTCATCATACTCGCTGCTGACGCTCTTCACGGTTTTCAGCATCGGAAGAACGTAGGTCTCCGTCTCCTCAATATACTCAACCATTTTTTCGACGGAAAATGCATGCGCCATCGTCGATACATTGTTGCAGCGGTCAAGAGCCTTGATCAGAACAGCCGTGCTGTCTCCACGAATTCTTCTGTAATATTCCTCCGTCGCCTCCCGCTTGGTCATTCCCTCAGGAATACGGAACGTCAGAAGATCGACGAGCTCTCTCACCCGGCTGCTGAACGGAAGCTCCTCCGGGAGCACCCCGCAGTCCTCACAGACATCGTGGAGCAGGACCGCAGCCAGCGTTCTGTCATCACGGATATGCAAGGCATGCGCATGACAGGCCATCATCAATGGATGAATAATGTACGGAACCCGCGCGCCGGAAGCCTGCCCGGCCTTTCTGTACTGGCCCTCATGCTTTTCTTTCATATAGACGAGGGCCTTCTGCGTCTCCACAAGATGTTCCGTTCTGGCAAATTCCTCCATACGGCGATACATGCTCATTTCCGAAAACATCCTGTCCTTCAGAATCCAATCCGGGACAATCCACGCTTCCGTTTCCAATGCAGGAACCCTCCATGGCAATTGCCGCACCGCAAGGCCAGACTCAAAAGCTGCAAGACTGCACAGCCGTCAGGCGGCCGGTTATCTTCTCTATCCTCACTGTCTGCGCGCGTTCCAGGCCCTGCGCCTTCACCTGCCCGATTGCACAATTCAGTCAGCATATGCTCACTGTCTGCGCACGCGCGTACCCCTGCTGACGCGGACATACAGCAGTCTCGTAAACAGCATGGCGAGTATCGCGCCTATGACTGATGGCCACGCAAGTCTCATCCAGTCTGAAAACCAGCCCGTATCGGTCAGAACATTGACAGCGAAAATAAGATAGAAGGATCCTATGATGTGAATGATATGGAGTGCAAATACAATGAAATAAAAAACTCTCGCGGCCTGATACTGTCTCAGTACAATCAGGTATCCCGCAATGATCCAGAACAGACCGAACGCGATCCACATGGACGTGATCATCATGGAGATTTTATTTCCGAAGACAGAGCCATAGTAGATATGATCCCGGATCAGAGAAAATGGAACCATCGCCACTCCGATGAACATGCTGATCATCGCGATGGCAATCACTCTCTGTCTCGTTCTCCTCTGCTCAAGTTTATACTTCCTGTCAACAAGTGAACTGTTCGGTTCACGGCTCATGCTGGATTCCTCCTGCGCGTAATCTTTTTTGTAATTATTCAGCACCCCTTGGAAAACTGATGAAATCCGGACGGAGAGCTTGCTCGCCGGACGGTTTCAGAAGTTTTCCGAGGGGCGGACAAGCAGCGAAGCTGCTCTGTCCGTCCACAACGAGGAACGCGAAGTGTTCCGAGTCTGGGGTGCTGAATAGTTATTTTTATTCTACACTTCTCCGTAAAAATCCACAAGGGGCTTCCATGCGCGGGTTTCATCACGCTCTCCGCCGGGTTACTGTTCACACGCCATCCAAAGTCGCATGCGGTCGCGAATATCAGGGCGTTATCAATCATCGTGTCTTCCTCCGGAGCAGAAGCCACACAAGGAGGGCCGCTGCCGCCGCGATCGACGCGCAGAATCCGGCCCTGTTCATGATCCAGCGGAGCGCGGCATTGTCCGTGAGGACGACCCGCAGTGTCCGCACAGGACCTGTATTGCCCGCTTTGTCCGTAAGCCCCGCTCGGATTGTATGCGCTCCGGGCGTATCAATCCGGAATGTCACGGACCCGTCACCGTTCATTTCCGGATTCTTCACCTGTCTGCCGTCAACCACAAGCTCCGAAAACTCATCGTCAGGGCTCTCCCGGACAAGCGTGACAGCAAATGGCTCATAATAGATCTGCGCGCCGTGCTTCAGTCCGCGGACTGTCAGAGTCGGAGGCGTCCGGTCCAGCGTAAAGGACACCGGGCTCATCGAATCGCGGTTCCCGGCAGCATCTCTTGTATCGATATTAATGACGTATCTCCCGTCCTTTCTGATCCCTCCCGTCACCGTCAGCCTGTTTTTTTGGAACTTGTACGAGGTCTCTCTTCCATTGACCGTCACAGACAGCACCTTCACCGCATCGATATTGTGAAGAATAAACGCGGGCCTGAACAGACGGTTCGTGCAGGCATCCCGCATTTCCTCCTGGACGAAGGTAAAACTCGTCCCCGCCTGATTTTCTGTAAATGAGATGCTCTTCTCGGTCCGGTTTCCCGCGAGGTCCTCCGCCTGTGCCTTCAGCACATATAACCCATCCTTATCCAATGAGGACATGCGCACAAATCCGGTCGAGATCCCTTCCCGGATCACCCGGCTCTCTTCTCCCGGTCTCTGTCTCGACAAGGTGTACGACAGCGAGCTTCCGCTCATATTCGGGTCCGCGGCGCTGATCTCTATACTGACCGGCTCTCTGTTCGAGGATCGGTCCTTCACTCCGCTTATGGTCAGCTCCGGCTTCTTTGTATCAATAACAAATTCTTCTCCTGCCAGCGGCTTCGAGACATTGCCGGCCAGGTCCGTCACCGTCCCGGACAGCCGGTATGCTCCGTCCTTTCTGAAGACGACTGTGCATTTTCCATCGGAAAATGAGATGCCCGCCTGGCCGGAATTGTCTCCTCCGCTGACGGTCAGCGCGTTCTCTCCGCCGAAATTCTCGTCCTCCACGGAAATAAAGCCGATTCTCGACGAATGAAAATAGCGGCCTCCCGCATGCTCCGTCCGGTCATACGCCAGCGTGATCCGGGGCGCCTTCGTATCGATAATGAACTCTCTCGGGGCAGCCCCGATGTAATCGGTCTTCGGCGATTCATTTCCAGCGAGGTCTCTGCCGCTCACGGCGAGACTGTACCTGCCGTCCTCGCGAAAGGTGAGCGCAGATACCCATGTATTCGTGGGAATCACCCGCTTCCACACGCCCCGGACGGCGCCGGCGCCCGTATCAATCCTGATTCCTGACGGGTCAAAGCTTCGGTCAGAAACCGTAATCTCCGCTTTGCGCGCCTCCCGGAAATATTTGCCGTTCCTGGCCGTGTCATCCAGGTAACGGACCGAGACAGACGGCGGAGTCGCGTCGATCCGGAAATTCACGAAAGCCTCCGACTCATTTCCGGCATGATCGCGGGCCTTAACGCGCACACAGACAGTCCCGCCTTCATGCTGTTTCGCGTCAATCGTCTCCGTGCGTGTCAGCTCAAAGCTGCGCCCTCCGAAGCGGTCCGCATCTCCCGCGCGGCGAAGAGCCTTTGTCTCCTTCTCAAGCACCTGGCCGTCCATCGATACCGTCATCGTCACGTCGCTGAGACCGGAACCGCCCTCTCCCTCGTACGGGTCCTTCACCCGCACGCGAACCGGAACACTTTCGTTGTACAAAGCGTATCTGCCATCACTGCCGGCCCCATCCGTCTCCACCCGCACGGAAACAGCCGGCCCCAGCACATCGGTGTCGGGCGGGTCCGCATCAAGGAAAATCTCAGGGGCACTTCTGAAAACCGTCTGATTTCCGGCCAGATCCGAGATGACAAATGAGGTCAGCCGGAACTGCTGCCTCCCTGTCTGCCGGAATTCCGCAGTCTGCCCGAAAGCATACCCTTCGCTCTGTCCCGACAGAGAATTTGCGCGCGGCGAGGCCTCCACCCGCCAAGTCATGTGCACGGGCGAATGCTCCGAGCTGTCTGCTGCAAGACGCACGGATGCTGCCGTCTCCTTCCTGTATGGCTCCAGAACAGATGCGCCTCCGTCAGTCGATGCCGCGTAAAATGTACTTCCATTGCCTGAGATGCTGACCGTTCCCCGCGGAGCCTCCGTATCGAGAACGATCGGAGCCGAATACAGAGGGCTGATCTCATTTCCTGCGCAGTCCCTGCCCGTGACCAGATACTGGAAGATCTCATTTGACCCCGCCGGGTCAGGTGACACGGTCTCTGTCCACGACGCGGACACTGTGCCCGGAAATCCATCGGGACGGCTGCCTGAGTGCGCCTTGTTTAATGCCTCCCACTGCGCCTCAAAATCGGACCACAGCTGTCCGTCGCCGGTTTTCAGGCCCGAGAGGTCCTCCGCCAGATAGTCTCCACTTCCAAATGTCACATCCGCATTGCTTCCGGTCACATTTCTTTGCGACGCCCGCCCGATCGACAGAGTCTCCCGCGCGATCGCCGTGTCATCCGTCACAGTCACACGCACAAGAAAAGCGCGGTTGAAATAATACCGGTTTCCGGCGCCCTGCAGCTCCTGATTTGCGGATTCCGGCGAAATGACATTCACCGCGCAGACCGGTGCCGTCCGGTCAAGCACGAAGAATGCGCACGCCTTGTCTGTGCCGCCGCTTATCTCCCTCCCTTCCGAATCCGAGTCTTGTGCAGGATGAGACCCGGCACGGTCTGTGCCGCCGCTTAGTTCCAGTCCTTCCGAATCCGGGTCTTGTGCAGGATGAGACCCGGCACGGTCTATGCCACCGCTTAGTTCCAGTCCTTCCGAATCGTCCGAGAAAGACCTCGTCACGCGGCCCGCGGAATCCTCCGCCGAGACTGTGATCCTCACCTCCCCGTCATTTAAGGAACGCAGCTCCTCCTCTGAAAATGAGATGCTGTACGACTGAGGATCCTCGTATTTCCCCGGAGTGCCGGGGTTCGGGTCTGAAGGGTTGCCCGAGGACGGGTCCGACGAGGTGCTCTGATCTGCGTCTGCGGACGTATTAGAGGACAGACTTTCCGGATGACTCTGAGATGGATTCGACGAGGCTCTCTGATCTGCGTTCGTGGACGTGTCAGAGGACAGATTTTCCGGATGACTCTGAGATGGCTTCGACGCGGCGTTCTGATCTGCGTTCGTGGACGTGTCAGAGGACAGGTTTTCCGGATGACTCTGAGACGAATTCGATGAGGCTCTCTGATCTGCGTTCGTGGACGTGTCAGAGGACAGGCTTTCCAGATGGCTCTGCTCCGGATCTGCCGAGGTATCTGGCGACGAATCTACCCCGGATCCGACGCGGGCAAGCCGCAGGAAAGCGACCGGCGGATCTTCCCTCCCCGGTTTCTCCCGCTCACCGAAATCCTCCGCGCATTTCGTCTCAAGCTCTCCGACCGTCGCCGTGCAGAGCTCCGGTCTGAGACCTGTCCCGGAAAATGTGATCGTGAGGCTCGCGGACCTGGCATTCGTGTAATAGCGTCCCAAATAGGGATGCGTCCCTGTCATAACCGCCGTAATGACCGGAGCCTTTCCTGCATCTTCTGTATCTGCCTCGGAATGATCAGCCTCACCGGGGGCATCTTCAGAGCGGTCGTCTCCACCGGTGGGAGAGGAACCGTCTACAGAACGATCATCTCCGCCGGAGGGAGAAGAACCACCTTCAGGACTGTCGTCTCCGCTCGCGGGAGAAGAATCTTCTTCAGGACTGCCGTCTCCGCCCGCGGGAAAAGAACTGCTATCGCCAGTCAGGGAAGAAACATCCCCACTGTTCGAGGAGGAACTGGCAGCGCCGGTTGAAGAAGAAGTATTTCCTCCGGGCGCAGAGGGGGTATCCTCACCGGCCAAAGAAGCATTGTTCCCGCTAGTCGAAGCTGTACTGTCTCCGCCCGCTTCGGAGCGGTTATCTCCGCTCGGCATAGAATGCCCAGTTCCACCTGCCATGGATAGACCATCATTCCCAGATGAATCTGCACGGCTTGCCCCGATACCACCTGCGCCGGATTCTGCGCTGCTTTCGTGAAGAGGCTCCGCGCCGGCAGAAAATACACATCCTGCTGTTACGCACACGGTGAGTACTGTGCTGAGCAGAAGTCTGTGCGCGCGGCTATATCGTCTTTTTCTCATTTTCATGACCTCCGTTCCAGGAAATGTAGAGCTTCTAGAAGAAAACCGGGCTGGCCCGCTACATAAGTAGGGCTTAATCAGCGTTTCCGGGCCTCACACCCTACGGATGGTTGGTATTGTAGCGTTTCATGGCAAGATTGGGGCTGGCTCACTACATGAGGCAAGCCTTCATAGAGCCTCAGCCCTCTTCGCGGATTCTCTCCTCTGTGTGAACGATTACTGTGTGGCGCGTCAGAAGAAATCTCTCCTTTCGTGCGCAAAGCCCTCGGACCGCCTCCGGAATATTCAGATAAATGAACAAAATCACTGCCGCGCCGGTTCCGCACGCAGCCAAACTGATTCCTGCATACAGCATGAATTTCAACATCTTCCATCCTCCTTCCAAATCCTGCAGCTCGCAATTTTATCCGCTGGGCGCATCCGTCACAATCACATCACCGTCCTAGCAGCTCACACACTCCGTCTGATCATCCTCCGAGCTCTTCTCTGAGACATCAGAGTCCCGGTCACATTCATTGCAAAAGCTTATCCGATCATCCTCCCAATCTCTCCCGAAGCGCCTCATAATTTGGCACAAGCTCCACATCCTTTTTTGTCTTCGCCAGCGCAAATTCTCTGGCCGCCTCGTCACCCGCTCCATGTTCGAGCAGATACTCGCAGAAGGCGAGATGGGGCTCTGCCTCGTCGGGGTAGCGCTCCGCGAGAGCTGCGTACATTTCACGGATGCGCCCGTCATTTTCCGTCGCCTCAGTAACCTCAGCCATCCGGAAATCGATGTCCCGCAGCTCAGCTGCGTCATTCGTCATGTCGCGAAGCTGCCCGTAATATGCGAGCGATTTCTCCGGATCCGCGGCGGCACTGTCGAGAGTCAGAGCCGTGTAATACTGAGCCGCCAGATTTCTGATAATCTCTCGGTACATGCCGTACACATCCTCACCCTCTGCGCTCAGCTCACCCGCGGACGCCACATATTCTCCGGCTTCGCTCCCAGTCCCATCGCCATCTCCGGCGCTCAGCTCACCCGCGGACGCCACATCTCCTCCGCCCGCACGCGCATTCTCATCTCCTGCCGCATATCCTTCCGCTGCCCTTTCATCCTCCATCAGCTGCTCCGCCTCCGCTCTCGCCTTCTCCAGCAGCGCGATGCTGCCCGCATAGGCATCTATATTTTCCGCCGCAAATGCACGGCGGTTCGTCACCCAGACGTCCGCGCAGAGCATATAGTTCCGGATCTTCTGTTCATTCAGAATCTGTCCGTCCTCGATTCTCTCAACATCCGCAAGGGCCTCCGCCACCCCGGCAGGATTCATCCCCGAGCTTCCGCTGAGCGCTCCCGCCAGCGCCGCAAATGCCTTCGCCTCGGGCACCTTCTTCCCGTCAACCATCGAGTAATATCTGGCTGCCTTCGCAAAATCCGGGACAAATGAACTGCCCTCTCCGCCAAAATACAGCTCCGCCACCTCCGTCAGCACAGCGTCGCACCGGTCAATTCCGCCGACTCCCGCGTCGATCCGCGAGCACACTGCCGTCAGGCCGGCCCGGACAGAGTCGGTCTGGCGGCAGTATTCCAGGAGCTTCAGGTATGCTTCACTTCTTGATGGGTCGAGGTCGATCGCAGCCGTCAGACTGTCAAATGCATTCCTGTCGAACTGCCCTCTCTGCGCACTCTGCGCCGCAAGCCCCGACGCGGCAGTCATCGCAGTCATATAGTTGCTGCGCCGCTCCGAGACAAGAGACAAATGCGCACCGAGGCTCATCACAAGTCCGACAAGTGCCGCTGCCGCGGGCAGCAGAAACAGCGCGATCCGCCGGCGCCTCTCATTTGCCGCACGCACATCGAGCCTCGAGCAGTGGCGCAGCGCATCCGCGAGCTCCTCACAGGTCTGGTACCGCTCCGCAGGAGCATGCCTCATGCATTTTGCCACAATCATCCCGAGCCCCGGCGAAATATCCGGACGGGCGCGGCAGATGGATGCCATATCACATGGCGCACCGTCAGATTTTTTCCCGGTCAGGAGATGATACATCGTCGCGCCAAGGCTGTAGATATCCGTCCGCGCGTCGCTCTGGCCGCTGCCGCCGAACTGTTCCGGCGCCGCGTACCCGATCGTCCCGAGACAGGTCGTATCGGCCGAGCCCGACCGCTTGAACTGGCGCGCAATGCCGAAATCGAGCAGCACGACTTCCCCGTCGGGGCGCAGCATGACATTGGACGGCTTCATGTCCCGGTAAATCACCGGCGGCTCCTGCGCGTGCAGGTATCCGAGTACGCCGCAGAGCTGAACCGCCCAGAAAATGACAAGCTCCTGCGGCTGCGCGCCCTCCTCCCGCAGCACATTTCCCAGCGACCGGCCCTCGATGTAATCCATCACGATAAAACAGGAGTCCTCCTCCCGGATCACATCGTAAATCCTCGGCAGCTGCGGATGACTGAGACGGCCCAGCATGGCAGTCTCCACCTGCAGACCTCGCCTCACAACATCATAATTCCGGTTTTCATCTCTCCGGACCTCCTTGAGCGCGCGCTCTGCCCCGCTGTCCAGATCAAGCGCCAGGTAGACGAAGCTCATCCCGCCCCTTCCGATCAGCCGGCAAATCCGGTACCTGCCCGCGACGACAGTCCCCGGCCGTCGCTCATTTTTCTCAATGCATGGATCCCCCTTCTCATCTCCGCCGTCAGAAAACCGCTTTTCCGCACCGGCATTCTCCAGATCCATGCCATCTACAGGCTTTTGCCCGTGCGCCGCATCGAAACTCGCCTCACCCATGTGCATATCCCCCGTCCATTGATTTGTCCCGCTCCGGGCTTGAGTCACATACAGACACGCACTGCCACCGCCGTCATATTGTCGGTCTCTCCTCTTGCGAAGGCCATTTTCTGGAGATGGCTGAGACCGGCATCGAGATCACACGGCAGAAGCGCTTCCTGCATTTCCTTCACGGAAATGCGGTTCCGAAACCCGTCGGAGCAAAGGAGAAAAACAGTTCCCGGGAGAACATGTCCCGCAGAAAATTCCGGCCGCACATCTTCTGATGCGCCGATGCACCGCGTCAGAACATGACTTCGCGGATCGCGTCCGGCCTCCTCTTCTTCAAGCTCCCCGAGCTCAACCGCCCGCTGCGCCAGCGTGTGGTCACGGGTCAGAAGCGAAAGACAGCCTCCCACATTCTCCACAGCATCCATCTCATAGACGCGCGAGTCCCCGACATGCATCACAAGCCGCCGCTTTTCCGTGATCAACAAGGCAGCGGCTGTCGTCCCGAGGCAGATCCCCTGCCTCTGCGCACCCGAAAGGAGCCGCCTGTTCTGCGTCTCTACAAGCCTTTCCCACGACTCAAAGACCGCCTCGTCCCGCAGACGCTTCCCGCATTTTTCAAAAATGTCCGGCAGCTCCCTGAGGAACCAGGTGTCAAAGGCCCGCGCCACCTCCCCGCTCGCGAGCTCCCCTTTCTCAAGTCCTCCCATGCCGTCAAAAATGCCGGCAAGAAGAACCGGACCAATCCGCGTCTCCGCGGCCATAAGCACCAGCGAGTCCTGATTTCCCGGCCGCCTGCCCCGCTCATTGATATACGCCGTCTCAAAATGCATACCACTCTCCCGGGCCTGCAGCCCCTTGCCTTCATTGGAATCTCCAGAACCAAGCTTTCGATACATGAACTCTATCATATTTATCTCCGTGTGTATACGATAATATCTTACGATAAAGTTTCACTATCTACAGGTTAGCCGGAGCGTAGGGGATATGATGAATTCTTGTTCGTATGCGCTACATGAGTAGGCGTTAAAGTAAGATTGGGTCGTGAAGCACTACGAATCAGCCGGCTCGTAGCGCGTCAGAGGATTTGAATGCCGCCGGACCCTACATAAGTAGGGCCCGGCGGCAAGAAATTAACATAGAACGCTATGGATTAGTCAAAGCGTAGGGCCTCTGGCGGTTTTCCGCCCGCACGCGCTACGGGAGTAGGCGCTGAAGTAAGATTGGATCGTAAAGCGCTACGAATTAGACGGGACGTAGGGGGTAGAGACGTTTATGCCGCCGAGCCCTACGCGAGTAGGGCCCGGCGGCAGGAAATTAACATAAAACGCTATAGATTGGTCAGAGCGTAGAGGATATGGCGGATTCTTACCCGCACACACTACGCGCGTAGGCGTTAAAGTAAGATTGGGTCGTGAGACGCTACAGCTTGGCCGGGGCGTAGGGAATCTGGCAGATTCTCCCACAGATCTCACCCCAGCAGCTCTTCCGCTGCCTCTCGGTCATATGTCACGTGGTCTACGCCTGTCGTCTCGATGCGGAAGAGCGCGTTTGCGCACAGATGCTCCGCCGCCTGCTCGAGGTCGCGGACGCCGGTCTCGCCGGCGAAGCGCTCGACGATCACATCAACCGCCTCGTCCTTCACAGTGATCTCGCTCTCCTCCATGCCGAGCCGCTTCAGCACCTTCGGCAGTGAGAACCGCTTGAAAATGACCTTCTTCTCGTCCGGCGTATAGTCCGGAATATCGATCACTGCAAAGCGGGACATAAGCGGCGCACTGATGCGGCTCTTGTCATTTGCCGTCGCGATCGGATAGACACCTCCGGTCGGAATCATGCACTCAATGTAGTTATCCGTGTAGCCGAGATTGTCGAGCAGCGTCAGCAGCGCATCGGCCGGATTTCCGCCATTTCCCTGCGAGTCCGCCTTGTCGAGCTCGTTGATGATAAAGACGAGATTCGACGAGCCGGCCTGACTGAACGCCTCCATAATGCGGCCGGGCTTTGCATTTGAGTAAATTCTGGGCGAACCGGTCAGCTGCTCGGCGTCATGGATCGCGCTCATATCGAGCGACGTCCACGGAAAATGAAGAATCCGCGCGACCGCATACGCGATCTGCGACTTGCCGACACCGGCCGGCCCCGCGAGCAGAAGACCGTAGGCCGGAAGCTTGTGCGTGCGGTTGATCTGAATGATCGTCTCGATGACTCTCTGCTTCACGCGCTCCATGCCGTAGAGCTCCTCGTCAAGAATCCGGCGCGCTCTGACCGGGTCGATCGACTCAAAATACGTGCTCTGCCAGCGGATATTGAGGACCGTCGCGAGCGCGCGCTGCGCGTGAAGCCGCTCCTCAGGGCTGATCGATGTCGATTTCGCCTGCGCGATATTCCGCTTCGCCCAGCTTCTGATATTGGCCGGGAGCGTCGAGCCCGCGCATTTGAGAAAATCGACCATCGCATACATGTCCGTGATGTGCAGGCGCTCCTGCTCGTCCTCCTCCCGATCCTCGTCCTCCGTCTCATTTTCCGGGAGCCGGCTCTCGAGCAGACGCTCGATGACCAGCTGCAGGAACCCGTTGACAGCCGTCGGAATATTCGTCTGACCAGTCGGATCGAGCGCGCGGATCCGGTAGACCGCATAGCCGTCCGCCGTGTGGGCTCCCGACAGTCTGACCGGCACATGGTTCTCCCCGAGCCACTCAAGCAAATGCACAAACCGGCGGTCGAGCCGCAGAATGTCCGCCCTTGCGACGTCGTCGGTCAGATCGTACTCAAATGCCGTGCGTCTGTGCGGGTTGTAAAATGCCCCGTTCAAATGGTGCGCAAGCTCCCCGTGCGGATCCTCGAGCACGAGAATCGGGTGCTCCGCGTCCGCCTCCGCGCTCACAGAGTCAAACAGCGTGTAGGTGCAGACCGGTGCGTCCGGCCCGCCCTTCTTTTCATTTGCCGATGTATCCGCGTCGAAATCGAAGACAACCTCGTCCCGAAGACCCTTCATGCCTGCCATATACAAAACTCCTCCATCTAAAATTACAATCACTATTCAGCCCCCGGGCTCGGAAAACTTCTGAAACCGTTCGTCAAGCAAGCTCTCCATCCGGATTTTCTCAGTTTTCCAAGGGGGGTGCTGAATAATTACATATGTGTCCAGTATACAGCAGCTCCGGAAAATGTGAAACTATCACAATTCACACGCAGTCAGTTACAATCACCGGTCATGATCAAAACGGCAGCCGGCAATTTCAATCCTTATTTTCCTCCACGAACTTCTTCACAGCCGCCGTATATTTCGCGAGGTCATCGAGCATCGACTCCGCGTGCTCCGAGCCCTCGAAGATCACGAGGTCCTTCTTCTCGGAATTGCAGGCGCTGAAATTCTCGATCGCCATGTCCTTCGGGACGAAGGTATCCGCGGAGCCATGGATGAACAGCATCGGAACCGTCGCCTTCTCGAGGGCCCGCAGGCAGTCGCAGTCCTCGAAGTCGTAGTAATTCGCCTTGAATTTCGCGAAAAATTCAACTTCCGAGCGGAACGGCTCGACCGGAAGCTTGTAGTAGTGCTTCATGCAGTATTCCATTTCCGCGTTGAGAGAGGAATAGCCGCAGTCCTCGATGATGCCCTTCACCTGCGGCGGCTGCGGATCGCCCGCGCAGAGCATGACTGTCGCGCCGCCCATCGAGACGCCGTGCAGGAAGATCTGCACGTCGCTTCCGAGCTTTGTGATCGCGTAGTAGATCCAGCGGTTCACATCAAAATGGTCCTGCCAGCCGAAGCCGATGTAATCGCCCTCGCTCTTTCCGTGCGCGCGGTCATCCGGCATCAGAATATTAAAGCCCATCGCCTTGTAGGCCGGCAGAATCTCGCCGAAGTCCCAGAGGCCCGAGGAGCGGTAGCCATGGACGACGATCATGAGCATTTTCGACGGGACATCCGCCGGAAGAAACGTCGCGTGCAGCTTCAGCTGATCAGAGGACTCGACAAACCAGTCCTCGCATGTCTGCCCGGCGATCCAGTCGTCGTAGCGCTTCTGACGCGCGTCATATTTCTTCTGCGTCTCCGGATCCGTCTCCCGCCCCTTGATCGTCATGCCCGAATTCTTCGGGATCGCAAGCTTGTAAAAATAATAGCTTCCCGCCGCGGTCAGTCCCGCGATGCCTGCCGCCGCTGCCGCTGCAGCACCGGCCGCCGCCTTGATAATCTTCTTCGTATCCGCCATCGTCTGTCCTCCTTGTCCGTCCTGAAATCGCCAAAATTTGTGCGTTTTGGCTTTTTACACAGTCAAAACGCCCGTTCTGCTGTACATTTTACACGAAGAAAATGGCGGGCTCAAGATGCCGCCAACTTATTTCATGGAGATTTTATGAAAAGGTCACAGACCGCCAGGATATCGCCCCTTGCGGAAATTTCGCATGACTGATACAATATCTTTATAAAAGAGAGGGTACTACCGGCAGACGGTTAGCCCAAGTTATTTATCAGTCAAAATGACCGCCAAACTTTCGAGGGGTAAGGCGGTCATTTTCTTTCATCCACGCTCAATTATGGTATAATCATAGAAACTGATGCACATCCGACAAGGAGGAAAATTATGGGCAAGACATTAGTCGCATATTTTACAACAAGTTCCGCAACAGAAAAGACCGCTGAGAAGCTCGCGTCCCTGACCGGCGCAGATCTCTACGAAATCAAGGCCCTGAAGCCATATACAGATGACGATCTCAACTGGACTGATCCGGCAAGCCGCAGCACGATGGAAATGAACGACCCGGAGTGCCGTCCGGAGATCGACGGCAAGGTCGAGAACATGGCAGATTATGACACCGTCTACATCGGCTATCCGGTCTGGTGGGGCAAGGCTCCGAGAATCATCGAGACCTTCGTCTCCTCCTATGACTTCGCAGGCAAGACGCTCCGCCCGTTCGCAACATCCGGCGGCAGCAAGGCTGAGAAGAGCGACGAGGAGCTGCACGCGCTCGTATCCGACAAGGCCGTCTGGAAAGAGGCAAAGCGTCTCGACAAGGCGACGGACGATGAGCTGAAGGCATTTATCGCGGAGTAATTTCGCCGCTTGTCCGCCCCGCAGAAAACTTCTGAAACCGTCCGGCGAGCAAGCTCTCCGTCCGGATTTCATCAGTTTCCTGCGGGGTGCTGATTCATGATCAGATCAGTCCGAAGTCCTGCATGGCCTTCTTCAGCTGAGCGGCATGCTCCGGCTCAAGCTCTGTGAGCGGCAGGCGAAGCGGACCCGCCTCGAAGCCGATATACTTCAGCGCCGTCTTGACCGGAATCGGGTTGACCTCGCTGAACAGCGCGTTGATCAGCGGAAGCGCCTTGAACTGGATCTCACGCGCACCTGCAATATCTCCGTCGAAGAACTTCTGGCACATGTCGTGTGTCTGACGCGGTGCGACATTGGACAGAACGGAAATGACACCCAGACCGCCGACAGACAGGATCGGGATGACCTGATCGTCGTTGCCGGAATAGAGGTCAAGAGCGCCGTCAGCGAGAGACATCATCTTGATCGTCTGGCCGATGTTGCCCGTCGCGTCCTTGATTGCGACCATGTTCGGAATCTCCTTTGCGATCCGGACGGCCGTCTCTGGCTGAATGCAGCAGCCCGTGCGGCTCGGCACGTTGTACATGATCGCCGGGATATCAATCTTTGAACAGATCGCCTTGTAGTGCTCATAGAGACCATTCTGTGTGGCCTTATTGTAGTACGGTGTGACAAGAAGAACTGCGTCTGCGCCGGCAGCCTCTGCATCCTTTGAAAGAGAAATCGCAGCCGCCGTGTCGTTCGAGCCCGTGCCCGCGACAACCGGAATCCGTCCCGCAACCTTCTTGATGCAGTAGCGGATGACATCCATATGCTCTTCCATCGTCATCGTTGCCGACTCACCGGTCGTGCCGCAGACGATAACTGCGTCCGTTCCGTTCTCGATCTGGAAATCGATCAGTCTGCCAAACTCGTCGTAATTAACAGAACCATCTGCGTTGAACGGCGTCGCAATCGCCACGCCGGCTCCCTTGAAAATAGCCATAGCTTCCTCCTTGTGATTCGATGCGGCAATTGCCGCTGAAATTGCCGGGGCATAAAAATGCCGGCCTGAGACGGCCGGCATCAAAAGAAGACCTTGTTCTTCTGGTGGATAGCGCCCCATCATCTGATGACAGTCACGCAGTTCTTGACTGTGTGCCCAGGCATCCCGGCCGCATGGAGCCGAAACCCTTCGGCGCGTTTCCCTTTCATTTCCCTTCAACTGCGCCTGCCGCATCCGAAAAAATACTGATAAAACACGCAACCTCTATCTCTAAGACATCTATACAGTATCATTCCGCGGCCCTTCTGTCAACCGACAGGACACCGCTCGGTCTCCTGTTCACACGCTATCCAAAATCGCATGCGGACGCGAATATCAGAGCGGTATCGGGCAGACGCCGTTTACTGCCCCGCGTCACCGACGAGCTGATTATTGTTCTGATCGGTCTCGCCGCCGTTATTGTTATCAGCCGGCGCCTCCGTGGGCTCCGGTGTCGCCGTCGGCTCAGGCGTTGCCGTCGGGACCGGCGTTGCGGTCGGTGCAGGCGTCGGCGTCGCTGTCGGCTCCGGTGTCGCCGTCGGCGTCGGTGTTGCCGTCGGTGTCGGCGTTGCCGTTGCGGTCGGCTTCGGCGTCGGTGTTGCCTTCCTCGTCACAGACGGTGTCGCCGTCGCTGTCGGCTTCGGCGTCAGCGTGAGGTCATCCGCCGCAATCTCAGACGCCGTCTTCGATGACGTCGTATTGGAACTGCTTCTCTTGATCCCCTTGAACACACCGCTCGAGGCCGCGATCACGAAGAGAATGATCACGATAATAATGATCGACACGAGCAGAATGATGGCCGGACTCGGACCGGATTTTCCGCCGCCTCCGTCGTCATCGTCATCTGCGTCATCATCGTCGAAGCTGCTGAATTTTCTCCACAGACTCTTCTTGCCGCCGTCCTCGTCATCCTCGTCGTCCGGATCGCGGTTGTACTCGTCATCGTTGTTCTCAAACGGGCTGTATGTCTGCGTCTCGTAGAGATCGTCGTAATCGTCCTGCTTATCTTTTTTCTTTTTATTTTTCTTTGACGGCTGCTCGTCGTCCACCGGCGGAATCGGCCTGGTCTCGTCCGTATTTCCCGGATTATTCGGAATGCCCCACATATCGTCCGGCTTCACGAGATCGCCCGGCTGATCAAAGACATCAAATGGATTTGCCTTCTTCGGCCCGTCGGCATTTCCGTCCGGCGTCGCGATGACGGTCTGATCCTCGTCGTCCTGTCCGTAGGAGGCGCCTCTTCCATTCGGAGACGCAACGACTGTCTTGTCCGGATCATCGCTGTTCTCTCCGCGATGATGCTTCACGGACGCGATCACGGTATCCTCGTTCATAACGCCGGCCGGCAGCCGCACCGGCTTGCCGCGCCGCTCATTTTCATTCCTGAGGAACGGCGAAATGACCTTCGTGTCACCGAGCGGGCCCTCTTCCTCGCTCTCACGCCGCATATTTTCTGGAATCTGGAATCCGCACCTCGGGCAGAAGCGGGTCTCGTCCGGAATATCAAGTCCACAATTCGGACAGTACATACGCAAAACTCCCCTTTCCGTATGAATGCCGCTCCGGCGCCCCTTCAGCCTTCGGCGGCATGTTCCCCTATCATTAAATCTCGCAGCACCCCAGACTCGGAACGCTTCGCGTTCCTCGCTGTGGGCGGACAGAGCGGCTTCGCCGCTTGCCCGCCCCACGAAATGCTTCAGAAATCTCTCAACGAGCAAGCTCTTTGCTCGATTTCCGGATCATTTCGTGGGGTGCTGAATAATTACAAATTACATCATATCATATTTTCTGCGTCTCCGCGACTGTGTCACGACTCCTTGTAGACGAGGATTGCGGTACCGACATCGATATTGTCATAGATCGTCTGCGCGACTGACGACGGAAGATTGACGCAGCCGTGCGAGCCGTTCGTCTGGTGGATCGTTCCGCCAAATGACGAGCGCCACCACGCGTCATGCAGTCCCTCGCCCTCGTAAAATGGCATCCAGTACTGGACATCGACCTGGTAGCCGTTCTGCGATCCGGTCAGCGTCGACGGGCTCTTCTTGAACGCGAGCGGGAAAGCCCCCGTCGTCGTCCCGTGGCCGGCTGATTCATTTCCCGTCACGCAGTCACTGTCGATGACAAGGCTGCCGTTCTTATAGAACCAGACGTGCTGCGCCGTGATATCGACCTCGACGTACGTGCCGTTCAGGTCGTCCGTGCCGTTGCGCCCGAGATAATACGGATTCCCGTAGTCATTCTGTGAAATGTAGACCGGCTCTCTCGTGACCGCCGTTCCCGACAGAATGTCCGACTTCAGCTGTGCCTCCTCAGAGGACTGGTCAATCGTGTAGCCGTACTCATTGCGCGACGCCTCGATCGTGACCGGCTGTCCGGTGCGGCTCGATGTAAATGTCCGCGCCTTGTACTGGGTGTCGTATTTCGACGCGAGGCCCACGACGTACGCGTCCAGCTGACTGTCGTCGAGCGAGACGGTCCCGGTCGAATCGTCGTAGGTCAACCAGCTCTGGAACGTGTCCACATTGACGGTCTCCGTCGCGCTTCCGAACGTATACGTGACCGATGAGCCCGCGTAGGCATTGTACGCGTCCGCCTCCTTCTTCAGCTCCTCATTGTCCGAGGTGACGTCAGCGTCCGTGTAGACCGAGTCCGGCAGATCAATCTTCATGCTGTCCTCGAGATTTCCGCCCTCGATCGCGCTGTCGATCTGCTTCTGCACGTACTTCTGCAGCTTCTCATCGTCGATCGTATTGCCCGCCGTCGCCTCCGTCACGGTGAACTTGCCCGTGCTGTCGTCGAACTGCACGCTCCCCGGCGTCGCCGCGACGCGCTCTGTAGAAAATGAGCTGCCCGTGACAAATGAATCGAAGGTATTCTCATCGAATTCCTTCGAGAGGCTGACATTGATCGTGACGCCCTTTGCGATCGCCTGCACATTCTTGACGAAGCTTCCCGTCTGCGCGCTGAGCTGCTTACTGACCTGACTTTCAATATCATTCTGATCGACCGAATAGCCGTAATCCGGCATCGTTCCGGTCAGCTGCGCCTTGCCGTCCTCGTCGAGCTCGACGCTGACCGCATTGAAATCGTCCGCGAACCTTTCCGCAATCTGCGCCGCCGACTGCCCTGTCATGTCAAAGCCGTTGACCGATACGCGAAGATGGCCGGAGCCGTACACATAGACCCCTGCAAGAACCGCCGCGAGAGCCGCGGCGACCGACACCGTGATCGCAATTCCTTTTTTCTTCATAATAAATCTTCTCTCCTCTGTGGCAATGTCCGCCTGACGCGGAGTCTGTCCCAATATGCCCACAGCGTACCATGAAGATATTAAGATACCATTACTGAAAATTTAATTAACTATTCAGCACCCACTCAGAAAACTGCTGAAATCCGAACGGAAAGCCTGCTTGCCGGACGATTTCTGAAATTTCCTGAGTGGGTGCCGAATGTTATTTGGTCTCGCGCATCACCGCCTCGATCGCCGCAAGAAGGCTCTTCACATCGACCGGCTTCGACACATACGCGTCCATGCCGGCCTCCTTCGCCGCGAGCACGTCCTCCTCGAAGGCATTGGCCGTCATCGCGATGATCGGGACATTCCGGCGCTCCTCGTCCGGAAGCGCGCGGATCGCCCTCGCGGCCGCATGGCCGTCCATGACCGGCATGCGGACATCCATGAGGACTGCGTCAAAGTAACCCGGTTCCATCTCCGCCACGCGGTCGACGGCCAATTTTCCGTTCTCCGCCGCCTCCGCCGCGATGTGCATATTTTCAAGCATGCTGACCGCGATCTCGCGGTTCAGCTCATTGTCCTCGGCGACAAGCACGCGGATCCCGTCAAGGCTCCTCTTCTCCCCGGTCTTTTTCTTCCGGAACACGTGGAACTTCTTCCCGGCGGCAGATTCCTCCTCCGGTTTTTCATTTTCCTGCGCGATCCGGAAGGCGAGATTGACCGTGAAGCGGCTGCCCTTGCCCGGCAGACTGCGGACCGAGATCGTGCCTCCGGCCGCGTCGACAATGCCCTTGCAGATCGACAGGCCGAGACCGCTGCCCTCCACGCGGCTCACGGCGGTCCGGTTCTCGCGCTCGAACGGATCGAAAATCTTCTTCATGAAGTCCTGGGACATCCCGATGCCGTTGTCCGACACCACAATCTCCATGGACACATAGCCGCGCGGAGAGGGCGTGCGGCGCTTCACGCTGAGGCTCACACGGCCGCCCTCCGGCGTATATTTCACTGCATTTCCGAGGAGATTGGAGACGACCTGGGAGAAGCGCATGCTGTCGCAGTAAATGCGCTTCGGCAGGCTGTCATCGACAAGTATCGCGAGCCTTGTCCGTCTCCTTGCCGCCTGCGGCCGGATCAGATCGACAGCCTGCGTGATCAACTCGCGGATCTCATGCGGCGACTCCTCCATCGAAAACCGTCCGCTCTCGATGTGCGTGATGTCAAGGACGTCACTGATCAGCGCCAAGAGATGATTGCTCGACTCTGTGATCTTATTCAGATAGTCCTGCATAACCTCCGGCTCCGACACATGCTCCTTCGCGAGGGCCGTAAACCCGATGATCGCGTTGAGCGGCGTGCGGATGTCGTGCGACATATTGCTGAGAAAGAGCGTCTTCGCCTCCGCCGCCTGTCTAGCCTGACGGAGCGCGGACTCAAGCGCCTCCCGCTGCGCGCTCTCGGCCTGCATTTCCTCCTCGACGCACGCAAAGCCGAGCAGCACGTTCGAGATGTGCTGCTCCCCCTGCCCGGTTCGGACGAGCTTGACCCGATAGCGCCGCGGCGGAAATCTCCGGTCCGTCTGAACTCTGAAAATGAACCGCGTCGCGACCTGGCTCTTCAGCTTCCTCCGTATCGTGTCTGCCTGCATTTCCCGCAAAAAATGCTCGCGGTCCTCCGGAAAAACGCCCGTCTCCGCAAAGACCCGGATCGACTCGGAGTAGGTCTCCCGGAAGCAGTCGCCGTAGCGCCGCGTGATATAAGAATTTCTCCGGTAAATGTCATATGTGTCGCTGTCGAAGTCCACAAAATAGACGGACTCGTAGTCGACGGACAGGCCCTCGATCACGCGGAGCCGCCTCATATTTTCCTTCTCGACCAGCTTCTGCTCGGTGATATCGCGCATAATGATGATGCCCACGATATCGCCGCTGTCCTCGTCCTTCGTGAGAGAAAGACTCTCGCGGAGGTACACTTCATTTCCGTTCAGGTCGTAGACCATGTACTCGATCCACGGGCTTCTCTCGCCGACCTCATACATGACAAGCAGGTTCTCGCGGTCCATCATCCGAATAAAATCATCCCGGTTGTCCGACATGACGCGCCCCGCCCAGTATCTCGTGTTCGCGTCAAGCGGTCCCGGCACTGGCACGCCCTCGACCGGATAGAAGACATCCGGGTTGCGGCAGACGGCCGAGATGACCCGATTCTGCGTGATATTAATTTCAAATGAAGAGAACGCGTCAGCTGTGACGACACCTCTGTACAAACTATCCATACGTACCCTCTATCTTCGCTCACCCGGCATACAGGCATCCTCCGCCGATACCTGCAGCGGCTTCGGACATCTGCGGCTTACAGTTCAGGAACAGACTGTCCATCATCGGCCGAACAATGTTGCCCGTTGAACTTCGGACATCCGCGGTTTACAGCTCGGGAACATACCCCTCCGAGTCGAATGCCTCGAGGATCCGCGTGTAGTGCAGGAACTTCCCTGCCTCCGCGAGCTTCCGGATCTCCGCAAACGGCACGATCTGAAAGCCGATCGCCTCGGACTTCTGCAGGCAGACGTCCTTCTCATCAAAATCAAGATGGAAATGATAGATGTCGACGAAGTAGTTGTCGCCCCGCTTAATATCAATATTCGAATACGTGTAGACGCAGCCGCCCTCCGCGTGCGACACGTCAAGTCCCGTCTCCTCGCGGACCTCGCGGCACACGCCTTCAAATGAAGTCTCTCCGGACTGCACGCCGCCGCCCGAAACCTCCCAGTCGCCGGCCGCCCATTTCTTGTTCATCGCGCGGCGCGTAATAAGAAACTTGTGGTCCGGCCGCTCAAGAAGAGCGAGCACGATCAGCTGATACTGCCCCTCCTTAAGGAAGCTGCCCTTCCGCGGAAGCTTCTCACCGGTCTTCTCTTTTTTATCATTGTAAACATCGAAAAATTCCATGGATACCCTCGCTCTATTATTCCCGTAACTTCGTAATGCTCCGCCCCACGGAGAATTGAAAAAGACTTCGTGTGAGCAAACTCTCCATCATCTCTCTCAATTCTCCGTGAAGTGCTGAATCATGACTAGCCCGAAGGACTCATACGGTACAAATTATACCGCAAGCCCCGCCCCGCTGTATACACGCATAATCCCGGTTTTCTGCACCCTGAGGGGCAATGTGATGAGCAAAACGTAGTGCTTCATGGCCCAATCTTGCTTCATCCCCTACGCCTTCAGTAAAACCGTAGCGTCTCTCGACCCAGTCTTGCTTCAGCACCTACTCTTGTAGCGCGTGCGGACAAGAATCCGCCATATTCCCTACGCTCCGGCCAACCTGTAGCGCCCCATGTCAATTTCTTGCCGCCAGACCCTACTCACGTAGGGTCCGGCAGCACTAGAAGTCCCTGAGACCCTACGCCCCGGTCAATTCGTAGCGTCTCGCGACCCAATCTTGCTTTCAAAACCTACTCCTGTAGCGCGTGCGGACGAAAATCCGCCATATCCCCTATGCCCGAGCCAGATCGTAGCGTCTCACCTTAACTTCCTGCCGCCATCCCCTACTCGCGTAGGGCCCGACGGCACAAGAATCTTCTGAACTCCTACCCGCCAACACGGAACAAATATCTTCACTTTCACACGTCATTCAATCACAATTAACGTGTGAAAGTAATGTATCATGGTATTTCATGTTTTCTCTTGCCATAAAAAAGGAGCCGGTATTTCTACCGGCTCCCATATGCTAAAAGCATTGGGCAGGCGTCGCCGCTCCTGCATCTCTTTTAACCCATAGGGCGCGTAGTTGCAACGAAATTTATCACCTCAAATGCTCTATAGCTTCCCTTATGTCAAATATCGATACAAACTCTTTCCGGCTTCATACCATCTTGTCTGTAACTCTCCAGATACTCGTCTACGGCACTATGGAAGTCTGATTTCACAGCAAGGGTGGAGGCCGTGATATGAAGAATGGTTATGGCCAGAGCAATGATTTCATATCTATAAGATTCAATCTTTCCCTGTTTCATTTCCCTTCTCCTTCAAGATCATAGTTCTCCAAACTTATCTTTGCGATTATATCTGCTTCAACACCTTCCATGTTCCATTTCGGTTGGAGCCATCTCTTTCTATTAAACCCTTATCCCGCAATGCTGAAAGAGCTCTTTGAATGGTTCTCGCTGACAAGCCTAAATTTAATGACATGGAAGCAGCCGTGCTTCCAGGATCCTCTATCAGAAGTCTCAGCACTTTTTTCTGTGTAGCATTTATCCTGACATTTATCCCGACATTTATCCTGACATTTTTTTGTGACTTTTCCATCACATCAGGATCAAACGGAATAACACAGCGGATGAGATTTTCCTCAATGTAAAAGGCGCTTGTTCCATAATGACTGACAATGGTCGGTATTCCATGTCCTGTATGCTCTGTCAGTCCCATGGAAAGAAAGATTCTCATCAAAGTGGCATTCCTTGGTTTGCTTATACCTTCAAAAAACTGTTTTTCACTCAGCCCGCGCGGCAGGCCGCCATGTGAGATGATTTCAATTCTGTCGCTGAACATCGAAATCTGTGGTTCCGTAATTGTCCAGTCGTTATGGACCAGTGCATTAAGTACAGCTTCATTTACTGAATCATAATCAAAGAGATATCTGTCTTTTCTCGGCCGCACAGTAGTATCTGAAATACAGATATTTTCTGCCTCAAGTCTGGTTTTTATCTTGTTGTAAGTAGTCAGCAGACATCCTTCACCATAATCATTTCTTTCAGATATCGATGACTTGTCTTTTCCTTGAAATTTGACAAATATAAACGGTATATTATTGTGATCTGAAAGCAGCTCGGCTAAAAGGTTGTACTCTCCCATCTCATTTCGAAGGTTAAGATTAGCCTCAAAGTTTTTTTCATCCGTATGGTACCCTTTCTCTGAATAATATACTTTGAGTTCTCTGAAAGTTAGTTCTGCAAAAGATGAACGTTTTTTTAGCATGTATTCGGAATCAATAAAATTCTGTTCATACCGAATACGGATCTGTTCCGGAGTCATTTCCCTGCAGGTCGTCCCCACCCGAACGACGCATCCCGAAGAGGAAAATCCATACCTTTTCTGGCAATATATATTCCTGATTCCTTTATTGACATATACAACTATCAGAGTTTTTCCATCTTCAAATTTCAACTCCGAACGGATCTCATCCTGCGGATTCGGCTCAATCTGCATTGTAATAACATCTGAGATTTTTTTCATGGTCTCATCAATCTTCTTAACACCCACAACGGTTCCGTCATCCCTGACTCCAAGGATCAAAATTCCACCGGAGGTATTAAGAAAAGCCACAATATCTTTACAGATCACATCCGTAAATTTTTCCTTCAGTTCCACCGCTTCAGATTCTATATATCTCATGGCACCCTCTTTATTACGACATTTCGCTTGTTATTACGACACATTTTTGTCGTAATAATTATATTATCTGTTCCAAAATAACGCAATAGGAAAGCTGCCCTTCAGTTACGGTTCACACGTGAAATATCCTTTCCGGCTTCGTACCATCCTGCCTGCAACTCTCCAGATACTCGTCTACGGCATTGTGGAAATCGCCGGCCAATTCATTCACGTTTGTCCCCTCATAAGAAATCAGCGAACGGATCCCCTGAACTTTTCCGTAGAACACGTTATCCTCTTCTGAGAATTCCATGCTTCCAATATACCCTTTATAGTTCATCCAATTTTTCATCTTAGCCCCTTCTGCCCAGTTCGCTTAAACCCAGCTGCCGGATTTCGGATCCCATGTCGTATATGAATTGTCAGATTCGTTTAGGAGCGGTTCCACAAATTTCCTGATCCGAGTCATAGCTTCATCCTTGCCTTTACAGAATTTACATTCATGAAATGAGCACCTCCAGATAAGTTCTTACAATGGATTCACACCGCAGCATTTTGGCATACGTATACAGACGGTCTATACGCCGATCCTGTCTCCTCAGGTAGTTATGAAGTATCTCTGATGTTTCTTCTATGCCGATTTTATTGCGGTAATAAATGATATCTACAACGGTCTTCTCGATATCAAAGATGCGGAACGAATCACCGCCTTCCGTGACCTCAACCACACCTGTGCTTATGCGTTTCGGATCAAAATAGAACACTTTAATTTCCGGCCAGGCGGGAAGCGTGCTGACTTTTTTCTTCCGGCCAATGGCTATGTCCACAACATCAGGCAGAAAATTCGTGAGCTCATAGTACCGAGCCGCACTCATCAGGCAGATCACACCATTCGGGGCATATGCGGCTGCGTTGATGAAATCGTTCTCGTCTCCTGTATAGGCGGTATTTTCATATGTAGTGCGGTTGATACGGTGCAGCTTGCTGCATTCTTCCATCTGACCGATTTTATAGTAAGAATAGCCCATGGCCTTCAGTTCATTGGTTGTGTAATATTTCTGGTTTGTGTCAAGCGTGGTCACATGCATATGCATTACCTCTTCAATTCGAAGTGTACCGTATTTCAAAGATAATTTCAACTAAATTCGGCAGATAGAATAAACGCAGAAAATAGTCAAAACCAAACCGCCTTGATCGAAGGAACTGCCGAGTAAAATGCTTGTTGAGAAACAAATTTCTGTGTGAGTGGGTGTCAGGCTCAACCTCCCATTTTCCAGCTTGTTGCGCCTTGAGAAGATTCCTAAGAACGTCCGCGATTTTCCGATAAGATCGGAAAATCCTGAAGAAGCCTGAAATATCCGGTTCGCTAATTTTGAAGAAATCTGAAATACCCAGCATATAAATCTTGAAGAAACCCAGAGTATTCCCAATTTGAACATTGAAGAAACCCATAATTAATGCTAATATAATTTTGAAGAAATGTCCTATTCAAAAAGAGGAATGGCTGATCATGCGTATTTTCAAGAGAAAAGCATATGAGAAATTATTGAAGTGGAAACAACAAGACTCTGATCGATATAGCTTATTGATTGAAGGAGCAAGGCGGGTAGGGAAATCTACTTTAGTAGAGGAATTTGCGCGAAATGAATATCGTTCTTACATAATGATAGATTTCGCCCATATGTCCAGCGAGGTAAAACAATGCTTTGATGATATAGAAAATATTGATCTATTTTTTCTGCGCCTTCAGAACGCCACAGGAAAAACTCTTTATCTGCATGAATCTCTTGTGATTTTTGATGAGGTTCAGCTTTTTCCGCGTGCACGACAGGCAATGAAACATCTTGTTAAGGATGGAAGGTATAGCTATATCGAAACAGGATCGCTGATATCGATCAAACGAAATGTCAAGGATATTCTGATTCCATCCGAGGAAAAGAAAATAAAATTATATCCCATGGATTATGAAGAGTTCCTTTGGGCTTGCGGAAATGGAACCTATGACCTGGTACGTCAATTATACAAGACCGGAAAACCTGCGGGGCAGGCGCTCAACCGGAAGCTAATGCGGGATTTCAGACTCTATATGGCTGTCGGCGGCATGCCGCAGGCTGTAGAGGCATATATTGAAAAGAAAAATTTTGCAGAAATTGATTCTGTAAAACGCTCAATCATCAACTTGTACGAGGATGATTTCAGGAAAATAGACCCTTCCGGAAGAATATCTTCAATGTTTCACTATATACCGGCGCAGCTTTCGAAGGATGTTCGGAGATACTACATTACAGGCGCAGTAAAGCAGGTGAACAAACCGCTTAATACGGATCGTCTGTTGTTTGATCTAATAGATTCACAGACCGTAAATATTTGCTACAACTCTACAGATCCAAGAGTCAGTCTTTCACTTACGGCTGACCTTTCGAGCTATAAGCTTTATATTGCTGATACAGGGCTTTTTCTTACGCTGATGTTTATGGACAGGCCGGAGGTCCAAAATGAGATCTATGGAGCAATGTTGTCTGATCGGCTGCCGGCAAATCTTGGATATTTATATGAAAATGCCGCAGCGCAGATAATTGTATCTTACGAGAGGAAGCTCTATTACCATACCTGGAATAAAAAAGGAAGCACACACTATTTTGAAACGGACTTCTTAATATCGGCCGGTGAAAAAGTTGATGCTCTTGAAGTGAAATCTTCCGGAACAGGAAAGCATGAGTCTCTTACTGAGTTCGGAAAAGTTTTCAGAAGAAATCTGAAGCGACTTGTCGTATTATCCCAGAGGGATGTGAGTTATTCGAACGGAATTAATTATCTCCCAATCTACATGCTTCCATGTTTCATTGAGGACAGATGAAAAATCCCGGTCCCGCGAATGCGGGGCCGGGACAAGCTTCGTGTTCCTCGTTGTGGACGGCCAAGTGCCTTCATTACCTTATATGACAATTCCCAGCCTTACTGATCCTTCCGTCTTCCTCTGACAGCCACAACCGCTATCACACCCACAGCTGCCACCATCAGCACAATCCAGAGCGCTGCGTGCGATGTATCGCCAGTCTTCGCTGTCGTCGTGTGCGTCGGCGTCTTGACGGTTGGTGTCGGAGCCTTCGGCGTAGGTGTCTTGACCGTCGGCGTAGGCACCTTCACGGTCGGAGTCGGAGTCTTCGGTGTCGGAGTCGGCGGCGTAAGCGTCGGCGTCGGTGTCGGCGTCTCCGGCGGCGTCACATACGTATTCGTGAGCGTCGCGACCTCAAGATTATCCGAGCCCGTATCCCAGTCGAGAGACCAGGTAAATGAGCTGTCATTCATCTCCTCGTGGATCTTGAACGTCGTCTCATCGTCCCCGTCCACGACCCACTTGTAAGTCCAGTTGTTCTTATCGCTGAGCGTAACCGTCTGATACGGCGTCTCGACGCCGTCCTTCACCGCAACGATATCAACCGTGATCGACACCGGCCGCTTCTCATCCGGCGTGTCCTTCCAGACCTTCTTGACCTCGTAGCCCTTGTAATTCTGCGTGCTGAACTTATTGGCCATGTCCGCGACCACGTCGTAGGTATAGCCCTGTGTCGGATCTCCGTTCACATACGACGGAACCGACACGAGAAATGTCTGCGGCGTGTACACAACCTTGTTTTCATCCTCACCGACCGCTGCCTTA
This sequence comes from uncultured Eubacteriales bacterium, assembly GCA_900315305.1. Classification (GTDB taxonomy): domain Bacteria; phylum Bacillota; class Clostridia; order Lachnospirales; family Lachnospiraceae; genus Chordicoccus. Next base: position 64,616 of record OMYS01000005.1, read on the forward strand.
TCGCCCTCGACGAGGTAGAGACCGAGGTTCGTCCCGAAGTCAAACTGCGGATTCCCGTCGGCATTCGTGGAGCTAAGAACCGGCGTCATCGACGCGAGCCCCTCATAATTGGCAAGCGACGTCGCGAGCGTGCTCCAGTCGCTGTTCGTCATATCATTCAGATCGAGACTGTCCAGCCCCGTGACCTTCGCGTCCTTGAATTCATCCATCAGCGTAAGTTCCCCGCCTGAAAATGAAGCCACCTCGTACGCGCGGAACTGCGCTCCCTCCACGGGATAATTCTCAATGGTAAGCGACCCTGCCTTCGAGGTGTCGACCGTCGGATAATCCGCCATGACCGGCGCCGCCATCGTCAGCACGGTGGCCAGTGCCGCGAGCCCCGCGGCAAGTCCCGCAAAAAAACCTCTCTTTCTCATACAGCTTCCTCCAGAAATAGTCCGGACATTGTCCGTTCCCTCTAAATATCAGCTCCGCCATTTTACGGAGCATCTATACAAGAGATGCATATCTCCCGGCGAAAAGCCGAAAATCCTGCATCATACCTTTCTCGTTTGTCACCTTAGCTGCACTTCGCATTGCCATTGATCAGAGCCATCTGCGCCTCACTTTTCGTCAGACGAAAGATTCTCTGCATGCGGCTTTATGCCTGCCATATCCGGCCGTCATTCATGCGCTTGTGCATCAATCTCTGCTTTCTTCCGCTTCCTCTTCCGCAGGGCGCGCACCACCAGCACAACAAACACCAGAAATGCAGCCCCGGCGGCGATATACGGCGACGCCAGCATCAGATTCATGCGGTTCACCGCGCCATCGGACACGTCAATGCTCGGCTCACCGTCGGCATCCTTCTCGAGCTCGGTCGAGACCCATTTGCCTCTCACAAGAAGCCTGTGCGTATTGATGCCGTACGGCGTACACGTCACGAGCGTACAGTAATTCTTCCCGTCCTCGATCTGAAGATTCTGAACCTCACTGGGAAGAACGACGCTGATCCGATCGACCGCATATGTGATGACGCGTCCGAGCACAATCAGCTTGAACGTGTCGCCCTCCTTCATCCGGTCGATGTTCGTGAAGAGCTCGGCCGACGGAAGGCCCGTGTGCCCCGTGATCACGCAGTGCATCGTGTCCGTCGTGACGGGCAGCGAGCTTCCCGCGAGATGCCCGGTCGCAATCTGCAGCACGCCCTCGCTCGTGTCGTGGTAGATCGGCAGATAGATGTTCTGCTCCCTGATCTCGATATACCCCATGATGCCGGTTCCGCTGACGTCGAGCGTACGCTCGTACTCCGCCATCTCGTCATCGGTCATATGGTATCTGTCGGGAAATGTAAGCAGCTCCTCGTTGAACCTGCAGGCCTTGTCCCACATGGTCTGCTTCTCTTCCTCCGAGAGATTCCGCGTCGCCCGCTCATATGTGGCGATCGCCTTACTCTGATGAAGATCATTCCACCAGTCGCTGAAATGCGGATACATCATGAGGCCGATACCAGCGGCAAAAAACAGGACCATCAGGACCGTCTCAAGAACGGAACGCAGCCTCCCGGTTTTCTTTCTCTTCCCGGCCCCATTCTCTTCTTCATCCGGCTGCAGGCCGTCTCCGGACGACACCGCCGGACTTTCACCCTTCTTTTCTCTTACTCTGCGCCTCACCAATGCAAATCCTCAGGAGTTTTTTTGCCCTTTCAAAACATATATAAAGGTACATCTCCCGGCGAAAGGCCGCAGAATCTGCGGCCCTCCACTCGAAAATGTAAATCACAAACCGTTCGTCTGATCAGTCAGGCCTCTCTTCTCTTCTTCAGAGCAAGGAGAACAGCCGCTGCTGCGACGAGGCAGCCGCCGAATACGTAGAACATGCGTGTTCCGACGCCGCCGGTGGACGGAAGCGTATTTCCCAGATTGTTGACGATTGTTGTACCGAAGAGACCCGTCGTGCCATTGAACGTAACCGCGGAGTTGTCGCTCGTAAATGTCGGATTCGCAGCGTCATTCGTGAAGCTGATCGTGAACTCTACCGGAGCCGCTGTGTTGTAGCCGGCCGGTGTCTTTGTCTCAGTCAGTGTATACTTGCCAGCGCCAAGACCTGATCTGGCCTGATACCGGGTCAACTTTAGCCGTTACTGTTGTTGTTGTCTTTCCATCGTTAGTGACATTAGTTGTCGTTGCATTCTTGTACTTAGTTGTTGTGCTAGCGTAATTGGATGTTGTTGCATCTGTCGGAGCTGTCGTCGTATATGTGCCGTCTGTCAGCTTGTAATATGTGCCATTCGCATCCTCTGTGAATGCGTTCGTCGTAACAACAGCGTACTTCATGCCATCTGTTGTTGTCAGTGTGAATTCCGCATCCTTCAGGGCATCTGTGAATTTTCCTGTACTGTCCGTCTTCTGGAGCTTCACACCTGTCGTGTATGTCTTGACCTCATCCCACGGAGTCTCACCTGTCGGCTTTGTCGGCTTCTCGCCCGGCTGATGGCCACCACCGTAGTCTTCGTTCGGGTTGTTCGAGTAGTGCAGATTAACCTTGTTCGGGTTTGATGCCGGATATATCACAGCGTCCTTGTTCAGTTCTGCCTTGTAAGTAACCTTAATTGCCTGGCCGGCAGTGTAATTCTGAATATTATTAAAGTTGATCTCAAATGCCGTCGGCCAGTCAGCATCTGTTGTGATGTAGTCGATTGTATCCGCCGGATCCGTACTATGCTCAACTGTGACCGTGTAATCCGTGTCCTTAGTCAGAGTTTTATCGCCGACCGTAACAACGAAAGAGTTCTCGTCCAGTGTGAGGCCTTTCGACTGCATATCGGACATGTAGAAGTAATAGCCTTCCGTGTATGCTTTCGTATCCGGAACTGTGCTCTTCAGCTCATACTGAACATCCTCACCCATGGAAGCTTCATTTACATCCTTCTCGTCCGGATCGAGGATCTTCTTCTCGATCGTCGGGTACTGAGCCTTGGACTTGATTGTGATCGTGTTTGCGACCTGAAGGACTGTGAGGTTCTTCGCATCCTCTTTGCCGTCTGTGCCCGGCGTGACATCTGTTGTATCCTCGATCAGGTAGTAGCCTTTTGAAATGCCGTCGCCGCTGTAGGAGACAGAACCGTCCGTGTTTGCCGTTCTTTCGATCGTAGTTGTGCTTTCCGTGCCGAGGTCGATCGCTGCTGCATCGGTTTTGAACTTGTAAGCGACAGCCGCAAATGCTCTCGCCAGCGTCTCGTCTGTTGTGTTTGCGCCCGTAAGAACCTTTGCGACATCCTGTGCTGTTGTGCAATTCGAGAAGTCAAGACCATCGATTTTCTGATCGTCCTTAAGAGCTGCGAGAAGTCTTGCGCCATCTACGCCAGAACCCCATTCGACATTACCGAGCGGCTGACCTACTCCTGCCTGTGTGCCTTTGAAGATCTGGTATGCCTTGTATGTGTGGTTCTGAACGTTAACGTCGTATGCCTTACCTGTATTCTGCGTTCCTGCCGAATTGGTCTCTGCGAATGCCGGTACAGCCATCAGACTCATGGCCATAGCACCCGCAAGTGCGATGCTTGCTGCTCTCTTCAATTTCATAGCATGTTCTCCCTTCCACTTACATGGATGTGATTTGAGTCCGTGGTTATCCACGGGACTGTCGTTTTTTCCCCTCATTGAGACATTCTCCGAGGAGAAGTGCTGCTTGTGACCAGTCACCAGACCTGGCGGGACTTACCTTCGGCAATGCCTGAAGCGCCCATCTGTGCTCCAGCGGATGATTCCGGGCGGATCAGCCTCCTGCATCGCATATCCGAGCCGATATGCCGAAACAGGAGACATCCCGGTGCGAGCCGGCTTCCTGCATCGCATATCCGAGCCGATATGCCAAGCCAGGAGATGCACCGGGTGCGAGCCGGCCTCCTGCATCGCAGCTTTCTGCCTCACAGATCCGAAGCCATTCGGATCTGGAGGCCCGCAGCTTTCTGAAGAATCATCCGCCCCCTTATCCCTGACAGATATTATGTACATATCTGGTGCTATGCCTGATAACTTTATAATACTATCATCTTTTATCTGTCAAGTATTTCGTGGTACGAAATCGTTTTATTCTCTTCTGAACTTCCTCCTTCTTGTCTTTCTTATATTCCAATAGAGGACTGCCGCAAGGACTGCGGCGCCTCCAAGGATCCCGAGTAATATGTTTCGTCCCTTGCCGCCGGTGATCGGAAGCGTGAACGCAGGTGAATATTTATTAGTCACAGTGACTGTCGGGTTCGTATCTGTCGAAGCCGCGCTGTCACCGTAGGTGACGATATAGGTCTTGCCATTCAGCGTGATCTTGCCGCCGGACTCGCTTGCTGTGCTGCTCGTCGTGCTCCAGGAGCCGGACTCACTGACCAGCACGAAATTATAAGGCGTCTTCGTGACTGTTCCGTCATCAGCCACGGTCGCAAGATACTGATCGAGACCGCTCACCGTCTCCTTGTAGCCGTTCGCATTTGTCAGAGTGATCGCTGTCGCGTCGTCCTGAGAACCCACAAATGAGACAACCTTGTCACTCAACTTGTAATAGCCGACATTTTCCTCTTTGCCGGAGCTGTCCTTCGTAAACCGCTTCAGGTAGACGCTGATCGTCTCCGTGTGGTCCTTCGTGATCTCGTCGGACGTCTTGCCGTCCATATTCTGCCATTGCTTCTCAACCGTGAGGCTCGTCTGCGGAAGCTTCGTGTTCGTGGCAGTCAGAGCTACATTCTTGTCCGCCGACGCGGCCGCATCGCCGTAGCTTACGACGTACTGGATGCCGTTAATGCTGATCAGCTTCCCTGACTCCGTGCTTGTGCCCGAGGTCTCCCCGTACACGCTGTAGGTCCAGTCTGTCTGGTTCACGATGTCCGCGTAGACATCGAGGCCTGAGATCGTCGCTGTCCAGGACGCACCCTTGTCGAGCTCAATCGTGCCCGCCAGCGACTCATTCGTCGTAAATGTCCCGTTGCTCTGCCTGTACTGCGTCACGGAGTTGCCATCCACGGTGCCCGTGCGCTTCAGCTTTACATAGACGGTGTCCGGCAGTTTGTCGGTAGGCGCAGTACCGCTCCACGACTTCGTAATGCTGACGGAGGTCTTCGGCGGGTTAAATGTGTTCGTGATCGTCGCCGATCCGTTCGTCACATCGCCGCCGGAGACGGTGTATGTATACTTATTGCCGCTTGTTCCGGTCAGTTCAATCGTGCCGCCGTCTGAGACCACTGTCGCACCGGTGTTGTCCGTGACCTCCTTAAATGTATACGAGCTCGATGCCTTGAGGTCTTCAACTGATGCTGTCCAGTTTTTATCACTGTTTAGTGTGATGACGCCGTTATCATTGCCGATCGCCGTGCCGCTCTCATTCTTCGTGACCTTCTGCGTCACGCCGGCAGCTGTCGTCTCATAGAGAACGACGTAGATATTCGCCGGCTTCATCGCGTCGCTGGTTGTACCGGACCACGCCTTCGTGATCGTGACGCCGCTGCCCTTCTGGCGCGTGTTCGTGATCGTTCCGGTCGTGCCGGTTACCGCTCCGGTG
>OMYS01000030.1 GCA_900315305.1 uncultured Eubacteriales bacterium
AGGAAAAAATTAAAAGTCCCACAGTATCTGAAATGTATTGAACCACAGTACAAAAGGAAAGGAAAATGTTGATTTCGCTTCTGTAATCATCATACAAGATTGAATGACATTGCTAAGAAAGTATGAATCTACATTCTTTGGCTTCAGCAGTGCCAAACTGACATAGAAAGCTATTTTTTCTGATGTATCTACAACATTCGTGGTGCCCACATCTCCAATTCTTGTCATAAGAACATCGCCACGTTCAGGATATATCTTATAATCTCTTGCAAAAGCCTCTTCTGAGATAAACTTTTTTGAGGTCAATGTCGAGATATTCTCAACGGACAAAAACATTATGCCCTTATCCGTATACTGAGGAGTCTGGTGAACACCATCATATATGTCGGCGACATCGGATAAATACTTCTTTTTCCAGTCATCATCAAATCCATTCAATCTAATCTCAGGAGCATATTTTTTCATCATACATATCCTCCCAGTATTTTCTGAAATTCCATCAACCCTTCATAGTCAGATCCATCTGCAGTCAACATACCAACCATCTCTGCTAGATTAGTGCTAACATCTGTTTTTTCTTGCTGAATATCATGCATCGTTGTTGAATACTTTAATGCAAGATATTCCATCTTACGTATTACCTCTGAAATAATTGAGGAAGAAATATCATCTAAATCATGGACGAGAGGTGCTATCCACTTCTGTTCCACAATTTGCAGCGCCTCGTCTTCGGAAAGACCTTCGATAACCTCTTTTGTCTTGATATGAAGAGCTTCCTTCCTCTGTTTTACATCCTTCTTGATTGAACTTTCTTCATCAGACAGCCGCAGAGCAGCTAATAGTTTTCCCTCATACGAATCCTCTGGGAACTCATACTCCATCTTCAACTGCTGTATTCTGCCTGTCAGAGAAGGTTTCTTACAGGAACCGTCCTTGTTTTTGTCGATCTTATCCCAGTCAACAACGGTGCAAGTTTTTATAAAATCCAACTGTTCTTTTTTAGACATGGTCACATATTTGTTAAGAGCGTTGATCTCATCACTCTCAACATCCTGCAGGATTTCATCACATGCCGCCTTTAGTTCCTTTGTTACAAAAGCATCGTTGCTGTCATTCAGGAAGCTCCCTTGCTTTTCATCCTCTTCCAGCGAATCGATAATCTCGGAATATTCTCCGGCAATTTCAGACAGCCGTTCTTCAAGAGTCCTTATTTCTTCCACTTTATCCGGCATAAGTCTTTCTTGAACAAGCTCAAACGGTAGAATATGACCCTTCCATCCATCCTGCACTTCCGTCACTTCATCATCGTCATCATTCTTATTATTCTTTTTGATGACCATATTTGGATCCACCTGAGTGATAACCTGGAACCCTTCCGTCTGAAGCATCTCAATATCAGCAGAAATGATATCCCAATATTTTGCAAACACCTGATAGGCAACATACCGATCTGCTAATTTGACCGGATCAATCCTGCCGAAAATATCATCCGTAATCTTTTCCTTTTCCTGTTCAGCAACTACATCCAGCACGCCATCGATCAGATCACCCTGAAGCGTATCATAAAATCCATCGAACGCCTTGGTAAATGCCGCTCTATATGCTTCAACACTACCAAATGAATCAATCATTCCTTTGATATCATCTGTGCGTGGTTGGAGATATCCTTCTGACGCTTTTTCAAACAAAGCATCCCTGAGTCCAGGGAAAGCTTCCCAGTATTCTTCAAAGGCATCCACTTCACTCTCCGGTATTCCTCCGAACATAGTAGCACGGATATCCCATTTTTCCGGATCATCCGCTGAATCAACATACCTGGTGATATTCAGATTATATTCGTTTTCCTGTATCGTTTCCTTCGATACCAATGCAGAATACTTTTCAATTACAGTCCTGTATTTTACGGTATCCACTATCTTCTTTATATCTGAAGCACGAAGTTTATTATTCTTACCGGATTTTTCAAACCCTTTTGATGCGTCAATGATAAGAACATCGGAAGTCGGTCTGTTCCTCTTCAACACCATAATGATTGTCGCAATATTGGTTCCAAAGAAAATATTTTCTGGCAAGCCAATGATCGCATCAATACGGTTTTTCTCGATCAGATTCTCGCGAATCTTTGCTTCCTCCCCACCTCTGAAAAGCACGCCATGAGGCAGAACGATAGTCATGATACCATCATCTTCCAGATGGTAAAGGTCATGCAGCAAGAACGCAAAATCCGCCTTCGCCTTCGGTGCTACCCCGAAATCTTTATATCTCGGATCAAACTCTTTATCTTTCGGATCCCACTTCTGTGAATAGGGCGGATTGCTGACCACGGCATCCACCCTTACAAGCTCATATGTGGTTTCTTTTTTGTTTTCCTCAAAGAATGGCCAGTCGTCTTCCAGCGTATCCCCATTCCTCACATTGATGTTGGCAGGCTTAATACCCCTCATGACCAGATTCATTCTGGTCAAGTTAAATGTATTCTCTTTCAGTTCCTGAGCATAATAGTCAATCTTGCCGTCACCGCTGATATACTTTGCCGCTGATTTTCCGATATTTATGAGAAGCGAACCCGATCCTGACGTCGGATCATATATCTTGATCTGCTTTCTGTCCTTCAGATGCTCCGCAACGATTTCAGACATCAAAACGGACACCTCATGAGGGGTGTAGAATTCTCCGGCTTTCTTGCCGGCGTTGGCAGCAAAATTACTGATCAGATACTCATAGATGAAACCAAGCACATCATAGTCCTGCTTACCATCCATCGGAATCTTCTTGATAAGCTTTAGGAGCTTTTTCACCGCCTTTGTCTGTGATCCGGATGTTTCTCCCAACTTTGAAAGACCGGTCTGAAGTGTATTGAAGATCTTCTCAAAGACCTTCTTGTAAACCTCGTCGATATTTTGATCGAAGTCAGAAAGTGCATCCCTGACATCCTTTACATCAAAATCGTTCCCCTTCGCCAGCCATGTGGAAAACAGATTATCATAGGCAATAAAATACCCCAGTGTTTCCCTCACATGTTTTGCATACTTAACATCCTTTTCGTCAACTTTCTTGATTTCCTCTTCGCTGAGCTTTTCCTTGCGGAACAATTCCAACTCACGCTCCGACAGATATTTGTAGAAAATGAAGCCCAGGATGAAATCCTTATACTCATTCGCCTCTATCTTTGATCGCATCTGATTAGCTGATTCCCAGATTGTGGATGCCAACTGATGTTTGTTCATAGTTAAAAATCCTCCTACTGTTTTATAATTGGTCGTCGCTGCTTTGGAAATCAGCAATCGTTAATATCTATGCCCTTTGCCAGAAGCCGCTCATATCGTTCATACGAAAGGACTACCGCCAACGGTTTTCCGTTTTTCAGGATGAAGGCTGTCTTATCTTCATCCACAAGGCCGCGTATCAGCTTTGATGACTGTCCTCTGTTAAACTCACCGATATTGAAATGCTCCATCGGGGCCATGCCTTTTTTCCGCATTGCCAGTCCTCCTGTAAATAGTCAACCTAATTTCACGAATATCAGTATAGCACAAACAGATTGTAATTACAATCTGAATTACAATCTGTTTATCATTAAAAAGGTAATTACAATTAAAATCCCCTGAGCTACGAGACCGCCGTAGTTCAGGGGATTATCAAAACTATATTTTCTCACCATTTCCTTCCATTCATCTGCCACCGATCATGCCCCCGGATGCTCCGTACCGCCTGCCGCAAGGTGTTCGCCCTACCGTGTAGATGGTAGCGGATTCTTCCGATCCTGTCGGCATGATGGGAATGAAATATGATTACCGTTCCCCTCTCTGGATATTCCGGATTATGCAGATACCAGTAATGTCCTGTGTTTCGGCTCTTGACTGTCACATCATACTCATTCATGTTGATGATCTGGAAATACTTCGGATCCAGACATTCAAAATCTCTTGCATCAAACAACGGCAGCCTCCTTCCCGGAGAACCACGCTTCCAGAGCCTTCATGACCAAATCCGTCCGTTCCTTCGCCTTCATTCCAGAGAAATACTTTTCCTCTGCTTCTGCCGGTATCTTTACGCTCACCGCTTTTACCTGAGCAGATCCCCTGACCGGATGCAGGATCACTTCCAGTTTATCTTCTGTCAGCTCGCCTGCTGCCGCCCTGATTGACTTTGCCGCCTTCTCATTTATCGAAGCATCCTTCTCTGCCACAATGCTCTGTTCATCTTCGGACAGATAGGAAAGCTCTACCGCTGCCGTCAACGTCAGTCCGCCGGCATCCAGACGATCCTTGAATGGCCGGATCAGCTTGTCCACCCTCATGTATCTGGCAATGTTCCTGCCGGTCATCCCGTATTCTTCCCCGATACCATCCCGGCTTCTCGACTTGTGGACATCATGTCCACAAGTCCCGATCTCTTCAATCTCCCGCAGGATATCGTTCCGCCTGCCCTGGCTGATTACCTTCTCATATCTGGCAGACAGCACCGCCGCCTTTTCGCTCGGCGCCAGATCCGTGAATGACCTCTGGATCACATTCGTTTCTATCACATATACATAAGCGTCTTCATCGCTCAGATCCGCCTTAACGATGGCGGGAACTTCCGTCATCCCTGCTATCTGCGCCGCGTTCATCCTGTTATGACCTGCCAGCATCTCATACCCGCCGTAAACCTTCCGGACGATCACGGGATTCAGTATCCCGTGATCTCTGACACTCTGAACCATGTCGTCTAGGCGTTCCCCTTCATACAGGCGAAAGGGATGATCCTTAAATGCCCTGACCTTTTCTATCGGTATCAGCTGCACTCCTGCGATATTTCCCGGAGCATTCGGTGATTCTTCTTTCAGAAGTTCCACCGCATCTGCAATCGCTTTTCTTTTCGTTGTGGTTGTCTTCATTCAGATTCACCGCCCCTCTCGTCTCTGCCTTGAAGCAGTTTTCTTTTTGCCGTAACCGGTTTTTCCTTCCGCAACGCAGAGCACCGGCTGCACGATCTCATCCCTTGCTTCTTCCTTCGTGATGATCAGTCTGCCGTCCTCACACTCCACTTTGACATGCGTGCCGATGTCAAAACCGAACTCACTGAGCCATTTGCCCTTCAGCATCACAGTCGGCGTAGCCTGATACCTGTACCCGCTCTGCTCGATCACCTTCAGGTTCCTTGTCGTTTTTACTTCCTTTGTCATAGATTTGCTCCCTTCTGCCGTTCTCGGCTAAAATAAAATAAGCTGCTGATACGTAATCTTTTCTTACGCATCAACAGCTCAGTTATGATCTCGATATACTATTTTGGTCTTACGAAGGGTTTTTCTCCGCTTCCTCGGCATCCCTGATCTGATAATAGTCGTCCATATTGACGGAGACTTTTATCGTATCATCGGGTTTTCGTCTGCCCAAGAGACATACAGTCTCGCAGTGCGTTGTTTCGGGGAACATGTCAAACGGCTGTACATACGCCGGCTCATAGCTGACAGTTCCGCTGCCCTCGTGAAACCGCTTCAGATCGCGGGCGAATGTCGCGGGATCGCAGCTCACATAGACAACGCGCTCCGGCGCCATGCGGAGCACGGCGTCTATGAGTTCAGGCGCGCAGCCCTTGCGCGGCGGGTCGAGAACCACGACGTCCGCATGCGGGCACGGTGTCTTCTCGTCAAAGCGTCCGCGGACGACGAGGTCTTCCGCGGCGCCCGTATAAAAATGCGCGTTTCCGATGCCGTTCCGCTCCGCATTTTCCTTTGCGTCACGAATCGCGTCCGGGACAATCTCGACGCCGTAGACAGCCTTCGCATGCCTTGCGAGGAAGAGCGAGATCGTGCCGATACCGCAATAGAGGTCATAGACCGTCTCCTGTCCGGTCAGGGCCGCTGCCTTCAGCGCCTCGCCGTAGAGCTTCTCGCACTGCACGGGGTTGACCTGATAGAAGCTGAGCGGGGAAATGCGGAACCTGAGGCCGCCGAGCACATCCTCAATCCAGGGATCACCCCAGAGCGGGACCACACGGCTGCCGAGAATAACATTTGTCCGCTTCGTGTTGATATTAAAGCAGATGCTCGTGACGCCGGAAATGAGGCGAAGCTCATCCACGAGCTCCTCGCTGTGCGGCAGCTCCCTGCCATTGATAACGAGGCAGACGAGGATCTGTCCGGTCGCAAAGCCCTTCCGGATCAGGATGTGGCGCAGAAGTCCCCTGCCGGTCGTCTCGTCATATGCGGGAATCTGCCATTTTCCGGCAAATGCAAGGATCGTCTCAAGAATGCGCGCGTTCTCCTCCGGCGTGAGCAGACAATCCGTCACGGGGATGAGCGTGTGCGTGCGGCCGGCGTAGAACCCCGCCGCAAGGCGCATGCCTTTATCCGAGGCGCCAGACGTCTTCATACGGGCCGAGACAGCCGGCCTTTCGTTCCGAGAACGGCTGTCGGAGACGTCAGAAGCCTTCGCCCGGGCCGAGTCAGCCGGCCTTTCGTTCCGAGACCGGCTGTCGGTGACGTCAGAAGCCTTCGCCCGGGCCGAGCCGGCCGCCTTCACCATCCCGACCGGGTACTGCGCCTTGTTGCGGTAGCGGTAGGGCACATCCATGCCGATGACCGGCCGCACCTCAAGGTCCGGCAGACCGCCGATGCGCGTCATCGTATCCTTCACGAGCTTCCGCTTCCACGCAAGCTGCGCGGCGTAGTCCATCTCCTGCAGGCGGCAGCCGCCGCAGCGGCGCGCCTCGGGGCACAGAGCCGTGACACGGCACGCACCGGGCTCAAGGACCTTTTCGACGCGCGCAAATGCGTACGTCTTCTTCGGGCGCGTCACGCGGGCCAGCACCTTATCGCCGATCAGTGCGTCCTTCACAAACAGCGTGAAGCCGTCCGCGTGGCCGATGCCCTCGCCGTCCTTCGTGAGATCTTCGATTGTAACTGTCAGGAGATCATTTTTATTCATATGGTATAATCAAACCTCTTCCGTGCGGCGCAGGTTCGAGTCAAAGAAGCGGTTGAAGCCGAGCCACGTGTCGCTCTCCTTCCCGTTCTCAAGGACCTCTGTCATCGTCTCGAGTCTCGCGTCCGCGTTGTCTGCGAGATTGAGCGCCATGGCCTCGATCAGCGCCGGTTTCTTCGGGGAGCCGTACTCATATTCTCCGTGATGCGCGAGGATGCAGTGCTTCAGCTCCGACTCAAGGAGCGGCGGGAAATTCTCGATCTTCGCCGCCTTGTCGTGGACCATCTCCGCCCCGATCATGATATGGCCGAGCATCTGCCCGTCGTCGGTGTATTCATTTGTCGGGAAGAGAGAGAGCTCCTTCGTCTTGCCGCAGTCATGAAGCATCGCCGCTGTGATCAGAAGGTCGCGCCGGATGACCGGATAGTGGTCCGCGAGAAATGCACAAAGGCGCGTGACGGAGAGCGTGTGCTCGAGCAGGCCGCCGACGAAGCTGTGGTGCACGGTCTTAGCCGCCGAGTGCTTCGTGAAGCTCTTCACAAACTCCGTGTCCTCGATGAAAAATGACTTGAGCAGCGCGCTCAGGTACGGGTTCTTCACGCTGGCCGCGTACTGCATGAGCTCTGTGTACATCGCCTTCGTATTCTTCTTCGTGACAGGCAGGTAGTCGGCTGGGACGTACTCGCTCTCATCGGCCTTCCGGACCTGGCGGAGCGACGCCTGCAGCGATCCGTTGTACGCGCTCACCGTACCGCTGACATAGATATAGTCGAGCGTGTCGAAGTCCCCGATCGCGTCCGACGTCGGGTCCCAGATCTTCGCGTCGAGGACGCCTGTTCTGTCCTGAAGCAGGACACTCTCATAGTTTTTGCCGTTTTTCGTGACGGCAGACTGCTTATGCTTGCAGAGGTAGACGTCCTGAATGCGGCTGCCCTCCTGCAGTTCGGAAATGAATTTCATTTTAGTTCTCCCAGTGTGATTGTAAATTCGAATTTCTTGTATCCGTCTGTGCCCTTCCGGCGGACTGTCACAGTGACCTCATCTCCCGGCTTCAGATTGACCAGCCGATTGTGCAGGGCCCGCATCGTCGTGATGTCTGTGCCGTCCATGTCCGTGATGACGTCCCCGGCCGCAAGTCCCGCCGCAAGTGCCGGCGAGCCCGCATCGACCGAATTGACATAGACTCCCTCAGGAACGCCGGTGCTCCCCGACAGAGAGGCCGATACGTCCTGTCCCCGGATACCCATGTAGCTGATAGCTTCATTGTTGGAAAGAGTCTCGATCAACGATTTCAGATACGAGATAGCGACGCCCGTGACAGTAGACGTGCCGCTCGCGGCATATTTCTGCATCACAAAGCCGACGACCTGACCATCGAGATTCACAAGAACTCCGGTCCCGGAGGTGCTTCCCTGCATGTCGGTCGTCAGCAGACTGAACTCGCCGTCCGTCACAGACACAAGATTATCTGTTGAGGTAATTTCCCCGTAAGCAACAGAATTACTATACCCCATCGGACTTCCGATTGCAATGACCCCGTCTCCCGCCGTCACATTGTAGGAATTGCCGAGGGAGGCAGCCGTGCAGGACGCAAGTGTCGAGGCGGACAGGGACGAGGTCGGCACGGAGAGGACCGCGAGCTCCGTCGTCGGATCCTCGCGGACGAGCGTGCCGTTCGTGACCGTTCCGTCTGCAAATGTAACCATCAGCGTCGCCGCGCTGCTGAGCGACCGGTAGTCGACGAGGACCAGCATGCTGCTGTCCGTCGAGGCGACAAGGAGACCGCTCACAGAGCTGCTCGTCGGGTCATTTCCGCTGAGCCAGCCTGTGGCGTCAGAATAACCCGTGACGCCGACGACGGACTGCATGGCCGTTTCCGCGACCGCATAGACAGCCCTGTTCTGCTGCTCGTAATCGTCCAGGGTCTGCTGCTGCTTTTCCTCCGCCGTCATGGGCTGCGGAACAGGAGTCGGCGTCACAGTGGCCGCAGACTCTGCCGCGGACTCCGACGCTGCCGTCTCCAGTGAGACAGGCTCCTCATCGGATGTGATCGTGACCGTCTTGTCATTCCGGGCCGTCACATGCATAAACACAAGGCCTGCCACCAGGCCGAAGAGGCAGGCCGACGCGATGATCTCAAGAGCGCGGATCAAATACTTCCCGACGGGAAGCGGGCGCTTCTTGACGGTCTCATTCATGAAGCTGTAGGAGTCGTCCTGATTTGTATTCTGTTCGTCTTCAGGTTTCCGAAGCTGTTCATCCATATATTATAATTACATATTTTCAATATCATACGTTTGCTTAGTTGCGGCCGGGTCTGACCCGGCGTTATTGTGTATTTTACCATTTACATATTAACAATCTATGAACAGAGAACGCGCCGATTGCTCTTCCGAAAGATGCCCCGCAGGAGTAAAATAGACGTATGAATACAAAAGCATTACATACACTCGAATTTGATAAAATTACCGCGCGCCTCGCCGATCAGGCGACCAGCGCGCCCGGAAGAGAGCTCTGTCTCGCGATTAAGCCGAAGACCTCTCTCTCCGAAATCAACCGCCTGCAGGATGAGACCGGGGCGGCTCTTTCGCGTATCCTGAAGAAGGGAAGCATCTCATTTGGCAGCGTGGCCGACATCCGCCCGTCCTTAAAGCGCCTCGAGATCGGCAGCAGTCTCGGCATTCACGAGCTCCTCATGATCACGAAGCTCCTTGAAAATGCAGGGCTCGTCCGCGCCTGGGCGAAGCGCGAGCGCGACAACGAGGAGGAGGACCTTCTGACACCGGTCTTCTCCTCTCTCGAGCCGCTTGCATCCGAGACAGCGGAGATCCGCCGCTGCATTATCTCCGAGGACGATATCGCCGATGACGCGTCGCCGGCCCTCCGGAGCATCCGCCGGAACATTCGCGCGGCGGGCGACCGCGTCCACACGGAGCTCACGCGAATCGTCTCCAGCTCCGCGAAGGATTATCTGCAGGACCAGCTGATCACAACGCGTGACGGCCGGTACTGCATCCCTGTAAAAAATGAGTACCGCAACCAGGTCCCGGGCATTATTCACGACACCTCGAAGGCGGGCTCCACAGTCTTTATCGAGCCGGCCTCCGTCGTCCGTCTGAACAACGAGATCCGTGAGCTCGAGGTCAAGGAGGCGCAGGAGATCGAAGTCATCCTCTCCCGCCTCTCGGAGATGTTCGCCGAGAAGACCGGATTTATCCGCAGCGACTACGAGAGCATGATCGCGCTTGATTTCATTTTCGCGCGGGCAAAGCTCGCCCTTGAGGAAAATGCAACCCGTCCCATCGTCGGGACGGACGGCGTCATCGACATCCGGAAGGCCCGCCACCCGCTGATCGACCCGAAGAAGGTCGTCCCGATCGACATCCGTCTCGGGGAGACCTACGATCTGCTCGTCGTGACCGGACCGAACACGGGCGGCAAGACCGTCTCCTTAAAGACGACCGGCCTTCTCACGATCATGGGCCTCTCGGGTCTTCACATCCCGGCTGCCGACCGGAGCCGGATCTCCATTTTCCGGGAGGTATACGCGGACATCGGCGATGAGCAGAGCATCGAGCAGTCCCTGTCTACATTTTCCTCGCACATGACCAATGTCGTGGATTTCCTCAATAAGGCCGACAAGGACTCCCTCGTGCTCTTCGATGAGCTGGGAGCCGGCACCGACCCGACAGAGGGCGCGGCGCTCGCCACGGCGATCCTTGACCATCTCCACAAGTGCGGGATCCGCACGATGGCGACGACGCACTACAGTGAGATCAAGATCTATGCGCTGCGCACCGAGGGCGTCGAGAACGCGAGCTGCGAGTTCGATGTCGAGACGCTCTCCCCGACGTACCGACTGCTCATCGGCGTTCCCGGCAAGAGCAACGCGTTCGCAATCTCAAAGAAGCTGGGCCTCTCGGACTATATCATCGAGCAGGCGCGGACATTTATCAGCAGTGAGGACGCCTCCTTCGAGGACGTCATCTCCGGCCTCGAGAAGCAGCGGAGCGAGCTCGAGAAAGAAAGGCTCCAGGCCGAGGAGGACAGAAAAGAAATCGAGCGTCTCCGGAAGGAGCTCGAGAAGCGCGAGAAGGCCCTGTCAGACAAGAAGAAGGGCCTCATTTCCGATTCGTCGGCGGAGGCCAGACGGATCCTTCAGGAAGCGAAGGACTACGCGGACAAGACGATCAGCTGGTACGCAAAGCACGGCGGATCGACCCGCGAGATGGAGCAGCAGCGCGAGGCTCTCCGCAGGAAGATGAACTCGCTCGACAAGAACATCGCGTCCGCCGGCGAGAAGCCGAAGAAGGGCCATCTCACGGCGAAGGATCTTAGAATCGGCGATGCCGTGAAGGTTCTCTCGCTCGGTCTCAAGGGAACGGTCAGCACGCTTCCGGACGCGAGGGGCTGGCTCTTCGTGACGCTCGGCATCATGCGCACGAAGGTGCGTCTCGACGATCTGGAGAAGATCGACGAGGTCGAAATCACAGGCCCGAACAAAATGAAGAGAACCGGCTCCGGCCGTATCTCGATGGCAAAGTCGATGGCTGTCTCCCCCGAGATCAATCTGCTCGGCAAGACGGTCACGGAGGCGGTCGCGGAGCTCGACAAATATCTGGACGACGCAGCGCTTGCGCATCTCGAGCAGGTGCGGATCGTCCACGGCAAGGGGACCGGCGCGCTCAGAAAGGGCGTACAGGACTATCTGAAGCGGAACAAGCACGTGAAATCGTTCCGTCTCGGCGAGTACGGCGAGGGCGACTCCGGCGTCACAATCGCGACGCTGAAGTAAGGCTCACCGGATCTGTAAGTCCCGGCACTTGTACGGGGAGTGAAAGTTATGGTCAATAAGCAGAAAATATTAATTGTCGACGACAATTCGCACATCGCGGAGCTCATTTCCCTCTATCTGGAGAAGGAAATGTACGCCACTGAGATCGCGGGGGACGGCGGAGAGGCTCTTGAGCTCTTCGCGACGTTCCGGCCCGATCTCGTGATCCTCGACATCATGCTGCCCGGCAGGGACGGCTATGAGGTCTGCCGACAGATGCGGCAGATCCGCAACACGCCGGTCATCATGCTGTCCGCGAAGGGCGAGACGTTCGACAAGGTGCTCGGTCTCGAGCTCGGGGCCGACGATTATATGAGCAAGCCCTTCGAGCCGAAGGAGCTTGTCGCGCGGGTCAAGGCGGTTCTCCGCCGCTCAAGGAGCGGAGAGGACACGAAGGAAGCCGCCGCGAAGAAGAGCGACGTCAAGGTCGTGGAATATCCGGGCCTCATCGTCAACCAGACCAATTATTCGGTCATCTACAATGGGAAATCGATTGATATGCCCCCGAAGGAGCTCGAGCTCCTCTATTTTCTCGCGTCCCAGCCGAACCATGTCTTCACGCGGGAGCAGCTGCTCGACAATATCTGGGGATATGAGTACATCGGCGACACGCGGACGGTCGACGTCCACATCAAGCGGCTCCGCGAGAAGATCAAGGGAAATGAACACTGGTCGATCGGAACGGTGTGGGGTATCGGCTACAAGTTTGAAGTGAAGCCGCAGACGCCATGAAGCACGCCCTGTATCTGAAATTTATCGCCATCTATGTGTTCCTTGCATTTATCGGCGTATTCATCATCACGACACTCGGGCGGCAGCTCGAGGAGGACCATCTCACAGAGGCCCGCGCGAATGTCTTCTACCGCGAGGAGACCTCGATCATGTCGAACTACTCCTCGTCGCTCTTTACGAAAAACAGCTCCCTGGACTCACTCTACGCGGAGCTGCGGGCGCTCGCCGACGGCACGGGAGCCTCGTTCCGGATCATCGATGTCTCCGGGAAGGAGCTGATCTGCACGGACCGGGCGCTCGACACGGGCAGCACCATTACGATCCCGGATTTTAATTACACGGATTTCGGGCCGAAATATTACGAGGTCAGCAACTTCTACGGGCAATACAGCTACGACTGTCTCAATGTCATGGTGCCGATCACCTATCACCTGAGCACGTACGGGTATATTGCGGCCTCGCTCCCCTATTCCGTGGTTCAGAGCGAAACGGATGAAATTCTTCGGCCGTTCTACATCGTCTTTGCCGTCAATTTCGCGCTTTCATTCGTGATTCTTGCATTTTTCTCGGCGGCGGTCTACCACCCGCTCCAGAAAATCAAGGAGGGCGCGCGTGAATTTGCGTCGGGCAACCTGACGCACCGCATCCGGGTCCAGTCAAGGGATGAAATGGGTGAGATCGCGGACTCAATGAATTTCATGGCCGATGAGCTGAAGAAAAATGCGGACTACCAGAAGAAATTCATTTCCAATGTGAGCCACGACTTCCGGACTCCGCTCACATCGATCAAGGGCTTCACGGAGGCGATGTGCGACGGGACCATTCCGCCTGAAATGCACGGACACTATCTGTCTATTATCGCCGGCGAGACGGACAAGCTCGACAAGCTCACGCGCGAGGTCCTCACGCTGAACGCGATGGATCAGGCGAAGTACGCCCTGAACATGAAGGATTTCGATATCAACGATCTTCTCAGACAGACGGCCGGTCTCTTTGAGGGCATCTGCCGCAGGAAGAAAATTTCGATCAACGCGGTGATGCTCGGGGACAGTCTCATGGTCAATGCCGACAAAGAAAAAATCGGGCAGGTCATTTACAACCTGCTCGATAATGCCGTCAAATTCAGTGACAAAAATACAACAATTACAATGGAGACCTCAGAGCGCCACGGCAAGTGCTATGTCTCCATCAAGGACGAGGGCTGCGGCATCCCCCGGGAGTGCCTGTCAAAAATCTGGGACCGGTTCTACAAGGCCGATTCCTCGCGCGGACGGGACCGCACGGGCACGGGCCTCGGGCTCTCGATCGTAAAGGAGATTATCTCCGCGCACGACCAGAACATCTCGGTCATGAGCACGGAGGGCGTCGGCACGGAGTTCGTGTTCTCACTCGCGCTCGCAAAACAGATGTGAATTCTCCCAGCGCGCAAACTCGTCCAGCTGCGGTCTGTCGAGGTACCGCGTGTGCTCCCCGTACCGGATGGTCCTTGCCTTCCCGTCTGTGAGGAAGCCGATCTGCGCGGCCTCGATGCCGGCCTCGCGCAGCGCAAATACGGTGCCCGCTCCGTCCGCTGTGACAAGAAGCGACGCACCCGCCGAGTCCGCGTAGTACGGGTTCAGATCAAAATATTCCAGGATCTCGATCGTCTCCTGACGGACCGGGATCTTTTTTATATCGATCACAGCCCCCGCGCCGTACATCTCGCAGGTGTCCCAGAGCGCGTTGAAAATGCCTCCTGGACCGAGAGGCCGCACGTCCGCCGTACCTGTCCCCATGCCCTCGTTCCTTCCGGGTTCTTGTCCGGAAAATCTTCCGGACAACTCCTGGTCATGAGATGTACAAGCTCCGGACGGCTGCCAGAAGAGCCTCTTCATTTTCTTCTGCCCCTCCTCAGCCTCCGGAAGAAGGGTCTCTGCGCTGTCTACAAGAAAAGAGGGAAACTGCCTGCGCAGTTCCCCTTCTCTCTGGCGGATCAGCTCCCGGACGGCTCCCAGTGCGATGGAGCCTGTCACAAGAAGCGATTCGCGCGTATGAAACGCCGCCGTCATGTAAGAGCCGGCGCGATCAGCGTCAGAATCATGGTTGCGGCCAGAATGATCGCCAGTACAGCGACGACAATCTTCTGCATTTTTGAATTCATCATATCTTTTCAGACTTTCTTATTTTTACGCATCAAGCGGATACTTGTCCGTGAGCGTCTTGACGATGGCCTTTGCCTTATCGATGTTGTCCGCGGACTCCTTGACAAGCGCAATCGCCTCAGCGATCTGGTCCATGTCATCGGTGTTCATGCCGCGTGTCGTGACGGCCGGTGTGCCGAGACGGACGCCGGATGTGACGAACGGGGACTGCGGATCTCTCGGGACAGTGTTCTTGTTGGCCGTGATATTCGCGGCGTCAAGTCTTGTCTCAAGCTCCTTGCCGGTGAGGTCTGTGCCGCGGAGATCGACGAGCATCAGGTGATTGTCTGTGCCGCCCGTGACAATGTTCACGCCGCGCTTCATGAGGCCATTTGCAAGTGCCTGCGCGTTCTCGAGAATCCGGCGCGCATAATCCTTGAACTCCGGCTGCATATCCTCCTTGAGCATGACAGCCTTCGCCGCGATCGAGTGCATCTGCGGTCCGCCCTGTGTGCCCGGGAAGATAGCCTTGTTGAGCTTGTGCTCCTTTGCAAATTCAGCAGAGGAGAGAATCATGCCTCCGCGCGGTCCGCGAAGTGTCTTGTGCGTCGTTGTCGTTGTGACATGCGCATACGGAATCGGGCTCGGATGATAGCCTGTCGCGACAAGACCCGCAATGTGGGCCATATCAACCATGAGATATGCGCCGACCTCATCGGCAATCTCACGCATTTTCTTAAAATCGATGGTCCGGCAGTACGCGCTCGCGCCTGCGATGATCATCTTCGGATGGCACTCCTTCGCGATGCGTTCTACGTCATCGTAATCAATAAAGCCATCCTCGTTGACGCCGTAGGGCACCTGATGGAAATAGTTGCCGGAGACGTTCGCCGGTGAACCGTGTGACAGATGGCCGCCTTCATCCAGGGCCATGCCCATGAAGGTGTCGCCCGGCTGAAGCAGCGCGTAGAACACAGCGAAGTTCGCCTGAGCGCCGGAGTGCGGCTGAACATTCGCGTACGTGCAGCCAAACAACTTCTTTGCGCGCTCACGGGCGAGGTCCTCGATGACATCGACGTACTCGCAGCCGCCGTAATAGCGGTGTCCCGGATAGCCCTCCGCGTACTTGTTCGTGAGGACCGAGCCGAGGGCAGACATAACTGCCTTGCTGACCCAGTTCTCTGACGCGATCAGCTCGATATGTGTATTCTGACGGTTGATTTCATTTTTGATCGCTTCGGCAACTTCCGGATCGACCTTCTGGATGTCTTCAAACGTATACATGACATTCTCCTCTCTTGAAATAATTTCCGCGATTGCTTATAAGCATAGCGGTAATTGCTCCAATTTTCAAGAGAAACATCCGCACCTCTTTACGCCGTGTGCTCACTGCCCTTCTTCATGTTCGCGAACTTCGTGTATTCCGGCAGCCAGACGAGCTTGACCGTGCCGATCGGGCCGTTTCTCTGCTTCGCGATGATGATCTCGGCCACGTTCTTCTCCTCCGTGTCCTTGTGATAGTAGTCATCGCGGTAAATGAACATCACGACGTCGGCATCCTGCTCAATGGCTCCCGACTCGCGCAGGTCGGACATCATCGGGCGGTGGTCGTCTCTCGTCTCGACGCTCCGGTTCAGCTGTGACAGAGCGACGACCGGGATATTGAGCTCACGGGCCAGTGATTTCAGCGCGCGGGAGATATCGGCGATCTCCTGCTGACGGTTGTCCGACGCCTTGCCGGAGCCTGTCATCAGCTGAAGGTAGTCGATAAAGATAATCTTGATGTCCGAGTCCATCTTGTATTTGCGGGCCTTCGCGCGGAATTCATTCAGGCTGATGCCCGGCGTGTCGTCGATGATGAGCCCGGAATTGGCAATGACGCCGGAGGCCTCGACAACCTTGCTCCACTCCTCGTCGCTCAGCTTGCCGTTCCGGAGCTTCTGCGCGTCGACATGGGATTCGAGCGAGATCAAACGGTTCATCAGCTGGGCGCCGCTCATTTCCAGAGAAAAGAGGGCGCAGGGCAGGTTATTGTGAAATGCAATGTGCTCCGCAATGTTCAGCGCAAATGCGGTCTTTCCCATCGACGGGCGGGCCGCAATCAGTATGAGGTCCGAATTCTGAAAGCCGGACGTCTTGTAGTCGAGATCAATAAAGCCCGTCTCAATTCCGGTGACGTGGCCGGTCT
The DNA here is from genome assembly GCA_900315305.1 of uncultured Eubacteriales bacterium. Lineage (GTDB taxonomy): Bacteria > Bacillota > Clostridia > Lachnospirales > Lachnospiraceae > Chordicoccus. The sequence continues at coordinate 16,783 of OMYS01000030.1, forward strand.
GCTTGGACGCGTTGGAAATGGCGGTCAGCGTCTCCTCCACGATCTTGTCGACCGGGGTGACCGCGTCTGACGTCCGCTGCTGCAGGACCGCGAAAAGGTTCTTCTCCGCGTCGTTCATGATCGTGTCGGTGTCGGTCTCGCCCTTATAGCAGGCCCCCTCGATGTCGGTTGACACCTTGATCAGGCTCCGGAGAATGGACTTGTCCTTGACGATCTTCGCGTAGTCGCGGATATTCGCCGATGTCGGGACCGATGTCAGGAGGTCCTTGATCAGCTCCGGCCCCTGCATCTCGGGGGGAAGGTTCTGGGATTTCAGCGCGTCCTGAAGCGTGACGGCGTCGACGGCCCTGCCGCTGTCATTCATTTGTCGTATGGTATCAAACAGAATTCCGTACTGCGGCTCGTAGAAATCCTCCTTCTTCAGGATTTCCACTGCCGTGATCACGGCCTCTCGGCTCATCAGCATGGACCCGACGACCGATTTCTCGGCCTCGGTGCTGTGGGGCGGAATCCGCCTGATCAGAGACTCTTCATCCATTCCATTTTCCTTCCGGACTTACTGCTCTTCTGTCACGTTGACCTTGAGGTCCGCTGTTACTTTCGCATGAAGGCGGACCGGAACGACTGTCGTTCCGAGCTCACGGATCGGGCCCTCGAGGCTCATTTTCTTCTTGTCAATGTCGAGGCCGAGCTGCTGTTTTGCGGCCTCCGCGATCTCCTTGGCGGACACGGAACCGAAGGTTCTTCCGTTCGCTCCGACCTTGATGGAGATTGTGACGGACTTGCCCTCGATCTCCTTCTTCAGCTCCTTTGCCGCCTCGAGGACCTCAGCCGCATGCTTGTCCTCAGCCTTCTTCTTCGCCGCGAGGTCCTTCTTCGCGCCGTCCGTGGCTGCGATCGCGAGCTTCTTCGGGAAGAGCAGGTTGCGGGCGTAGCCGTCACTCGCGTTGACAATATCGCCCTTCTTTCCCAGTGCCTTTACATCCTGCAGTAAAATAACCTTCATAATATTTTTCTCCTTATCATGCCCGAGGGTCAGATATCGCCCTCCTCGGACATCTCCACAATGGTATCCTTCAGAAGCTTCATCGCTTCATCCAGCGTGTAATCCTTGAGCTGCGCGCCGGCCATGTTCAGATGGCCGCCGCCTCCGAGACGCTCCATGATCAGCTGCACGTTGACCTCATCGATAGCCCGCGCGCTGATATAGATCTGGTCGTTGTAATCTGTCATGACAAATGAAGCCTTGATGCCGACGACGTTGAGCATCTCATTTGCCGCCTGTGCCGCGACAACGGTCGGTGAGTGAAGACCCTCGCTCGGGCAGATCGAGATCGCATACTCATTTCTGAAAATTTCCGCGTCCGCGATCGTCTTCGCCTTCGCGCGGCTGTCCTCGAGATCGTCGCGGAACAGCTTCCGGACGCGCGTGACATCCGCGCCGTTCCTGCGCAGGTATGCGGCCGCCTCAAAGGTGCGGACGCCTGTGCGGGTCACAAAGTTCTGCGTATCGATGACGATGCCCGCGTACATCGCGTCGGCCTCCTGGCTCTTCAGCTTGAGGTTCTCGTCATAATACTGCAGCACCTCGGCGACCATCTCGCAGGCCGACGACGCATACGGCTCGATATAGGACAGAACGGCGTTCTGAATCCGGTCATCGCCCTGGCGGTGATGGTCGAGGACCACAATCGTGTTGGTCAGATGCAGCAGCTCCTCGCAGGCCGTGTAGCTCGCCTTGTTCGTGTCGACAACGACGAGTGCGGTGTCCGCATTGGTCAGCTCCTTCGCGCGCTTTCTGTCGATAAACATGTCTGCGCTGTAGTCCGGATTGTCCCGGAAGCCCTTGATAACCGGACGGATCGAGTCGGACACATCGTCCGCGACGATATAGGCCTGTTTCTCGGTCTGTCTCGCCGCGCAGTAAATGCCGATCGCAGCTCCGAGGGAGTCGATGTCTGTCATCTTGTGCCCCATGACGACGACCTTGCTCTTGCTGTCGACGATTTCCTTCAGCGCGTGCGCCTTGACTCTCGCCTTGACGCGCGTGATCTTCTCCGTCGACTCCGTCTTGCCTCCGAAGAAGCGGGTCCTGTATCCGTCCTTGACGACGACCTGGTCGCCGCCCCGGCCGAGCGCAAGCTCCATCGCGACGCGCGCCGCGTCTGCGTTCTGGACATAGGAATTCGATCCCAGACCGATGCCGATCGACAGCGTGAGGGACAGTTCATTTCCAATATTGACGGTCTTGACGTCCTCGAGGAGCTGGAATTTATTCTCCTCGCAGGCCTCAAGCGCCTTTTTTCTCATGAAGAAGAAGTACTTGTCGTGCTCCAGACGGCGCACAATGCCGTCGACCTCGCCGAAGTACTTGTTGATCTTTCTCTCGACGAGCGCAAGAAGAAGGGATCGTCTGACTTCCTCGACGCCCTCGAGCGCCTCATCATAGTTGTCGAGTGTGAGAATGCCGCAGACAAGCTTGTTCTCGTCCCGCTCCTCAATCAACTGATTGAGCTCCGTGTCATCATAGAGGCAGACAGCGATGATGCACTCCCTGCTGTCCGTCTGCTCACGATCCGTCTGCTCATCGTCCTCGAAGAGTCCGTCCACATGGAGCTTCTGCATCTCCGCGCGGTACGTCCGGCCGTCCTTCTCGACATGGCACTCAGTGATCTGGTCCTCATCCGGGAAATCGTCGTCCATGACCTCCGGAAAGATGACAGAGATGCTCCTGTGGAAATGAGAGTCCTTCCCCGCAAGGGACAGGAACTCCTCATTCATCCAGAGCACATTTCCGTCCGTGTCAAGAATCGCATACGGGAGCGGAAACTCGCTGAGCAGCTTCTTCTGGACCTGTCCGTACTCCGTCGCGAACGAAATCATGTGGTTGGCCAACTCCGGCCTGCTTCTCGTATACAAAATGACGGCGACAGCCAGGTACACCAGCATGAACAGAAAACCCACGGTGCCCGCCCGGCTTCCGCAGAGCAGAAAGAGCAGAATAACCATGACCGCCCACAGAATAATCAGTGCGAGCGGCCACTCAAGATACGTCTTCAGTTGTCCGGTAATACGTTTTTTCATATGTCAGTTCCGATATCAGTTTCCGGCTTCCTTGGCGAGGACCTCCTCGATCTGCGCCTTCGTCGGCAGCGCGGACATGCCGCCCTTAACCTGGACGCAGCACCAGCCGCCTACATTGCCGTACGTAATCGCCGTCTTCAGAATGTCCTTCGTGATATCAGCCGTAGAGGATACGCCCTGATTCAGGAGGCTCGCGAGGAAACCTCCCCAGAATGCGTCGCCGCAGCCTGTCGCATCGACAGCCTTTGCCTTCCGGCCCTCAACCATAACGGACTCACCGTTAAAATATGCTCTGGCGCCCTTGCTTCCGAGCGTCTCGACGACAACCGCGATATCATACTCCTTCATCGTGTTCAGGATGTTCTCCGGTCCGCCGATCATGTCCACTTCCTCATCCGAAATCTTCAGAAGATCGACATACGGCAGGATGCCCTTCACCGCGTCCGCGCAGGCCTGCTTGTCGTCATTCCACACAACGTTTCTGTAGTTGATGTCGAAGGCAACGAGCTTGCCCAGCTCATGCGCGCGCTTAAGGAAATACTTTGTCGCCTCAACCTCCGGTCCCGCCGACATAGAAAATGAAGACCCGTGTACAAGGCGCGTGTTCCGGATATCCTCGTCCCGGATATCATCCTTGCTGAGCAGCATATCCGCGCCCGGCTTTCTCGCAAACGTAAATGTACGCTCTCCGCCCGGATACAGTGTGACAAATGCCATCGTCGTGACGGCCTCATCCGTCAGCTCCGGTGTCAGGATCTTTACACCGTATTCCTTCATGGTCTTTGAGAGGAAACGCCCGAAATCGTCGTTGCCCATCCGCGTGTACATAGCCACGTCAAGACCGTTTTTCGCCATCGCAACCGCCGCATTCGCAGGGCCGCCGCCCGGATTACGGACATAGCTTGCCTCTTCCTTCCCCGGAATAAAATCAATCAGAATCTCACCAAGGGTAATCGCATCCATCGCAAAAAGCCTCCTGTCGTTTTATTCTTCCCGCATGGAAATGAAACGCCGGAATATAAAAAAGTACCGTCATTATTCACAATTAATGACGGTACAATTATATCATGACCTATGCAAAATTCCAACCGTGCGATGCGGGAGATTAGTCCTGAACGTACGGAAGAATAGCAAGATGGCGTGCACGCTTGATGGCTGTTGTCAGCTCTCTCTGATGCTTTGCGCAGTTGCCTGTGATACGTCTCGGAAGGATCTTGCCGCGCTCGGAGATGTAGCGCTTAAGCTTGTTGACATCCTTGTAGCTGATCTCGTTGTCCTTGCCGCAGAATACGCAGACCTTCTTTCTTCTGCGGAAACCGCCCTTTCTTCTGTAGCCGCCTTCATTTGACTTCTGATATGCCATGTTAAACTCCTTTCACCGGAGCCTCGCCTTGCCTTAGTTGAACGGAAGCTCCTCATCGATACCGTCCGGGATGTTCATGAACCCGTCAGCAGATGTATCCGGAGCCGCGCTGTGACTTGCTGCTGCCGGGGCTGCTGCCGCCGCAGGATCAGCCGGAGCTCTGTAGGATCCCTGGTTCTGAGCGGCTGCCGCCTTGCTCTCAGCGAACTCTACATTCTCGACGATGATCTGCTGGCCATAAACCATCCGTCCGTCTTTGTCTGTATAATTGTCATTCTGGATGCGTCCCTGGATCACTACCTTCGTTCCCTGATGAAGGTACTTCTCAACGAACTCACCCTGCCGCCCGAAGGCGACGCACGTGAAGAAGTCTGCGTCCTGCTGGCCGTCTCTCTTGAATCTGCGGTCAACCGCGATTCTGAATCTTGCGACTGCCGTCGCATTCTGTCCCGCAGAGTAGCGGACTTCCGGATCTCTTACCAAACGTCCCATTAAAACTACAACATTCATATCTTTCAACCTTTCTGAAGCTGTGATGTCTCCTTATAATGGGGTGATGATTTCCTTCGCATTGCCTTTTATTCGGCAGCGTTCTCCTCAGCCTTCGGAGCTTCCTCAGCCTTCGGCGCCTCTTCAGCTGCCGGAGCTTCTGCTGCAGGCTCCTCTGTCTTTTCCGGAGATACGGAGAATGTATCATTCTCATCCTTGCGGACGATCAGATATCTGAGGACATTGTCCATGATTCTCATGCTCTTCTCGAGCTCGTTCGGGCACTCCGGATCAGCTTCGAACTGAACGAAGAAATAATAAGCCTCGTTCTGCTTCTGGATCTCATACGCCAGCTTGCGCTTGCCCCACTCTTCTGTCTCGCCAACCTTGCCGCCAAAACGCTCGATATAGCCCTTTGCCTTCTCGACTACGGCAGCGCGTGCATCGTCATCAAGCTTTGCGCCGATAACTAAAGCAAGTTCGTACTTGTTCATTCTGTTAACCTCCTTGTGGTCTTCTGGCCTTCCCCTTGTGTTTTTGTGGGAAAGACAAGGAACAATTGTAAACTCTCACGAGGTTTCACTATACCATACGAACCGGCCGGATGCAAGCAGAAAATGACAGTCGGGCCTGATCAGTCAGTTGCCGGGTTACTGACCACACCCGATTCCGAATTGCGCGCAGCCGCAAGCAACAGGTCAGACTTTAATTTTCGATAAGACCTCTCCGATCGGGGCCGCGATCACGAGATTGGCCATCCGGTCGCGCGATGTCGCCGATTTGTTGATCAGGACCAGGCTGTCCCCGCGGAAATAGTCAATGAGCCCCGCTGCCGGATAGACGACGAGCGACGTGCCGCCGATGATCAGGCAGTCCGCATTTGCAATCGCTGTCGCCGCCCCGTTCAGCACGTTCATGTCGAGACCCTCCTCGTAGAGCACGACGTCCGGCTTGATCAGCCCTCCGCACGCGTCGCACCTTGGCACGCCCTCGGAATGCTTCACGTACTCCGCATCAAAAAACTTGTGACAGGACATGCAGTAATTGCGGTGAATGGACCCGTGCAGCTCATAGACGTTCCGACTGCCCGCCTTCTGATGCAGGCCGTCAATATTCTGCGTCACGACCGCGGTCAGCTTTCCCGCCTTCTCCATCTCCGCAAGCTTCCGGTGCGCCGCGTTCGGCTCCACATCGGTGATCAGCATCTTGTCCTTATAGAAGCGATAGAACTCCTCCGTATGCTCCATGAAAAATGTATGGCTGATAATCGTTTCCGGCGGGTACTTGTACTGCATGTGGTAAAGTCCGTCCTGCGAGCGGAAATCCGGGATCCCGCTCTCCGTCGAGACGCCGGCTCCTCCGAAGAAAACAATGCGGCTGTGCGTGTCGACGATGTGCTGCAGCTCTGCGATCTGCTCCTCCACTTTCCTGTCCATATGTGCCTCCTGTTCCGGGCCATCCGGTCCTGTGCCATGTCTGCTGTCTCTATTATACCACTGCTGTATCTTAGATGCCGACATCGTCCTGATACCCGAGGCAGATCAGAGGACACATGAAGCCTGGCCTTGGCGAAAGAGGAGTCTGCCCGATACCGCCCTGATATTCACGACCGCACGCGACTTCGAGCGCGTGTGGACAGTAATCACCCCGGCTGCTCCGTCGACACACATTTGCCGATCACAACGCACCGGCGTGAGGCATCCGACGTACAGGTCGACAGGACGACCGTGTGGTCATTTTCCGTGAGCGGAACTGAATTTTCGACCTCGGAGCTCTTCTGCATGTCCTGCTCCCAGGCGAGGAACTCCGCGCCCCCGTCCGGGTAAATCGTGTAGACCTCGGAGTCAACGGACGGATGGAAGATCGAGAAAATGTGGTACCTGTAATTTCCGCCCGGGGTGAGAATCCAGAAATACGGATGCTTCTCATAGGCGGACTGGTCATCAAGGAACTTCAGCATGCCGAACATGCTGCCATTCTTCATGTTGTGGCCGTAGACAATTGTGTCCGCATCCGTGAAATCCGGAGAATTATGATAATCCGCGAAAATAGATCCCGCAAAGAGTGACTGCTTCCGGAACGTATGGTGCAGGTAATAATTGTTGTCCGTGGTCTGGCAGATCGGATAGCTGATCGAGGGCTCGCCGTCGACATAGAGCCAGCCGATGATGTCCGGATTGACAGCCCCAAGCGACGTCCAGTCCACCGTGAGCGGAGGCTCGGCGTCCTCGATCAGAGGTACCGCAGGGTCAGCCCCGGCCGCATCCGCGTTCGCGGCAGAAGAAGCTGCCGCAGAAGAAGCAGAGGATGTCCCAGACGCACTGCCGTCCGTGACAGGCTTCGTGTAAGAATCCGCCAGACCTGCGTACTCGTCCTTTGCCTCCTTGTACACGTGCAGAATTCCGTACAGCCTCACGCCGGAGTAGCAGAAGACGCACAGCGCCGCGATGATAATCACGATCGAAAGAACCGACCGCTTTTTTTTCTTCTGTTTGTCCATCATTTTCTCCTGTGACAGAAGAAAGCGGGCAGTGCCCGCTCTCTTTCGCTATATCTGTAATTATTCAGCACCCCTCGGAAAAACGATGAAATCGAAGCGTTCCGAGTCCGGAATGCTGAATAGTTACCTCTATTCCATAGAAGCAATAATCCCTGTCAGGCCTCTTCCAGAAGCTTGTCGATGCTGACCAGCTTGACGCTGACGATGAAGACCTGTGCGGCCTTCTTCAGCTCATCGAGCGGCGGATAAGACGGCGCGATCCGGATATTTCTGTCTCTCGGGTCCTTGCCGTACGGGAATGTCGCGCCTGCCGGTGTCAGCGTGACGCCAGCTTCCTTGCATTTCTGTACGACCGCCTTCGCGCAGCCATCCAGCGTATCGAAGGAAATGAAATATCCTCCGTTCGGCTTTGTCCACTCGCCGATGCCGAGTCCGCCGAGCTGCGTGTCAAATGCCTCCTCAACTGCCTCGAACTTCGGGCGGAGGATCGCCGCGTGCTTTGACATATGCTCATGCATATTTGCCATATTTCCGAAGAAACGGACATGGCGAAGCTGATTCAGCTTGTCGTGTCCGATTGTCTGGACGGACATGTATTTTCTGACATCATCCAGGTTCTTCTTCGAGGACGCGAGAGCCGCGAGACCGGAGCCCGGGAATGTGACCTTGGATGTAGAAATGAACTTGTAGACCATGTCCGGATGGCCGGCCTTGCGGCACTCCTCGAGGATCTCAAGGATCGTGTCCTGTCTTGCCGGATCATCATAGAGATGATGGATGGAGTACGCATTGTCCCAGAAAATGCGGAAATCTTCTGCTGCCGGATTCAGGTTTGCAAACCGTCTGACTGTCTCGTCGGAGTAGCTGTAGCCCTGCGGATTCGAATACTTCGGAACGCACCAGATACCCTTGACCTCAGGATCATTGTTGACGTATTTCTCGACCATGTCCATGTCCGGGCCTGTCGGTGTCATCGGGATCGTGATCAGCTCCGCGCCGAAATACTCCGTCACGCGGAAATGGCGGTCATAGCCCGGTGCCGGGCACAGGAATTTCCAGTTGTCCAGCTTGCACCACGGAGTGCTTCCACAGACGCCGTGTGTGTAGGAGCGGGCGATTGTATCGAACATTATATTCAGAGAGGAATTGCCGAAGATGATCATGTCGTCCGGACCGACCTCAGACATTTCTCCCATCAGTCTCTTTGCCTCCGGGATACCCTCGCCGACGCCGTAGTTGCGGCAGTCCGTTCCGGTCTCGTCGTTGAAGTAGCTGTCGGAATTCAGGACATCCATAAGTCCGTTGGACAGATTGAGCTGAGCTGTGGACGGCTTTCCACGGGACATGTTCAGCTTCAGTCCCTGTGCCTGGAAGTCCTTGTACTGCTTTTCGAGAGATTCCTTCTCTGCGAGCAGCTCTTCTCTGGTCATCTCTTTGTATGCCTTCATAAAATGCACTCCTCCTTATTTAACCATAAGCAGTTATCCGCAATCCCACATATTTTACGTCCCCTCTCCGAAGCTGTCAATGCACCTGATTGGTATGAGTGTCATGCCGGGTGCGTATTGTTCCTGTTGTATACGTTACTGTGCACACACCATCCGGAGTCGCATGCGGTCGCGAGTATCAGGGCGGTATCGGGCAGACTCCGTCCTCCTCAGCTTCCCTTCGCCGCTGACACAGCGGCTCAGGGTGATCTTCGGACTCCTCCGTATAACGCCCTGACCGTTCACCTAGGTCTGGTGGCGTGTGAACTGTATAGTAGTCGCAGCACCGGACAGACTCAGCCCGCCTTGCATTTTCGGGTGGGGCAAGGTAGTATATTTGAAGATATTTCGAGGAACGCGCAGCGTTCCGAGCCCAGGGTGCTGAGTAGCCACCCGTACTTATAAGAAAGTTGAGAATAATATGTGGACAGCTGACAAATGGAAGGATTACGAGGTTCTTGATACCTCTGAGGGAGAAAAACTGGAGCGCTGGGGCAGCTATCTGCTCATCCGGCCGGATCCGCAGGTCATCTGGCAGACGGAGAAGACAAGACCGGAGTGGAAGAAGCCGAACGGCCACTATCACAGGAGCTCAAAGGGAGGCGGTAGCTGGGAGTTCTTCGACCTGCCGAAGACGTGGCAGATCTCCTACGGGGACCTTGTGTTCAATCTGAAGCCATTCAGCTTCAAGCACACGGGACTCTTCCCGGAGCAGGCCGCGAACTGGGACTGGTTCACGGAGCTCATCCGGAACGCGGGGAGACCGATCAAGGTTCTGAACCTCTTCGCCTACACGGGAGGCGCGACCTGCGCCGTGCTCGCGGCTGGCGCTAGTGTCACACACGTCGACGCGTCGAAGGGCATGGTCACCTGGGCCCGTGAAAATGCGGAGAGCTCCGGTCTCGCGGACAGGCCGGTTCGCTGGCTCGTCGATGACTGCACGAAATTTGTCGAGCGGGAGATCCGCCGCGGACACAGGTACGACGCGATCATCATGGACCCGCCGTCCTACGGACGCGGACCAAAGGGTGAGATCTGGAAGATTGAGGACACGGTGTACCCGCTCATCCAGCTGTGCGAGCAGCTCCTGAGCGACCATCCGCTCTTCTTCCTGATCAGCTCTTATACGACGGGCCTGCAGGCCGGCGTGCTCACCTACATGATGAAGAGTGCGCTGAAGGGACGCCATCCGGACCATGTCGAGTCCTCGGAGATCGGCCTGCCGGTCTCCGGGAGTGACCTCGTGTTGCCCTGCGGATGCGCGGGCCACGCGTGGTGGGACTGACGCGACCATAATCGGTTCATGATCAGCAAAATCCGTGCGGATGCGCGGGCCACGCGTGGTGGGACTGAATACTGATGCTGACGGCATGAAAAAACGGCACCTCCATATGGAGATGCCGTTTTTTATGCCAGTGCCGGCGCTCTGGTCTTGCCGGCAGATCTTTCATTTTCTGATTCAGGATTCCGTCTCGGACTCCGCTGCTTCGGCCGTCGTATCTTCTTCGTCCGTATCATCCGTTGTTTTGGTCGAAGTCTTTGTTTGTGACGCATCTGTGTCAGAGGTCACCCACGTGGAATAGACCCAGCCCACAGTTCCGTTGTAGCTGATCTCTGTCCAGTTGCCCTCGTACGCGAGGATCTGCACCTTCTCTCCGGCCACAATCGTCGTGAGAACCTTGCTCTGGCCGCCCGCAGACTCACGGACATTGACGCCTCCGTTCAAAACGCCCGTCGTCCCGGAAGCCGCTGCCGTGATCGTGCCGTCGCCGAGCTCAAGAGACGCAAGCTCATCCTTTGTCATGCCCACTGTATTCGGGTCCTGTCCCGACGTGACAGTGACTGCCGCCTGCTGCGCACTGCTGGCCGCAGACTCCGCCTGGCTGTCTGAGGATGTCGGCGCACTCGTGATCTCTGTCGCCTGAATTTCCTGTGCAGGGACAACGCTTTCCGTTCCGGATGCTGCCGCTGTATCTCCTGTATCCGATGTCACGTCTCCGGTCGTGCTCAGGGTCTCCGTCACCTCTGAAATTGCGGAGTCACTACTGTCGGACACGGATGAAGCAACCGGGCTTCCGCAGCCGGTCAGCGAGACCGCCATCACGCCTGCCGCAACGACTGCGGCGGCTAATATCTTTCTGTATTTCATTGATAATCCCCTTTCACGTCCAACCCACTCTCAGGCCGATTCTAACATTATCGGCAGACATCGTCAACCGCGCGGTCTCCTTTCTGTGCACATCGACGAAAATCCGTCCAAAGTTCGGTCAACCTCGCAAAGAGATGGACACGATTTCATGCTCCGGGAACGGTCACTTTCGTCATCTTCATTTCTTATATGCAGGCGCATTCATCGTCCGGCTCCGATAGAGCCAGTACAGTCACAGAGGCATTCGAAACGCCCGGAAGCGATGGGGATCATCATACATCCGGCTTCCGATAGCGCCGGTACTGCTCCACATCAGATTCTCCGAATTTCAATGCCTCACGGTACACCTTGTCCGCGAGCTGAAGCAGGGACAGCATCATCGCCGCCCCTGCCCCCTCGCCGGTCGCCATGTCCGCACTGAGGACAGGCCGGAGGCCGAGCCTTTTTTCGATCATTTTGGCCACCGGCTCTCTGCTCATGTGTGACGGGACCAGAAAGGCGCGGACGCCCGGGAAGAGCCTGTCCGCAATATAGGCGCTGACCTCGCTGAGCACGCCATCCAGCACAATGGGCACATGAAAAACAGCCCCGCCGATACAAAGTCCCGTCATCGCAGCGAGCTCAAGGCCGCCAAAGCAGGTCATCACGCGGAGTGTATAACGGATGCGGCCGGCCCCGGCGGCAGCGACGCCATCGCCAGGGTCAGCACAATCGGGCGCCGGTTTTTTACTCCCTACCAAATGATCACTGCCGAAATTCTGATCTTCCGTACCATCGCCGACACTCCGGCCATCTCCGGCACGGGAAGCGGTATCTCCTTCCGCATAGTCATATATTTTAAGCCCTTCGCGGATGACCTCCGTCTTTCTCGAAAGTCCCGCGTCACTGAGTCCGGCCCCGCGCCCTGTCACCTGCTCTGCCGTGAGGCCGAGCAGCGCGGCGGCCATCGCCGAAGCCGATGTCGTGTTGCCGATTCCCATTTCCCCGATAGCAAGCAGCGTAAAGCCTCTGTCCCGGCACTCTCCGACAAGATCGATGCCGGTCTGAATGGCCCGCAGGACCTCATCCTCTGTCAGGGCCGGCTCCTTCAGAAAGTCGCGGGTCCCGCAGCGGACGTTCTGGTCAAGCACAAAGGGCAGATGATGGTCGTTCGTCTTATGATTGATGCCCACATCGACTGAGAACACCTTCGCACCGGCCGCGCGGGCAAGCACGCCGGCGGTCGTGACCCCCCGGCCGATATTCTGCGCACAGACAGCGGTCACGCTCTGATCAGACTGGCTCACGCCCTCCGCCACGACGCCGTGATCGCCGCACATGACGAGAAGCGCCGCATGACTGAGGTCGGGGTTTTCATTTTCCTGGATGGAGGCAAGTCTCGCGTGTATTTTTTCAAATGTACCCATGCTGTCGATCGGCTTTGCGATGTGGTCCCAGTTCTCGCGGACGCGCGCGTACATGGCCTGATCGGGCGGCAGGGCATGCCGCTCCTCACGCAGGATCTGCCGTATATCTGAATTATCTGTCTTCACTTTTTATGTCTCTTCTTTCTGTATTCTCCGTTACCTCGCGGATGGCGCGTATGAGCAGCTCATTTTCCGCATGGGGCCGGACAGCGATCCGGTACCAGCCCACGCCAAGCCCCTCGTAATCGGAGCAGTCGCGAATGAGGATCCCGCGGTCAAGCAGAGTCCGGTACAGCTCCGCCCGGCCCCAGCAGACATCCGGCTCATACCGGAGCAGCAGGAAATTCGCGTCCGACGGGAAGACTGTGATCGGTTTTTCTCCCGATCCTCCTGTCATGGCGGACAGCTCCCGCGAAAGATAGGTCCGCTCGCGAAGAATGAGGCTGTGCGCATCCTGCAGACTGTCCAAAGCCGCCAGGCAGGCGCAGCCGGCCTCCTCGGCAAATACAGACAGGTTCCACTCCGGCAGCTGTCTCCGGACCCTGTCTGCGAGCGCGCGGCCCGAGCAGACCGCATATCCGAGCCGCACGCCCGGAATCGCGAAGCTCTTGGTAAAGGCGCGGAGCTCAATCCACGGGGCGCGGGAGGGGAAATCCCGGAGGACGAGACAAGGCATGTCCCCGTCTCTCACCGCAAGCTCCATGAAGCAGGCATCGAGCAGAAGCAGTGTCCCGGTCTGTTCGCACGCATCCAAAAGCCGCGCAAGAAGCTCCGACGGAACGAGCAGGCCGTTCGGGTTGTTCGGGTCCGTCAGAATGAGAAGCTCCGGTTTCTTCTCAAGGACCGCCGCGATGAGCCCCTCGTCCGGGAGAAATGCATGCTCCCCGCACAGATCATACCGGAAAATCCGGCTGTCCGGCAGAACCGCGTGAAGTGCCGCCCTGTAGCCGGAAAATGAAGGCGCCGTGATCATGGCGCTCTCCGGCCGCACCGCGTGGCAGATGGCCATGATGAGCTCGGAGGCACCATTTCCTATAAGAAGCCTGTCCCCGGATACGCCGAGGGTCTCTGAGAGAGCGTGTACCAGCTTCTCATGTTGCGGGTCCGGGTATTCTTCCACCCTGCCAATGGCTGCCTGGAGGGCAGTCCGCACGCGCTCCGGCACTCCGAGAGGATTTACATTTACAGAAAAATCATGGCTCACCGCCTGTCTGTATATATCGCCGCCGTGCATTTCCTGTCCTTTCTCTTTATGCTCTGTGCCCGTTCAGTAGTCAGAGCGTCCGTTCCTAAGCCACAGCATTGCCCATAACAGAAAGCTCTGCAGCATTCGCCTGAAGCCGCTCTGTCCCTTGTCAGATCGCGGCGGGGCAAAGCATGGCGTACACCGCCTTCATGTCCATGTTCGCGCGAATCATATCCGCGAGGCGGTCGTACTGCGACTCCTTGAACGCCTGATAGCTCTCCGCCGGGTCCGCGAGCGTCACGCCCTTTCGTCCGGCAAGCATGTCCGCGAGCCGGCCCGCAATGTCGCCTTCATCGAAAATGCCATGGACGTAGGTGCCGCAGACATTCCCGCGCCACGCGCCGTCGGACTTCACCTGCTGCCCCGCCTTGATGTGGCTAAATGCATTTCCAGGCTCCGTCTTCGTCTCTCCCATGTGGACCTCGTATCCACGGATGCGCTGACCTGCAAGGCAGCGGAAGATGCCGCCGACACTGCTGTCGATCTTTCCCGTGACCTGGGTGCGCGTCTTTGTCCTCTGAAGGACGGTCTCCTCCGGCAGAAGGCCCATGCCGCGCACATCGCCGCCCTCCTCGACATGGTCCGGGTCATGGATCGCGCGCCCGAGCATCTGATAGCCTCCGCAGATTCCGAACACGGGACCTGTCTTCGCGAACCGTATGATCGCCGCCTCAAGCCCGCTCTCGCGGAGCCATTTCAGGTCGCCGATCGTATTCTTGCTGCCGGGGAGAATGACGATGTCTGCGCCCTCAAGCTCCTCCGGTCTTGAAATGTAATCAACCTCTGTCCCCGAAATGTGCTCAAAGACCGTAAAGTCCGAAAAATTCGAAATGTGCGGGAGACGTACGACGCAGATCCGCACGGCGGCGCCGTCCGGCCGGTGCCGCTCAAGCCTCCCGCTCAGGCTGTCCTCGTCGTCGATCGAAAGACGCGTGTACGGCAGCACACCCGTCACGGGCACACCGCATTTTTCTTCAAGCATGCGGATCCCGGGATCGAGAATCGTCCGGTCCCCGCGGAACTTGTTGATGATCAGCCCCTTCACGCGCTTCCTCTCCTCTTCGTCAAGAAGCATCAGTGTCCCGAGGAGCTGCGCGAACACGCCGCCCCGGTCGATGTCACCGACCAGAAGGACCGGCGCGCCGACGAGAGCGGCAAGTCCCATGTTGACGATGTCGTTGTCCTTCAGGTTGATCTCCGCCGGGCTGCCCGCGCCCTCGATCACAATGATGTCCGCATTTTTTTCGAGCTCCCGGAAGGCATGCGCGATGTCGGGAAGCAGGCTCTTCTTGTATTTGAAATAGGTCCGCGCGTCCATGTTTCCGCGCACCTCGCCGTTTACAATCACCTGTGAGCCCGTGTCGCTGGTCGGCTTCAGCAGGATCGGATTCATGAGGACCGACGGCTTCACGCCGGCCGCCTCCGCCTGCATCACCTGCGCGCGGCCCATCTCGAGCCCTTCATCTGTGATAAATGAATTCAGCGCCATGTTCTGCGATTTAAACGGCATGACGCGGAAGCCGTCCTGCCGGAAGACGCGACAGAGCCCCGCCGCCACCAGGCTCTTCCCTGCATTTGACATCGTTCCCTGAATCATAATAACCTTCGACATCGTCTGTCTCCTCTCAGCCAGTCTTGTTACAGTTCACGCGCATCCAAAATCGCATGCGGCCGCGAATATCAGGGTGGTATCGCTGACCGCTCACCGAGGTCTGATGGCGTGTGAACTGTAACCAATTTTCCTGTATGCCCTGCATTTGCCGGCAAAATCTGTGACAAATGCCGGTGCGGACGGATAGTAGAGATGCGGAAAGCCGGCAAACCCGCCGTTTATGCGGTGCATGCACGGCCATTTGCGCCCGGTCACCGGCTTCACCGCAAGGCACGCGTCCCCGTTGTCGTCCGTGTCAAAATAGTGGAACTCGTGGCCGCGAATCTCAAGGCCGGACATCTGGTCCCGGACCGTCACATAGCCGAACCGCGTGAGGTGCCCCGTCCACCGAGCCTCGCCGGGAAAGACACCGGCCATCGGCCATTTGCTGCCGTCCTCCGTCACAAGGCTCGCGCACAAGTACATAAAGCCGCCGCACTCGGCGAGCACCGGAATGCCTCCGCTGACCGCATCCCGCACAGAGCGGAGCATGGCTTCATTTTTCGAGAGGGCCTCCGCGCAGAGCTCCGGATAGCCGCCACCGAGAAGAAGACCGTCGAGACCGTCCGGGAGCCTTTCATCGCTCACCGGCGAAAACGGAACGAGCGTAAAGCCTGCCCTCTCAAGCATCTCGAGGTTCTCCCTGTAATAAAAGCAGAAGGCGCCATCGCGCGCAATCCCGAGGCGGAGGGGCGCATGTTCCGGTCCGGGCGCCTCAGTGGATACAGGCCTCCCCTTGCCTTGATCCGGACTCCGTCCCGCATCGAGGCAGCCGCATGTCCCGGCAGACTCATGTTTTTCTCCTTCGCCCGGGCAGGAATTATAAGCCTGGGCCGGAGCCTCCTGTTTTTCTCCAGAATTCTCCGAGAGCCCCGCAATCTTCAGGATCCCGTCTATGTCGCAGTTCTCCTCCAGGCAGTCCGCCGCCTCGCCGAGCCGCCTCCGTATGTCCGCAATCTCGGACGGCATCGCAAGTCCCAGATGGCGGCTCCCGACCTCCATGTCCTTCCGCATGGGAAATGAACCCAGCACGCGCACATGGCACGTCTCCTCAATGAGCGGCTTGAGCATGTTCGCAAAGGACGGCGTCGTCCGGTTCAAAATCACGCCCCTGATGAGTCCTGCCCTGTCAAATGAAAGGAACCCGCTAATTTCAGCGAGCAGCGAACGTCCCGCGCCGCGGGCGTCGACAACAAGGATGACAGGCACGCCGAGCGTCTCCGCCAGCGCGTACGTCGAGGCCTCCTCGCGGATCCCGCCGAGCCCGTCATAAAGGCCCATCACGCCCTCGATCACGGAGATGCCTCCGCTGCTCTCCGCAAGAAAAATCCGGCGCGTCTCCTCCTCGTCCGTAAAAAACCGGTCGAGATTTCCGGACGGAATGCCGATGACGGTCCGGTGGAACATCGGATCGATGTAGTCGGGGCCGCATTTGAAGGCGCACGGCGAAAGGCCCCGGCGCTTCAGCGCCTCGAGGAGTGCACAGGTAATCGTTGTCTTTCCGCTGCCGCTCTTTGGCGCAGCGATCATAATTCCAGGTCTCTTCATGGTCTCCTTCCTGCCCGCAACAAAAAATCCCGCCGGTCTGCATGCTGTCCATTCCCGTCATCTCACGGGTCCGCAAACTGGAAGGCCACAAGATAGACAGGATTCTGCGCCTTCATCAGGTGATAGCGGCCGAGCTTTTCCGCGCGGCTCACCGCGATCAGGCTGACAGACTCATCTCTCACGGGCATGTCCCGGAAAATGCCCTGAATCTCAGCGACTGTCTCAAGGCTCACCGCGTTCATCACAACCCGCACGGACGGGTTCATGCTGCGAAGCTTTGCGAGAATCTCCCGGAGCTTTCCTCCTGAACCTCCGATAAACGCGTGCGTCGGCGCGGGAAGACCCGCGAGTGCCTCCGGCGCCGCGCTCTCTGTCACCGTGACATTTTCTGTCCCGAAGCGCTCCGCATTTTTCCGGATCAGCTCCACGCCCTCCGGATTCCGCTCGATGGCAAAGACGCGGATCCCCGGCGACAGGGCGGCCGCCTCGACCGCAATCGAGCCGGTTCCGCTTCCGATGTCGAAGAAGACAGAGTGCTCCGTCAGCTCAAGCCGGCAGATCGTGAGCGCGCGCACCTCCTCCTTCGTCATCGGGACCTTGCCGCGGATAAAGGACGCGTCGCTCCGGCCCGGTGTCAGAATTTTCTCCTCCGGCTCCACGTTCCGGATGAGGACCGTGCACAGCCCCGGAATATCTGCATTTTCCGCTTCTTTCGCGGAAAATGAAACAACTCTCTCCTCTTTTGTTCCCATCGAGAAGCCGGCCAGAATGCGCACCCCTTCGACAGCTTCAAGGGCGCGCCCGATTTCCCGGAGATCTGACGCCCCCGATGTGATGCAGAAGGTCTTCGCGCGGTGGACCGCCGCATCCCGCACACGCGGGACCCACTCCTCCGCCGGGACGCCGTGCGTGCTCAGGATGGCCGCGTCCTGCCAGCTCGTGCCTGTCCTTGCCGCAAGCGCCGAGACCGACGAGATTCCGGGCAGAATTATGACGTGTACTCCGGGAATGTCCGCGAGCGCAGTCTTCATTTTTTCAGCGCCGCTGAAGAAGCCGGTGTCCCCCGAAAAAAGGATGACCGCGCGGCTCCCGTTCGGAAGCGTCTTAAGAACAGGCAGAATGTCACGCGCCAGATAGTACGGATAACTCTTTATCCGTGAGGCATAGGGGCTGATCATCCGCTTCGCGCCGAAGAGGCAGTCCGCATTGCCGATTGCCTCCAGCACCTCCGCCGTCATCGTGCCCGCATCGCCCATGCCGACGCCCGCAAGCGTGACGGTAAGGGCCATATCTTCTGATCCATCATGAAGCGCTGACTGTTCTCCCCTGTCGGTCTCATCAGAAGCAGCAGCCGAGCCTCCCGGTTTGTCATGGTCTGTCAGCATACTCAAGTCGGACGGCGCATTCGTCAGTCTGTCTGTATTGGCTGCGTCATCCCCCGTTCCGGAGAGACGGAGCAGCACCTCCAATACCTCATTAAATGAGCGGCCCTCCGCATGCTCCTTCGGTCTGTCGATCACAAGGCAGGCGGCTCCGGCCCGCGCAGCCGCCCGGAGCTTGCTGCCGCTGCCGCCAGCCCGTCCGCTGTCCTTCATGACCAGAATGGACGCGCCGAGATCGCGCAGCGTGACAAAGTCCATATCCTCCGAGAACGGCCCCTGCATCGCAATGATCTGCTGCCTCCGGAGCCCCGCATCCAAGCAGGCATGAATCGCCTCCTCGCTCGGAAGCACCCGCGCCGTGATGCGCTCCCGCACCTGCGGATTTTCGCAGAACACCGGAAGCTCCTTGCTTCCTGTCGTGAGGAGGATTTTTCCGTCCATCTCCGCAAGCGCCGCCGCGCACTCCCCGGATGACCGGAAATGGCGGCAGTTCTCATTTTCTCCTTCCGTCTCCGCCCGGAGGAGCCGGAAATACGGAAGCTGCGGAAGGCCGCGGAGGCTCTCCTGTATATTCTCCGTCACGATGTCCGCGTAAGGGTGCGTCGCGTCGACGACCGCCAGAGGCTTCTCCCTGCTATACAGATCCTTCATTTCCCCGGAGGTCAGCCGGCCGATCCGCACCTCGATGAGCGGCGACTTTGGCATCACCGCGCTCCCGTACTCGCTCGCGACGGACACGAGCGACGGGACACCCTGCTCCGCGAGACGCTCTGCAAGCTCTCTTCCCTCTGTCGTTCCGCCGAAAATCAATATTCTGCTCATAATTTCTCCTCAGTATGCTGACGCTGTCCTGCTCGGAAATACTTCGCGGACTTCCTCAGCTGATCAGAATATCCGGACTGTGAACCGGTCAAAGTCCTGCCCGGAAATGCCTCGCGGACTCCTTCAGCCCAGCTTATCAGCAAATAGCGCCTCTCTCCATCCCGGAAATGTTTCCCGCCGCCAGCTCTCAGTCGTCCTTCTGCTCCTCATCAGAATGAATCACGTAGCCGCGCGGCGTGACCAGTCTTCCCCCGATCACCCGGGTCTGCGAATTGCCGACAAAGACCGTCGTGAACATGTTGACGTCCGCCTTCCAGAGCTCCTCCAGCGTGCAGCAGGTCTTCGACGTACCCTCGCGGCCGATATTTTCCACATAGCCGCAGGCCCGGTCCGGCTTTGCGCCGGCGTTCATGAGAATCGTGCACGCGCGCTGCAGGTAGTCCTTCCGCTTGTGGCTCGACGGGTTGTAAATGGCAATCGCGAAATCTCCGAGCACGGCCGCCCTGAGCCGCCGCTCGATGACCGGCCACGGCGTCAGAAGGTCGCTCAGCGAGATCACGCAGTAGTCGTGGCAGAGCGGTGCCCCCAGGACGGCGGCGCCGCTGTTCGCCGCAGTAATGCCCGGCACCACCGCGATGTCGATGTCCGGATAGTCCGCCGCCATCTCGAGCATCGGGGCCGCGAGTCCGTACACGCCGGCATCGCCGCTGCAGATAAGCGCGACGCGGCGGCCCTCCTTCGCCAGCTCAAAGCACCGGCGGCACCGCTCAATCTCATGCCGCATCGGCGTCGAGACAAATTCCTTCCCGGGGACAATTTTCGCCATCAGCTCCGTGTAGACGGTGTAGCCGACAATGACATCTGATGCCGAGACCGCCTCATAGGCGTCTCCTGTCATCATTCCGCGGTTTCCCGGGCCCATCCCGACGATATAAATCATGCCTTCCATGGCTTATCTCCTCCTGTTAGTTTCTATAATCCGTCCACCGCAGGCTTCTCACCGTCCGCCTTGCGACCGCCGCCGTGATTCCGTCCCCTGCCGTCTTCCGGATGATCAGCTCTCCGCCGTCTGCGGCCGCTGCCGCCGCCCGCTCGCAGACGTTGTCCACGCCGACCGTTCTGCTGACAAATGCAGAGCCCGCAAAGTCGCCCTGCATTTCCTTAAGCGTCTCCGCGGAAAATGTAAGGAACGGCACGCCAAGAAGCGCCGCCAGATCAATCAGGCCCTGCTCATCTGCCTTTCTGTCAATGGACGCAATCGCAAAGACGCGGTCCCGGAGGACGTCCCGGGGAGCCACGCGCGCCTCGAGGAACGCCATCAGCTCTGCGGCTGTCTTCCCTCTGCGGCAGCCCATCCCGAGGCACCAGGTCTTCGGGACGAGAACAAGCGGGGTATCAGCCCATCCTTCCGGACCGTCCGGCGCGCCGTCACTCGTCAGCACGACAAGGTCCGCCTCCTCCCGCCTGCACGGAATCAGCTCCGCCGGCATGCCGTTTCGCAGCGAGGCATCTCCCTCAACAAAGACATGCAGTCTGCCATTTTGAAGGAGCCTTGCAGAAACCCGCCGGATGCCGTCACGGTCCGTGATGCGAAGGCCGTTCATTTTCGCGAAGACATCGACCGCAAAGAGATGATTCACATCGGTCGCTGTCGTAATCACCGGGTCAGCGCCGACAAGCCGCGCGATCTCGAGCGCAAGCGCATTTGCACCGCCGATATGGCCCGAGAGGATCGGGATCACGTGACGCCCCTGTTCATCCATGACGAGGACCGGACTGTCGCTCAGCTTGTCGCGCACAAACGGGGCGATCGCGCGGACGGCAATCCCGCACGCGCCGATGAAAAGGACCGGCCTTTTTTTCGCAAATGAGCGGCCCGTCCACTCCCCGAGCGGCTCTCCCTTCTCCCTGTACTCGGGCCTTGCGCCGGGCCACAGAGCAAACAGCCGCTCCGCGAGCGCCCTTCCCCGGTCCGTAAAATACGCGGTGCGGATGATCCGGGCGGGCTTTCCGGATACTGCCGGCCCGCTGGCCTCCTCCGGCCCGAACTCGCCTGGTTTGCTCGTCCAAAGCTCACAGGCGTCATGTTTTCCCGACTGTTCCGCCGGCCCGTCCGTGCGGTGCTCACCGCCCTTCGTCATGACCGTCTCCTCCGCTTTGTCCCTCTGTCTTTGCCCTCCGGAATTCTGTCGAGAAATCCGCTGCGTAGAGCCTCGAGTCGGCAAAGCCGCTCCGCGCGACCGCGTCTCCCACGAGGATCACGGCAAATTTGTGAATGTCATTTTTCTTCGCGACCTCAGGCAGCTGCCCGATGGTCGTTATATATTTTTTCTCGTCCGGCCAGGTCGCCTTGTAGACAAGCGCCGCCGGCGTGTCCGCGCTGTAGCCGCCGGCAATCAGCCGCCTCGAGAGCTCCCCGA
>OMYS01000069.1 GCA_900315305.1 uncultured Eubacteriales bacterium
ATGGCCCGCCTCATCGAGAGCGGCGCGGATTGCGGCGACGCGGCCATCCATCATGTCGGACGGCGCGACCATATCGGCGCCGGCCTCGACCTGTGAGACCGCGATTTTTGCAAGCGACTTGAGCGTCTTGTCGTTATCGACGGTGTGGTCATTTAAGATGCCGCAGTGGCCGTGATCGGTATACTCGCACATGCAGACATCGCCGATGAGATAGAGGTCCGGGAATTCCTTCCGGGCCAGACGAAAGGCCTCCTGCACGATGCCGTGCTCGTCCCACGCGCCGCTGCCGACTGCGTCCTTGTGCGCTGGAATGCCGAAGAACATGACGGCGCTGACACCGGCCTTGACGACGGACTCAAGCTCCGCTGCCAGATGATTGAGGCTCACGCGGTACTGACCGGGAAGAGACGGGATTTCCTCGCGGATATCGGTGCCTTCGATCACGAACATCGGGTAGATCAGCGTCGATGCGTCGATGCGCGTCTCGCGGACCATTTTGCGGAGTACAGGGGTTGTGCGGAGCCTTCTCGGGCGGATTGTCAGATTCATGTCGAAACTCCTTTCATGCTGAAATACTGGTAAGTATTCAGCACCCCCGGACTCGGAACGCTTCGCGTTCCTCGCTGATGGGTGCTGAATAAATACAAAAAGAGACCAGTCCACCCTCCCGGATGGAATTGGTCTCTTTTTCATTTGTTCGGAAGTATAGCACAGGACCGGAGGTCATGCAAGTGATAAGTTTGCTCTGCCGGAGGCGTAAACTTTGCGGACATAACCAGCGGGTGCTATTATATTGATACAGCCTGCCTTGGAAGGCAGCACGATCGGAGGATAAGGCGATGAGAAGAATTCTGATTGTCATTGATATGCAGAACGATTTTATAGACGGTACGCTCGGCACGAAGGAGGCGCAGGCGATTGTGCCGGCGGTTGTGCGGAAAATCAAGAGCTACCGGGCGGCGGATGTCTACGCGACAAGAGATACGCATCCGGAAAATTACCTTGAGACGCAGGAGGGAAAATATCTTCCTGTGAAGCACTGCATTCGCGGAACGGAAGGCTGGCAGCTCTGTGCATCGGTTGCGCCGCTCATTTCACTGGACCATATCTTCGATAAGCCGACCTTCGGCTCCGTGCAACTCGCGGAGGCCGTGAAGGTGATGGCGGAGAAGGAGCCGCTCGAGATCGAGCTTGTCGGGCTCTGCACGGATATCTGCGTGGTGTCAAATGCACTGATTCTCAAGGACATGCTGCCGGAGACGAAGATTTCCGTCGACCCGGCCTGCTGCGCCGGTGTGACGCCGGAGAAGCATGAGGCGGCGCTTGAGACCATGCGCTCCTGCCAGATCCAGGGAATTTAAGGCATGCCGCGTTATTTGGGAGTTGTGATGTTTATGAGCGTTCCAGAATATAAATCCCGGAAGATCAGACAGGAGTGAGAAGATATGTGCTGCCGCTATTACATCGATGAAGATGCGCCGGAATTTCAGAAGATCATCCGGCAAATGAACAGCTCGCCGCTCCTGGCCCGGTGGCAGGAGAGCGCGCCCATTGTGACGCGGGGAGAGGTCCGCCCGACGGACGTAGTGCCGGTCATCGCCCCGGACCGCCGGGGTGGAAGGGCTGTCTTTCCGATGAAATGGGGATATACGGCACGGTCTCTTCTCATTAATGCCCGCACGGAGACGGCCGCTGAAAAGCCGACCTTTATGGAGGACTGGCGGCGGCACCGCTGCGCCGTACCCTCCTCCTGGTATTTTGAATGGGAGCATCTTCTGGGCCCTGACGGAAAGAAGCGCACGGGCCGGAAATTTGCGATCCGGCCGGAGAACGCCACGCTCACATGGCTCTGCGGTCTGTATCGCATCGAGAACGGGCTCCCTCGTTTTGTGGTCCTTACGCGTGAGCCGGGAGACAATATCCGTTTCATCCACAACCGGATGCCGCTCATTCTGCCAAAGGAGCAGACGGACGAGTGGATCCGGCCGGATACGGATCCGGAGAGACTGCTTTCATTTGCAGAGACAGATATGGAATATATTTGTCAGAGTACAAATTGTATTTGAATTTTCAGGGAGAAGATTTTTATGCTGATTACCCGGCAGGCCTCGCTGCGAACCTGTTGTTTATTCGCCCAGCATCTCTTCCAGCCCGTCCGGCTTCAAAATTTCAATCTGCTTCGAGGAGTAGCGGATCAGGCCGTTTTCCTCCATCTTCTTCAGCTCCCGGTGAAGCGAGGGCCGGGAGACGTTCATTTGCAGGGCCCACTTCGTGACGGAACCGGGAATGGCTACGCATGTCTTCCCCGTCTTTCTGTACCGGAGAAGCAGCCAGAATGCGGCCTTCTGGCCGATGCCGTTGTAGGAGAAGAGCTCGATCTTCTGCTGCAGCATGACGGTTGCAGTCGAGATCTCTGTGATGAAATTCTGAAGGATCCGGACATCCTTCTGCAGAAGCACCAGCAGGTCGTCCCGCCGGAGCATCATGATTGTGGATGGCTCAACTGCTGTGACATCGCACGGATACTGATGCATACGGGAGAAGACGGCTGCCGGTCCGATTACATTTCCGGGACCACGCGATGAGACATTCACAAGACTCCCGTTCGGAAATGTCTTCTGTCCCTGCACCTGTCCCTCGAGGATGATGCCGACCTGACGCGCGTCATCCATCTGCATGAAAATGAGCTCCCCTTTCTCATAGCACTGGATATGATGCGGCGTTTCCTGCAGCACAGTCCGCAGCTCGGCTGATGTAAGACCTCGGAAGAGAGGACTTTCTGATAAAGAAAAGTAATCCATTAAACTTGTCCTCCTGTCAAAATCGTAGCGGCTCAGCAACCTTGGCTCGGAACACTGTGGACGGACAGAGCGGCTTTGCCGCTTATCCGCCCCACAGCAAACTTTTGAATCGTCCGGCGAGCAAGCTCTCCGTCCGGATTTCATCAGTTTGCTGTGGGGTGCTGAGTATAAACATATTATACACAAAAATTTTTAAAAATATGTATCTGAGGATACAGAAATCGTGCCTCAATTTGTGTATGATAATGGCGTACCGAGAGAGGAGCAGAAAGCTCCCACGGAGGTACAGAAAGGCGATATGTTATGGATGAGAAGGTCGGAGAGGTATTCTCCATTGCAAAGGACAACAGGCCGGTCATGGGCTGCACGATCTCGAAGACAGTCCAGAACGGTCGCAGCGCGGTCACGTACTTCTCTCTTGCTGCTGATACCGATATCAGCGCGGAGATTCACCCCTATCACAAGCTGATCCTTGTGGCGGAGGGAGATCTCGAAGTATACGGGACTGACGGATTTTCAAAGAAACTGAGTGCCGGAGACGGGATCCTGACATATGCGGACAGAGCAGTCGGCATGCGGACACAATCAGGCACGGTCTATACGGAAATTTCAATTCAGAAGGAGGATGTTATGAACAACGCGGTAAAGGCTGGAGAGGTATTTCATTTAGCGGATCTGGTTCCGTATCAGGACGGAAAGATCGTCAATATGGATGTTGCGCACAACGACAAAATGAAATTCGTCGTCATGGCGTTTGACAAGGGAACAGGGCTTTCCGAGCACGCGGCTCCGGGCGAGGCGCTCATCTTCGCACTCGACGGCGAGGGCGTGATCGGCTACGAAGGCAAGGAGCATCCGATCAAGGCGGGTGAGAACTTCCACTTCGCAAAGGGCGGTCTTCATTTTGTGAAGGCGACTGAGAAATTCAAGATGGCACTGCTTCTGACACTGGAATAAGCTACGGAGGAAAATCATATGAATAATTTGCAGATCGAAAAGGTATATGGCAGAGAGATTATTGATTCGAGAGGAAATCCGACGGTCGAGGCGGAGGTGACACTCGCGGACGGAACGGTTGGCCGGGGCGCGTCCCCATCCGGCGCATCGACAGGTGAGTTCGAGGCGCTGGAGCTTCGTGACGGCGACAAGAGCCGGTTCGGAGGCAAGGGAGTTTCGAAGGCTGTCGCGAATATCAATGAAAAGATCGCGCCCGCGCTCCGCGGCGCCGATGCAAGTGACATCTATGCGGTTGACAAGATCATGATCGATCTTGACGGCACGAAGGACAAGTCCAATCTCGGGGCAAATGCGATTCTTGCCGTATCGCTTGCGGCAAGTCATGCGGCAGCAAAGTCCCTCGGCGTTCCGCTTTACCGCTTCTTCGGCGGCGTAAATGCCAATACGCTGCCGGTCCCGATGATGAACATCTTGAACGGCGGCGTCCACGCTGCAAACTCTGTCGATATTCAGGAATTCATGATCATGCCGGTCGGCGCGAAGAGCTTCCGTGAGGGCCTCCGCTGGTCGACAGAGGTCTTCCACGCACTGCAGAAGCTGCTGAAGGACGAGGGCAAGACAACGGCGGTCGGCGACGAGGGCGGCTTTGCTCCGGATCTGAAGAGCGATGAGGACACGATTGAGCACATCCTGCAGGCTGTCCGGAACGCGGGCTATGAGCCGGGGAAGGACTTCGTGCTGGCGATGGATGCGGCCTCATCGGAGTGGAAGAGTGAAAAGGGCAAGGGCTTCTACCATCAGCCGAAGTCCGGTAAGGATTTCACAAGCGATGAGCTGATCGCGCACTGGAAGAGCCTGATTGAAAAGTACCCGATTTACTCCATCGAGGATGGTCTCGACGAGGAGGATTGGGAAGGCTGGCAGAAGATGACGGCTGAGCTCGGACACAAGGTCCAGCTTGTTGGTGATGATCTCTTCGTGACAAATACAGAGCGCCTTGCAAAGGGCATACGCCTTGGCGCAGGCAATGCGATCCTCATTAAGCTCAACCAGATCGGCTCTGTCAGTGAGACACTGAATGCGATTAAGATGGCGCAGAACGCCGGAATGAGAGCGATTGTGTCCCACCGCTCCGGCGAGACAGAGGACACGACGATTGCGGATCTCGCGGTCGCTCTGAACGCCGGCGAGATCAAGACGGGTGCGCCGTCAAGGTCCGAGCGTGTCGCGAAATATAACCAGCTTCTCCGCATTGAGGAGGACCTGGGTGACGCGGCAGTCTACCCGGGCAAGGGCGCATTTAATTTCAACAAGAGATGACCTTAAAAAGAGTCATACAAGAAAGGAGAACTATTATGAAGTACAAGGTAAATGATGAGTGCATCGGCTGTGGTATGTGCGAGGCAACGTGCCCGGAGGTTTTCTCCCTGACAGATGAGGGAGTCGCGAAGGCGATTGAGGATGAGGTTCCGGCTGATGCAGAGGCATCTGCAGCAGAGGCAAAGGACAGCTGCCCGGTCGGCGCGATCGAGGAGGCATAAGAGGGAGCCGGGTTTATCCCGGCTCCTTTTTACTAACAGCTGTACCTGTCCACGAGGCTGGTCCCGATCTCGATCTTGACCGGCGGAATCGACGGGTCCTTGATTCTCTGCAGGAGCCTCAGGACCGCCTGCCGGCCGAGATGCTCCTTTGGCACATTGATGGTCGTGAGGTCAAGAATCTGCGAGATCGGGATGTTGTCGAAGCCGACGACCGCGACATCCTCCGGAATGCGGAGGCCCTTCTCGCGGAAGGCCTTGATGGCGCCGGCCGCGATCAGGTCATTGTCCGCGAAATAGCAGCGCGCGAGGGGTTCATTTCCGGCAAGGAGCTCCTTCATGTCCGCGTAGGCGCCGCTCATCGACGGCGTGAGCTCATGGACGATCGACTGCGAGGCCGACATGCCGTGAAGACGCACGGCCTTGTAGAAGCCGTCCTGGCGCTCATTAAAGTTGTTGATCGCGTAGCTTGACTTGAGATACCCCGGCTGCGCGTGGCATTTGTCGATCAGATGGCGGGTCGCAAGATACGCGCCCTGCGTATTGTTGATGATGACGGTGTCGCAGGCGAATGTCTCAAAATAGCTGTCGAGCAGGACGAGCGGGATCGGCAGCGCGAGAAACGGGACGAGATCGTCCGTCACCATCTCGGTCCCAAGCAGAAGAATGCCCGCGCAGTCGGAGTACTGGATCTCATCGAGGTCCTTCTGCGTGAATTCCGATTCATAGAGATACTGAATCTTCAGGCGATATCCTGCCTCCGCGCAGGCGGCGGA
>OMYS01000003.1 GCA_900315305.1 uncultured Eubacteriales bacterium
CGGACGTGCTCGATGCGATCCGGTACCACACGACCGGAAGGCCGGGCATGACGCCGCTTGAGCAGATCGTATTCATTGCGGATTACATCGAGCCCAGACGGAACAAGTCGCGTCATCTTCCGGAGATCCGGAAAATGGCATTTCGTGACCTCAACGAGTGCTGCTATCTGATTCTGAAGGACATGCTTCTTTACCTCAATTCGAAGAGCGGACAGATCGACAGCAACACGCAGGACGCGTACGCATTTTATGAGGAAGTCCACGACGAGCGGAGAGACTGAGGCAGAATTTTGCAGGAAGGCTCACGATGAGCAGAGGGATTGAAGCAGAACCGGCTGAAGGATCGTTCTGCGAAGGCCGTGGTTTATGCCCTATGGATCGGGCCGGAACGAAAGCCGGAGGATCCGGACAGAGCGTGAATAAAGACTGATATACGGAAAGGAGAACAGCTATGACGAAAGAGGAGAGCAGGGAGCTTGCAGCGATCGCCGTCAAGGCGCTTGAGGACAAGAAGGGCGAGCAGATCGAGGTCATCGAGATTGACGAGATCTCACCGCTCGCGGACTATTTTGTCATCGCGAGCGGTCACAACACGAACCAGTGCGATGCGATGGTGGACGAGGTGCAGCAGCAGGCTGCGCGGGCCGGCTTTGAGCCTGACCACGTCGAGGGACACCGCAATGCGAACTGGACGCTGATCGATTACAAGGGTGTCGTCGTCCATGTCTTTGACGACGAGGCGCGTGAGTTCTACGATCTCGCGAGAATCTGGAGAGACGGAAAGCAGATCGACCCGAAGACGATGGAAGCGTACGCGGACAAGAAGGAGTAAGTTTTTTTCTGCAAACATGACAAATACATGGAAAAGGCGCATGGCGGCCGCTCTGGCCGCTGTGCTTACGGCCGGGGCGCTGAGCGGGTGCTCCGGTTTTTCTCTACCGAAGGAGCTTCATTTTTCAAACTGGATCAGCAGCACGGCGGAGGAAGGTGCGGGCAGCTCCGCGTCTTCCGACGCGCAGGCGGTGAGAAGTGTGACGGTTCAGTCTGAGGACGGGGCACCCGAAGGCAGCGCAGGAGCGGCGGAAACAGCCTCAGAGGGCACAGGCGGATTCTCTTACGGCACGCTCACAGAAAGCCAGCAGGAGACCTACAAGGAGCTCTACACGGGCATTTCGCAGAGAGAAGAGACCGTCACGGTGAGCGCCGGGGATGACGGCGATGTCCAGGCGGCGATCACGGCGCTTCTCGACGATCATCCGGAGTTCTTCTGGCTTGACGGCTCCGCGACGATGGTGAATTACCCGCTGATCGGCGTCTGCCGGCTGACATTTCAGTTTAATATTGATGCCTCTCAGATTGACTCTGTGCAGGCGGCGATCGACGCGGAGGCAGCCAAGTACCTCGCGCAGATTCCGGCGGGGGCAGGAGAGTACGACAAGGTAAAGCTCGCGTATGAGTGGCTGATTGAAAATACGGAGTATGTCTCGGACTCCGCGCAGAACCAGAATATCCAGAGCGTCTTCCTTTATCACGAGTCAGTGTGCGCCGGCTACGCGAAGGCCATGAAGTATCTTTTAAATAAGGCGGGTGTCTCTTGTGCGTACATTACGGGAAGCGTCACGGACCCGGGCAATGGCGGTACGGAATCGCACGCGTGGGACCTCGTTTCCATCGACGGCACATATACCTATGTGGACCCGTCCTGGGGCGATCCGACCTACGGGGAAAATGCGGCCGACACCGGTCATCTGCCGATCATTTATGATTATCTGTGCCTTACGACGGAGGAAATGACGCGCTCGGGCCACGTTCCGGACCCGAAGTTTACGAATCTTCCGGACTGCAGCTCGACGGCCTACGATTACTACCGCTTAAACGGCATGTTCTATGAGTCGGGTGACGCAGATGTTTTATCGCAGGCCCTCTGGTCTGCCGTCGAAAATGACGCGGGCCTTGTCTATATGAAATTTGCCTCCTGGGACGCGTATTCCGAGGCAGTCGGCCTTCTCCTTGATGGAAAGTCCGATCTGATCTCGGCCCCTCTCCAGGAGAAAATGAAGCGCGACGGGAATTCCTCGATGAATTATTACACCAGCAAGTCGGACACGCTCTGGATTATCAAAATCTACTGGTAAAGCCGGGGAGGACAGACACATGATATGCTATGATTGTATTATCTTACTATAATCATAACGATGATGGATTGGCAGAAAGGAGAATGGTATGCAGAAACAGAGCAGCAGAGAAGAAAAGGCTGATGAAAAGCTCCTCGGTGCATCCGAGCAGGTCGCGGACAAGCTCGCTGAGCTTCCGGCTCCGGGACATCATGTGTCAGATCCGGCGCGCCTTTTTGTAGTCATCCTCGCAGCCGCGCTGATGGCTGTCAATATCAAGACCTTTGTCCGCGCCGGTGGCCTCTATCCCGGCGGTGCGACCGGGTGCGCGATCCTGATCCAGCGGATTGCGGCCCTGTATTTTCATGTGTCTATTCCCTATACGATCGTGAATGTCCTTCTGAATGCGATTCCGGTCTATATCGGCTTTCGGTTCATCGGAAAGAAATTCACGGGATTCTCACTGGTCATGATTCTCGTCAACTCATTTCTTGTTGACCTGATTCCGTATCACGAGATCACGCAGGACATCCTGCTCATCAGCATTTTCGGCGGCATCATCAATGGCGTCGCGATCAGCATGTGTCTTGCCGTTGATGCGACAAGCGGCGGGACGGATTTCATTTCCATCTATATGTCCCAGAAGAGGGGTATGGACTGCTTCCACATCATCCTCGGGTTTAATGTCGTGATTCTTCTCATTGCGGGATGGCTGTTCGGCTGGGACAAGGCGCTGTACTCCATTATTTTCCAGTACGTGTCGACCCAGACGCTGCACCTCCTGTACCGCAATTACCAGCAGGTTACGCTCATGATCAATACGGAGTATCCGGAGGCTGTGTGCGAGGCGATCTATGACACGAGCCACCACGGGGCGACCTACATCGATGCTATGGGAAGCCACGACTACCGGAACATGCCGATTGTCTATTCCGTCATCTCTGCGTCGGATACAAAGAAGGTCATCAAGGCAATCCGCGATATCGATCCGAAGGCATTTATTAACTGCCTCACGACGAAGGGCCTGAGGGGAAACTTCTACTACAGTCCGAAGGACTGACATGAATATTCGTCTGGCAGAGAAAATTCATTGCAAAAGAGAGAGGAGAAAATCCTCCTATCGTGTCGTATGACTGCAGTAAGGAGAATGCATGATGAGCAGATTTGATGATCTGTTTTCTGAAAATAAGCACCTTGTCTTAGATGGTCCTATGGGAACTGAGCTTGAGAGAAGAGGATATGATGTCAATGACGCCCTCTGGTCAGCAAGGTTTCTGGCAAAGGATCCGTCCGCTATAGAGCAGATCCATTATGACTACCTGAAGGCGGGAGCTGATATCATTACCTGTGCCTCCTATCAGGCGTCGATCCCGGGCTTTACAAAAGCCGGCTATACGGAGAAAGAGGCAGAAGAGCTGATCGCAAGGTCCATAAGGCTGGTTCTTGATGCCAGAAACAAGTGGTGGAGCGAGGAGGGAAGAGAGTCCGGTAGACCGTATCCTCTGGCGGCAGGCGACATAGGCCCTTACGGTGCATATCTTGCTGACGGCAGCGAGTACACAGGGGCATATGAGCTCACGGAAGCAGAATACAGGGATTTTCATTTGCGGCGGATGGAGATCTTAAAGGATAATGGCGCGGATATCTTTGCGGTGGAGACCTGTCCCAGACTTGATGAAGCAGTGGCATGTGCAAAGATGCTGGATGAGCTTGGCAGTGACTACTGGATCAGCTTTACCTTCCGGGATCCCCGTCATATCAGTGACCGGACAGATATTGAAGAGGTCTGCCGCCGGCTGAAGGGCTTCAGCCATCTGAAGGCAATCGGCGTCAATTGTACCCCGCCTGAGATTGTAGCAGCGATCATTGCAAATTATAAGAAATATACAGATCTGCCCATCATTGTCTATCCAAACAGCGGCGAGGTCTACGATGGGGGCTCTAAAACCTGGCACGGCTCGCCGGACGGCATCTGTTTTACCGATCGCCTGCCCAGCTGGATTGAGGCAGGCGCAGGTATCGTGGGAGGCTGCTGCAGAACCAGGCCATCGGACATAAGGAGGGTGGCAGAGCTCTTCAGGGAAGAATAAGAGGAACGCGAAGTGTTCCGAGTCTGGGGGATGAATAGTTACGATAATTGTATGAACGCAGGCTCGACAAATCGGAAGCGTGTCAACCCCCTGGGCAAGCCCAGGGGGGGCTGTGACTGCGAATTTGTTGCTCTTTCGCTGCTGACAATATAATTTGGAGCACTTCTTCTTTGCTTCTCCCGTAAATAAAAAAAATGTCCTGTTTTTCGCAGGACAGTTTCAAAATTCATATAGCTGATTTTTCCGTTGTCTGCCAACCCGCCGTCCGAAGTGTACGGCACAAATGTGGAGTTTTTCCGTTGCTCCCCAACCCGCCAGCCGAAATGTCTGGCACATATGTCAGATTTTTGAGGTGTCAGCGCACCTAGATGGACGTATCCATCTTTACAATGCTAGTTTAGCATAGAATACAAGCTATGTCAAATTCACATGATACTCCCTCCCTTTATTCTGCCTGTATTGCAACGTGAACATCTGCCATCCCTTTGGATGAAAATGTCACATCGATCGTTCCTTTTTGCTTTGCCCGGATCGCAGCCCGGAGCCGTCCCTCATATGTTCTGGCTTCTGTATCGTAGAAGTTCTCATCAGATCCCGGATCGGCGCTTCCGAAGCCGAGAAGGTAACCGGCACCGGATACCTGTACGGAAACGGAGCGGACTTCGTCCGGATTGCGGATGCCGTTGGCATCCTGTAATTCCAGCTCGACATACGCGATATCGCTGCCATCTGCCGGAATTATGTCCCGGTCGGCTTGCCCATTGAGGTGCACGTCTTCACTTGCTGTGCGAAGCACGTCGCGGGCAGTGGCTTCATCGCCCTTCCAGGCAACTGCCTCCAGCGTACCAGGCAGATAGGTGGTCTCGAAGATCGCGATGTCTTTCTTGCCGCAGCCGTCGTCAGCGCATCCGGGGCGCTTTTTCCCGAGGGACTTCCCGTTCAGGAGGAGCTCGACTGCATCGGCGTCGCTGTACACCTCGATTTTGACCGGCTTGTTTTCATAACCCTTCCAGGTCCAGGAGCGGACGGCATCTGTCATCGTCCACTGCGTTTTCTTTAATTCCTCACCAAAATGAGAGGGCGGGCAGACAGCGATGTACGGCGTATCCCTGAGTCCCCAGATGATCTGCTGCCAGTAAGCGATGGGGCGGGCATCTCCCAGGAGATTGATATCTCCGCAGTAAGCCGCCTTGTAGGGATAGGGTGCATAAAACCCTGTTTCCGGCGCCTTCGCGTCCCCGTAATTTATTTTTCCGATTCCGGCTTCTCCCAGATAGTCGTACGCGGTCCAGTCAAAATCACCGATGACATACGGAAGGCGGGTGACCAGCTCCCAGTTCTTGTCGAGGTCCATCGGATAGGTTTCGGATCCGACAAAGATCCGGTTCGGGTATTTCTTCCCATCCGGGACATAGCGGTCAGCCGCATAATTGAGTCCGGTGATATCGACCTCCCCGGAGGCCTCCTCTGTAGCATTCCCGGCAAAATCACTGGTTGTGATTTTCGCCATCTGCTCGCCGAGGGTTGTCATCATCTCATTGATCTCGCTGCCGGCAGGCTGTGATACGCCGGCCTCCTCAGAGGCAAGGAACTTCGGAAGGTCATTTAAGACGGACAGCATCAGATTCATGCAGTCTGTCGTATACCGGGTGCTGTCGAGCGCACGGATCCTGTCCACGATTTTTCTTCCCCACTGCACATCCATCCGGTTTCCGGTCTCGGGGATTTCATTTCCGATGGAATACATGATTACAGACGGGTGGTTGAAATCCTTGTTCACCATGTTCGTGACATCGGCTTCCCACCAGTTTGGCATATGGATGGCGTAGTCGAAGGGGACCTTCGAGGAGGTCCAGACATCGGAAAATTCGTCCTCGTCAAATGAATGCCGTCCGGGATTAGATGCAGGCGGTCAGCCTTCATGATATGGACATCGCGGTAGATGCCGCCGCCCGTATAATTTGCGTTCGCGAGATACCGCAGAAACTCATGGGTATCCATGACATAGTCAAGGACGGTTTGGACCGCCAATCCAGCCTGATTACCATGAGGACTGACTGAATGCACGGAGGCATGTTGTTCAGTGATTCATTGAGCGTCTGCTCCTGACAATGCAGACGCGTGACTTCCAAAGTTCGTGTGACTGCATAAAATAGATTCAGGCGCCGCAGATGATCATTCTTTTATAAAATAACTATGCGTAAAATTTCGTTACATAATTTGTAGAAGAAGAACATGCTGTAAATCTGCATGCGAAAATAATGGATTGCATGGATTCCGCAGATCAAGGGCCACGGACGGGCTGAAAAGCTGAAATACGAGGAATGATGGGTTTTCCTTTGTTCACGCTTCATTATAGCGCAAAAGGCATGTTTTGCGCTATAATATGTTTCACAAAATCACTACTCTTTTTGCTGTATGAGCGCTTTTCCCGGAGTCCCGGGATGTGTTTAGATGTTTGCATTTTCTTATATTTCATTT
Organism: uncultured Eubacteriales bacterium; assembly: GCA_900315305.1. Classification (GTDB taxonomy): domain Bacteria; phylum Bacillota; class Clostridia; order Lachnospirales; family Lachnospiraceae; genus Chordicoccus. The sequence continues at coordinate 6,686 of OMYS01000003.1, forward strand.
TCTTTTTCTCAGCAGGTCATCAACAGCATCTCCAATATTATTTCCAAATCTGTTCCGGATCATCCGCATGGATGCTGGCCATATAGCGCACCATCTCTCCTCTGGCCATCTTGGCATAGACACCCTTCTGGACGATTTTTCCACCCTCAGGCTCACCGAAAATACATATAATATACCAATCTCCCGGCCTAAGATATGTCTCGATGCATTTCGCGTATTCCTTCGATGCCAGATTGATCAGGACGCAGCTATTGTCCATCACTTCCCGATATAAGTCATCACCCCAGAAATCATATAGATTTCTGTGACCCTGAACAGATGCTTTCGCCTGCATTTCCAGCCGGTATGGAACCACACCGTCCATTGGCTTGAGCACGCCATAAAATCCGGACAGGATTCGCAGATGTTCCTGCACGTACGTGTACTGCTCGTCCTCAAAAACAGCGGGTGCCATATAAGTATACTGAATACCGTCATAGGACAAAAGTGCTGGCGTCAGGTTCTTCCGAAGATCCATGTGCGCAAACCGTTTGGCATTTTGCCTGGCAATTTTGTCACTGCAGGCCCAGAGGGCTTTCTGCTGCTCATACTGAAGCCTGCAGATCCAGTTTTTTAGAATTTCAGTTTTCTTCATAAACACGGGGAATCCGGAGCAGGGAAAAGAATCCGTATCCACCCGCATCTGCTTTGCCGGGGAAATAATAATTCTCATGATTCACCCCATATGCCGCAGAAACGACTCCGTAATCGGAATCGAGATAATTGCCGATAGCACGTCCGCGATCGGCTGTGCAATTTCAATTCCCGTGATTCCGAGGAAATGTGGCAGAATCAGGATCAGTGGAATAAAAAGAATTCCTGCACGCAGAGCGGAAAGAAATGTCGCCCGGCCGCTTGTTCCCGTACTCTGGAAGAGCATGCCGGCGACAATCGAATAACTCATAAAGAGACATGATACGGATTCCCAGCGGAGCGCAACACTTCCGATCGCAACTACGTCCGGATCTGAGCGGAACCAGGAAATGATCGACCCCGCAAAGATGGCGCAAAAGACCGCGACAACAGAAAGAATAACCGTTCCCATGAGAAATGAGAAACGAAAGCCCTGTCTGACCCGGTCGTATTTTCCAGCTCCGAAGTTAAAGGAGGACACGGGCTGGAAGCCCTGTCCGATGCCAATCGCGATGGCTGCAATAAACATCGTGACCTTCGCGACAATTCCCATGGCTGCGATTGCCGCGTCCCCGTACGGAGCCGCCTGGTGGTTCAGAATAATGGTCGTCAGACTGTTCAGCGTCTGGCGGACAAGACTCGGCATGCCCGTCGCAATGATAGAGCCGATGATCAGGCCGTTTCGTGAAACCTTGCTGATATGAAACTCACTGACGACATCCCTGCGCCGGAACATGGAGAGCAGAATCAGAAAGCTGACCACCTGGGACAGTGCCGTGCTGAGTCCGGCCCCGGATACGCCGAGTCCCACAAGGAACATGAAGACGGGATCTCCCGCGATATTGAGCAGCCCGCCGGTCATGAGGCCGACCATCGCATAGCTCGCGTGCCCTTCGTACCGGAGAATATTGTTCAGTACACAGCTGACGGACAGAAACGGTCCGGAAATGAGGATCCAGAACACATACTGTCTCGCATACGGAAGGATTGTCTCTGTGCTCCCCAGGTAGCGCAAAAGCGGGTTCATAAAAATGAGCCCGAAAATTGAAACGACGGTGCTCACGGCAATAGACAGAAAGAAGCTCGTGGAGGCACAGACCTTCGCCTCCTGGTCCTGCCTGGCACCGAGCTTGCGGGAAATGTTGCTACCCGCGCCGTGGCCGAACATAAATCCAATAGCCTGATAGACGGCCATGAGCGAAAAGACAATGCTGACAGCACCAGAGGCGGACGTGCCGATTCGGCTGACGAACCACGTGTCTGCCGTATTGTAGAGATTCGTGACCATCATGCTGATGATCGTCGGAAACGCGAGCGATAAAATCAAACCGGAAACAGGTGTCTCCGTCATTTTTTTATATTGTGCGGACTCTGTCGTGCTGCTCACAAAAGATTACCTCCTGAGTTCCGGGTTATGCTGCAAAACGTCCGGGGATTTCGAGACCATTTTGTCTCCTGCGACTGTTTTCCATCGCGCATGGCGTGTACACAGATACCTTTTATTGCGCTTTGTCCCTGTACCGCCAGACAGTTAATTTTATTATACACCTAAATCTGTTATAATATGGCTCATAACAGTTTGTAACGGAGTATAGCATGAACAAGAGTCGGACACTGAAGGCTGCAAAATATGTTCTCGCGGCAATGAACCTGGCATTTGGGGCAGCAGCCGCGCTCAGCATTATCTTTGTATCTTATATGATCGCGAGCATTATCAATGACCGGTATTACCGGGCCTATTATTCGTCATCTTCGACACTGACGGACCTGCTTCTCGGCAGAGGACTTTATTTTATCCTCATTCCGCTGGCCATTATTCTGGCATTTTCCGCCATTTCCGGACTGATTGTCTATCGCTCGCACCGGAAGGATATGCGGCAGGACCCGAGAGAAAAATCCGGGTCAGAGCCGATTGACGGGAGCGCGACGGAAATCGCCTATACCTATGTGCGGAGAAGCCGCGAGCGGGCCCACGGGACCGGATATCTGATCCTTATGGTCCTGATCGGGTGCGCGTACGCCATCGGAATGCTGGCATCGGTCTATTTTATCGGCGACCGCATGAAGACGACTGCCAATGTCCGCTGGGAGATTGCGGCAAAGCGGATTCTCAGTGATCTGAATCTTCCGGATGCATCGTATAAAATCGCGCCGCCTGACGACGCCAACGAGCATTCCTGCACGGTAACATTTACGAAAGCATCGGAAGATGGGTATCTCTCGTTTGAAATGCAGATCGATATATCCGGTTCTGTCATGGAAACAGACGGCGACAAAAAAATCTGCGGCGTTGATCTGACATACCGGACAGGTCAGAGCTTTGATGAAAATACCTACGCGAGTGCCCAGAGTGCCATTGACCGCGTCATGGAAGCCCTGAGTCTTGATTCGGATATGTTTTATTATCCCGAGGTGGCAAAAACGGAAGTCGATATTCCGTTCAGCGTCATCAGCGGTGTCAAAGGTGAAGAAATTGTCAACAATGACAACGGCGTGAATACGCAGTTTGATTATTACGGGACGTACCTGACTGTCAGCTGTGAAAAGACCGGAACCTGATTGGCCGGTCTTTTCCGCTCTTACTGCCCTTCTTGTTTTTTTCTGCCTGACCGGGTGATATTTCAGGCACTCTGGTGATGGATTGCAGATGCATCTGCCCTCTTCTCTTCTATCCGTTATCCGTGCCGGCGGCTTTCACTCTTCCTTTTCGTAATATGGCACGCAGATATATGAGCCTGCGTGCAGCTCATTGCCGTCAATCCGGTTGATCTTCTCGACCTCGGAAATATATTCACGCTTATCCGTGTAACCGATGCCCATCTCCCGGTCGGCAATTGACCAAAGTGTGTCGCCGGCCATGATCTCAACGGATTTATACCCCTTCACATACCTGGAACTGCTTCCTGCATTTGTGTTGTAGGCTGAAAATCTGAGTCCCGCAATGACTGCGATTGAGATCCCTGCTATCACCAGGATCAGAAGCAGAATTCTCCTCAGCAGCCGCTGTCTGCGCATATCTCTGGCTCTTTCTATCCTCACGTGTTCTCTGACAAGTGCCCTGTGCGTCCTGCACGGCCTGTGCATGAATTCCGGATATTCCAGACTTCTTTTCTGTGTCTTGATCTGTTCCATTGCCACTCCTCCATTCTTCTTTATTCTATGGTAAACAGGAATATATGTTTGCGAACGTCCGTTTGCTCTTCTGGCTGTATTGTACGGTGAGAACGAACGTTTGTCAATAAGAATCGAACGTATTTTTTCGAATATTCGTTTGCAACAGAAACGAGTTTATGGTATGATCAACGTAGAAAAAGCCGGCAGTTTTGGCAATAATAAGAAGGAGGACAGAATATGGGTTATGGAAAGATCACTGCGAAGCAGAGAGAAATCCTTGAGTTCATCAAAAACCAGATTCTGAACAAAGGCTACCCGCCGTCAGTCCGCGATATCTGCGAGGCTGTGCATCTGAAATCAACTTCATCGGTACACGCTCATCTCAACACGCTTGAGAAGAACGGCTACATTCACCGCGATCCGGCAAAGCCCCGTGCGATCGAGATTGTCGATGACAATTTCAATATGACGAGGCGCGAGGTCGTTAATGTCCCGATCATCGGAACCGTGGCGGCAGGTCAGCCTCTTCTTGCCGTCGAAAATATCGAGAACTATTTCCCGATTCCCGCTGAATATCTTCCGAACAAGAATCTGTTTATGCTGAAGGTGCACGGTGAAAGTATGATCAATGCCGGCATACTGAACGGAGATATCGTGCTCGTGCAGCAGCAGAATGAGGCCGCAAACGGGGATATGGTCGTCGCTCTGGTAGATGATTCGGCGACGGTCAAGACCTTCTATAAGGAAGACGGATACTATCGTCTGCAGCCGGAAAATGATTCGATGGATCCGATCATTGTTCATGGAGAGGTAAAGATTCTCGGCAAGGTGATCGGAGTCCTGCGCCTTATGAAGGACCGGTCATAAAAATGATAATTAAAATCACTCCGCGCCGGCCTCCGCAGGCGGTGGCTTCTGCCACTTGCTCGCAGCGACTGGTGCGGAGTGATTTTTATTGGCTTCTAATGTGTGTGATAACAAGGCATGCGATCCAGTACCCGATGATCGGGACTGTGACGGCAGACCGGTCTTCTTCTTAGACTCTCTTCTTCATGTTCTGCAGCGCATCGATAATGATATCTGTGCAGCCGTCAACCCCGAAGACAGAGCTGCTTAGCACAAGGTCGTAGCTCGAGGCATCGCCCCATCTCGTGCTGGCATAATAATTGTAGTAGCTCGCACGCTTCTTGTCGGTCCGTGTGATCAGGTCCCTGGCCTCTTTTTCGGAGAGATTGTTCTTTTTCATGATGTGTCTGACCCGGTCTTCCATTTCTCCGCGGATAAATACGGACATCATGTTCGGATTTTCCTCGAGTGCGTAGTTGGCGCAGCGGCCGACGATCACGCAGGATTCCTTCTCTGCAATCTTACGGATCGTGTCAAACTGGGCGAGAAAGAGCTTGTGGTCCAGCGGCATCTCCGTCGCTCCGTATGCGCCGGGGCCATAGGGATAAGCCCCCATTGCCATCGAGTAGATCAGGGAGTTGGCTGGTTTTTCATCGTGGCGCTCAAACAGCTGCGGTGTATATCCGCTCTCCTTGGCTGCCATTGTCAGAAGCTCGCGGTCGTAGCACTTGATTCCGAGGCGCTGTGCGATCGTCTGCCCGATCTCTACGCCGCATGAACCGGTCTGTCTGCCGATTGTGATAATAGCCCTGCTGATATCCATCTGATTTACCTCCTTTTTCTGAGTGTATCTAGTATTCTGGTAAAATACTCCGGAAGCGGTGCCGTAAATTCGACATAGGTTCCAAGGGACGGATGAATAAAACCGATCACCATCGCATGCAGTGCCTGTCCCTTGATGTGAAATTCGTTGTCCGACGGTCCGTACACGGCGTCTCCCAGAATCGGATGACCGACCGATGCCATGTGCACCCGGATCTGGTGCGTCCTTCCAGTCTCGAGCTCGAACTCACAGTATGTATATCGGTCGAACCGCTCAAGCACACGAAAATGAGTGACGGCCGGTTTTCCGGACCCTGCAGAAACGACGGCCATTTTCTTTCTGTCGCGGCTGCTCCGGCCTATATTTCCTTCTATTTTACCACTGTCCTCCGCAATACGCCCGAGAACTATTGCGCGGTAGCGCCGTGTGATTGAGTGTACCTTCAGCTGCTCTGCGATTTTTCTGTGCGCATTGTCATTTTTGCAGATGATCAGCGCGCCGGACGTGTCCTTATCGATGCGGTGGACAATTCCAGGCCTCATGACGCCATTGATCCCGGACAGGTCCTTCCCGCAGTGGTAGAGAATGCCGTTGACCAGCGTGTCATCCGCGTGTCCGGGAGCCGGGTGAACGGTCAGACCCTTTGGCTTGTTGACGATGAGGACGTCTCTGTCCTCATAGAGAATGTCAAGATCCATCTTCTGAGGCCGTATATCAGGCGCTGACGGCTCCGGGATGTTGATGACAACCTCTTCCCCGCATCTGACCTTGTAGCTGCTCCTGATGGCTTTTCCGGAGACAGAGGCGGCCCCGTTTTTTACAAGCTCCTGAATATAGGAGCGGGAAATGCCGGGGATATGCTCCGCGAGGAAGCGGTCTGCGCGGATCCCGTCATCCTCCTGCGACGGCAGAAGGGCGACCGGGCCGTATACCGGCATTTCTTCTGTTGTCTGTTTGTCTTCTGGCATATCATTTCTTCTTTTTCAAAAATGCAAAGTCATCGTCCGAATACACGAACAGGATCATAATGATCAGCGCGACGGCTGAGAGCGTGACATAGATGTCCGCCACATTAAAGATCGGAAAATCGATCAGGACAAAGTACAGGAAATCCCGCACATAGTGAAGAAAAATCCTGTCGATCAGGTTTCCCACTGCTCCGGCTGCCAGAACGATACAGACTGTGCGCAGGGGTCTGTATTTTCTGTCCCCCGGAAGCACGGCATAGAACCAGACCGCAGCGGCAAGGAAAAGCACGGTGATCACGATGAAGAATCCGGTTGCATTCTGAAATACGCCGAAGGCCGCGCCGCGGTTCTCGAGATATTCCAGCCGGAAGACGCCCGGAATCAGATTGATATAACCTCCTGAGAGCTTTTCAGCGGCCATAGCCTTCGTGATCTGATCTGCCGCGACAAGCACGGCGATTGAGATGGCGGCAATGATCCAGCGGGAAACTCTGCCTGTTTGTCTGACTGTGGTTGCTTCCTTCATGTTCCTCCGCCTTTCATGCCGTGATATACCGGATTCCGTTCAGAATCTCTTCGTCTGTCACATCGTCTGTATAGAATGCTTCGCCGGGGCGTCTGAGGAGAATGAAACGGATCTGGCCGTTTTTCATTTTCTTGTCTGACTTCGTAAAACGAAGGACCTCCTGCGCATCGATTCCCTCTGCCCTCAGAGGAAGACCGTACAGACCGCAGGTTTTTTCGATATCATGAAGTTCCTCTTCCGTAATAAGTCCTCTGTCTGTGCTGATCTTCGATGCAGCAACGAGGCCTAGTGCCACACAGCAGCCGTGCTGCATGGCGAATTTGAGATATTTTTCAACGGCATGTCCGATCGTGTGCCCGAAATTAAGAAGAGCGCGCTCTCCGTGTTCCTCCGGGTCCCGTCTCACGATGCCGACCTTGATGGCGGCTGTGCGGCGGATCATAAGCTCCAGCGCGGACTCCTCGCCGGCATTGACAGCATCGGCATGGTCCTTCAGCCATCCGTAGAGTTCGGCGTCGCCAAGCAGTGCAGACTTAATCACCTCGCCCATCCCGGAGACAAACTGGTCCTTCGGGAGTGTCTTCAGGGCAGAGCTGTTTGTGTAGACCAGAGCGGGCATATGAAAGGCGCCGACCATATTTTTGAAGCCGTCAAAATCAACGCCGGTCTTTCCCCCGATGCTCGAGTCTATCTGTGCGAGCAGTGTCGTCGGAAGCTGAATGACGGGGATTCCCCGGAGATAAACGGCAGCGGCAAAGCCGGTCATATCTCCTGTCACACCGCCTCCGAGCGCCAGGAGGCAGTCATGCCGGTCAAAATGGTGTTCAATCAGGTATCGGAGCAGTTCACGGATAGAATCCAGTGTCTTGTATTCCTCTCCTGCAGGAAATGTATATTGCTCGACAGTCTTGAAGCTTTTTGCGGCTTCTTCAAGAACCTCTTTTCCATAAAGAGGCATCGTGTGACTGTCTCCGACAACGCAGATCCGGTTGCGCTCAAATGGCAGAGCCGCGAGCGCATCTCCGAAATCCGCAAATGAGCGGCTGATTACCGGTGCAAGCTGGTCCATGTATGTAACCTCCCATATAAAATATAAAAAATAAAATAACTACTCAGCACCCCAGACTCGGAACGCTTCATGACAAAAAAGCAGAGATCAGCCATGGCAGGCAGTCTCTGCTTTGAAAATAACCATCAATACTGTGCTCTCATTGGCGGAATATCGAACGCTCCATTCAGGAAGTTCTGGAAATCTCCAGAGATATCGACTCCTGCCGGCGTAAGAAGGAAGATGTAGTTTGAGATCTTCTGCAGATTTCCGCCCAGAGAATAACAGACGCCGCAGGTAAAATCGACAACCCGCTGAGCGACATCGACATCAAGTCCCTCCAGGTTAATGACTACGGTACAACCATCTAGCAGTGTGTCTGCAATTTCCCAGGTGTCCTCCATGGAAGAAGGTCTGACCACATTGACTTCCATGGCAGGCGACGGGCTCTTTCTGCCGCGGATCGGAGTGACCTTCGACCGCTTCTGCGTGTGGTCTGCCTCGCGGCGGGCCGACTTGGTGTCGGTTTCCCTCACGCGGCTGCGGCTCTCCCGGGAATACGGCTCGTATGAACCGGTCTCTCTTGCCGGCTTTCTGCGGCTGTAGACCGGTTCCGGATCCTCTTCCTCATGATCATACTCGTCATCATATTCATCATCATAGAAGGAATCTGAGGGGATATCTTCAGCCTCTTCCTCTTCTTCGTCCTCGTCATATTTTCTGGCTTCTTTTCTGTCAGCGAACTTCTGAAGGAACCGCTTCCGCGTCTTGGCCCTGGGCCTTCTGGAGCGCTCTTCCTCTACAGGTTCTTCGGCTGCTTCCTCGGCCGGTTCTTCATTTTCGTCATCGAGGTAATCATCATCCTGGTCAAAATCGTCATTCAGCTTGATTGCATCGAGAAATTTGTCAATAAGGCTCATTTCGTTTCTCCATCCGGTTTCCGGTCAGGATATTCTCTCTTTCCGAATATGTCGGTTCCTACACGGACAATTGTAGATCCTTCCTCGACCGCCACCTCGAAATCATTAGACATACCCATGCTCAGTGTGTCCATGTTGCTACTATTATCTGTGTTTCCGGAATTCATGTCAACACTTAATTGCTTTAGCGCAGCAAAGACAGGTCGGTCATCCTCGGGATTCTTGACAAATGGAGCGCTGGTCATAAAGCCGCGCAGACTGAGATGAGGCAGCGTGGCAATATAGGCGGCCAGCTGCGGAGCATCCTGCAGCGAAACTCCGAACTTGCTCTCTTCTCCGGCTACATTGACCTCGATCAGAACCGGAATGACTCTGTCATGCTTGGCAGCTTCCTTCTCGATCGTTCTTGCCAGCTCCTCTGTATCGACGGAATGAATCATATAGACGTAACCGGCGATATATTTCACCTTGTTTCGCTGCAGGTGGCCGATCATGTGCCAGCGGATGTCTTTCGGAAGGTGTTCCGCTTTGCTGCGGAGCTCCTGAATGTAATTTTCTCCGAAATCCCTCTGTCCGGCGTTATAGAGCGCCATGATGTCGGACTCCGGCTTTGTCTTGCTGACTGCAAGAACCGTGACAGCGTCAGCAGGTCTTCCGGCCCGCAGGCAGGCAGCCTTTGTGCGCTCCTTTACCTGTTCCAGATTATGTCTTAATTCTTCATCTCGTAACATGTCTTTCGCCTCTTTATCCGGATCTTCCTCAGGAATATCCTTTTCTATATAGAATGCAGACTGCAGCAGCCTTACCGGGCTGTAATCTGTGATTCTCTGACCTTTGATGCGTCGAGCGCAATGTTGTCAAACTGGGCAATGCCGTAGGATGTCCCCTTGCTCACAAGGCAGTAGGCCTCATTTTTATCCAGAATGACGACCCGCCGGAAAACCGCATAGCCCTTGTTCACGCTGTAGACGCCGTCGAGATCTGCTGTATCTCCGATAATGTAGCGATCGGATGTTGATCCCTCGCGGATAATAATGTCGCCCTTGGAAAAGTCTGCGCTGCTGACATAATATTTCCCATCCTCATGGCAGTAGATTGTGGGCTGCACAAAGGCAGTGGATACATTTCCAGATGTATCCGTCGTTTCCCTGAGAAATCCAATGCTGCTTGTATCGCCGCCTGCTGCTGCAAACTCATCGGGGATCGTGAAAAATGTCTTTCTTGTGACAGCCGTCACTGGCACCTTCAGACCGGTCGCTGTATTCGTGACCAGCTCGATCGAGACAAAGCGGCTGTCGATATAGCGGCTCAGCCCGTTCGAAAAATCAAGCCGTCCGTAGTATGTACCATCCGATGCCTTCCCGACTGAGAACGACGCATTCAGTGTATTTCCATCCTTCAGGAATTTTACCTTGATCGAAGTGGTGTCGCTGAGCTTTACTGCCTCCCTGGATGAAAGCGGAATCAGCAGTGACCAGTCCTCTGATGTAATCAGCTTATAGACGGAATCGCCGGCGCTGAGCTTCTCATTTGTCTTCAGCGAGGTGAGGTGATAGGACTTGGCATCAAAATCACTTTCCTTAAGACTTCCGATGTCGAAGTTCTCGTAGCCGTCGAGTGTATAGCGGACGATACCGGACGAGGCGGCGCGGTTTATGGTTTCATCGCCGACGGTGACAGCATCAGCATCATCTGTTCCGCTAAGCCCTGCGTTCAGGATCTCTCCTCCGATCAGATATTTTAGACTGTATGCGTCGCGGAAATCCGCCGGATCAAAGGAGCCGGCAAACTCCTTGACATCCGTTCCGATCTCGGACAGGGTCTCATCATCAACGGATACATCACCCGTCTTCTGTCTGCTTGCGCTGATCCCATAGACGGCACCGCCTGACTTGATCTTGCTGCCGTCCTGCGCGTAGTAGCTGATATAGCCGGAGGAATCCGCTGTGACAATTTTCTCCGAATAGACAGCCAGTCCTGTGTAGGTCTTATTCTGTGCCAGCGGTCCGGCTGTCACCTGGTAGGTTGCGATATGTGTCGTCAGGGCATAGGCGATGGCGAGAACCAGAAGATAAACAAGGAGAATACCAAAAATAATCGTTCCGATATTCAACGTAAAGATACGTCTAATACCGGAACGATTATGTTCTGGCGAATGCTTATGAAGTTCTCCAGAAGTTTTCTTCATCATCAGAGTGCAACTAATACCTTGTCCTTGAGCTTCTCATTGAGATCGGAAGCGTCCATGGAGACAGAAATAACAAAATTAACATTGAATGCTGAGCTGATCTTGTCAAGCTTCAGAACCGTGCTGGTGATATCCTTGCCCTCGAGATGCGCGCACTTCATGAAGCCGTCCAGATACATAGACTGGAGATCGTGGTCCTGTGAAATGATACCGGCGATAAATCCGATGAATTCATCACTGTTCGAAATCAGATACTCAGACACATTGATCAGACGGATCTTATTGTTGAGCTCAAACATGTGCTCGGAATCCTTATCGAGAAATACAATATTTCCCTTCGCTGTCTTGATCTCCTCATTGACCTTGTCAAGAATGACTGTCGTCTTGCCCTTTCCCTTCTGTCCGACAATTAACTGAACCATTGGCGGCTACCTCCTTTAGTTTATTGTGATGCAAAAAACGGGCATTTATTTATTCAATATTATAGATTATTCACTATAAAAATACAAGGCTTATTGCCCGGAAATCTAAAAAGCGACGGAAACCTCCGGTCAGTTAATGGAAGCGAGCAGATTTGACATATCCTCATAGAGCACAGCCTTTGTCTCGGCTCCGACGATGATGGAAATGTAATACTGGCCGTATGCATTCTGCGAAACAAGCGCGAGGCAGCTTCCCGCCTCAGACGTTGTTCCGGTTTTTCCTCCGAGAACCGTCACATTCTGTGGCGCCGTCTCCTCTCCGGTCAGATAATGATCGGTGGAATCGAGCTGAATCGTTCTGGATTCCCCGGACGCCGAGGTGATATTCATCGCGTAGACGCTGGTCTGCATGATGGACACGAAGGTGTCATATTTCAGCGCTTCATTCAGCATCAGATAGATATCATACACGGTCGTGTAGTGATTGCTGTCATGAAGTCCGGTCGGGTTTGTAAAATGACTCCCGGTGCAGCCGAGCTCTGTGAGCTCTTCATTCATCATGGCCACGAAGTTATCCATGGTCCCGCCGACATGGCGGGCAATCGCCTGCGCGCAGTCATTGCTTGAGTGAACCAGCATGCCGTTCAGAAGGGCGCTCATCGTCACCTGGTCTCCGATCGCGAGTCCCGCCACCTGAGAACCTGATTCCAGCTCGACGTCCTGCCAGTTAATCGTGACCGTGTCGTCCATATTCCCGTTTTTAAGCGCGACAATGGCCGTCATGATCTTGGTGATCGAGGCCGGGTAAATCTTCTTATACATGTCGTGCGAGAACAGGACCTTCTGGTCATCCAGAGAAAACAGGGCACCGCTTTCATTTCCCTGAAGCGTGATGTCACTGCTGGTCGTGCTGTTTTCTCCGACGCAGAGTCCCGATGTGAACGCATCCGGCGTGCGCATGGCCGTCTGGTCTGTATCCGTATAGACCATATTTTTGTTTGACCACTGCATCGGCAGGGCGAGCGTGCTCTGTGCGCGGGACACGGAGGCGATGACGATGATGGCCGCGATGACCACACCGGCAGCGGCCGTCAGGATCAGCTGATGGCGCCCTTTTTTAGCGTGCTTTCCGGCTTCGGAGCGCCTGCGATGGAATATATTCGGCATACGTTTCATAGAGCGGTCTTCTTTCTCCGCGCCGCGCGCGGCGTGACACGGATCTTCCCCTGCAGGCTCACGTTCAGCACAAGTCCGATTCCGAGAAAGTTCGAAAGAAGGGACGTGAGGCCGTAGCTTACAAATGGCAGCGGGGTTCCTGTATTCGGAAGGATTTTGGTCGCGACACCGATATTGATAAAGCTCTGCAGGGATATCAGTGCCGCCATTCCGCAGCAGATCAGGGTCCCCGACAGGTTCTTGGCCTTCATGGCCGTCAGGATACATTCAAGCGCGATCAGAAGCAGCAGGATAATAATACCCGCGCTGCCCAGAAAACCGAGCTCCTCTCCCGCCACGGCGAAAATGAAGTCCGTCTGAATCTCCGAAATAAAGTTTCCCTTATTAGCGGATGAAACATCGCTGTTGTTCAGTCCCTTTCCGGAGAGCTCGCCGGACCCGATTGCGATCACGGAATTGTCCTGCTGTGTCGAATCATCGCTGTATTCAGAGTCGTTCGGATTCAGAAAGGCCATGATACGCTGTCTCTGATAGCTCTTCAGAAGGCCGTTTCCGGAGGAGTCAGTCTGTGTGACGGCAAACAGGAAAATGACAGCGGCCGGGATAACAATAGCCAGAATAATGCCGATCGTCTTCAGGCTGAGCCCTGCAATAAAGTACATAATTGCAAACAGCAGGAAAATGATAATCGTATCCTTCAGATCCGGCTGCGCGATGATGAGCGCCAGAGGCAGAATGATCAGCAGAACTGACCGGATGAAGATCTTCGGCTTGTTTAAGTCGTTCTCGTGCTTCATAAAATACTGCGCGAAAAAGATGATCAGGATAATCTTCGAGAGCTCGGCAGGCTGGAAGGTGAAGCCTCCGATCGAGATCCAGCGCTGCGCGCCGTGGCTCGAATTACCGAAGACCAGGACGGCCGCCAGCATGCCGAGATTCAGGACATACAGGATCCAGTAAAAATTGAGGATCCATGAAAAGTCAAACATTGACACGATGATCATCATAACAGCGCCGGCAATTACGCCTATTGTCTGCCTTGGCTGCAGGGAAGCTTTGGCACTTCCCACCAGCAGAATACCGATGACGGAAAGCGCAAGGACCCAGAGAACCAGTCTGAAATTGTAATCTCTTAAACGATATTGTTTTAGCATCAGTCAACATTCTCCGATGATACAGATTCTGTCATGGCCTTGCCGGTCAGGATATTGCTGGAATCTGTCAGATTGAAATAATACTGAAGGATATCCTTTGCTACAAGCGTTGCATTTGTAGAAGTATATCCGTTGCCGATACGGACGGCCATCGCGATCTGCGGGTTTTCATACGGAGCGTAGCAGATAAACAGCGCGTGTGACGGTCTCGATTTACTCTCCTGTGCCGTTCCGGTCTTGCCCGCGACATCGATGCCGAGGTCCTGATACTCCGGCTTGTTCTCGATGACGGCCCGCATTCCCTCGTGGATAGCGTCCCATGTCGTGCTGCCGATGGACAGCGTGCTCTCGACGGACGGCGTGTAATTCTTGACGACATTTCCGGAAGAATCCGTGGCCTTGTCGAGCAGCGAAATATTGTAGCTTGTTCCGCTGTTTGCGAGCGTTGTGACATAGCGGGCGAGCTGCGTCGTTGTGTAAGAGTTCGTGCCCTGTCCGATCGCTGTCTGGATCGCATACTGGTCGGAGACCTTTGAAGTCGCCTCCGGGACCTCAATGCCCGACGGCTTGTCAAGGTTGTACAGCTCTGCATACTTCTGCAGCTTGCCGAGAGAGAGCGAATCGGAAAATGTCCCTTCCTCATTGAGACCCAGCTGATACGCGACATTCGCGAAGAAGACGTTGCAGGAGTTGGCCAGACCGCCGACGACGTTGAGCGTTCCATGTCCCGGCTTATACCAGCAGGAAAGCGACGGAGATACAAGATCAAAAACACCGTTGCAGGTGAAGGTTGTACTCGTCGTGATCGCACCTTCCTCGAGGCCGGCTGTTGTCGTAACCAGCTTGAAGGTAGAACCAGGCGCCGTTGTCTGCTGCGTGGCCTTGTTGTAGAATGGCTGGGACTCATCTGCCGCCAGCTTATTGTAATATGCGACGTCCATTGTATTGGCGAGCCGGTTGTTGTCATATCCCGGATAGGAGACACAGGCGAGAATCTCACCTGTATTCGGGTCCGTGATAACGGCAGATCCTGAGCAGGGATCAAGCGCAAGCTGCGCCGGTGTCAGCTCGAGCTTGTCAATTTTGTCCTTGATCAGATCGATACCGGACATTGCACCGCTCTCAAATTTCGAGTAGTCTTCGTCGTCCTTGCTGAAAACACCCTGATCGTACATGGCGTTGATCACTTCCGTGCCTGTCAGATCTCCGTTCTTGATCATCCACTTGTACAGAAGCTTTGAGAAATCCTCATCCTCCTGCAGGTTCTTGATGATGTAATTTGAAAGCGCGGAGTAAATTTCGCTGGAATCCATATAGGTGTCGCCGGAGCTACTGGACGAATCAGACGACGTGATGGCCGATACGTCAATCCAGTTCTGGCTTGCCGCGTAGGTGAGGTATTCCTGAAGAGAAATTGTCTCATCTCTCGTCCATGCCAGATAAGTCGCATCTGTCTTGTCGATCTTGCTGCTGTCAAGGATTCCGGTGTCACTCATCAGAAAATCGTTGACGATATAGGACTCATACTCCTGCATCTCGTCCGTGAGCTTGTCGTAAGCGACCGGGTCATTTCGTGTCAGCTCCGCCTCGATGGCCGCAAATACAGATGCCTGCTTCGTGTCAAAGGAAGACTGGATTTTCTGCTCCGTCGCAGACGCATCTGTTGATGCAAAATGAGAGATATCGAGGACACTGTTTTCAATGATCGCGTTGTAAACATCCCCGATCGGAATCCGGATATTTTCTGTATCAGTGATGGTGGACGGATCATAGGTCGGGTCGTCGATAATGACATTCTCGAGAATACCGGCAATTCTCTGCTCCAGGATCTGGTACGTCGCATCCTGCAGATCCTTGTCGATTGTCAGATAGACATCATTGCCGGCTACCGGCTGGATCGTCTTGCTGTCGTCCACCTCCAGAACCTTTCCGAGCTTGTCGACATATACCGTCTGCTGACCGTCGCTGCCCTTCAGCACGCTCTCACAGATCTTTTCGATGCCGGACTTTCCGACGATGGAATCGCTCGTGTAGCTGGAGTCCTCTGCCTGCAGCTCAGAGAGCTGGGAGCTTGACACCTTGCCCGTGTATCCGATAATCGATGCAAACGCCTCCGGGTCCGAATAGACACGGATGGTGTCCTGTACAATATCAATTCCCTCCAGGTTGTCCTTCTGCTCATTTAAAGCGGCGACAGAATTGTCTGAAAGAGCGGTCGCAATCGTGACCGGCACATATTTTCTGTAGGACGTCGTCGACAGCTCATAGCGGACATAGACAATGTCGAGGGTCTGCTGCTTTGTCAGCGTGGCCGGAAGACCGACACTGTCCAGCTCTTCCTGCGTGAACGGCTTTGACGTGCGTGTGAGTCCGAACTTCTTCTGGCTGGTCAGAAAGTCCATCATCTCATCGGCCGTTGCATTCAGCTGTGCGTCGGTCAGATCATCGATTTTGGCCTCTCCGTAAACATCTGCCTTGAAACGGCTCAGCGTTCTGCCCGTGACATCAAACGAATAATTTCCATTGCTGTCCAGAACGATGTGGAAGTCATTGGAAAGAGAATCGCCATTTGCCTGCAGGATCTGATCGATCCGGTACGCCTCTCCGTTCAGCTCAAGATCCTGCTGTCTGGTCGAGTCATAGGTCCCGGAATCTTCGATCGTCAGGCTGTAGCTGAGCTGATTCGAAGCCAGCACATTGCCGTTGCGGTCATAGATATTTCCGCGCGTGCTCTTGATCGTGCGCGTCTTTGTCGTTGTGATCGCAAAGCTTGTCCGATAGCTCTCGCCCTTAATGATCTGCAGATGATAGAGCCGGTTGATCAGGACACCGGAAAGAATGATACAGAAGATCACCAGTACAAGCGGTCTGTTTAAATGAAAATGTCTGAATCGGTTTTTTCTTCTCAGTCTCTTATCCATAAGGACTGTCTGCCTTTCTTGCCCTGCTCGATATAGGAGCGGTTAACTCTGTAAAGAATGCTGTACAGTATGAATGTAAAGAGTGCGGTGATCAGCACGTCCGGGAAAACCACACTTGTGAAATATCCCCAGACATTTGTTCTCCCGCGAAGCAGAAAGCCTGCCACAAAAATAATTCCATCATAAATGAACTCAAACACCGTGACCATACAGACGGGAACTCTGATGACGTTGCTGAAATAAACTTCCGTAAAAAATCCGCTCACGTAACCGATATACATATAGAGGAGTGCATAGATTCCGATGATGCCACCGTATGAGATATCAAGCAGCAGACCGGCAATAAAGCCTGTGAAAATCCCCTCGTTTTTTCCATGCATAAAGCCCATGGAGACCGTCGTGATCAGCAGCAGGTTCGGAACAACCCCGAGAAAATTCAGGTAGCTTAAAACCGAGCTCTGCAGCAGGAAGCAGATCCACAGCGTCAGAATGATAATCAGCTTATGTTTCAATTGGCACTACTCCCTTCCGAGGTGGATCCGGCAGAAGAGGCCGCACTCTCCGCCCCGGCTGCTGCAGTACCTGCAGTATCTGTTCCGGAGGCTGAATCAACGGCTGCTCCGTCCGTCGTCTGCTTCAGCTGCGTAATGACAAGGACCTCCCGAATCGTCCGGAAATCAACGGCCGGGATCAGTGTGCCGCTCTTTGTCAGCTTGTTGGAATCCTCAGAGACATCCGAGACATAACCGACGAGAAGACCCGGCAGGAATTTTTCCGAGATGTTCGACGTGACTAATGTCGTCCCTTCCGTGACCTCGTTGTTGTCATCGATCAGGTTGATGAAATCAATTTTCCCGCTGTCCATCTCTGTGAGATTTCCGGTCACGACACAGGTATCTGATGTGGAGGCAGCCATTGCGCTCACATTGCTCTCGTCGTCAATAATGGAACGGACCGTTGCCCAGGATTTTCCGACTTCGGTCACGATGCCGACGAGACCTCCCTGCCCGAGCACGTTCATGTCAACGGCGATTCCGTCGTTCGTCCCCTTGTTGATGGTAAACGTGCTGTACCAGTTTCCGGCATCCTTGGCGATGACCTCTGCGCCCACCTTCGGATAATCCGGATATTCCTGGTCCATCTGATACAGGGCCTCGAGCCTTGACAGCTCTGTGGTCTGCTGCATCAGCGTTGTGTTTTCGGATGTCAGTGCGTTCACCTGTGACTGCAGGGACTCATTTTCCGAGCTCAGCTTCTTTACTCTCTTGAAGCCGGAATACTGCTTCGTGAGCCAGGTTCCGACTTTATTGATCCCGTTCTCAAACGGGGCCACGATGTATCCCGCGACGCTCCGCACGGAAGAGGATACGACATTTGTTGTACAGGTGCCGAGAATCAGCGCAGCACATACAATCGTCATGATGACCAGCAGGTGTTTGTCCTTGAAATGATGAAACTTGTTTTTCATTTCCCGTCCTTCATTGAATACGTCCATTTCTGGTATTCTTTATGCTTGATAATCTCTTCGAGTCCCCTGACCGTACTGTACTCATAATTCCCGGACAGGTTGATCCTGCACTCGAGAATCCGGCTCAGATACTGATCAATGCCGGGGATTCTCGATGTTCCACCGGTCAGATAGATGCCTTCGTCCATCAGGTTCTTGGAGACCTGGGGAGGCATGCGCTCGATCAGCGTGCGGATCTCTTCCGCTCCCTTCCGGACACAGGTCTCGACGGCCTCACTGACGAGCCCGGATGGAATCTCCTCCTCACGGGGAAGCCCGGAGAGCGCGTCCATGCCGACGACCTTCCTGGATTCCGGTGTCCCGCTCATATAAAAGGTAGCGAGCACGGCCTTCAGGTTGCCGGCCGTTTTGGCCCCGATCATGAGACCGCGCTCCCTGCGGACCGCACCGAGAACGGCCTCATCCAGCTGCTGACCGCCGCATGCGACGGAGCTGCTGATAATGACCTGACCGGATGCAATCACGGACACCGAGGTGCTCTGGGCCCCCATGTTGAGGATCATGCTGCCTCTGGTCCGGAGAATCGGAATGCCGAGCGATATGGCATCACAGATCGGTCTGTCCGCCATGAATGTTCTCTGGCTTCGCAGTCCCCCTGCGCCGCATGCCGCGTAATAGGCCCGCTTTTCAAGCCCGGACATATTGACCGGGACTGAGAAGCAGATAGCCGGACTGCTGTTCATATGAGGGTCTGTCCTTTGCAGAAGGAGACGGAGCAGCATACCGACCTCATCGACATCCGCAATCCTTCCATCGGCAACCGGAGAATCAACGACAATCTCAGGCGGTGTCTTTTCATACATTTCAAACGCATCGTTGCCGGCCGCGATGACCTGATGCCCGTTTCTCACGGCAATCATGTTTTTTTCCACGAGCAGTCTGTTTTTCCGCAGACTGTATATCTTGACAGCGCTGGTCCCGAGATCAACGCCAAATGTGTTTTTTGTGAGCATTTTCCTTCCTCAGTTCCGCTGCCCCGCTGCTGTTCCCGGACTCCAGTATCCATCGTCTGCAAGAGACACATATCGTCTGTCTCCGATAATAATGTGGTCGACAAGCGATATGTCGAGCAGTTCCCCGGCCTCCCGGACCTTCTCCGTGATCAGGATGTCCGCACGGCTCGGCGTGGGGTCTCCGCTCGGATGATTATGAACCAGAACGATATTGACAGCCCGCCAGCGGATTGCCGCAAGAAACAGGTCCCGGGTGGACAGAGGCGCCTCGCTGCAGGTCCCTCTCGTAATCAGCTCATCGCCGATGAAATGGCACCTGGAATCGAGCATCATACAGATGACATTCTCCTGCTCGTCATGGCGGAGGTGCTCCATATAATATCCTGCGACCGTTCCGGAATCCCGGACCGTCAGCGTGCTTCTCGCGTGCTGGCGGGCGGCCCGTGACGCAAGCTCGGCAAGGCACATCAGCTGAACGGCCTTGACCTCGCCGATTCCATTGATGCCGAGCAGCTGCTGCAGGGTCAGTGTTCTGAGCCCCGGAAGCCCGCATCCCGCCGGGCAGAGATCAAGAACCCTGCCGGCAAGTCCTTCTGCCGTCAGGCCTCTCGTCCCTGTGCGGAGAATCACGGCGATCAGCTCCGCATCCGTCAGTGCTGACGCTCCGTGTGCGAGGCAGCGCTCATATGGCCTCGCCGGATCCGTGTATTTTCTGTTTTTATGATCCATATGCCCTTCTTCCCCCGTCTCAGGTTTACCGGCGAATCAGAGCTACATTATTTTACACTATTAAAGCAGGCCTTGCAAGGGAGCCGGCTTATGCTTTGCGGGACGCGGCCCGTCCGGCCAGAATCCCCGTTGAAAACGCGAACTGCAGGTTAAAGCCCCCGCAGTGCCCCACGATATCGAGCATTTCCCCTGTGAGGAACAGCCCCGGAAGCATTTTGGCTTCCATTGTAGCCGGATCAATGTCTCTGACATCAATCCCTCCGGACGCGGCCTGCGCCTGCGTGATCGGCCTGGATCCGGTCACGCGGACGTCAAAGCATTTCAGCGCGTGCGGAAGGTCCGAGCTTTTGCTTAAGGAAATGACGGACGGAAGGAGCTTCTCCGGGATCAGGGCCCGGATCTGCTCCTCCGGGGCAAGCCCGGAACGGCCGGCCAGGAACTGCCTGAGCTCTTCTTCCTTACAAGAAGGCGCAAGATCAAGCCGGATCACCGTCCGTCTTCCTGCGTCAAGGGAGGCAAGTGCCTGCATGCTGAGATTAAAGACGGCAATTCCGGAGAGAGCATCCTTAAGGAACTGAATCTGTCCGCGCTCCGCCGCAAGCACCTCATTTCCTGAGAGCAGGGATGCTGTCGCATGCGCACGGGTCCCCTCCCACGGCGAGACCGGCTTTTTGGCAATGACCAGGGGAACGAGAGCCGGACGGACCGGAACCAGCCGGAGTCCGGCCTGTCTGGCAAGGGCGTATCCGGCATTGTCCGATTCTTTATCCAGCGATGCGACCGAGCCGCACGAGAGAATCACGGCATCGGCCCTGTACTGCCAGCCATCGGTGCGCACAAGAAAGGAGCCGTCATCGGCCCGCGAAAGCTTCCGCACCCGCTCTCCGAGCTTCATTTTGACATGTCTTTCCCCGAGCGCATCTGTGAGAACACGGAGCACAGACTGCGCCTGCTCGGATGCCGGGTACAGCCAGCCGTCAAAGCTGACGGTCAGAATGCCGAGCTCCCGATACCAGGCAAGAAGTGAAGAAAGCGGAAGGTTCCGAAAAACCTCCTCCGCAAATTCCGGATGAGTTCCATAATATTTTCCCTTCGGCGTGGCCTCATTAGCCAGATTGCACCGGCCACCTCCCGTGCGAAGAAGCTTCCGGCCCGGCTTTTTCTCAGCCTCAAGCACGGTCACGTCAGCTCCGCATTTTGCGGCCTCGTATGCGGCGGCAAGGCCGGAGGCCCCTGCTCCGATAATAAGGATATGCCTTCCTGGATGATCCTTCATGCACTGCCCTTTCTTCAGATCCGGACGACGGTCGGGATCTGCACAAGATGCTTGTCCTTCATGCACTGCAGCGACATGAGAACGCCCAGCTTTGCCGATGGCCATGTGAGGCCTCCCTGGAAATAGACGGTATAGGGCGGTCGGATCGGTCCGTCTGCGGAGAGCTCAATTGAGGATCCCTCAACAAATGCACCGGCCGCCATGATGACCTGGTCGTCATATCCGGGCATGTCCCACGGCTCCGGTGTGACGAAGGAATCCACCGGGGCACCCTTCTGGATGCCAGTGCAGAAAGCGATCACGCCCTCCGGACTGCCCAGTGTGATGGCCTGGATAATGTCATGCCGCTCCTCCGTACTGTCCGGAAGGCAGGCAAAGCCGAGCTTTTCGTAGAGATTGGCCGCAAACACAGCGCCCTTCAGCGCCGCTGCCGTGACAACCGGCGCAAGGAAGAAGCCTTCATAAAAGGATGTGTTGAGATTAAGGGACGGTCCGATCTCCGCGCCGAGCCCCGGACAGGTCATGCGGTAGGCCGCATTCTCCACGCACTCCTTTGTTCCCGCAATATAGCCGCCGCTCGGTGCAAGGCCGCCGCCCGGGTTTTTGATCAGAGAGCCGACAATCATATCGGCCCCGACATCAGACGGCTCCTTTGTCTCGACAAATTCGCCGTAGCAGTTGTCGACCATGACCTTGATGTCACTGCGGACCGATTTGACGCAGCGAATTGCCTCAGCGATCTGCGCAACCGAGAGTGTCCGCCGGTCCGCGTAGCCCTTGGAACGCTGAATCGCAACGAGCGCCGTCTTCGGTGTGATCGCCTTCCGGATTCCTTCAAGATCGAAATTTCCGTCCGGAAGCAGATCGACCTGCCGGTAGGTAACGCCGTATTCCGCGAGAGACCCTCTGGACGGGCGGATGCCGATGACCTCCTCGAGGGTATCATACGGCTTTCCGGAAACAGAGAGAAGCTCATCTCCCGGTCTCAGATTCCCGGCGAGTGCAATCGCCAGCGCGTGCGTCCCGCAGGCAATGAGCGGGCGGACGAGTGCCGCCTCCGTGTGGAAGGCAGCGGCGTAGACCTCCTCCAGACGGTCCCGCCCGAGATCATTGTATCCGTATCCGGTCGTTCCCGTGAGGCAGGCCTCACTGACCTTGCAGGTCTGAAAGGCATGAATCACCTTGAGCTGATTGTATTCCGCGCGGGCGTCAATCGCATCGAATCTGTCCTTCAGCGGTGCGAGGACCGATTCTCCGAACTGAAGGACGTCCTCGTCAATGCCTGCTTCTGTGTACAGGCTTTTTGTCTCTGTATTCATATCGTATCTCCTGTCTATTTCGTTATATAGCTTATCATCTCTTCAGGTTTCCAGGGGCCGCTGAATGGTGATATTTTCATTTGCCGGAATGATATTCTTATGGGCAAGGACCCGCATGATCTCCGAGAGAATCCGGAAGGTGTCCTCCCCAAAGTCCCGGCGGTCCAGCCAGATGGCATCCTTCTCCCGCTTAAACCAGGTAATCTGCCGCTTGGCGTAGCGGCGTGAGTCCCGCTTGATGATCCGAACGGCCTCGTCAAGGCTCATCTCTCCGTCAAGCGCCGAGAGAATTTCCTTATATCCGATGCCCTGCATGGAGACGTCCTGCTTCGTCAGCCCCATCGCGCGCAGATACCGCACCTCATCCGCAAGGCCGGCCTCCATCATGAAGTCCACCCGGCGGTCGATCCGGTCATAGAGGACCTTCCGGTCGTCACTGATCACAAAAAATGCGAGGTCATATGGGCTCTCCCGCTCCTTCTCCCGTTCATTGTGGTCGGAAATGCGGGTCCCGGTCTCCTCGTAATATTCAATCGCGCGGATCGTGCGCTTTCGATTGTTCGGGTGAATCGCCTCTGCGGAGACGGGATCGATTCTTGCGAGCATCTCATGCAAGAAGTCATTGCCCTTTTCTTCCGCGAGCCTTTCAAGCTCCTTTCTCCTCCCGCTGTCCGCCTCGGTGTCCTCAAAATCGATCTGCCGTGTGACGGCCTGAATATAAAAGCCGGTGCCTCCGCACAGAATCGGCAGCTTTCCGCGGCGCAGGATATCCCGGATGCAGGCCGTTGCCATCTCCGCATAGCGCGCGACGTCCATTGCCTCTTTCGGATCGACGACGTCGATCATGTGATGCGGGACGCCGAGCATTTCCTCCAGCGTGACCTTCGCGGAGCCGATATCCATATAGCGGTAGACCTGCATGGAATCCGCGGAGACAACCTCTCCCCCGATCCGCCGGCCAAGCTCCGCTGCCAGCTCACTCTTTCCGCTGGCAGTCGGCCCGGCAATGACAATGAGCGGCGGCTTTCCCGGGCGGCTGATCCCCTGCTCCGTCTTCTCTTGACCTGTCATATCCTTTTCAAGCTCCTTCCCGTCATTCATGTTTTAAGAGGCCGTTACACAATCCGCTTGAACCGCTTCTCGAGGTCCTGGCGCGTAAATGCAATGATCGTCGGACGGCCGTGCGGGCAGTGATAGGGGTCCTCACAGTTCATCAGCTCATCGAGCAGCGCCTCCGCCTCGCGGAAGGAGAGCTTCTCTCCTCCCTTGACCGATGCCTTGCACGCCTCCGTCGCCACCCGATGTACGAAAATGTCGAGATCGGCAAGCTCATCGCTCACCTCGATCTCACTTAAGAAATCACGGAACAGATCCGCGGAATCAATCGTACCCAGGGTGTACGGGACCGAGTGCACAGCAAATGAGCGGCCCCCGAACGGCTCGATATCAAAGCCGATCTTCGCGAAGGAATCCTTATAGTTAAGCAGAAGCATCTCCTGCCTTGCATCCGCCTGGAAAATGATCGGCGGGCTCACCTGCTGGGCGGCGATCTTCCGCTCTTTGTACTGCTTCATAAAGCGCTCGAAATTGACGCGCTCATGCGCGGCGTGCTGATCGAAGATGTACATCTTTCCGTCAAACTCACAGATCCAGTAGGTATTAAATACCTGACCGATGATCCGGCGGAGCGGCTTTGCCTGTGCGGAGAGAAAGGTTCCCTGAACCGGGACGCCCTCACGCCGCGAGGCGCAAGTCCCGCCGGAAGCCGGCATATTATCCTGCGTCTTTTCGGGCGCATCCTGTTCCCCGGCGGCCTGCGAGGGTTCGGACGGAGCAGTTGCAGACTTAAAAGTATCCGATTTCTCTGGAGCAGCTGTGTCTCCTGCGGATAATCCTGACGGAGCAGCTTCGGCCTCCGGAGCGACATCTCCTGACGGAGCAGCTGTTTTAGATGATAAAGCTGGCCGGCTCCCTGCGGTCTGTCTGTTCTGACAGTCTTTCGCCTGGGCAAAATCTTTTGTCTGCACAGAGCCGGAGTTTTTCCGGACATACGGCGCGGCCTCCTCCCGGAGCCGCTGGTTCTCTTCAGTAAAGGCGCGCGTCTCAAACGGCTGCGCCTTCAGCCTGTCCGCTTCTGTTTTCTTCCCCCGCTCCCTTTTGTCCGGCTCGTTCAGGGAAGAAAGAAGAACCATGTCGAGGTGCTCAAACGACTGCCTGACGGCATTCAGGACTGCCTGATAAATGCGCTTCTCGTCGGAGAACCGGACCTCCAGCTTCCGGGGATGTACATTGACATCGACCGCGCCACCGTCAATATCAAGAAACAGGCAGACGAACGGATACTGGTGCTGCATCAGGCGGTTCCTGTACCCGTCCTCGATCCCGCGCGCGACGACGCGGCTTTCAATATAGCGCCCGTTGACATAGTAATTCTCAAAGCCTCTGTTCCCGCGGGAGACAGAAGGCTTTCCGATAAAGCCGTGGATATGAATTCCGTCCTCGCGGTAATCCGTCTCCACCAGCTCCGACACGACCTCCCGGCCATAGATATGGTAAATGCAGTCCCTGAGGTTCCCGGAGCCGGTCGACTCGAGCTTTGTCTGCCCGCCGACCAGAAACCGGAAGGAAATGGACGGGTTGGACAAAATGAGCTGCTCCACGAACGTGCCCACATGGGCGGCCTCCGTCATCGCCGTCTTCAGAAATTTGGCTCTCGCCGGCGTATTGTAAAAGAGGTCCCGGACGATCACGGTCGTGCCGTCCGGTGTGCCGACCGCCTCGTTCACGCGCGGCCGTCCGCCCTCGATGACGTACCGTCTGCCGGAGAGGTCCGCCGGCCGCTTGGTCAGAACCTCGACGCGGCTGACCGCTGCGATCGAGGAGAGCGCCTCTCCGCGGAAGCCGAGGGACGAGAGCGTATCGAGATCATTGACCGTTGTAATCTTTGAGGTCGCGTGACTCTGAAACGCAAGCGGCAGGTCATCAGGCGCCATTCCCTTTCCGTTATCCGTGATCCGGACCATGGAAATGCCGCCGTCCCTGATTTCAATTGTGATTCTGTCTGCGCCCGCGTCGATTGAATTTTCCGTCAGCTCCTTCACGACAGACGCCGGCCGCTCGACGACCTCCCCGGCCGCAATTTTATCAATGGTCGACTGACTCAGTACATGAATTTCACTCATCTATTCAGCCCTTCCATCTGTTCTTTAACTTATTCTGCAGCCGGTACAGCTCATTGAGCGCGTCGATCGGCGTCAGGGTCTGCACATCAATGCTGCTGAGCTCCTTTAAGACATCCTGATCGGACACCGTGTCGAAGAAGGACATCTGTTCCATGTCGACTTCATCATAGTGTGTCTTCTGCTTCTTCCGCTGGGAGCCGGTGATCGTCTGCACGGCCGCCGTGATGTCTGCATTTGCAAGCTGGCCCACGATCTCGGTGGCACGGGTTAAAACAGCCTCCGGGACACCGGCGAGACGCGCGACCTGGATGCCGTAGCTCTTGTCCGCGCCTCCGCGAATGATCTTCCGGAGAAAAATGATGCCGTCTCCCTGCTCCTTCACGGCGATGCAGTAGTTCTTCACGCCGTCAATCTTTCCCTCGAGCTCTGTCAGCTCGTGATAGTGGGTCGCAAACAGTGTCTTGGCCCCGATCAGCTTCCGGTCCGCCACATATTCGATGATCGCCCAGGCCAGAGCGAGACCGTCAAAGGTCGATGTTCCGCGGCCGATCTCATCGAGGATCAGGAGAGAGTTGGCGGTCGCGGTGCGGAGAATCGAGGCGACCTCCGTCATCTCGACCATAAACGTACTCTGCCCGCTCGCCAGGTCATCAGATGCACCGACACGCGTGAAAATCCGGTCGACGATCCCGATCGAGGCCGAGTCGGCCGGCACGAAGGAGCCGATCTGCGCCATCAGGGTGATCAGGGCCGTCTGGCGCATGTACGTTGACTTCCCGGCCATGTTCGGTCCCGTGATAATGGAAATGCGGTTCGACTTCTTGTCGAGCAGTGTGTCGTTCGGCACAAAGCCGTCATTGTCAATCATCCGCTCGACAACCGGGTGCCGGCCATTCTTGATGTTAATCACACCGTCCTCCGTGATCTTCGGCCGGACATAGTGATAGCGCCTCGCGACAGAGGCGAGGGACTGCAGAGCGTCGATATAGGCAATCTGCCGCGCCGTCTTCTGGATGCGCACGATATTTTCTCCGATCGTGTCGCGGACCTCTGCAAAGAGCTCGTACTCCAGCTGGGTCAGCTTGTCCTCCGCCCCGAGGATCTTGTTTTCGAGCTCCTTCAGCTCCGGCGTCGTATAGCGCTCTCCGCTGACAAGCGTCTGCCGGCGCGTATAGTAATCCGGTACCTTGTCCTTGAATGTATTGGTAACCTCGATGCAGTAGCCGAAGACCCGGTTGTACTTGATCTTCAGTGTGTGAATGCCGGTCTTCTCCCGCTCCCTGGCCTCGAGCTCGGCAAGCCACTGCTTCCCCTCAGTGCGGGCCCGCCGGTATTCATCGACGTCTGCATTGTAGCCATCCTTAATAATGCCGCCCTCCTTCATCGCAAGGGGCGGATCCTCGATGATGGCCCTGTCAATCAGCTGGAACAGATCATCAAGCGTATCAAAGTCCTTCTCGTATTCCTGAAACAGGCCGCAGGGAAATGAACGGATCGCCGTCTTGATGGCTGGAAGCATCGAAAGCGATGTCTTCAGGGCAACCAGGTCCCGCGGATTGGCACTGCGGTAGCTGATGCGGCCGGCAAGGCGCTCCAGGTCATAGACAGGATTTAAGTATTCCCTGAGCTCCTCGCAGCCGATCTCATTTTGATAGAGCGCGTCGACCGCATCGAGTCTCTGGTCGATTTCCTTCTTGTGGATGAGCGGCTGCTCGATAAAGGTCCGAAGGAGACGCGCGCCCATGGCGGTCTTCGTGCGGTCAAGCACCCAGAGGAGTGATCCCTTCTTCTCCTTCTCGCGCATCGTCTCGACCAGCTCCAGGTTTCTGACTGTCGCGCGTCCCAGTACCATGTACGATTCGGTGTGGTACGGTGTGATATGCGTGATGTGGTCAAGATTTGTCTTCTGCGTCTCAAAGAGGTAAGAAAGAAGAGCGCCCGCTGCCGACACACCGCACGGGAATTCGCTGAGACCGAGTCCCTCCATGGTCTGTACATGAAAATGGTCCTTCAGGAGCCCCTCACACGCCTCGTCGTCAAAATACTGCTCGTCCATCGGCTCGACCAGGATGTGCAGACGGTTCCGGAGATCGTCAAAGTCAAGGCCGGACATCAGTGCGGCCTCGTTGCAGATCATCTCAGACGGCGAGATTTTGCTGATCTCATCCATCAGGTTCTGAACCGTCTTCTCCTCGGTCACGAGGAATTCTCCTGTCGAGACATCGGCGGCCGCGATGCCGAACCGGTCGTCCGTAAAGACCAGCGACATCAGAAAGTTGTTCCGCGTCTCATCCATGGCCGCCGCATCCAGGTTGGTGCCCGGCGTGACAACACGGGTGACCTCCCGCTTCACAAGCCCTTTGGCTGTCTTCGGGTCTTCGACCTGGTCGCAGACGGCGACCTTGTGGCCGAGCTTGATGAGCCGTCCGATATACGAGTCCACAGCGTGAAAAGGAACGCCGCACATCGGCGCGCGTTCCTCCATCCCGCAGTCCTTGCCTGTCAGCGTCAGCTCCAGCTCCTTGGAGACCGTGATCGCGTCGTCAAAGAACATTTCAAAAAAATCTCCGATGCGGTACATGAGAATACAGTCGCTGTATTCCTTCTTCCGTTTCATGTACTCCTGCATCATGGGTGATAATGCCATTAAGCCTTACTGCCTTTCTTGTCTTAGATTTGTCCGGTTTGTCCCGGATTCCCTCATCAGGACTCCGGACATCCGGCCCTTGTGCCAAAATAATAAAACCCGCGGCAGTCATCCAGCGTCACGGGAACAAGCTTTCCGATAAGGTCCTTGGATCCCTTGAAATGAACGGTGATATTGTTGGAGATTCTTCCGGTCACATAGCCGGGTTCCTTATTTTCCTCCTCAACCAGAACGTCCATGGTGCGTCCCTGAAAGCGCGCGCACCGCTCCTCCGCCGTCTCCCGGACCTCATTCAGCAGGCGGTCGAACCGCTCATGAACGACCTTCTCCGGCACCTGGTCCGGCATCGCGGCCGCCGGCGTGCCCGTCCGCGGCGAATAAATGAAGGTAAATACGCTGTCGTAGCCGACCTCTCTGACCAGAGAGAGCGTATCCTCAAAGTCCGCTTCAGTCTCCCCCGGAAATCCGACGATGATGTCGGTCGTGAGCGAAATGTCCGGCACCTTCTCCCGGAGCTTCCGGACAATATCCAGATACCGCGCCCTGTCATAGTGCCGGTTCATGGCTTTCAGGATCCGGTCCGAGCCGGACTGGACCGGCAGATGAAAATGCCGGCAGATCTTCGGGTTTTTCGCGATGACATCGATCAGCTCATCGCTCAGGTCCTTGGGATGTGAGGTCATGAAACGGACCCGTTTAATCCCGTCGATCTGGCAGACCTCGTCAAGGAGCTTGGCAAAGCTCACCGGATGCTCGAGCGTCTTGCCATAGGAATTGACGTTCTGGCCGAGCAACATGATCTCGATCACGCCGTCCGCCGCAAGGCGCCGGCACTCATCGAGGATGGCCTCCGGCTCCCTGCTCTTCTCCCGCCCCCGCACGTAGGGAACGATGCAGTAGCTGCAGAAATTATTGCAGCCGAACATGATGTTGACGCCGGACTTGAAGGAATATTTCCGCTCAACCGGCAGGTTCTCGACAATTTCCGGGGAGCTCTCCCAGACATCGATCACCCGTCTCTGGTCTGTCAGGACCCGGTGCAGAAGCTCGGGAAATGTAAAGAGGTTATGCGTGCCGAAAATGAGATCGACAACCGGATAGCTCTTTTTGATTTTTTCGACGACCTGCGGCTCCTGCATCATGCAGCCGCAGAGGCCGACGATAAGCCAGGGCTTCTCGCGCTTAAGGCCCACCAGCTTGCCTAACCGTCCGTAGACATGCTTGTCTGCATTGTCCCGGACCGTGCATGTATTGTAGGCAATGAAGTCCGCCTCATCCTCCGAGTCGGTCAGCTGATAGCCGACGGCCTTCAGGATCCCGCGCAGCTTTTCGGAATCTCGTGCGTTCATCTGGCAGCCGAACGTGACGACGCAGGCGCTGAGCGGATGGCCGATCTCCCGGGACCGCTGCGCGACGACGTGCTTTGTCCGCTCGATATATAAGAGCTGCCGGTCATCTGTTTCTGTGTGAAGTTCTGTCATAATTTTTCCAATCTGTTTCTTATATAAATCGTTCGTGGCACTCATTTACCGGATGATTCCCCGGTCCGTAATGAGCATGTCCGGTACCATATCGGTGCTTTCCGATGGGACGGACTCCTCAAGGGCAAAGTCAAAGGAGAGGGCCGCTGTCGGGTGCCCCGGATGCGCGGCAAGCCACCGGTCATAGAAGCCCCGGCCGTATCCGATCCGGTGCTTTTTGACATCAAAGGCGACGCCCGGCATGACGATGAGCGCCTTCGCATCCTCTTCTATCGGGATTCCCTGCGGCTCCATGACATGAAAATATCCTTCCTTCAGGTCGTCAAAGGAGCGGATCTGGCAGAACACAAGGTCATCGCCCTCGACGCGCGGGGCGGCGACCGTCTTTCCCTCCTCCCAGGCAGCTGTCACCAGTGTGTTTGTCTCAACCTCGCCCGGCAGGGAGATATACGTGTATATGCTCTTCGCCATTTTCCATTCCGCTGTCTGCATGAGCCTTTTTTCAATGATTCCGCTCTTTTGCGTGAGCATAAGGGCAGGGATCCTGCGCCGCATGGCAAGAATCCGTTTCCGGATGCTCTCTTTTGTCTCTTCCATGAATCAATACCTCCTTGCAGTGAAGGGTTACATTTTCTCGAGATAGTCCATGAGATACATTTCGCGCGGATGGGCACGGAAGATCGTCCCGATTCTCTCCCCATCGATCAGCCGGTGAAGAATCCGGAAATCAGAGGCGTCCGCGATGATCATGTCCGCGCCTGAGGAGGTCGCAATGTCCGCAGCTGCGAGCTTTGTTGCCATTCCACCGGTTCCGAAATCACTCCCGGTCGAGTCCTTGCCCATTTTCCGGAAATGATCGTCCATGACGTCGACCTCCGGAATAAACTCTGCCTTCGGATTCTTTTTGGGATCATCCGTATAGAGGCCGTCGATGTCCGAGAGAAGAATCAGAAGGTCCGCATGGATCAGCGCCGTGACGATCGCCGAGAGGCGGTCATTGTCGCCGAACCGGATTTCGTATGTCTCCACAGAGTCGTTTTCATTGACAACCGGGATGACGCCGAGCGCAAAGAGCTCCTCGAAGGTGTTCATAGAGTTCACACGGCTCTCCGGGTCCATTAGGGTCGCTTTCGTCAGAAGAAGCTGGGCAGCGGTCTGCCCGTACTCTGAGAAGAATTTCTGATAAATCATCATGAGCTTGACCTGCCCGATGGCGGCACAGGCCTGCTTCTGCTTGAGCGTGTGAAGCGTGTCGAGCTTCATCGCTGCGCGCCCCACGGCAATCGCGCCGGACGACACCAGCGTCACGTCCTTTCCCTGATTCCGGAGGTCGGCAACCTCTCTGGCCAGAATCTCGATCTTCGGGAGATTGAGTCTCCCTGTCTGTGCATGGACAAGCGATGACGAGCCGATCTTGATGACGATCCGCTGCTTGTCCTTCAGCCGCTCTCTGATATTCATACCGTTCCCTGCCCGTCCTTCTTCGTCTGTTCCGCTTCTCGGGTGATGCCGAGTGACGTGAGCGCCCGCTCCTGGCGCGCAAACATATCCTTCTCTTCCTCCGGCGTCATGTGATCATAGCCGATCAGATGAAGCACGCTGTGCGCGGTCAGAAATGCAAACTCCCGCTTCGTGCTGTGCCCGTATTCCTCAGCCTGCTGCCGGATACGCGGAACACAGATCACGATATCGCCGACAAGGAGGCGCCCGCTCTCCGGGTCGAAGGAATCAGCCTCCGTCTCCTCCGCCTCCGCAAAGTCAGCCGGAACGCGGTACTGGGTCATCGGAAATGAGAGGACATCGGTCACGCGGTCGATCGACCGCGTCCGCTTGTTGATCGACCGGATTGTCTCCTCATCGACGAGCGTCATGCTGATCTCCGCCTCATACGGGCAGTTTTCCTGCGTCAGCACCCGGTCCGCCACCTGCGCGGCGACCGCCTCATAGTCAAAGTCAAGGATCTCCCTGAAATCAGAGCCGCTGTATTCATTTTCAATGGATACGAGCGTCGGTGTATCTTCCTGCTCCGTGTCTGTCCGGATCTCATCTTCGTTCATTGCGCGACCTTCTCTTTCCTGATGCGCGGCGGGATGCCTCCTTCCGCGCGCTCTCCTTCTTCTCATAGGTTTCATAGGCTTCGACGATCTTCTGGACCAGCGGATGGCGCACGACGTCCCGGCTCGTCAGCTCACAGAAGCCGATCTCTCCGATCGGCCGGAGCACCCGCGAGGCGACATCGAGTCCGCTCGTCTGGTCGGACGGCAGGTCCTTCTGCGTGCGGTCGCCCGTCACGACGACCTTCGAGCCGAAGCCGATTCTCGTGAGGAACATTTTCATCTGCGACGGCGTCGTATTCTGCGCCTCATCGAGAATAATGAAGGCGTTGTCGAGCGTGCGGCCGCGCATGTAGGCGAGCGGGGCTACCTCGATGAGTCCCTTCTCGGAATTCCGGAGAAATGCCTCCGCGCCCATGATCTCATACAGGGCATCGTAGAGAGGCCGGAGGTACGGGTCGATCTTGCTCTGCAGGTCCCCGGGAAGAAAGCCGAGCTTCTCGCCGGCCTCGATCGCGGGACGTGTCAGAATGATGCGGGAAACCTCTTCCTCCCGGAACGCGCGGATCGCCATGGCCATCGCCAGATACGTCTTTCCGGTACCGGCCGGGCCGATCCCGAAGGTGATCATCTGCTTTCGGATAGAATCCACATATTGCTTCTGGCCGAGCGTCTTCGGGCAGACCGGTCTGCCGGCCATCGTGTGGATGATGACATCGTCATTCATGCTGACGACATCCTTCATTTGCCGGGCCGTCTCCGGCTCCGGGGTTCCCTTCCGGTTCACCAGGGACAGAGAATAGGCGAGATTCTGATCTGTAATTTCATTTCCGCGGCGGGAAATCGCGAGCAGCATATCGAAGAGCTGGCGCGTCTTGACGACTGCCTCCCGGCTCCCCTCGATGCGCACGCTTCCGTCTCTTGCCGTTACCGTGACGCCGAGCGAATGCTCGATTTTCTTCAGATTGGCATCGAGCTGTCCGAAGATGTTCTGCTCGTGCCCGGCCGGCATTTCAATGACTGTTTCTGTAATTTCCGACATACAAGTATTTATCCTTCAAAGATTGTAACTATTCAGCACCCCGGACGAGGTGCTGAAGGATTACAAAAAATCGTAGTATTCTTCATCATAACATGTTTTCCGATTAAGTAAACCCCTGCTCAAAAAAAGGAGGTCCCGCACATCCGGGACCTCCCGCTCGTTTACTTGTGATAGGGCTCGTGATTTAAAATCCGGAACGACCGGTAGATCTGCTCCAGAAGAATCACCCGCATCAGCTGATGCGGAAAGGTGAGCTTTGAGAAGCTCACCGCCTCGTCCGCGCGCCGCATAACCTCGGGCGAAAGTCCGAGGGAGCCGCCGATGATGAAGTCAATCGTGCTTTCGCCGCGGCCCATGAGCGCTCCCAGGTGCTCCGAAAGACCGACCGAATCATACGAGGTGCCTTCGATTGCCAGCGCAATACAATAGTCACTGTCCCGGACCTGTGCAAGGATCCGCTCGCCCTCCCGGCGCTTTACGTCCTCAGCGGCGCGGGAGGAGAGCTTCTCGGGCGTCCGCTCGTCCGCTGCCTCGATGATCTGAAGCTTTGCGTAGCGGGACAGGCGCTTTTCATACTCCTTGACGGCATCTCTGAAAAATGCTTCTTTGATTTTTCCTACACACAGAATCCGGATCTGCATTTATTTTCCTTCTTTGCAATACTTACGCATTCTTTGCGCGGATGAACTCGTCGATGCCCTTGGCACCAGCCTTGCCGGCACCCATCGCGAGAATGACGGTCGCGGCTCCTGTCACGGCATCGCCGCCGGCGTATACGCCATCCTTCGAGGTCTTGCCCGTATCCTCCGTAGCGATGATGCATTTTCTCTTATTGACATCAAGGCCTTCCGTCGTCGAGGAAATGAGCGGATTCGGCGATGTACCGAGCGACATGATGACCGCGTCGCAGTCCATCTCAAATTCAGAGCCCTCGATCGGAACCGGGCGGCGTCTTCCGGACGCATCCGGCTCACCGAGCTTCATGCGGATGCAGCGGATACCGCGGACATTGTCATTCTCATCCCGGAGAATCTCGACCGGATTAGTTAGGAGGTCAAAAATGATGCCCTCCTCCTTCGCGTGGTGGACCTCCTCCGCTCTCGCGGGAAGCTCAGCCTCCGAACGTCTGTAGACCAGATGGACCTCTGCGCCGAGGCGGAGGGCCGTTCTGGCCGCATCCATCGCGACATTGCCGCCGCCGACAACGACGGCCTTTTTCGGATGGTAAATCGGCGTGTCATAATCGTCCCGGAACGCCTGCATGAGATTGTTTCTTGTCAGGAACTCATTGGCTGAGAAAACGCCGTTTGCCGTCTCTCCCGGGATGTGCATGAACATCGGAAGACCTGCGCCTGACCCGATGAAGACGGCCTCGAAGCCCTCCTTCGTCATCAGCTCGTCAATGGTTTCTGTCCTGCCGATGATGGTGTCTGTGTTGATCGTGACACCAAGGCCCTCCACGTTGGCAATCTCCGGAGCGACAACCTTTTCCTTCGGCAGACGGAATTCCGGGATGCCGTAGGTCAGGACGCCGCCGGCCTTGTGCAGCGCCTCAAAGATTGTGACCTCGTAGCCCATTTTCGCGAGATCGCCGGCGCAGGTCAGCCCGGCCGGACCGGCACCGACAACAGCGACGCGGTGTCCGTTCTTCTCAGCCGGAGCCTTGGGGCGGATGTTATTTTCTCTAGCCCAGTCAGCGACAAACCGCTCCAGCTTTCCGATAGAGACGGCCTCTCCCTTGATGCCGCGGATGCATTTTCCTTCGCACTGCGTCTCCTGCGGGCAGACACGGCCGCAGACAGCCGGAAGTGAGGAGGACAGGCTGATCGTCTGGTAGGCACCCGCGAAGTCCCTCTCCTTCACCTTTGCGATAAATTCATTGATATGGATATTGACCGGACATCCGGTGATGCATCTGGCATTCTTGCAATTAAGGCACCGATTGGCCTCTTCCACTGCCTCTTCCTCGTTATAGCCGAGGCAGACTTCGTCGAAATTTGCCGCCCGCACCTTCGGCTCCTGTTCTCTGACCGGTACTTTCTTTAATACGTCACCCATTGCTTTTATCTCCTTTACCGTATGTGCGGACATTTCAGCAGTTTCCGCAGCCGCCCTCGTGCGTCTTTCCCTCCAGGTACTTCAGCTTTGCCTCGCCCTCCTGGGTCTTGTACATCTGGGCACGCTTCATGCACTCGTTCCAGTTGATCTTAAAGCCGTCAAATTCCGGGCCGTCAACACAGGCAAATTTCACCTCGTCCCCGACCGTCAGGCGGCAGGCGCCGCACATGCCGGTTCCATCGACCATGATCGGATTCATCGAGACGACCGTCGGGATGCCGTACTTCTTAGTGGTGAGCGTACAGAACTTCATCATGATCATCGGCCCGATCGCCACGCAGTGCGTGTATTTCTTTCCCTGCGCGACAAGCTCATCGATGACTGTTGTGACAACACCCTTGTGGACATAGGAGCCGTCATCTGTCGTGATGTACAGATTCCCGGCGACACTCCGCATCTTGTCCTCATAGAAAATGAGGCCCTTCGTCCGGGCGCCGATGATGACGTCGGCCGCAATGCCGTGCTCATGCAGCCATTTGACCTGCGGATAGACCGGCGCTGTTCCGACACCGCCGCAGACAAACAGGAATTTCTGGCTGTGCAGCTCTTCCTCACTCATGGACAGAATATCCGACGGTTTTCCGAGCGGTCCCACGACATCCTCGAAGGAATCTCCGGCCTCAAGCTCCAGGATTTTCATGGTAGAGACACCGACCGGCTGAAAAACGATCGTGACCGTTCCCTTGTCTGTGTCATAATCGCAGATGGTCAGCGGAATTCTCTCGCCGGTCTCATCTTTTTTGACAATCAGGAACTGACCGGGTCTGGCATGGCAGGCAAGAAGCGGAGCTTCCACGACCATTTCCCAGACGACATCACTCAGCTGCGTCTTCGAAAGAATCTTGTACATAGCAGTCCTCCATTTATCTAGGTTTTCCGGGTCTTTTTATCGGACCTGTATGGTATAGCCGGCCTCTGTGATATCCGACTCTACACCCTTTGTATTGACGGCGATTGCCTTGACGGTCACGGTTCCGGACGGAAGAACAATCGGGGACGAATACGTCTGCGAGTTCTGGTCCGGATCCGTCCCATCCGTCGTATAGTAAATCGTGGCACCCTTGTCTGCTGAGATTTTCAGCTTGGTGCTGTATGTATAGGTCTGTCCGTCCTTCAGATTAAAGGAAGGCGCGGAGCACACGTAATCCGAGTACTCACTGACCAGCTCCGGATCGGAGGCGGAAAGAATCACATCCGCCGCCTTCTGGGCCTTGTCCTGGGAAATGTAAATATCCGCAAGCGCGCGGTAGGCATCCGTAAATCCGGGCGTATCTTCGATGATCTTCTGAAGAAGCGACACGGCGCTGCTCGTCTCTCCCATAGAGTTTAAAATTCTGGCCTTCAGGACCGTCAGGTCCGCGGAGCTTCCGCGCAGCTTTTCCGCCGCCTCGGCCAGGGAGAGCGCCTTCTCATAGCGGCCAGAACGGAACGCAGCGGCCGCTGCACTCTTCTGATAAAAGTAATCCCGCTTCGTGCCAATGGACATCGCCTTATACAATCCAAATGACATTGCGCCTGTAAGGAGAACAATGGCGCATGTCTTAAGGAACACGCGGACCGGGTGGTGCCTTCGTCCCGCAGGCTCTGCAGGGCCTGTGGGACCGTCAGAAGGCTCCTTTGGAGAGAGCGCCTTTACCGGCAGTACATCCGTCTCGTAGTCCGGGACATACCGGATTTCTTCTCCGCAGAACGGGCAGTAGACCTCCCCGTCCCCTATTTCAGAATGGCAGTTACTGCACTTCATGTCTTTACCCCGACGATAACATCTGCTCAAATTGCTCAGAAGTCATCAGAATCTTACGTGGTTTTGTCCCTTCTTCTCCGCCAACAACACCAGCTTCACAGAGCTGATCCATAATTCGCGCGGCCCGGTTAAAGCCGATCTTGAACGCCCTCTGGAGCATTCCGATCGACGCCTTCTCCTTCTTGATGATCAGGCGGCCGGACTCGGCAAAATACTCATCGCGCCCGCTGCTTCCGTCATCTGCAAGAGATGCGCCGTTCGTCATGGCGCTCACGCTGGTTGCAATCGATTCCTCAACTTCTTTATTATACGCTACTTCCTCTGATTGTGCAGTCAGAAAATCAACGACCCTCGCGATATCACTGTCCGACACATAGGCGCCCTGTACGCGTTCGGGCTTTGTTTGTCCTTGCGGGTAGTACAGCATGTCGCCCTTCCCGAGCAGTCTCTCCGCGCCGTTCATATCGAGGATCGTGCGGCTGTCCACACCGCTCGTGACCGCCAGTGCGATTCGTGACGGCATGTTGGCCTTGATCTGCCCGGTCACGACGTTGACGGATGGGCGCTGTGTCGCGACGACCAGATGAATGCCCGCCGCCCGGGCCAGCTGGGCCAGGCGGCAGATCGCGTCCTCGACATCCTTGGAGGCGACCATCATGAGGTCGGCCAGCTCGTCGACGATGATGACGATCCGCGGCATCTTCTCCAGCTTCTCGTCCGTCCCGCTATCCTTATTCAGCTCCTCGACCTTTTTGTTGTAGGATTTGATATCGCGGACACCCGTGTATTTGGCAAAGGTATTGTACCGGCTGGTCATCTCCTGCACCGCCCAATTAAGAGCCCCGGCCGCCTTCTTGGCGTCCGTCACGACCGGAATAAGAAGGTGCGGGATCCCGTCGTAGATCTTCAGCTCGACGACCTTCGGGTCGATGAGAAGAAGTCTGACCTCCTCCGGCGTGTACTTGTAAAGAAGACTCATGATCAGCGTGTTGATGCACACGGACTTTCCGGAACCCGTCGCGCCCGCGATCAGGAGATGCGGCATCTTCTCGATGTCCGCGATGACCGGCTTTCCCTCGATATCCCGTCCGACAGCAAATGCAAGGCGGGCTGGCTTGGTACGGAACTCCTTTGACTCAAGAAGCTCGCGGAGGGGGACCGTCTGCGGCTCCTTGTTCGGAACCTCAATGCCGACGGCAGCCTTCCCCGGGATCGGCGCCTCGATGCGGATGTCCTGTGCCTCAAGCGCGAGCTTGATGTCATCCTGGAGATTTACAATCCGGCTCACCTTGACGCCGTTCCCCGGCTTCAGCTCATAGCGCGTGACTGTCGGCCCAACACTGTATCCCTCAGCAGTCACTTCCACATGAAACGACGCGAACGTTTCCACAAGCTTTTCTTCTGTATCCAAATAGTACTTCGGCGTATTGCCCGCTCCCGCATTTTCTCCAGGCGTCAGCAGGTCAAACGGAGGAAGTGTCCCCCGCACTCGTTCAGGACGGGCAGTTCCTGCCTTGTTTCCCTGTGCTCCGGAGGCAGCTTCTTCTGTCGTTCCATTTCCAGCTGGCACAAGGCCCACCGCTGATCCTGCCTTCCGGCTCCGGTCAGCCATGTCCGCAGCGGTTTTTTTATTCTCCGATCCTGTCTTTCGGCCCTGGCCGGCTATGCCGGAGGCAATGTCTCTTATCTCCGGCCCGGTCTTCCGATTCGGGCCGTCCACACCGGCCGCAGCTTCTCTGCCTGCAGGTTCGGTCTTTGCGCGGCGCGCCTTATCCGCCAAAGAAGCGGCCCTCCTGCCATCTGTCTGTTCCGGCCCGGTCTGACCGGCAGCGGCCGGGTCAGACCGGCTCTCCGAATCAGTCTCTGCAGCTCCCAGGATTTCACCCGTCACAGGGTCCATCCGGTAGCCGGATGATACAGTTTCGGCGTCTTTAGTATACTGCTGCTGATCTTCATCCGGAGTATCTGCAGATACAGTGCTGTCAAGTGGCTTTGCCGCATGTCCGGCAGAAGGTGTCTGACTGCCTTCTTTACCTGCGTCTGTATGCCGCAGCGCCGACTCGGCGGCGCTCACAGCCTGCCGGACATGAAGGAAGGACGGAAAGCCGAAGCCCTCCTTCGGCAGTGTCTTTTTCTCCTGCGGAAGAATCTGTCCGGTCCGGATATCCGCGACGGAAGCCGTGCGGTCATTCGGAGCGGCGCCGCTTTTTGCGGCGGCCTCGTATTTTCTTTCCTCTTCGGTTCTTGGCCTGCCCCCGAAGCTTGGCATATCAAGCTCCGGACGCCCATCCGCACCGGGAATCGATGTGACTGATGCATTGTCCGGAAGATCAGCCGGAGTCGCCGCAATCATATCCTGCCCCAGCTTCTTTGCTTCCTCTCGCCGGACCTGCTCCTTCAGGCTCTCAAAATCCATTTCCCGGCGGGCTTCTTCCCGCTCATATTCCTCGCGGCGGACGTCCCTGCGGATCCGGCGCTTCTCAGCCGCCATCCGGCTCCTTCGCCCGATCGAGTGCAGGATCGGCTTCTGCGTCAGAAGCAGGAGTCCGATAAAAAGACCGATGATGGCAAGGAGCTCCGCGCCGATCATGCCAAAGGCCGTGCCGAAAAGCAGCACGAGGACACCTCCCAGAAGCCCGCCTCCGGAATGCCCCGCATACGAAGCTTCATAAAAGGCAAGCGGAGCCTGTCCCTGGGTAAAACCGGCGCTAAAAAGCTGAGCAATCGCACACAGAAACAAAAAAATCAGAGTGAGACCTGTCATTTTCCGCGCGATCAGGCGGTTAAACCGATTGGCCGCGTAGAAAAAGCTCCCCGCAAGGAAGAGAAACGGAAATGCATATTCCATCGCGCCAAACAGGCCGAAGCAGACATTGCTCACCAGGTTTCCGACCAATCCGGCCCGGCCAATATTGCCGAGCAGGAGCATTAAAGAAAGACCGATAACCAAAAGGAGCAGGATATCGACCCAGACCGTACCGAGCTCAGCCCTCTCCCCTGCCGATGAGGAGGCACGTCCCTTCGCCTTTGTGGCTGAAGCAGACGCTTTCTCTGCCTCCCTGGTGCGGGTCGCGGAAGAGGTCCGCCTTACAGAAGATGCTCTCCCTGCGGAATTTCTTCCTTTTGCTGAGGTTCTTCCTGTAGATGTTTTCCTTGCAGAGGATGCGCTCTTCCTTCCCGAGGTCCGTCTCTTGGCCGATGCGGATTTTCGCCCTGCGGTCTTTTTTACGGTAGTACGTGAAGAGCGGCTGCGCGTTTTCCCCGCGCGGCCGCTCTTTGATGAAGTTTTCTTTTTCACAGATGCAGACATGCAAAACTCCCCGAAATTACATAGCAAAACTGGCTGCCACCGCAATGACGCCGAAGACGAAGCTGAGAAATGCGAACGGTCTTGAGCCCGCGCGTCTTGTCAGCTTCAGCATCCTGCGGATCACAAGCATTCCTGTCAGCGCCGCAGAAATGGCTCCGGGAATCGCGGTCATCAGGAAATGACCATTGATGGTCCCCGCCCCGATTCCGGAGATAAGTCCGGCAAGAAATGCACCCAGCACAACCGGAACCGAAATCAGATACGAAAACCGGATTGCGCTCTTTGCGCGGAAGCCGGACAGAATCGAGGAACTGATCGTCACAGCGGAGCGTGAGAGCCCAGGCAGGACAGAAAAGCCCTGCACAATTCCCGTCCAGAACGCGCTCCGGAGCGGAATCTCCTTCACGACCTTTCCCTGTGGCCGGATCATGCTCATGACAAGCAGGATCACGCCCGTCAGAATAAAGCCGGCGCCTGTATACAGCAGCGACCCGCTGACTCTTGCGGCCGCCTTCCAGAGGATAAGCCCTATGAGCGCCGTCATCAGAGCTGATGAGAGTGTCATCACGACCAGCCTCCGGTAGGTGGTTGTCACGATCCTTGCGTATCTCGGTTCCTCGCCGGAACGGGACGCGCGCAGATAAAGGGCCGCATTGCTCCGAGTATCCCGGAGCATCCGGAGAAGCTCCCGGGCCATTTTTTTCAGGTCATTCTGCAGACAGATGAGAAGCGCAGCGAGCGTTCCCAGGTGCAGAAATGCCAGGTAAGCGAGTGCCTCGTCTCCTGTAAATCCGGTCATCTGCCGAAGAATAACAAGAATGCCGGATGAACTGACCGGTATGAATTCCGTGAGACCCTGCACGACACCCGCCAGGACAGATATCAGTACATCCATACATTCCCCACGTTAAGCTTTGTCAGGCTTCCTCTTCATCCCAGTTCGTATATACGTCCTGGACATCATCGCTCTCATCGAGAAGGTCCAGGATCCGGTTCAGCTGACCGATCGCTTCCGGATCTGTCAGATGGACATACGTCTGCGGAATCATCGTGACATCCGCGGATTCCGTCGGGATGTTCTTCGCATCAATGGCCTTCTTGACTGCCTCAAAGTCCTCCGGGGCCGTAATGATCTCATAGTGGTCCCCATTGTCCTGGAAGTCCTCCGCGCCGGCGTCAAGTGCCTCCATCATGAGGTCGTCGGCATCCATATCGCACTCTTCCTTATCAATGATGATCTGGCCCTTTTCGTCGAACATGTAGGAGACGCAGCCCGGAGTTCCGACATTGCCATTTCCCTTGGAAAATGCAGAGCGGACATCCGCTGCCGTCCGGTTGTTGTTGTCCGTCAGCGCCTTGACAATGATCGCGACACCGGCCGGGCCATAGCCCTCATACGTCAGCGTCTCGTAATTGGCGCCGTTTGCATCGCCGGCTGCCTTCTTTATGCCGCGCTCAATCGTATCATTCGGCATGTTGGCTGCCTTGGCCTTAGCCACAACCGTTGCCAGCTTGAAGTTATTGTTGACGTCCGGGCCGCCTTCCTTGACAGCAACCGCGATCTCACGTCCGATGATCGTGAAGATCTTGCCCTTTGCGGCGTCGTTCTTCTCCTTCTTGTGCTTTATGTTTGCGAACTTTGAATGTCCTGACATGTTCCTTCTCCTTTTTTCTCTGGCAGTCTCTCTGCCCTTACTTTTCTGATCGTGTGGTTCTCAGTTTTTAATATATGGAACAGGAAATGATTTCCTGTTACCGTCTTGTCATCCGGCCCGGGGATATGCCCGAGTCTTGCGGTCAGATACCCGCTCAGTGTCTCAAAATCCTCTCCGCTGAAATCACAGCCGAGCACATCACCGGCCTCCTCCAAAGAGATCATGCCGTCCATCACATAGCTTCCGCCGGACCGGCTCGCCGCCTCGTGCTCATCGTGGTCGTATTCATCCAGAATGCTGCCGACGATCTCCTCGAGAATATCCTCCATCGCGATGAGCCCGGAGGTCTGTCCGTACTCATCGACAATGATGACCATCTGGGTTTTCTGCGACCGCATGTAGTCCAGAATGCTGCCGATCGGCCGCGTCTCCGGGTAGATCGTCGCCTCTCTCACGAGATGTGGAACATCCGAGACGGGGACGTCTCTCATTTCCGGATTCTTCAGGTATACGCGCATGGCGTCGCGGAATGTAAGGATTCCGAGGATGGTGTCAATGTTGCCGTCATAAACCGGATAGCGGGAATTGGATCCGTTCAGGATCTCCGGGACCGCATCCTTAAGCGGCATGCTCCCGTCAATGGCGACGATGTCATTCCGATGCGTCATGACATCCCGCGCGTCCGTGTCCCGGAATTCCAGGATATTACGGATCATCTCCGCCTCATTTTCACGGATCGTACCGTTTGAGTCCGCCTCATCGACATACGACTTGAATTCATCCTCCGCCGCTGTGTCCTGCGGCTCTTTTTTTCGTTTTGAAAACAAATCTAACATACTTATCCGAAATAATCAACCTGTTCCAGAGTGATGCCCCGCCGCTCATAGCTTCTCGGGACGCGCTTTGAAAGACCGCAGACGAGCTCGTAATTAAATCTCCCGCTCCTTGCGCCGACCTCCTCCGCGGAAATATGCTCCTCTCCCTGATATCCGATCAGCACAACCTCATCGCCGACCGCCGT
This sequence comes from uncultured Eubacteriales bacterium, assembly GCA_900315305.1. Taxonomy (GTDB): domain Bacteria; phylum Bacillota; class Clostridia; order Lachnospirales; family Lachnospiraceae; genus Chordicoccus. Next base: position 49,523 of record OMYS01000003.1, read on the forward strand.
CTCCGGAAGAGAGGTGACGTCCACCATGAACTGGTCCATGCAGATCCTTCCGATAATCGGAACCCGCCGGCCATGGATCAGGACCTCGCCGCGGTTACTGAGCGACCGCGGCCATCCGTCGGCATATCCGACCGGGACGGTAGCCACTCTGGTCGGCGCTTTCGTGACATAGGTCCCGCCGTAGCTGATGGCCCGGCCGGCCGGAAGCGTCTTCACAAAGCTTACGTGACTGACCAGCGAAAGGACAGGCTGCAGCTCTGTCATCTCGGAGGCAACCTCCTCAGACGGCATAAGCCCGTAGTTGGTGATTCCCGACCGGACCATGTCCAGATGCGCGTCCGGGAACCGCATGAGGGCCGCGCTGTTTGCGACATGGTGGATCGGGATGTCGACATGCTTTGTCTCAAGGAGGTCTGCCATCCACTGATATTTGGCCAGCTGCTCCGCGATCGGCCGTGTCTCCTTCTCGTCCGCCCGTGCAAAATGCGTGAACATTCCCTCGATCTTCAGATTCGGAAGCTCCGAAATCTTTCGGATCGTCTCCGCATCCCCCTCTGTGCACTGAAACCCGATCCGGCTCATGCCGGTATCGAGCGCGATGTGACAGAGGGCCGTCTTATTGAGTCCCTTCGCCGTCTTGTTCAGCGCCTCCGCTGAAACCGGATCGAAAATGCAGGCCCGGATGTCATAGTCGATCATGTCTTCATAGGATTCTTCAAATGCATATCCGAGAAGAATGATCGGCTTCATGATTCCGCCGCACCGGAGCTGCATAGCCTCCTCCGGAGTTGCACACGCATATCCCCAGATATACGGCTTTCCCTCGAGCTGCCGCGCGATCTGCAGGGCGCCGTGCCCGTAGCAGTCCGCCTTGACGACAGCACAGATCTTTGTTCCCTCCTTCAGGCGGCTCCGCATGACTTCAAAATTATGATCGACCGCGTCCAGATCAATGTGGGCGCATATTCTGCTGTATTTTTTCATTTTCTGCCCTCTGTCTGTACTGTCCGGAGACCTCGTATGATATCTCCGGCCGTCATATATTCCGCGCCGTTTTCCTTCCTTGCCGCATCCCCCGCAAGCCCGTGAAGGAACGCTGCCGCGGCTCCCGCCAGATACGGATCGCATCCCCGCGCAAGAAGGGCCCCGGTGATGCCGGTCAGGACATCGCCGGACCCCGCCGTAGCCATCCCTTCATTTCCGGACAGGTTGATGTAGACCGGTCCCTCCGGAACAGCGGTGACTGTCCTTGCGTCCTTCAGGACCAGACAGACCCCGTTTTCCCGCGCGAAGGCAGAGGCACACCCGACCGGGTCCTCCTTGATCTCGCGGACACTCATGCCGGTAAGACGCGCCATCTCGCCGATGTGCGGCGTCAGGATCAGTGGTCCGTCGTGGCTCCGGAGGCTCTCCAAATCGCCGTGCAGGCAGTTCAGCGCATCCGCGTCGAGCACAATCGGCTTCCCGCGCGTGCCAAGGAGATGGAGCACAATATCCCGCGTCCGCTCTCCCGCTCCCATGCCGGGACCGCAGCAGATGGCGTCCGCCCAGTCGAAGTACTCGTCCATGGCGTCCGCTGCCTCCTCGGCCGTGTCGAAGGTTGCAAGCATCGCCTCCGGAAGAAGCGTCTGCAGAATCTCCCGGTTTTCACGAACCGTGAGGATCCGCACCATGCCGCAGCCCGTATGGAGCGCGCCGGAGGCGCTGAAGCAGGATGCGCCGGCCATATTGACGGAGCCGGCGATCACCAGCACCTTGCCGAACGTCCCCTTGTTGCCGTCCGCAGGCCTTGCAGGGAGGATGCGGGCGAGGTCCTTTTTCTCAAGCGCAAAAATCCCGCTGTCTCCTTCCCAGGGGTCTGTGTCATCGACGACGCCGATATCAGCGGGAATCACCGTTCCCGCGTATCCGCAGCCCGGATAAAGGAGAAGCCCCGGCTTCAGGAGCTGCATCGTCACGGTTACGGCCGCCTTCACGGCGCATCCCATGACACATCCCCTGTCGGCGGAAATGCCGCTCGGGATATCGACAGCCAGCACCCGTGTCCCCGACTCATTGATCCGCCGGATGACGTCCGCATAGCGTCCGGTGACCGGGCGGCTTAAGCCGATGCCGAAAATCGCGTCCACAATCACATCATATGCCGTCATGTCCGGATTATCTGTCTCAGGGATCTTAAGCCGCCGGCAGAGCTCCCGCTGCCTTGCCGTCTCCTCGGTCAGATGGTCCGGATTTCCGACAAACCAGACGGTCGCGTCCACTCCCTTGAGGAAGAGAATACGGGCCGCAGCGAAGCCGTCCCCGCCGTTGTTGCCGGACCCGCAGACGCAGAGCACGCGAAGCGGCGATGCATCCGCCGTTCCCTCATCCGTCCTTTCAGACAAATGAAGGACAGCCTCTGCACACGCAAAGGCCGCCCGCTCCATCAGCACGGCCGACGGAACACCGATTCTCCGGATCGTACGGCCGTCCAGTGATTTCATTTCTTCAGAATTTACAATATGCCGCATAGTAGTTATCATTATATATTCCGCCCTTTTGCTTGTCAATTTTTTCACTGTATGTTTAAATGGCCTGTGGAACAGTCAAAACGAAGGATCAGGGAAAGACATGATACTGAATATCAGCGATATCACAAAATCATTTGACGGAAAGGACGTCCTGCGCGGCGTCTCCTTCCACATAGAGGACCACGAGAAGGCGGCGCTCGTCGGCGTAAACGGCGCGGGCAAATCCACGCTTTTAAAAATCATCATGGGCGAGCTTGCGCCGGACTCCGGACAGGCCGTGCTCGCGCGCGACGCGAAGATCGGGTATCTCGCGCAGCATCAGGCCCTGACGGGAACCATGACCATCTATGAGCAGCTCTTAAACGTCCGGAAGGACATTCTGGAGACCGCGGAGGCCATGGCCCGTTCCGAGCAGCAGATGACGGTGCTTAAGGGAGATGCGCTCGAGGAGGAAATGAAAACCTACGCAAAATTGACCGAGCGCTTCCAGCGCGCGGACGGGTACGCCTACCGGAGCGAGGTGACCGGAGTCCTGAAGGGCCTCGGCTTTTCGGAGGAGGATTTCGGGAAGCATATCGGCGAGCTCTCCGGCGGGCAGAAGACCCGCGTCGCCCTCGGCCGGCTTCTCCTCACAGCCCCGGACATCATCCTGCTCGATGAGCCGACGAACCATCTCGACATGCACTCGATCGAGTGGCTCGAGACCTATCTCATGAATTACAAGGGAGCCGTCCTCATCGTATCGCACGACCGCTACTTTTTAAACCGGGTCGTCACGAAGGTTGTCGAGATCGAAAACGGGGTGTCCCGCACCTACAGCGGCAACTACGATGCCTTTTCAGAGAAGAAGGAGCAACTCCGGAAGGCCCAGTACGCCGCCTGGGTGAACGCCGAGCGCGAGCGGAAGCACCAGGAGGACGTCATCGCGAAGCTGAAGCAGTTTAACCGCGAGAAATCGATCCGGCGCGCGGAGTCCCGCGAAAAAATGCTGGACAAGATGGAGATGCCGGAGAGGCCCGAGGAGCTGAACACGAAAATGAACCTCCGGCTTGTCCCGAAGGCAGAGAGCGGCCACGATGTTCTCACCGTCGAGGGGCTCACGAAGGGCTTTGACGGCGTCACGCTCTTTCGGGACATTTCATTTGAAATCAAGAAGGGCGAGCACGTCGCGCTGATCGGCAATAACGGGACCGGAAAATCGACGATGCTGAAAATCTTAAACGGCGTGATCCCGGCTGACAGCGGCACCTTCGTGCTCGGAAGCAACGTCACGGTCGGCTACTACGATCAGGAAATGCAGGTCCTTGACAGCTCGAAGTCAATCTTCGACGAAATTTCGGATGACTACCCGTCGATGACCAACACGGAGATCCGGACTGCGCTGGCCGCCTTCCTGTTCACAAATGACGACGTATTCAAGCTGATCGGTGATCTCTCCGGCGGCGAGCGGGCGCGCGTCTCCCTGTGCAAGCTGATGCTGTCAAACTGCAACTTCCTGATCCTCGATGAGCCGACGAACCATCTCGACATCGATTCCCGGGAAATTCTCGAGGGCGCGGTCCGAGCCTATGAAGGAACGGTTCTCTACGTTTCCCACGACCGGTACTTTATCAACCGGACGGCGACCCGGATTCTCGACCTGACGCACAAGCAGCTCCTCAATTACATCGGGAACTACGACTATTATCTCGAGAAGAAGGACGCCGTGGAGAAGGCAGCTCTCGGCGAAGAGGCCGTGGCGCCCTCTGTCTCCGGTCTCCCGACCGAGGCGAAGAAGGACTGGAAGGCGCAGAAGGAAGAGGAAGCGAAAAAGCGGAAGCGCGAAAATGACCTGAAGAAGACAGAGGCAAGGATTGAGGCTCTGGAGACAGAAAGCAGCGAAATCGACGCGAAGTTCAGTGATCCGGCGATCGCGACCGATGTCGCGGAGCTGACGAAGCTGTCGAAACGGAAAGACGAAGTTGAGCAGGAGCTCGAGGACCTGTACACGCGCTGGGAGGAGCTGCAGGAGGAGTAAACGCGTACAAATACCGTAACGGTTCAGCGCCCCAGACGCAGAACGCTTTGCGTTCCAAGGGGTGCTGAATAATCATCAAAAAGAGGAACCTGCAAAAACAGCAGGTTCCTCTTTTATACTGGCTATTATCAGGTGCTTCAGACTCAGAACACCTCGCGTTCTTCGTTATCACGGGAAGGCACCGCGGTCAGCGTTGTGGCTGATTACAGCATTTTCTCCAGATTTGCGCGGATCGCCTGGATGAACTCAAGCGAATTCACCTTCTTCGGGTTCGGAAGGGTCGTGATTCTCGTCAGATCGCCGGTCATTGTACCGGACTCGATCGTATCAAGTGTAGCCTTCTCGAGCTTGTCAGCAAATGCAGAGAGCTCCGGCAGGTTGTCGAGCTCGCCGCGCTTTCTGAGCGCGCCGGTCCATGCGAAGATGGTCGCCACGGAGTTCGTGGAGGTCTCCTCTCCCTTCAGGTACTTGTAGTAATGCTTCTGCACCGTTCCGTGCGCTGCCTCATACTCATAGTAGCCCTTCGGGGATACGAGCACGGACGTCATCATTGCCAGAGATCCGAACGCAGAGGACAGCATATCGGAGAAGACATCGCCGTCATAGTTCTTGCACGCCCAGACAATGCCGCCCTCGCACTTCATAATACGGGCGACTGCGTCGTCGATCAGAGTGTAGAAATACGTGATGCCGGCCTTCTCGAATTTCTCCTTGAACTCGTCCGCATAGACGCGCTCGAAGATTTCCTTGAAATCGCGGTCATAGGTCTTGGAGATTGTGTCCTTGGTCGCAAACCAGAGGTCCTGCTTTAAGTCCAGCGCATACTGGAAGCAGCTTCTGGCAAAGCTCTCGATCGACGGATCGATGTTGTAGATGCCCTGGATGATGCCTGCGCTCTCAAAATCAAAGATCGTCTTCTCTGTGACGGTTCCGTCCTCCGCCTCAAAGACGAGCTTGGCCTTTCCCTTGCCCGGAACGCGAATCTCCGTGTTCTTATAGACATCGCCGTAAGCGTGACGGGCAATCGTGATCGGCTTCTTCCAGTTGCGGACACACGGCTCGATTCCCTTGACGACGATCGGGCAGCGGAACACCGTTCCGTCGAGCATCGCGCGGAGCGTGCCGTTCGGGCTCTTCCACATCTTCTTCAGACCGTACTCCGTGACACGTGCCGGGTTCGGGGTAATCGTCGCGCACTTGACGCCGACCTTATATTTCATGATTGCATTTGCGGCATCGACCGTCACCTGGTCGTCTGTCTCGTCGCGGTACTTGAGGCCGAGATCGTAGTACTCTGTCTTCAGGTCAATAAACGGCGTCAGCAGCTCGTCCTTGATCATCTTCCAGAGAATTCTTGTCATCTCGTCGCCGTCCATCTCAACGAGCGGTGTCGTCATTGCAATTTTGCTCATAGCAGCAGTTCTCCTCTCTTATGGTTGGCCTTCATCCGCCCCGCCGCCTTCTCGCAAAAGGCTGCCTGGCAGGTCGGATATGCTACCTACCTTATCACGTCAGCTTATTAAAGTCAAATAAGGAGCGCGTCACCTGACGCGCTCCTTATCGTGATAGTATAGTCGTTACATCATTTCTGCGAACCGAGCACCTGCTTGTTCTGCGCGATGTATGTGACCAGAGAGATCACGGTCAGTGCGCAGGATACGTAAATGAGAATCTCCTGCAGGTAGAAAAGTGGCCCCGACTTGAAATAAATGATGAGCATGATTTCCATGATCATCTGAGAGACCGTCTTGCATTTGCCCCAGTAATTGGCCTGGATCACGATGCCGTTGTCGGAGGCAACGAGACGGAAGCCGCTGATAATAAATTCCCGGGCGATAATAATAATGACGACCCAGGTCGGAATTCTGCCGAGGTCAACGAGGCAGATCAGCGTGGAGCAGACAAGCAGTTTGTCCGCGAGCGGGTCCATGAACTTTCCGAAGTCCGTAATCAGATGGCGCGCCCGCGCAATCTTGCCGTCCAGCATATCGGTCAGGGACGCGGCGACATAAATGATGAGCGCGGCCCACATCCATCCGCCCTGCGCCCGTCCCGCGAGCATGCAGATGACGAACGGAACGAGCAGCACCATGCGGAGGCATGTCAGCTTGTTCGGCAGATTCATATTTTTGAGAAATCCCATGGTAAACTCTCCTTCCTTGTGTCAGGCGTCCGGATATTCTTCTGTTCCCTCGAGGTCATATTCCGAGGCGCCCGTGATCCGGACATCGGCGAAGTCGCCGCTCATCAGGCTGCGCTCCGACTGAAAGAACACGAGGCCGTCTACAGACGGAGCGTCCGCGTAGGTTCGTCCGACATAGACGCCGTCCTCGGGAATGCTTCCCTCCGTGAAGACGCGCAGCTTCCTGCCAATAAGGGACTGTCCGCGTGCGGCGGAAATCTCCTGCTGCAGGGACATAATCTCATCGCGCCGCTTTTCCATGACAGTCTCCGGAACCTGCGGCTCCATTGATGCGGCGGGCGTTCCCTCCTCCCTCGAGTAGGTGAATACGCCGAGCCGGTCAAACCTCATGCGGCGGACAAAATCCATGAGAATCTGATGGTCTTCATCCGTCTCTCCCGGAAAGCCGGAAATGAGCGTCGTCCGAAGCGCAATGTCCGGGATTTTCTCCCGCAGCATGCCAATTTTCTCAATCAGCTCGGCCTCTGTCGTCCGGCGGTTCATGCGCTTTAAGACAGCGTCCGACGCGTGCTGGACCGGCATATCGAGGTAGTGGCAGATTTTCGGCTCTTCAGCCATGACATCAACGAGCTCCGGATAAATATCCTCCGGGTAGCAGTAGAGAATGCGGATCCACTCGATGCCCGGAATATCTGAGAGGCGCTTCAAGAGAACATGAAGCATCGGCTTTCCGTAGATGTCCGACCCGTAGAGAGTCGTCTCCTCCGCGACAAGAATCAGCTCCTTTACGCCCTGCCCGGCAAGACCGAAGGCCTCCGCCGTGAGCTTTTCCATCGGATAGCTCCTGTACCGTCCGCGGAACGACGGGATCGCGCAGTAGGTGCAGTGCTTGTCACACCCCTCCGCGATTTTCAGGTATGCAAAATGACCTCCGGTCGTGATCACGCGCTCGTCCGGATCGAGCTCAGGGTCCGTCGAGATGTCGTCCATGACGGCGTCTCTTGTGCCTCCCAGCGCGTCCGAGATCGCCTTCGCGATGCCGTCAATTCCGGTCGTTCCGACGATGCCGTCGATCTCCGGGATCTCATCCAGGATCTCGTCCTTATAGCGCTGCGCCATGCAGCCGGACACGATAAGCACCTTCAGCTTCGCGGTCTCCTTGAGACGCGCGAGCGAAAAGATCTGATCGATGCTCTCCTTCTTCGCCTCGTCAATGAAGCAGCAGGTGTTGACGACCGCAGCCTCGGCCTCATTTTCATCGTCGGTGATCTCAAAGCCTGCTCTCGTGAGAACACCCAGCATTTTTTCGGAGTCGACGAGGTTCTTGTCGCATCCGAGTGACACCATAAGTAATTTCATCTGGACGGATCAGCCCTCATCATCATAGGTCTCGTCATTCGGAAGAATGTGGACCTTGCCCTGGTAAATCTCATCGACAGCGATTGAGAGCGGCTTCTCACCCTCTGTGGTCTTGACAAGCGGAACATCTCCGTCGACAATCTGGCGCGCGCGCTTTGCCGTCGCCATGACGATTGAGTAGCGGCTCGATACGATCGGCGTCGTGTCATCCTCGCTTGCCTTGTTAACAACCTCCATCATTTCCTTGTAAGACGGACGAATCAGCATAGTTTAGTTCTCCTCCTTTGCTTTAAATGCCTGTACTTCCTCAGTGATTTCCCGGATAAAATCAACGTTCCGGTCTGTGCGCATGTGCGCGGTCCCGGCGTCGATTTCAGAGGCCCGGTCGCGGTCCGGACCAAACCGGCCCGTTTCCTTCAGCTGCGCCTTCTCATGCTCTGCGCGGATGATCATGTGCAGGTCCTCGGCGCACCGCTCCGCGCTGTCGTTGATCAAAAGATAATCATAGGCGGAAATGGATTTCGCCTCCCGCGCCGCGTTTGCGAGCCGCTTCCGGATTTTCTCCGGCGTCTCTGTCCCGCGTCCGATGAGCCGCTCTCTCAGGATCTCCGCTGACGGAGTCGTCAGGAAAATGAGCGGCGTGTCCGGAAACTGCTGCTTGATCTGCATGGCGCCCTGAACCTCGATCTCCAGAATGACATCGATGCCCTTCGCGAGCTTCTCATCGACATATTTCCGCGGCGTCCCGTAGGAGCAGTCCGTGTAACAGGCATACTCATAGAAGCCGTTTTCACGGATCATCCCCTGAAATTCCTCATCGGTCACAAAATAGTAATTGACTCCGTTCTTCTCTCCTTCTCTTGGCGCCCTTGTCGTGTAGGACACGGAGAGCGCGTAGTCGGGGTACTTGTCCAGAAGTACCTTCAGGACCGTTCCCTTCCCCGCGCCCGAAAAGCCGGACAGAACAACGATAATTCCCTTCTCAGCCATGGGACCTCCTTTGATGTGTTATATGCTTTGCGTCACTCGATATTCTGGATCTGCTCGCGGAGCTTTTCGATCACGGTCTTCATGGCGATCCCGATATCAGCCGTCACAATATCGCCCGCCTTCGAGAGCGTCGTATTCGCCTCGCGGTTCATTTCCTGCGCGAGGAAGTCGAGCTTTCGCCCGACGGCACCGCCATTTGTCAGGTCATCCGTCATCTGACGGATATGGGACAGGAGGCGCACACACTCCTCATCGGTGCAGATCTTGTCGGCATAGACGACGCACTCAGCTGCGATTCTTGTCTCGTCGATGCTTCTGTCGGCTAAAATGCCGGCAAGTGTCTCCTCGAGTCTCTCCCGGTACGCAGTCAGAATCTCCGGCTCATGGCGCTTCACCTCTTCCGCAAGCTCCTTCAGCTCGGCAAGCTTTCCGAGAAGATCGTCCTTCAGCCGCTCTCCCTCGCGCGTCCTGCTTCTGCGGAAGGCGTCGGCCGCCTCTCGGATAACCGGCTCGAGGCTCCTCCACAGCTCCTCCGCGTCTGCGCCTTCCTCACTCAGCGTGAAGACATCCGGGGCGGACGCGACGTCGGATACGCGGATCGACGGGTCTAGTCCGAATTTCTCGGCCATCTGCCTCATATACCGGACATAGGCGGCTGCCATGGCCTCGTTGTACCGGAGCGAGGACGCGCGCCCTGCCTGTTCTTCATCCGTGATAAAGACGTCGACCTTGCCGCGCGTCATGTATTCTTTGAGAACGTCCCGGATCCTTGTCTCGAGACTGCTCATGGATTTCGGCATCCGTATATTGAAATCGAGATAGCGGTTGTTGACGGACTTGATTTCCACTGTCAGTTTTCTCGTCTCATCAGCCGCCTCCGCGCGGCCGAATCCGGTCATGCTGCAAATCATCTGATCAGAATTCTCCTTTGCGCATATAACTCCATAGTGCATCCTATTTTAGCGCAGGCCCGCAGATCCGTCAACCGGAGATATGAAAACAGGAGCGGTGAGGCTACTGTTCACACGTCATCCCCAAGTCGCATGCGGTCGCGAATATCAGGGCGGTATCGGGCAGTGTGTACAGCGGCCGGAAAGCATGGTATAGTGGTACAGATTCTTGAAAAAAAGAGGTAAGCATATGGCTTTTGATGGCATCACAACGGCAGCGGTCGTCCGGGAGCTCTCCGATTCTCTCACGGGCGGCGGAATCAGCCGCATTGTCCAGACGGAGAAGGACGAGCTGCAGCTGCTGATCAAAAATAATAAGAAACAGTACATTTTATTTATGAGCGCCAATGCGTCTCTCCCGCTCATTTATCTGAGTGACGAGAAGAAGGAGGCGCCGATCACGGCCCCGAATTTCTGCATGCTGCTCCGGAAGCACATCCAGGGCGGCCAGATCACGGCTGTCACGCAGCCGGGCCTCGAGCGCGTCGTCATTTTCGACATCACGCACCGGGACGAGCTCGGTGACCTACGCGAAAAGAAGCTGATTCTTGAGCTCATGGGGAAATACAGCAATATCATTTTCACGGATGAGGACAATACGATCATCGACAGCATCAAGCGCGTGCCTGCCAGCATGAGCTCTGTCCGCGAGGTGCTCCCCGGCCGGAAGTGGTTTATTCCGGCACAGAACAAGGCGGATCCGCTCTCCATCCAAAATGAGGACAGCTTTCTTTTAAAGCTCTCCGGCGGCGCCTCCCCCGATATCGTGAGGGCGCTGTACGGAACCTTCACGGGTCTCTCGCCGGCAGCGGCCGAGGAGTTCGTCTTCGAGTCCGGCATTGACCCGCGAAAGACCTTCGCGGACCTTGCGCCTTCTGAAAAATCCCGCCTCGCCTCTGTCTTTCTCGGCCACATGGAGAGAATCCGGAGCGGCTCCTTTACGCCGAATATTGTTCTAAAGGACGGAGTGCCGGTTGAATTCGGCGTCTTCCCCTACCGGATGTACGGGGATGAGGAAGCCATTTCCGGGGAAAGGTACGCTGCGGGGCCGGCCGGATATTCATTTTCCTATCCGGATTCTGTCTCGCATATGCTGCTCTCCTACTACGGGGCAAAGGACCGCGTGACGCGCATGCGGCAGAAATCGGCGGACCTTCGGCATCTGGCTTCGACGGCTCTTGAGCGCACAAACAAAAAATTCGCCATCCAGCAGAAGCAGCTCGCCTCGACGGCCAAGAAGGACAAGTATCGCATTTACGGGGAAATGCTGAACGCGTACGGATATGAAGCCAAGGAGGGCGCAAAGTCTCTCGCCTGCCAGAATTACTACACGGGCGAGCCGCTCACCATCCCGCTCGATCCGACGATGACCGCGCAGCAGAACGCGCAGAAATATTTTGCGCGCTACGGAAAGCTGAAGCGGACGGAGGAGGCACTTACCGGCCAGATTGCGGAGACGGAGGCGGACCGCGAGCAGCTGGAATCCATTCTCACGTCCATCGATCTCGCGGAGTCCGAGGCGGACCTTCACCAGATCAGGCGCGAGCTCTCTGATTACGGCTTCGCGCAGAAGAAAGCTGCGGTGAAAAAGGGCGCGAAGCGGGAATCGAAAGCGGCCCCGTACGAATATCTGTCCTCAGACGGCTTCACGATGTATGTCGGACGGAACAACTACCAGAACGAGGAGCTTGATTTTAAGATCGCAAATGGCGGCGACTGGTGGTTCCACGTTAAAGGCGCGACGGGTTCTCACGTCATCGTCCGCACGATGGGAAAGGAAGTCCCTGACCGCACATTTGAGGAGGCGGGCGCCCTCGCCGCCTGGTATTCCTCGGAGCGGAAGTCACCGAAGGTGGAGGTCGATTACACACAGAGAAGGAACCTGAAAAAGAAAAACGGCGGTAAGCCCGGCTTCGTCATCTATCACACAAATTATTCGCTGATGGCAGTCCCCGATATCTCAAAGCTGAAGCGGGTGCGGTGAGCCATAGATATTCAGCACCTTCAAACTCGGAATGCTGAATGGTTACAAAAGAAGGAGCGGCAGAATCCACATGGAATCTGCCGCTCTTTTTTTCATTTGTTCATGTACCGTCAGCCATAAAATGTGCTGGCCCGTGAGCCTTATTTCCGGATAACGAAGTTGATGATTCTTCCCGGAACATAGATTTCCTTGACAATGGCGGCATCACCGATCTTGTCAGCCACTGCAGCCTTGCCGGCGCTCAGGGCCTCATCCTTCGAAGCCTTGACGGACAGACGGATGACTGCCTTTGTCTTGCCCATGATCTGGACCGGAATATCCTTCTCATCGTCCGCAGCGAGCTTTGCGTCAGCCTTCGGCCACTCCTGATGGAAGACAGAGTCCGTATGGCCAAGACGCTCCCAGATTTCCTCACTGATGTGCGGTGCAAATGGAGCAAGAAGACTCACATATGTCCCGATCGTCTCCTTGTCGATGCCGCCTTCCTTCTGCGCGATCTTCTGCATCTGGTTGTTGTACTCCATAAATTTGGAGACCGCCGTGTTCAGCGCGAACTGGTTGAGACGCATCGTGATGTCCTGAATCAGCTTGTGACGGAGCTTGATCATCTCCGGGGTCGCCTTTACGTCCGCGTCAATCGAATCGAGCGCGAGGTTCCAGAATTTCTTCAGGAACCGGTTGACTCCGTCGATTCCTCTCTCGTCCCACGCGGAATCCTGTTCCGGCGGACCGATGAAGAGCTCATAGAGTCTCAGAGAATCACAGCCGTAATCCCGGACCATGTCATCCGGAGAGACAACGTTGCCGAGGGACTTTGACATCTTGATGCCCTTCGGTCCGAGAATCATGCCCTGGTTGAACAGTCTCTGGAACGGCTCATCAAAATCAATGACGCCGATGTCATGCAGGAACTTCGTGTAGAATCTCGAATACAGCAGGTGAAGGACCGCGTGCTCGACACCGCCGATGTACATATCGACCGGAAGATACTTGTCTGCCTTCTCGCGGCTCACAAGCTCCTTGTCGTTATGAACATCCACGTAGCGCAGGAAATACCAGGAAGACCCGGCCCACTGCGGCATGGTATTCGTCTCACGCTTTGCAGGTCCGCCGCAGCACGGGCAGGTTGTATTGACCCAGCTGTCAATCGCTGCCAGCGGAGATTCGCCTGTGTCGGTCGGCTGATACGACTCGACATCCGGAAGAAGAACCGGAAGCTGTTCCTCCGGTACCGGCACCGCACCGCATTTCGGGCAGTGAACAATCGGAATCGGTTCGCCCCAGTAGCGCTGTCTCGAGAAGACCCAGTCGCGAAGCTTGTAGTTGACGGTCTTGCGGCCGATGCCCATCTTCTCAATGAGGAACGGAGCTTCCTTCTTGAGCTTCGAGGATTCCATTCCGTTCCAGTCGCCGGAATTGATCATGGTGCCGGAAGCCTCTGTATAGGCCTCCTTCATGTCCTTGATTTCCTTCCCGTCCTTCGCAATAACCTGAATGATCGGGAGGCCGAATTTCTTTGCAAATGCAAAGTCTCTGTCATCATGGGCCGGTACGCACATGATGGCTCCGGTGCCGTAGTCTGCAAGAACATAGTCGGACAGCCAGATCGGAATCTTCTTCCCGTTCAGCGGGTTCACGGCGTAAGCGCCCGTGAAGACACCGGTCTTCTCCTTGTTCTGTACACGCTCGACATTGGATTTGTTGGCGGCATATTTGCAATAATCATCGACTGCCTGTGCCTGCTCCGGCGTTGCAATCTTCTTCGCAAGCTCATGCTCCGGAGAAAGGACCATGAAGGTCGCGCCCCAGAGTGTGTCCGGACGGGTCGTGTAGACCGTGATCTTCTCATCTCTTCCGTCCACCGGGAAATCAACCTCGGCGCCGTAGGAACGTCCGATCCAGTCTCTCTGCATTTTCTTGACCTTGTCCGGCCAATCAAGTGTATCGAGACCGTCGAGAAGTCTGTCCGCATACTTTGTAATTCTCAGCATCCACTGACGGAGATTTTTCTTCGTGACCTCAGTTCCGCAGCGCTCACATTTGCCATCGACAACCTCCTCGTTTGCGAGGACTGCCTTGCAGTGCGGGCACCAGTTCAGAGGCATCTTCTTCTCATAGGCGAGGCCGTGCTTGAACATCTGGACAAAGATCCACTGCGTCCACTTGTAGAAGGACGGATCTGTCGTATTGAGCTCCATGTCCCAGTCGCGGATCGCGCCGATCTGCTTGATCTGACGCTTGATATTCCGGATATTGTTCGCCGTCGAAATTGCCGGATGCTGACCTGTCTTGATCGCGTAGTTCTCAGCCGGCAGTCCGAACGCGTCCCAGCCCATCGGATGGATGACATAGTGATTGCCGTCCATCATCTTGTAACGCGCCCATACATCGGAAATGACATAGCCTCTCCAATGGCCGACATGGAGTCCCGCGCCTGACGGGTACGGAAACATGTCGAGACAATAATACTTCGGCTTCTTCCCGTCATTGATATTGATCGGGTTTTCCTCCCATTTTTTCGTCCATTTCTCTTCCACCTCGAGGTGGTTATAGGGAACTGCCATATAATGCCTCCTTGCTAAGTCTAAGGCGGCTGCGCGTTCCTCCGCTTTTCATTTTCATGCGGAAAATGCATACAGACACCATTGTTCTCACGAGTGTTAATTCTATGGGTTCTGCCAGTATTTGTCAAGAAAATCGGGTGTCTCTTACAGGCCGTCATATTCTCCTGTTTCCCAGGAAGGCTGCGCGCAAAGGCCAGTGCCGCCGGACTGGAGGCCGCGTTACATTCTCCTGATTCCAAGGAAAGCTGCGCAGAGTCCGCGCTTTCCGTGCGACGCGCGATGCGAGAACAGAAGCTCCGGATTGCAGCAGGTGCAGATGCCCGGCATCGTGATGTTCTCCCGCGGCACGCCTGCGTCCACCAGGATCTGACGGTTTGCCTCCTGAAGATTGAGCAGGTATTTTCCGTCCGGCTTCTCTTTGCTGAATTGCTCCGGAAACTGTTTGGCGACCTCACGGCTCACCTCGTAGCAGTCCTCGCAGATGGAGGGACCGATAGCCGCGAGAAGATCCGCGGGGTTTGTTCCGAATTCCTTCTGCATGCGCTCTACAGTGACCTGTCCCATCCGGGCCGCAGTGCCCCGCCATCCCGAGTGAGACAGCCCGATCGCATGATGAACGGGATCAACAAAATAGAGCGGCACGCAGTCTGCAAATACGGTGACCAAAGTGCAGCCGGGTTCATTTGTGACGAGACCATCGACATCGTCCCAGCCGACCGGCCTGGTCACGCCTCTGCCCCGGTCAGCTTCTGTCACGCGGCGCACATTTGTCGTGTGCGTCTGTTTTGATAAGACCAAATCATCCATATTAAGGCCGACTGCTTCAGAAAAAATCTTATAGTTTTCTTTGACGGTTTCCGGATCATCCCCGCGATTAAAGCCGAGGTTCATGCTTGCCAAGTACCCTTTGCTGATGCCCCCTAAGCGGGTGCTGAATGCGTTCTGAATCCAGTCCTCTCTGTCAAATGCAGGGACAGTCAGGTATGCGACATCGCCCTGCTTATGAAGCTGAAAGCCATTGTGATCCTTCCATTTGATTTTGATATTCATAGAATTAAAGTTGTTTCCTTTTGTTTTTGGCAGATGTATTAGTTTCTCGTACAAGGAAGAATTATAACAGAAATTTGTATGTTGTGTGGCTGTGTATGTTGTTGGTGGTTGGTCTTGTATCTTCGGATTAATGTTTTGGTTGATTTTTAGTTATTTAAAATTGCGCATATATTTTTGTATTTATTTTTTATTGCTGTTTTTCACACTTAATCCCATTACCGTTCACACGCCATCAGACCTCGGTGAACGGTCAGCGATATCAGGAGCGGTGAGGGCGTTATACATTGTTCTCAGATCTCCTCTGCATTGAAGGCACGGAGGAGTCCGAAGATCACCCTGAGCCGCTGTGTCAGCGGCGAAGGGAAGCTGAGAAGGACGGAGTCTGCCCGATACCGCCCTGATATTCGCGACCGCATGCGACTTTGGATGGCGTGTGAGCAGTAACCTATTCTCTCTTTCCGTGAAAGTTATATTTTCTGTCCGATTGCCTCCGCTTCCATGAAATGGTAAAATAAGATTAAAAACAGGAAGCTGATTCCGGGAAAGGGAGCAGATCATCAATGAAAAAGCAGCCTCTTTACAAGAGCTTCGGACATGCATTTCAGGGAATTTTTGCAACGGTCAGAAAAGAACGGAACATCAAGATCCATCTGACTGTCATGGCCCTGGTGATCATTGCCGGCGCACTGCTTGGTCTTTCCGTGACCGAATGGTGCATCTGCACTCTCCTCTTCGGCCTTGTGATCAGTCTTGAGCTCGTGAACACAGCTGTCGAGGCTGCCGTTGATCTTGCGACGGACAAGTGGCATCCTCTTGCGAAGCTTGCAAAGGATGCGACCGCAGGTGCGGTCCTGGTATCCGCCATGGCCGCTGCTGTGATCGGGCTCATCATTTTCATTCCGAAGCTTGCTGCTCTCTTCTGAGCTTCCCCGGAGCGCGTGTCTGCCTGTAAAACCAAAAGGAGGAAAAGACTATGGCAAATATTCTTGAAGATGAAGTAAAGAAGATTTTTCTTCTCGGAATCGGAGCTGCCGCGACGACAGCCGAGAAATCAAAGGCGCTCGTCGATGACCTTGTAAAGAAGGGTGAAATCACAGTCGAGGAGGGAAAAACTCTCAACCAGGAGCTGAAGCACAAAATGAATGAAAAGAAGGCGGAGGCTGCCGACAAGGCAGAAAAAGCTGAAGAGCCGGCTGACAAGAAGGAAGCTGACAAGACCGTCACAGATGCAGAGGTTACTGATTTTCTTTCCAAGCTCTCTCCCGAGCAGCTTGCAGCACTTAAGGAGCAGGTAAATAAAGCCGACTGATGCCAGATAACGGATTTAAGACAGAACTGAAAACCGGCACGGAGACAGGGCCTGACAGACCGTCGGGCTCTGTTTCGTCATGCGAAGAAGCAGGCAATGAGCTCAGGCACAATGAGAACGGGCCGGCCTCAAGGCGGATGAATGACGACATTGTACGCGACGCTGAATTCGAGCCGGTGCCCGACAAGATCCGCAACGCGGATTTCGAGCCTGTACCGAATAAAATCAGCGATGGCAGTGACGGATCTGCACCGGATAAGATCCCCGACGCAGATTTCGAACCGGTGCCTGAGGACGGTGGTACGGCCTCCGGTCACGCCTCTCATCCTGATCATTCAGCTGCAGACCGCGGCGACAAGCTCAAAGGCCAGCCCGATCAGGCGGAGGCCGATTCCTCCTATATGGCCGGCGACGAAGTGAGCGGCGGAAAGAACCGCTCCCGGCTGCGCGAGATCATGGACGTGCTGCGCAGGAACCACATCACACGCGGCATCACACCGGAGAAGCTGCGCATCATTCTCGAGGAGCTCGGACCGACCTATATCAAGCTTGGCCAGGTTGTCTCCCTCCACTCAGACATTCTCCCGAAGGCCTACTGCGATGAGCTGATGAAGCTAAATTCTGAGGTTCCGCCGATGCCCTTCTCCGACGCAGTCGATGTGCTGAACCACTCCTATCGCATGGATTACCGCGATATCTTCGCCTCCATCGATGAGGTCCCGATCGGATCGGCCTCGATCGCGCAGGTCCACCGCGCAAAGCTCTTAAGCGGCGAGGACGTGATCGTCAAAATCGAGCGCAAGGGGATCTACAATACGATGGCGCGGGACATCCGCCTGCTTCAGCGGGCCGTAAAATTCCTGCCGCCGGTGGCAAACCTCAAAAATCTCGTCGACCTGGGTCAGGTCCTCGACGAAATGTGGCGGGTTGCCCAGGAGGAAATGGATTTCCTCAAGGAAGCCGCGAACATGGAGGAATTTGAGCGCAACAACCGGGGAATCGCCTATATCGGCGTGCCAAAGCTCTACCGGGAATACACGACGCAGCAGGTTCTCGTCATGGAGTACATCGACGGCTATCCGATCAACGACAAGAAGGACCTGCTGGCAAACGGATATGACCTGAAGGAAATCGGCAGGAAATTCGTCGACAATTTCTTAAAGCAGGTCATCGACGACGGGTTCTTTCACGCCGATCCTCATCCCGGCAATGTTCTGATCCGCGACGGCAAGATCATCTGGATCGATATGGGCATGATGGGACGGCTCAGCGACAAGGACCGCAGAAATCTGACGGACGGCGTGAAAGGCGTCGCGACTAATGACATCGCGATGATCGAAAATGCGGTTCTCGGACTCGGCGAATTCAAGGGCCGGCCTGACCGCGACAAGCTCTATCAGGACATCCGCGAGCTTGTGCAGCGGTATGCATTTTCTGACATGGGCAACATTGATCTGGTCGACTTCTTCCAGACGATGATGGACATCATGAAGACAAACCACATCGCGATCCCTCACGGCATGACTATGCTCGTCCGCGGACTGACCGATATGCAGGGAGTCCTCATAGAAATCGCCCCGGACCTCAATATGATCGAGATCGCCAAGGAGCGCCTGAAAAATGAGTATCTCGGCAGCCTGAACTGGAAGGCCGAGCTGAAGGCAAATGGCTTTGAGTTATACCGCGCGTTCAAGAAGGGCATTCAGCTGCCCTCTCTCGCGACGGACATCATGAAGGAGTACCTGAACGGACAGAGCCGCGTCAATCTGGAAATCAAGACGTCCCGTGACTTTGCATTTCTCTTGAGGCGCCTTGTGCGCAACACGGTCATCGGACTCTGGGTCGCCGCGCTTCTTGTCAGCGCCAGCATAATCTGTACAACAGACATGAAGCCAAAGGTATTCGGAATCCCATTTCTGGGCTTTGCCGGATATCTGATGGCCTTTCTAATCGTCATCTATGTTGTGATCCGTCATTTCGCAACCAGAAAAAAATAGACCGCTGCCGGGCATATTAAAAAAAGAGGACCTCCATTTTTGGAAGTCCTCCTTTTTCAGCCCTGCTGCCCTGACCTGCAGGCTGTCAGTTTGCGATGTGATGGTGGCAGGTCGGCGAATTTGCCGTGATGGGCAGGAATGTGTACCCGTTCTCAAGGCACCACTGGATCGTCTGATCCATGCAGTCGACCGTGCTCTTATGAATATCGTGGCAAAGCACAAAGGACACATCGTGACTCTGTACCCCGGTGATAATATTCTGGAAGGTCTGATCAGCCGTCGGCTGGCCGTCAGCGTCTCCGCTCGAAACGTTCCAGTCTACATAGGTCAGTCCCTTCTGGGCCGCCTCTGCGGCCAGCTCCGTCATAATTCCCGGGCAGTACTTGGCGCTCGTCGTATTGGAGCTTCCTCCCGGAAAGCGGAAAATAGTCGGCGTCTGTCCCGTATACTGCTGGATCACAGCCGCCTGCTGATTGAAGTCACTCCAGTACGCATCGGGGCTCGCGTACACCTGCGAGAATTCATGCGAATATGTATGAACCGCGACCGTATGTCCGGCGGCAGCCTCCTCCTGGATGCAGTAAAGATAATCCGGAAACTGGCTGGTCGTAAAGAATGTCGCATGAACGTTGTACTTCGCGAGCGTGGCAAGCAGCTGGTCTGTGTACTCGCACGGACCGTCATCAAATGTGAGATAAATGACCTTGCCATTTACGGCCTGGTTCTCGTCATTTGTCAGCTGAACGACCGTGATTGTCTGCGTAGCTGTCGCTGTGTTCCCCGCGGTATCCGATACCGTGTAGGTGACGGTGTAGGTGCCCGGCGTATTGACGTCGACATCGCCTGTCTGCGTCACCTTGGAAGTCACATCTCCGTCCACATCATCAACTGCAGTGCAGCCCGATGTCCATGTCCCGCCAACGATGATCGTCTGCTGGGCGTCTCCGTTCAGCGTGATGACCGGTGCGTTCGGGTCCTTGTAGTTAATCGTTCTCGTCGCGGTTCCTACATTTCCCGAGCTGTCAGCCACCGTATAGGTGATCACACCGTTGTTCTCGGAGCTTGTGACATTGGCTGTCAGATCTCCGTCGTAATTGTCGGTCGCCGAATACCCTTCCTCCACATACTCGTGGCCCGGAAGCGTGTAGCTGTCCGGATTTGACACCAGCGTAATGACAGGCGCCTCGGTATCCTCGACCTTGACAGTTCTCGTCACGGAGGCCTGCTGCTTCGACCCGTATTCTGCCGTATACGTGATCGTATAGTCCCCGATTTTTCCCGTGTCAACCTCTCCGTTCACCGTAACCTTCTGCGGGCGGCGGATAAACTTCAGAAGCGTTCCCTCTGTCCAGGCCTTTGCGCCTTCCTCCTTGTACGGATCAAAAACCTCAATCGTCTCAGAGCTCTTGCCATTCAGCTTCATATGGAGACGCCATCTGTTGACGGCAGCTACCACAACGATCGAGAGAAGAATCGCCGCGACTACTCCGAAGCATACGAGAAATGCAGCTCTTCTCTTCCTTTTCTTTTTCTCTGCGCTTCTCCGGTTTCCTGTCTCTTTCTCCCGGCGAAGCTCCGGACCCTGTTCCTCCCTCAGTCCATCTGACATAATGTTTTTTCACACTCCCCCTGTGATTTAACAGTCAGCAGTAATCAAATGCATTTCGCAGGAGACGAACCGTTCCGTCGCCCGTGATTCCGACCACATCAAAGCGGCACGGCGTATCTCCGGACAAACCATGCATGTGAAGATACACGGCAGCTGTTCTTGAGATCTGCCGCTGTTTTTTCGGTCCGACTGCCTCCAGCGGATCTCCCGCACTTCCCGAGGATCGATACTTGACCTCGACAAATACAAGATACCGGCCCTCCGAGGCAACGATATCGATCTCACCGCTCCTGCATCGGAAATTCATCTGGCGGATAACGTATCCCTGTCCTTTCAGATAATCGGCCGCGACGCGCTCCTGTTCACTTCCGACAGTGCGTTTGTTCAACCAGGCCTCCTCTCCTCAAGCGCAGATGACATTGCGCAGTCATCTCCCGATTACTGTTGCAAGATCTAACTATAATTATATCGCAACTATTCAGTGCCTCATGCCCGGAGTGCTTCGCTTCCTGAGCCTGGGGCAGACAGAGCGGAATAATTACATATGATCTGGGTGCCAAAAGTAATTGCGACTCAGACTCTTGACACTGTAATCATTATATCATACTCCGTCTACAAAATGCGTGATAAAGGTCCTTCTGTGAATCGGACATGGACCGTACTTTTTCAGAGCGGCAATATGCTCGGCTGTGCCGTAGCCCTTGTTTCTCGCAAAGCCGTATTCCGGGTACTGGCGGTCGTACTCGATCATCAGCCTGTCTCTCGTGACCTTCGCCACGATGCTCGCGGCCGCGATCGACACGCTGAGAGCATCGCCGTGGACAATAGCGACCTGAGGAATCTGCACGTCCGGAATGGTCACCGCGTCATTAAGAAGAATTCCCGGCTTAAGGGAAAGCTTTCCGATCGCCGTCCGCATCGCCCGGTAATCTGCCTGGAGGATATTGATCTGGTCAATTGTCTCCGGCGACTCAGATCCGACGCCGACGGCAGCCGCCTCCCGCATGATAATATCGTAGAGCTCTTCCCTCTTCTTCGGGGACAGCTTCTTTGAGTCATTGAGACCCAGAATCATATGGTCCGTCGGCAGAATGACCGCTCCCGCCATGACGGGACCTGCCAGCGGGCCCCTCCCGGCCTCGTCGATGCCGCACACAGGGCCGGACTCGGCATATTTCTCCTCGTAGACCATCAGCGACTTTGTGCGGCTGATCTCCTTCTCGAGCCTTGCCTTTGCCTTCTCCTCACGCTCTCTCAATCTCTGCAGCTGCTTTTCCGTCATGACTCACCTGCTGTCTCGAGCGTAATTCGTCCGATTCTTCCCGAGCGGAAGTCATCGAGAATAAGGCGCGAAACCTTTTCATAATCCGGCTCGGCGCCCTTCTTCAGCGCTCCTCTCCGCGCCGCGATGTCGGCCATGATCTCCGCCTCCATCTCTCTGCTCTCATCGCACCCGTACCGCGCATTCAGGATTCCCGGATAGCGCTTCTTCAGCACCCTGATCAGGTCGACGACAAGCTCGCCCCTGTCAATGATGTCATCCGGCATAGAGCCGACAAGAGCCAGTGCGAGGCCTGTCTTCTGGTCCTCGAATTTCGGCCAGAGTACGCCGGCCGTGTCGAGGAGCTCAACACCGCCGCCCATGTGGATCCACTGTCTCCCCTTCGTGACTCCCGGACGGTTGCCTGTTTTTGCCGCGGCTGTTCCGGCAAATGAATTAATAAATGTCGATTTGCCGACATTCGGAATCCCGCAGACCATGGCGCGGACATTCCGGGGCTTCATCCCTCTTTTTCTGTCCCGCTCCGCCTTCTCTCTCGTCGCCTCCTGGATCAAAGGAAGAAGCTGCTTCCGGATGCTGTTCTTCCGGAAATCGCAGAAGATGGTCTTCTGCCCCTTCTTTCTGAACTCCTCCTGCCATCTGGCTGTCTCGCGCTCGTCCGCGAGATCTGCCTTTCCGAAAATAACAATTCTTGCCTTATTGCCGCACAGATTTCCGAGTTCCGGATTCCGTCCCGAGACCGGAATCCTCGCGTCCGCAATCTCGATCACAAGATCGATCAGCTTCAGATCCTCTTTCATCTGGCGCATCGTCTTTGTCATATGCCCCGGGTACCACTGATATGTCATAATTTTATCCCGCGAAGCCGATTCTGCCCGCCGGAGCGGCTATGAACCAGACCTTGCCTCTGATCTGGCTGCTCTCGATATTTCCTACATTGGCAAACCGGCTGTCCTCACTGTTGTTGCGGTTGTCGCCGAGCACGAAATATTCTCCGCTTCCGAGCGTGATGGGGTTCTCAGCGAGTCCCTCCTTGCTGATTGCGGGAAATTCCTCCTTCTCATTATAAGTTTCTCCGTTGATCAGAATCAGTCCGTCACGGATCTGGATTGTCTCTCCCGGAAGTCCGATCACGCGCTTGATATGGATTGTGCTGTCGGAGGCACTGCTTCCGACATATGCGATCAGATCGCCGCGGTGGATGCCGAACCGGTAGGATACCTTATTGACAAGCACGCGGTCGCCGACCTCAAGTGTCGGGCTCATCGAGCTGTCCAGCACAGTATATGAGCTGCAGAAAAGAAAGGCGGCAACGAGCGCTATGAAAAGCGCAATCACAGCCTCAATGATAAAGACGCTTCTGTTCCTCTGCTGCAGGCGTCTCTCCTGCGGCGTGAGCTCCCGGATAATTTTGGCTTTCTTCTTGAACATAATCTGTTTTTCTTATGAAAAAAGGAAAGCAATTTCATCTGAGACTGCTTTCCTTTTTCAATATCAAGTATGATGTTAACGGGAAGCTTTATTTGATAACTTCCTTCAGCTTCGCGCTCTTGCCCTGGCGGCCTCTCAGATAGTTGAGCTTTGCTCTTCTGACCTTGCCGTGGCGAACAACTTCGACCTTCTCGACATTCGGGGAATGAACCGGCCATGTCTTCTCGACGCCGACGCCGTTGGATGACTTGCGGACTGTGAATGTCTCACGAGCGCCGCCGCCCTGTCTCTTCAGAACAACACCCTCGAAAATCTGAATTCTCTCGCGGTTGCCTTCCTTGATCTTTCCGTGAACACGGACTGTGTCGCCGACTCTGAAGTCATCGACATTGCTCTTCAGCTGGGCATCTTCAATCTTCTTGATGATTTCGTTCATTTTCTGATCTCCTTAAATCTTAATATGGATGTTCATTCCCGGAATCGCCGGCAGAGGACCATCTGTGATGCAACTTTATAAGTATACTATAGCTTTTCCTTGTTGGCAAGGAAATTCCTGACGAATTCCTTCTCCTTCGGACTGATCGCAGCCGTCTCAAGAAGGTCCGGTCTCCGCTCCGCGGTCCGCATCAGGGACTGCTCGCGCCTCCAGGCATCGACCTTCGCGTGATCGCCGCTCAGAAGGATCTGAGGCACTTTCCGGCCGTTCCAGGTCTCAGGTCTCGAGTACTGCGGGAATTCCAGCAGCCCGTCCCCGAAGGAGTCATCCTCCGCGGACTCATCGTTGTGCAGGACCCCCGGTATCATTCTGGAGATCGCATCGATCATGCACATCGCGGGGAGCTCCCCGCCGGTCAGCACGAAGTCTCCGATCGACACCTGGTCCGTCACAATTTCATCGAGCACCCGCTCGTCAACGCCCTCGTAGTGGCCGCACAGGAACACAAGTCCCGGCTCCAGCGCAAATTCCCTGGCCATCTGCTGATTAAAGACACGGCCCTGCGGCGTGAGATAAATCACGCGCGGCCGATAGGCAAGCCGGTCTGCGATCGACCGGTAGCAGTCATAGATCGGCTGCGCCTGCATGACCATCCCGGCGCCTCCGCCATACGGATAGTCATCGGTGCGGCCATGCTTGTCGTTTGTAAAATCCCGGATATTGACCGCCTCGAGTGAAAGAACCTGGTTCTCAATGGCCCGGCCGATGATACTCGTGTCGAGTCCCCTCGTGATCATATCCGGAAACAGCGTCATGACATAATATTCCATCCGCGGTCTCAGATCTCCTTCATCGGCCGCACCGTCATGATACCCGCCTCCGGATCCGTGTGAAGAATCACCTCTTTGATCGCGGGAAGGTAGACGATGCTGCCGTCATCCTTTTTTACGGCGTACACATCGTTTGCGCCTGTCCGGAGCACATCGGCCAGTGTTCCGAACCTGGAACCGTCCTCCAGCACGACGTCAAGACCGATCAGATCGCCGATAAAATATTCATTTTCTTCAAGGGCGACCGCGTCACTGCGGCGAACATAGATGCTCTGCCCTTTCAGATGTTCCACATCCTCTATCCGGTCGTAGCCCTTCATTTTCAGAATCGGACGGTTCTTGAAATACCGGACATGTTCGACCTGAACAGAATCAAAGCCGCCTTCGCGCTCAAGAAGGATCTCCTTCAGAGCGTCAAAGCGGCTGACATTATCTGTTACAGGATAGATGTTGACTTCACCATTCAGCCCGTGCGTCGACGTAATGACGCCGATTTCCAGTACATCCAGCATATCACTGAGTAATGTCCACGATGACCTTCTGATCGGTCTTCGCGGACGCGGCCTTGACAACCGCACGAATCGCGCGGGCGATTCTGCCCTGCTTGCCAATGACCTTGCCCATGTCCGACGCGGCGACCTTCAGTGTGACCACTGTCTCGCCGTCCTTTTCTTCCTCGGTCACGACAACTTCCTCAGGATGCTCGACAAGAGCCTTCGCGATGACCCCGACTAACTCTTTCATGAAGCACCTCCAGCTTTCCTGACAGGTTTCGAGTTCTTATTATTTCTGAATGCCTGCGATCTTCAGAAGCTTGGCAACCTCTGCTGTCGGCTGAGCGCCGTTTGCAAGCCACTTCTTAGCAGCTTCCTCATCGATCTTGTAAGCAGACGGCTCCTGGGACGGATCGTAAGTACCGATCTCCTCGATGAATCTTCCGTCTCTCGGGGATCTTGCATCCGCGACGATGATTCTGTAAACCGGTGCCTTCTTCTTGCCCATTCTTCTGAGTCTGATCTTAACCATTGTAAAACTTCCTCCATAAATAAATGATAAATATAAAATGTATTGCTGTATGTCAAAGAAAGACTGGCTTTCTATTAACAAGCTCTTTCAGGTCCCGGCGTCCTTGTCAGAACGGCATCCGGAAGCCTCCTCTGCGTCCGCCGAATCCGCGTCCGCCCTTCTTCATCATGCCCGGCATCTGCTTCATCAGCTTTCTCGCCTGGTCAAACTGCTTGACAAGCTTGTTGACCTCGGAGATATCGCAGCCGCTGCCGCGGGCAATTCTCTGTTTTCTGCGCACATTCAGGATGTCCGGGTTGGCCCGCTCCTGCGGCGTCATTGAAAGAATCATGGCCTCCGTGTGCTTCATCTGCTTCTCATCGATGGATGCGGCAAGGTCTGCGGAGCTTACGCCCATGTTCGGCAGCATCCCGAGAACCTTCTCGAGGCCGCCCATTTTCTTCATCTGCTCCATGCTCGCGAGGTAATCGTCGAAGCCGAAGCTGGCCTTGCGGAATTTCTTCTCCATCTCGGCGGCCTGCTGCTCGTCGATCGTGGCCTGTGCCTTCTCAATCAGGGAGAGGACATCTCCCATGCCGAGAATTCTCGACGCCATGCGGTCCGGATAGAACTGCTCAAGGTCCTCAAGCTTCTCGCCCATACCGACGTAGAGAATCGGCTTGCCCGTGACGGCCTTGACCGAGAGAGCCGCGCCGCCTCGCGTATCACCGTCGCACTTCGTGAGAATGACGCCGTCGATGCCGACCTTGTAGGTGAAGGTCTTCGCCACATTGACGGCCTCCTGGCCTGTCATCGCGTCGACGACAAGGACAGTGAAGTCGACCGGAACAGCCTTCTTGATGTTCTTCAGCTCCTTCATCATGTCGTCATCGATCTGCAGACGGCCTGCCGTATCGATGAGAAGGATATCATTTTTATTCTCCTGCGCATGTGCGTAGGCCGCCTTTACGATGTCGACCGGGTCCTTCCGGTCACCCATCGTGAAGACCGGAACGCCGACCTTCTCGCCGTTGATCTCGAGCTGCCGGATCGCGGCCGGTCTGTAGACATCGCCGGCGACCAGCAGCGGCCTCTTTCCCTTTGCCTTGTACTGGCCGGCAAGCTTTGCCGCCGTCGTCGTCTTGCCCGCGCCCTGAAGACCGGCCATCATGATAATGGTCATCTCTCCGTTCTTCAGCGGAATTTCGGTCTTCTCAGAGCCCATCAGCTCAACCATCTCGTCGTGGACGATCTTGATGACCATCTGCCCCGGATTGAGGCCGCTCATGACGTCCTCGCCGATCGCCTTGGTCTCGACCGACTTGACGAAGTTCTTGACGACCTTGTAGTTGACGTCCGCCTCGAGCAGGGCCATCTTGACTTCCTTCATCGCGGCGTGGACATCCGCCTCCGTCAGCTTTCCTTTTCCGCGGAGCTGCTTGAAGACATTCTGTAATTTATCTGTCAGGCTTTCAAATGCCATTTAAAGTTCCTCCAGGATTTCTCCAGCGATCTTCCGGATCTCCTCGTTGTCCGTCAGGTCACGGATCTTGGCCGCCTTTTTCTTCAGATCAAGAAAACGCTTCACGAGCCCGAGCTTCTTCTCATACCCGTTCAGGCTTGCGGTGCAGCGGCGGATCATATCGTGGACCCCCTGGCGGGTGATCCCGTACTCCTCCGCGACCTCGCTCAGCGAATAATCGTCGAGGACGACCTCCTCATAGATCTGTCTCTGCCTGTCCGTGAGGAGCTCTCCGTAAAAATCAAAGAGCAGTGCTTCCTCGTAAATTTTTTCCATGGTGACTACTATACGACGCGTCCGCCCGCGTGTCAAGTGTTTTTACTTTACATTTAAAAATCAGCACCCACTCACGTTACAATTCACACGCTATCAGACCTCGGAAAGCGGTCAGCAATATCAGGAGCGGTGAGGGCGTTATACGGAGGAGTCCGAAGATCACCCTGAGCCGCTGCGTCAGCGGCGAAGGGAAGCTGAGGAGGACGGAGTCTGCCCTCACTGAAACAGCGCGTTCATCTGCATCGCCGTGGACTCCGTGATGACATCCACGCAGTTCACAAAAATCACGTCGCTCGCGCCGGTATCCTTCACGAGCTGCGTCGCATTGCCGGTGTAGTACCGGTAGTCGAGCACAAGGACCCTCTGATAGTGGCCGACAAGGAACGGCACAAAGGCATTGCCATAGGAGTCCTTGACGACGACGCAGGTCGACCCGTCCGTGATGTCCGGATTGTCGATCTCGACCATCGGCTGATCGCCTCCGATAAAGGTCAGGTACTTGTTGCCTGCCGAGAGCTCATTGCCGTCCCGGATGATCGGCCATGTAAATGAGGACCCGTCTGTCCGCGTGATGGTCTCCTCATTTGTCTCAGAGGGAATATACGCGATGACAGAGTCGGGATTTGCGGCGAGCGCCGCGGACTGATCGCTGCCGGAATAGAGCGTTCCGAGGAAGCCGTCGTACTCGACCTGCTGCAGCTGTCCGAGATTCTGCGGCTCGATGCCCTTTGCCTGGCAGAATTTGCAGTATGCGTAGTACGCGCCGAGGGCCGTCCAGTGGTGGTCCGTCCGGAAATACAGGTACTGCGAATTCAGACTGACGAGATCGTCAAAGAAGTCAACCGCCGTCACGTTGGACTGCAGCCGGCTGTCGATATAGGCGATCGCCTTCTTCTCGCTCGACCCGCCCATCGATTGCTGTACATCCTCGGAGAGATAGACGCCGAAGCTCGTCGGGGCGACGAGGTCGTAGACATTCACGCCATCTCCGACCTTGTATTTGACTGTGTTGATCATAGACGCGTATGTGTCCATATTGTCCGTTGCAAAATAAAAGATGGAAAATGCCCTGTCCCCGGAGACATAGACGTTGCCTGCGACCTCGGGTGTCTGCCCGATCGTGCCGCCCGCGTCCGCCTCCGCGGTCTCTGCCCCGGAGCCCTGAGCTGTCTCCGCCGAGGATTCGGCGGGGGCCGTGTCTGTGAGAAGCGGAGCTGCCGACTGGCTGTCAGTGTCCGGAATCGAATCCGTCGACGTGTCCGCATTGCCATAGATGACCTCGTTCCGGATTCCGTACAAATTTTCAAAGGCGCCCGCTCCCTTGATCAGGGCCTCTCTTGTCGGGAAGGTGTCCGTGTACCAGGTGACAACATCCGAAAAGAAATCACCATTCCAGAGGGAGGCTGCCGTGAGCTTTGGAAAATGCGCGAGCTCTCTCTTCTCATTCACCGATCTCGTCGGCCGGAGCGGGATCAGAAGGCCGGTCACTCCAAACACAAGGAGTACGGTCCAGAACACGGCTGAGCGGATCCTGTGCCAGGCCCTGCGTGTTCTCTTCTCTTTCTTTTTATACGCCTCGAAGCTACCCTTCCGCGCTCTTCCTTCGGCGTCCTTATCCGTTGTTTTCATTTTTCCTGTCCTCGCAGTAATCAGAACTGATTATAGAGAAACGGCGTGTAGCTGCTGCTTGTCATGGCCATGATGGAAATGATGAGCAGAGCGGCAACGGCCGCTGCCTTCAGAAAATAGACACATCTGTGGCTCCCGCGCCGCCTCGTGATCGCGGTGCTGACCCATTTTCCGGCCTGCACAAAGAACGGCGTGCACGCAAGGGCCGCGTAGATCGTAAAGAAAATGTTGTTCCGCAGAAGAAGAACGGTCTCCTTTCCTGCGATTCCGCTTCCGCCGATGCCGATGAAGCCGCCGAGAGCCGCCCCGAGCTGCGAAAAATCCGTGAACCGGAACAGAACCCAGCTGAAATATACGCAAAGAAGCGTGAGCACGTGTCCCAGGACAGCCGGAAGCGGCTGCGCGCCCCTTTCCTTCCGCATATGCTCAATAAAAATGAACACAAAGTAGTAGAGTCCCCAGAGAACAAAGTTCCAGCTGGCCCCGTGCCAGAGCCCTGTGAGCGCCCAGACGATCAGGAGATTCATCGCGCAGCGCCCCACTGAGCATCGGCTTCCGCCGAGCGGAAAATACACGTAGTCGCGGAAGAAACTGCTGAGTGTGATGTGCCAGCGCCTCCAAAAGTCCCTGACGGATGCGGCAATATACGGATAGTTGAAGTTCTCCGGGTACCGGAAGCCGATCATGCGGCCGAGTCCGAGCGCCATGTCCGTATATGCCGAAAAGTCGAGATAGATCTGCATCATGTAAAATGCGGACCCGAGCCACACGGCAAGCACGGTGTGGTTTCCGGCCGACGCTGCCGGAAAGAAGGCTTCCGCGAGATCGCCGCAGTGGTCCGCGAGGATCACCTTCTTCGCAAGTCCGACGGAAAACCGCCAGATGCCGTTTGAGAAGCTGACAAGCGTCATTTTCCGTCTGGCGAACTGACTCTTCATTTCCGGATAGCGCGCAATCGGGCCCTCCGAGACCTGATGGAACAGGGACGTGTAAAGAAGGAGGTTCGCGTAATTTGACTCCGCCTCGCATTTCCCAGCGCGCACATCGGCCATATACGAGATCAACTTGAAGGTGTAGAAGGAAATGCCGAGCGGAAGTGCGATGGAGAAGGCGGCCTTTCCGAGCGTGAAGGTGCTGACAAAAAAGCCCGTGTACTTAAAGACGCCAAGCACGGCAAGGCAGATGGCAGTGCCCGCGGCCAGGCACATGCCGGCGCTCCGCCCGTCTCCCTCTTCTTTGAATTCCCCAATCAGGAGTCCGATCCGCCACACGACAGCCGTCATAATCAGCAGAAGAATGAGGTATCCCACGCCTCCGAAGACATAGAAAATAAGAGAAAAAGCCAGCAGCACCCGGTTGCGCCTCTCAATTGTCCCCGCGCGCCAGTAAATCAACAGGAACAGAGGCAGAAACAGGCACAGAAAGATCATGCTTGAAAATGCCATACCAGTAACTCCTTGCATATAAGAATCATATGCATCCATTATATCGGACACGAAAGAATTATTCCATTGTCAATACGCGGCGGCACAAAATTGTAATATGAGAAGCGCAAAGCGTTCCGGGTTTTGTGTACTGACTAATTGCAAAAAAATACCCGGAATTCCTGATTTCTCAGGAACCCCGGGCGTTTAGAGAGCCGATGGTCAGACTCGAACTGACGACCTACGCATTACGAATGCGTTGCTCTACCAACTGAGCCACATCGGCCTGTGCAGATCAGTACGTGGCTGACCTGCAACAATGATTATTATACACGATCAAATTCGAATTTCAAGATGCAATTTCGAAAATTTCGTATTTTCTCACAGAAGTCCGCCAACAAGGTCCGTGACGGAGGCGTCTGCGTCCTCGATCTTTCCGCCGTCGCACAGGCTCGCCAGCGCCGGAAGGACCGGCAGCGTCGCCGTGTTACTGATCTTGTACTTTTCAGCAACCTCAGAGGCTCCGCTCTTGCCGAACAGGTAGATCTTCTTTCCGCAGTCCGGACACTCGACGTAGCTCATGTTCTCGACAAGGCCGAGAACCGGGATATTCATCGTCTCCGCCATGCGGACTGCCTTGCCGACGATCATGGAGACGAGGTCCTGCGGCGATGTGACGATAATGATGCCGTCCACCGGCAGGGACTGGAAGACCGTCAGCGGAACATCGCCTGTTCCCGGCGGCATGTCGACGTAAAGGACATCGAGATCGCCCCAGATGACGTCCGTCCAGAACTGCTTGACAGCTCCGGCGATGACCGGTCCTCTCCAGATGACAGGCTCCTCGCTGTCCGGCAGAAGCAGGTTGATCGACATCACCTTGATTCCCGTCTTCGTCGATGCCGGAATCAGGCCGTCGTCGCTTCCGGTGACCGTCTGTCCCTCGATGCCGAAGATATGCGGGATCGAGGGTCCTGTGATATCTGCGTCGAGGATTCCGACCTTCTGTCCCTTCCGCGCGGCCTCCGTCGCGAGCAGGGAGGTGACCAGTGACTTGCCGACGCCGCCCTTGCCGCTCACGACGCCAATGACCTTTTTGATATGTGCTCCCTTATTCGGGGCTGCAAGAAAGCTCTTCGGATCTCTCGAAGCGCAGTTTTCTCCGCAGCCCGAGCAATCATGATTACATGTATCTGCTGGCATATGTACTCTCCTTTTTATATTTTTGTAACTGTTCAGCACGCCGGACTCGGAACGCTGCGCGTTCCTCGTTGAAGGCGGACAGAGCGGCTTCGCCACTTGTCCGCCCCTTGGAAAACTTCTGAAACCGTCCGGCGAGCAAGCTCTCCTTCCGGATTTCATCAGTTTTCCAAGGGGTGCTGAATAATTACATATTTGTACTATTGTTCTGCCGGTATTCGCACTTCTGCCCTTTCCGGCTGTCTGAAAGCAGGCGAACGACTCTCCCGTTATTTCCCGGGATCCTCAGATTTCTGTCCCTCTGTACCGGAGCTCGTCCCGTCCGCCTGGCCGGATTCTTTCGAGGAGTGGTCCGGCTGATTCTCTCCGGCTTGTTCGGATTCTGTGCTCACAGAGCTGCTGTCCGCCGGCCCTTCATTTTCTGCAGGTTCTTCAGAAATCGGTTCGTACTCCGCCAGATCGGCATCCTCATCGGGGTACACGTCCTCCTGCCCTTTTTCTTCCTTCTCGCTTCCGGAATCCGTCTCTTCCTCCGTCCCGCCGGCGGCCGCACTCTTTTTCATCGAGTGGAACCGTCCGGCAGACCAGATGGCCGCCACAAGTCCCGTCGCCCCGTCATAGGTGAAGAAAATCCCTGAAAGAAGCATGACCTTCTGCCGGATAAACGCCGGATATACGATCAGAAGAACGCCGAGTGCGAGCGATACGAAGCCCAGCAGAAGAATGATCCACCAGCGCTTCGCCGACATCTGCTTAAGATCGATGGCGTTCTGCATTTCCACAGCGCTGCCGACAAGAAGCAGAATGCCGAAAATAATGGCCACATAATCGACCATGCGCGCCTGAAAAATGAGGCAAAGAATACCGAGTGCGATCAGCACACAGCCTGCAAAGAGATCAGTTGCGATCAGTGACTTCTTTCTGTGGCTTGCTGCATACAGGATCAGTCTCCACGCACCGATCGCAATGGCCGCCGCACCGATCGCGTAGCCGATCACCTCTTTCACCTGACTGTTGAATATAATCAGCAGAATTCCTGCCGCCAGATAAAAGACAGAGACCAGCAATGTCGCATTGCGTATCTTTTTCAGTTCCTCTTCATCAAGGATCTCCGGCATACCTGTTCTTCCTCCCTGCTAGTGCCCGGTCCGGCCTGCCTCCGGCCCTTTTTCGTAAGCGGCGTCGCCGCCCCTGACCGATCAGAACTGATCGACCCAGTCTCCTATGTTGCTTGCGTCAAACCGGTACGGATCCCCGAGGACAATTTCCGTCCCGTCGTCCGATGCGGTCTGTACCTTGAACGACCCCAGATCGCCTGCTGTAAACATATCTCCCTCCGCGCCGGTCAGATCTGATCCCGAGGCGAGATCGATGGATACCCATGCGGTCAGCTCCCCGAGAGACACCGGATTCCAGAGATAGAAATACGGGCAGACCTTGTCGTCACCGACATACGACTGCATGGCGGACGGAAGTCCGAAGCCCGTGACCTTGACATTTGAGCCGAGGTCCTCGATGCACTGGCATGCGGCTTCTATCGCTGTTGTCGTCGGAACGAGCAGGACCTTCAGGTCCGGATAGCTTGTCAGAAGCGCCTTCGTCTGATCATAGGACTTCTGGTACGCGCCGTCGCCGTACGCGACCTCCATCATCGTGAGGTCCGAGTAGCGGTCGTCCTTCATTTCCTCCTTGAGAGCGCTGATCCACTCGTTCTGGCTCGACGATGTCGATGACTCTGAGAGGATCGCCCAATCTCCTGCGCCTCCGGAGAGATCGTAGACAGCCTCCATAAAGGTCTGCGCAATTTTATCTGTGCTCGTCTGACTGATCTGCAGCTCGCGGCTCTTCACGTTCGCCGCATTGTCAAATGAACACACATCAATGCCCGACTTCATGGCGTCCTTTAGAGCGTCCGACACGGAATCGGCATCAACCGGGGAAATGGCGATGCACGCCGCGCCCTCCTCCGTCAGCCGCTTGATTGCCTTCAGCTGATCGGAGGCCGCATTCGAGCCAGGCCTGACGATCTCGTAGGTCTTGCCCTCCTGCTCCATGATCTTTGTGAAGCCCTGGGCCGCGAGCGCATCCGCGCTGTTGTCCTCGTCACTTGACAGGATCATCGCATATTTTCCTGACGCCCCCGCGCCGGACTCCGTGCCCGATTCCGTTGTCTTCGTCACATGCGTTGTACTGCTGCAGCCGGCGAGAAGCGCCGCTGCCGTCACCGCTGCCATAAAAGCAGCAAGTAGTCTTTTTTTCATCTGTCACACTCCGTTGTCAATTGGTCCCGGCCAGTCCCCGCTCTCCCGGCTGAGATGAATATCAAGCTGATTATAAGGAATCTCGATTCCCTCCGCGTCAAACGCCTTCTTGATCTCCTCGCAGAGACTGTGCCTGACCAGATAGTAATCTGCGGGATCGACCCAGCCGGTGTATCCGATGATCACGGAGCTCTCAGCAAGCGAGCGGACGAAGACACTGCCCGTCTGTCCGTATTCCGGCTGCTCCTTCAGGCGCCGCTCCTCAGAGGTGACAGACCGCACGACAGCCTTGGCCCTCTCGAGGTCCGCGCCGTAGGATATGCCGACGCTGTCCGAAAGAAACCTGAGACCGTGAACTGTGCAGTTGACCACCGAATTATTCGTCATCTGCTGGTTCGGCACGACGACGTTCGTCCCGTCCGGGGTGTAGATCGTCGTGTAAAACATATCAATTTTCTTTACCGTTCCCTCGCAGCCGCTGCTGACGATGACATAATCCCCCACGACAAACGGCTTGAGGAAAATGATCAGCACGCCGCCGGCGAAATTGGCCATCCCGCCCTGCAGGGCCAGACCCAGGCCGACCGTAACCGATCCGAAAATTCCGAGGATCGTCGTATTATTGACGCCAAGCTGCGTGAGCAGCATGACGGCGACGAGAATTTTCAGCACAACCCGCACGAGATTGGCGAGGAACGTCACGGCAGTCATCTCGCTTGTCCGCGCAAGCCACCGCTTCAGGAACCAGCGCGTCAGCTTGTTGATCACCTTGCACGCGATCCAGTAAATGAGAAGCGCTATGCCGATATTGAGCATGGTCTTCCCGATGGCAGGCAGAACCTTTGAATTAAAAAGCTCAGACAGAGAAAACTCTTCCCCCGCCGCAGTCTGTGTGCCAATGATCATCCGCATCACTCACCCTGATACCGGAATACAGCCGCCGACCGCGCCGCGATCCGGAACCGCAGGCTGTCCGCCCGCTCATCCTTCTCCTCGTGCCTCGTGCTTCTGGCACGCGGGTTGACATCTCCCGATCCGCCGAAGGTCTTGTCGTCCGAATTGAAAATCTCCTTGTAGCGGCCCGGATACGGCACGCCGGCCTGGTACTGGTCATATGCCTCTTCAGAGGTATTGACCGCGACAAGCAGCGTATCCGTCCTGTCGATTCCTCTCCGGATAAATGTCAGTACGCCGTTTTCCGTATCCGTCGTATTGACCCACTCAAAGCCGGCTTCGCTGTAGTCAGTTTTAGAAAGGGCCGGCTCCTCCGCGTACATTCGGAGCAGGGCACGGAAGAATTCCGTATTTACATCCTCGCCCTCCGTCAGAAGCTTCTTGCCCGGATGCGTGAACAGAAAGACATAGGCGAGCCTTGCGAGCGCCATTCTTTTCTCCGGCGTATCACCGTCAACCCCTTCAAGGAATGTCTCCTCGCTGAACGGCCCCAGCGTCCGGGACAGGCTGATCATGTAGTGCTCAAAGAAATGGTTCAGCATGCCGTTCTGAAGCAGTGTCAGATTTTTCTTTCTGTCCTCCTCCTTCATCGCAAGAAAGCTGAGGACATCTCTTGTAAAATGAAGATTCCACTTGTAATCAAAGCCGAAGCCGTCCTCATCGGACGGGGCCGTCGTATCCGGCCAGTCAACATGCTCCTCCATGATGAGGAGCCCGTCCGGGAATCTCTTCTTAAAGACAGCGGACAGGTTGCTTAAAAAATCGATGCCCTCGAGATTCTCAGCGGATCCGTATATGTTCGCGACCCACTGTCCGTCGGCCCGCTCATAGTCGTTCCGCAGCATGGATGAGCAGTCGTCGAGCCTCAGGCCGTCCGCGTGATACTCGCGCATCCAGAAGACGGCATTTGAGATCAGGAAGCTCCTGACCTGCGGCCGCCCGTAATTATAGAGCTTTGAGCCCCACACTGGGTGCACGCCCTGCCGCGGGTCCAGATGCTCAAAGAGGCAGGTGCCGTCAAAGGACGCCATCCATCTGGTGTCCGCTGAGAACTGCGCCGGCGTCCAGTCAAGGATCACACCGATATTCTCGCTGTGCAGCGTGTCAATAAAATACTTGAAATCCGCCGGCGTGCCATAGCGGCTCGTCGGCGCGTAGTAGCCGGCTGTCTGGTATCCGTTGCTCTTGTCATCCGGGTATTCCATGACGGGCGTGAGCTCAATATGCGTGTAGCCGAGCTCCTTTGCGTGAGAGGCAATCTTCGGGGCAAGCGTGCGGTAATTCGCCGTTTCCTCTTTCTCCTTTTTGGCCCACTCCGCGAGCCGGCACTCGTAAATTGCGACCGGCTGCCCTGTCGTATCCGCGCGGCGGTTTCTCATTTCCAGATAGTCGCGGTCATGCCACCGGTACCGGAGGTCGCCGACGACGGACGACGGGCGGTCTCCCAGGATAAACTCTGTTCCGAACGGATCCGGCCTCGTGTAGACCAGTCCGTCCCTGAGTTTCAGCTCATACGCATATTCCGTTCCCTCCTCGAGATACGGAATAAACAGGTCGAAGATGCCGCTCTCCTCATGATAATTCATCGGATACCTGCGTCCGTCCCACTCGTCAAACGGACCGACGACACTCACGCGAAATGCATTCGGCGCCCAGAGCGCAAAATACACCCCCTTCGTCCCGTCGACTTCCATGACATGGGCGCCCATCCAGCGGCTGACGCGCTCGGAGATGCCCGCCGAAAACCGGCTCGCGGCCTCCTCCGTCATGACGCTGGAATAGGCATACGGATCCCCCGTAAGCGTCCCGTCGATCTCAAAATCGTGCGGGGCCGGACGTCTTCCGCCGACGAGAACAGCAAAATAGCCGTTCTCGTCCTCCAGAAACATCGGATAGCGCTTGCCCGTCCTCCGGTCGATCAGCACCGCGGATTTCGCCCCCGGGCAGAAGCACTGATAAATCGTCCCTTCCTTCACCCGCTTCGGGGCCATAACGTCCCCCGGATGATTCATTTCCGCGTAGATAATATCTTCGATACGCGGCCAGTCCATATAAGCATATGCCTTGTCCGTCATAGTCGAATCTCCTTATGCCGCCCCGTCTCCGGAGCTTTATTTTACGATCCGTACCTTCAGCACATCGTTGATCGCAGACAGCTTCGCCGCAATTTCGTCCGTCAGCTCTGTATCCGTGTCGATCAGGGTGTACGCATACGCGCCGCGGCTCTTATTAAAGACGTTCGCGACATTAATGCCAGCCTCACCGAGGACACCTGTCAGCTGTGCGAGAAGGTTCGGCTCATTTCTGTGGTTGATTGCGACGCGGCCGGCTGTCGTGCAGACGCCCATGTCGCAGGCCGGATAATTGACAGAGTTCTTGATATTTCCGTTCTCAAGGTAATCGCGGACCTCGCGGACTGCCATGACCGCGCAGTTGTCCTCGGATTCCTTCGTCGATGCGCCGAGATGCGGTGTGATGATCGTATTCGGAATTCCCTCAATCTTGGGCGTCACGAAGTCTGTGACATACTTCTTGACCTTTCCGCTCTTCAGGGCCTCTACGAGCGCGTCCTCGTCGACAAGACCGTTTCTCGCAAAGTTGAGAAGCACGACGCCGTCCTTCATTTTCGTGAAGCCGTCCGCAGAGATCATGCCGCGTGTGCCGTCGTTCAGCGGAACATGGATCGTGATAAAGTCGCAGGTGCTGTAGATCTCATCGAGGTCCTTGACATACTTGATCTGGCTGGAGAGATTCCATGCCGCATGCAGAGAGACATACGGGTCATAGCCATAGACCTCCATGCCGAGGGACACAGCCGCATTTGCGACCATGACGCCGATTGCGCCGAGGCCGATGATGCCGAGCTTCTTGCCTGCGATCTCGCAGCCCGCGTACTGCTTCTTCTGCTTCTCGACGCGCTTTGCGAGATCGTCCGTGTTCTCCTGCTGCTCCAGCCACTCGATGCCGCCGATGATATCACGAGATGCGAGCAGCATGCCGGCAATGACGAGCTCCTTGACGCCGTTTGCGTTGGCGCCCGGTGTATTGAAGACGACAATTCCCTGCTCTGCGCAGCGGTCGAGCGGGATGTTGTTGACGCCTGCGCCCGCGCGGGCAATGCATTTCAGATCGGAGTCAAACTCCATGTCATTCAGCTTTGCGCTTCTCACAAGGATGGCATCCGACTTGTCGCTCTCGCCGACCTGCTTGTAATCACCTGTAAAATGCTTGAGTCCGACGCCGGAAATATTATTGAGGCATCTAAATGTGTACATCGCTTATCCCTCCCCAGTATATATTGCTCAGCCCCGCAAAGCAGGCCTAAGCATTGATTTACAATTTGATATCGTCCTGATCGAATGCTTTCTCAATCGCCTTGCCCGCCGGAGCCATCGGGAAGACCATGTCATCCTTTCCGATCTGGCAGTCAATGACAACCGGTCTGCCGGCATTAATCGCCGTCTTCAGAACCTCGTCCACATCCTCGAGCTTTGTGATTCGGAGACCGAGAGCACCCATGCCCTCTGCAATCTTCACGTAATCAATGCCGTCATCGAGAATCGTGTTCGAGTACCGCTCTCCATAGAAGAGATGCTGCCACTGGCGGACCATGCCGAGAACCTCATTGTTCATGACAATCTCGATGACATTGATCTTGTTTCTGACAGCCGAGATCACCTCAACGAGGTTCATGCGGAAGCATCCGTCGCCTCCGATGTTGACGACCGTTCTGTCCGGAAATGCAGCCTTCGCTCCCATCGCGGCACCGAGGCCGTAGCCCATCGTGCCGAGTCCGCCGGAGGTCAGAAGCTGCCTCGGCTCCTTGTATTTGTAGTACTGCGCCGTCCACATCTGATGCTGGCCGACATCGGTCGTGATGATCGCGTCACCCTTCGTGAGCTTGTAGAGCTCCTCGATAACATACGGGCCCGTCACCACACTGTGATCATACTTGAGCGGGTGCTCCGAGCGGTATGTCTCCATCCGCTTGATCCACTCCTCGTGCTTTGCCGGCTGTACCTTCTGGAGAAGCCTGATCAGGCTCTCCTTCAGATCGCCGACAACCGAGCAGTCGCAGATGACGTTTTTGTCAATCTCGGCCTCATCGATATCCATGTGGATGATCTTCGCCTGGTGCGCGAAAGCCTTCGTGTTGCCCGTGTCGCGGTCTGAAAAGCGGCAGCCGAGCGCGATCAGGAGATCGCAGTTTGCAGCCGCATTATTTGCTGTCTTTGTGCCGTGCATACCGAGCATGCCCATATACAGGGGGTCTGTGCCCGGGAACACGCCCTTGCCCATCAGCGTGTCCGCGACCGGCGCATCGATTCTGCGCGCGAGCTCGCGGACCTGCTCCGCCGCGCCGGACGCGACCGCGCCGCCGCCGACGAAAATCATCGGCCTCTTTGCCTTCGCGATCAGCGCCGCTGCCTCCTCGAGGTCCTTGTAGCGGATCGACTCGATCTTTCTCGGAATCTCCTCGGGAACAACCGGCGTGTAGTCGCACTTTGCTGCCGTCACGTCCTTCGTGATGTCGACCAGGACAGGTCCGGGACGTCCGCTCTTTGCGATCCGAAATGCCCTCCGGATCGTGGGGGCAAGGTTCTTCACATCCTTGACGAGGCAGCTGTACTTTGTGATCGGCATCGTGATGCCCGTGATGTCGACCTCCTGGAAGCTGTCGCGTCCGAGGAGATTCACACCGACATTGCAGGTAAATGCGACAAGCGGGACGGAGTCCATGTATGCTGTCGCGATGCCCGTGACAAGATTGGTTGCGCCGGGGCCCGACGTAGCCATGCAGACGCCGACCTTCCCCGTGGCCCTCGCGTAGCCGTCGGCGGCGTGGGCCGCACCCTGCTCGTGGGACGTCAGAATGTGACGGATTTCATGGCTGTGCTTATATAATTCATCGTAAATATTAAGGATCGTGCCGCCCGGATAGCCGAACACAGTGTCAACTCCCTGTTCCTTCAGGCACTCGATGACGATTTCGGAACCGCTTAAGATCATGAATCAGAGGTCTCCTTTCACATGTAAACTCAGTTGTCTGCCTTCGGCACCTGAAGCACGGCTCCGCGGCTTCCGGATGTGACCATCGCGGCATATCTTGCGAGATACCCTGTTGTGATCTTCGGCTCTCTCGGCTGCCACTTCGCCTTTCTGGCTGCAAGCTCCTCATCCGATACACGGACGTTCAGCTTCTTCTCCGGAATATTGATCTCGATGATGTCACCCTCCTCAATCAGAGCGATCGGGCCGCCGACAGCTGCCTCCGGAGAGACATGGCCGATGGCTGCGCCGCGGGACGCACCTGAGAAACGGCCATCCGTGATCAGCGCGACGGAACTTCCGAGTCCCATGCCGATGATCGCGGATGTCGGGTTCAGCATCTCGCGCATGCCCGGGCCTCCCTTCGGTCCCTCGTAGCGGATGACGACGACATCTCCCTTGTTGATCTTTCCGCCGAGGATCGCTGCAATCGCATCATCCTCACAGTCGAAGACTCTCGCCGGTCCCTCGTGGACAAGCATCTCCGGAGCGACTGCACTCTGCTTGACGACGCCGCCCTCCGGCGCGATATTGCCGGACAGAAATGCGAGACCGCCCTCCTGCATGAACGGATTGTCAATCGGGCGGATGACCTCCGGGTTTCTGTTGACTGCCCCGGCGATATTCTCACCGACCGTCTTTCCGGTCACTGTCATGCAGTCGAGGTTCAGAAGGTTCTTCTTTGAGAGCTCATTCATAACCGCATAGACGCCGCCGGCCTCATTCAGCTGTTCCATGTAGGTCGGGCCGGCCGGTGCCAGATGGCAGAGGTTCGGTGTCTTTGCGGAGTACTCGTTGATGATCTCCATATTGAGGTCAATGCCGACCTCATGGGCGATTGCCGGAAGGTGAAGCATCTCAATGGACTTTCTTGTAATGATATCGCGCGGGCGGATATTCTGTCTGTACATCTCCATGACCTGATTGCCGGCATGCTTGGCAAGACGGATGCGGGCTGAGTAGACGGCCGGGATCGTGCCGTTGCCGCGAAGGCCCATGCCGATCGCCTCTGTCAGACAGTTCATGGAATTTGCTGTGTACATGCCGGAGCAGGAGCCGCAGCTCGGGCAGCCGAACTCCTCGTACTCCTCGAGTCCAGCCTCATCGAGCGTTCCTGCCTGCCTTCTGCCGACAGCCTCGAAGATGCTGGAGAGGGATGTTCTGTGTCCGTCCACATGGCCGGCAAGCATCGGGCCGCCGCTGACGAAGACGGTCGGGATATTGAGACGGGCCGCGGCCATCAGAAGGCCCGGGACGTTCTTGTCGCAGTTCGGGATGCAGACC